>CABZJF010000003.1:0-174984 GCA_902525915.1 Paracoccaceae bacterium | reverse complement strand
AGTTAACCTGGTTTCGTTAGTAAAAGTAAAAAGGAAAACAAATCTAAGTTCATAGGAGATAAAAATGAAGATAGACGATCTTACGCGAAGGACATTTTTAAACAAGTCGATAGCAATGTCATCAATGGCTTTAGTCCCAAACTTGATGAGTCAAGCTGCTCTGGCTGGAGGTCACTCTGGCACGATGGTAATTGCAGCCCCAGCCACTCCTCAAAGTCTTGATTGCGAATATGACGTATCACTGGGAACTTTTGAAGCAGTCGCAGCCCTATATGATGGCCTTGTCGAATTTGAGAAAATGCCTGACGCATCAGTACCTACAGCCCAAAGAGAAGATACGGCTTACTACGCAGACAAAGTAGGCGGCGTGAATATGAAAGGTAAGCTGGCTGAGTCCTGGGAACTTCAACCTGACGGCAAACGTATAGTGTTTAAATTGCGCGAAGGTGTGATGTCTAATTGGGGCAATGAACTTACGGCAGAAGATGTCAAATGGACTTGGGATCGTAAGTTCGGACTGGCAGCGATCGGAGGGTTTTACACTAAAGTTTCTGGTTTAAGTCGCCCAGAGGATGTTAGGGTAGAGGGTAAATACACTATTTCATTCAATTTAGATAATCCTAACCCACTGATACTAAAGATCCATCCCAATCTATATAATCCAATATATGATTCAACAAAATGTAAAGAGGTAGCTACTGACGATGATCCTTGGGCAAAAGGATTTATAGAAAACGACAGTGCCGGTTTTGGACCTTACAAATTGGAAAGTATGGCCCGCGGCCAACAAGCTGTCTTCGCGGCCAGGGAGGATTATTGGCAAGGAAAACCAGCCATTGATCGAATAATCTTCAAAGAAGTTCCAACATCAGCTGCGCGAGTACAATTATTGCAAGGTGGTGCTGTAGATATAGCGCAATACTTACAGCCTCTCGAAATTAAGGGCTTGAAAGGTGTGCCTAACGTTGAAGTTGAGACAGTACCGGCATCATTCATGATTTGGATAGAACTTAATGCCAAAATGGCTCCATTTGACAATGTAGACATACGTCGCGCAATGAATTACGCATTCCCTATGCAAGACGTTATGACTTCAGTTTATCAGGGACTAGCGAGTCCACTTGATGGCTGTATGCCAAACATCTATCCTGGCTTCATTGGCGGTTCACCATATAGTTACGATCCTGCAAAAGCTAAAGAATTGTTGGCAAAGGCAGGCTTTGCGGATGGCTTCGAATCTACACTGTCGTACAACGCAGGTGATCCTGTTCAAGAACCAATTGCCATATTATATCAATCAGCACTTCGAGAAATAGGCGTAAATTTAAATTTAGAAAAAGTTCCTGCGGGATCATTTTACAACGCCGTATCTCAAAGAGAAAAGGCAATGATCTTTTACGTAGACAGTCCTTGGTGTCCTGATCCTGGCTACTCAATGACGCTCTATTTCGACAGTGAAAGTTTTGTTAATTACTCTAACTATGTGAATAGTGAAGTAGATGGACTGCTTAAAATTGCAGCCGAAACAGCGGATGAAACAGTTCGATTGGATGCAATGGGTAAGGCTCAAGAAATAGTGATGGATGAAGCACCTTGGACATTTGTTGCCTATCCAAATTACACTATGGCAAGAAATAGTAGCCTAAACGGTTGGACGTACTACACTTCTAACAATATTCGATTTCAAGACTTCTCAAAAAGTTAGAAATAATTCAGACGGCTTCAGATTCGAAGCCGTCTGAAAACAATAAGCAGGCATTTACATCAAAGAGTTTTCGGGAAAAATAATGACAGATAAGCTTAATCTTTTTTTTCGTGTGCTGAAAAAACGCCCAGATTTTATGCTTGGTTACATTATAGTCGTTTTAATTATTTCCATCGCAATCTTCGCTCCTCTTTTTGCTCCATTTGACCCTATAAAATCAGATGCAAAAAACTATCTGAAAGCCCCACAATGGCCTTACCTAATGGGTACAGATGCAACTGGTATGGATGTCTTCTCAAGAGTTTTATATGCACCGCGAGTAGACCTTGCGATTGCATTGCTTGGTACCTTGCTGTCTGCAATTTTGGGAGTAATTTTAGGCGCTATTGCTGGTTTTTACGATAGCTCTGGCAAGGCAGCTGGGTTTAGTTCAGCCTTTATTATGAGAAGTGCGGATGTTGTGCAGGCATTTCCCGTCTTTGTTTTTGCTATCGCTGTGGTTGCTGTACTGGGACAAAGCATTCAGAGTTTGGTGATGGCAATAGCCTTCGTTAATGCACCAATTTATTTAAGATTAATGAGGTCTCAATGCTTATCTATTCGAAGGATGCGATATGTTGAAGCTGCTTATATAGCAGGAACAAGTGATATAAAAATTATTCTGTCGCATGTTATTCCCAATTCGATCGCACCGCTTTTGGCACAATTGTCTGTAAATATTGGCTGGGCCATTCTGTTAACTTCAGCACTTAGCTTTATCGGTGCAGGCGTAGAAGCGCCAACACCAGAGTGGGGTAGTATGATTTCTATGGGCTTTCAAAACATTGTTACGGGGCATTGGTGGCCATCAATATTTCCCGGATTAGCTTTAGCATTAACAGTTCTCGGTTTTGCGCTGGTCGGCTCAAGTATCGAAATACTTGCAGACCCAGTGAGAACCAGAAAACTTTTATTATCTTAGGTTTGGAAGGGTAAATGAAAAGACTTTATTTGTTTCTTGGGAAACGCTTACTTTTTGTAATACCACAACTTTTTGGTATAACACTTGTAAGTTTTTTATTCCTACAGCTTATTCCCGGCGATCCTGCAGTATTAATGGCAGGCCCATTCGCGACACCCTCCGTTTTAGAAAACTTAAGAGCAGAGTTGGGACTGGATAAGTCACTTTTTGAACAGTTCATTATATATATTTCAAACGTGTTAAGGGGAGATTTAGGAAATTCATGGCAAACTACTAGGCCAGTTGCTGAGGACTTATTGCAAAGATTCCCGGCTACATTAGAGCTTATCATATTAAGCCTACTACTCGCTTTAGCTATTGGAATACCACTGGGTAGAGCTGGTGCGCGTTTAAAAAAAGGCGTAACACGCCGAACTGCAGATTATTACGGTTTGTTCGCAGGTGCTTTACCAGATTTCTGGTTAGGTTTGGTATTTATTTATATTTTCTACACAGTCCTTTCTATAGTGCCAGCTCCGTTGGGAAGGATAGATTTTTTTATTATACCGCCTCCTTCAATTACTGGCTCCTTGTTAATTGACAGCATAATAGACTTAAACTTTGCCGCTTTCAAAAATGCGGTTGGGCATTTAATTCTACCAGTAGTTACCCTGGGCCTCATAAATGCTGGGCCAATATTAAAAATGACGCAAGCTACGATGGAAAGAATGCTTGACGAAGATTTTAGTAAATATGGTGCGCTGTGTGGTTTGCCGGAGAAAACTATAGCAAGAAAAGCTTTCAGAAACTCTCTACCATCTGTAATAACAATAGTAAGTGTTCTTTTCGGATTTTTAATTGGAGGTGCGGTCTTAGTAGAGATAGTATTCAGCTGGGGTGGGGCAGGTCAATATGCGGTTAATGGCGTGCTGAATGCTGACTTTAATCCTGTCTTAGGCTTTGTTTTAGTATCGGCCGTTTTTTCCCTGATAATTTATTTGATAGTAGATCTTTTATATTTCTACATAGATCCACGTACAACGTAATGGTTTAGGGGAAAAACAATTTTACTTTCTGTTGATAATGTAAGCGTAGATTTTCCAAATGAAGATGGAAAGACCAATAAAGTAGTATTGGATAAAATCTCATTACAGATAAAAAGCAAAGAAATAATTGCGTTAGTCGGAGAGTCAGGTTCTGGTAAAACAATTCTATCTCGCTCAGTCATGAATCTTATACCAGCTCCCGGACGCCTCACTTCCGGAAAAGTTTTCTACCATGACAGAAACTTATTAGAGCTTAATAATGAGGAACTTAGCAAACTCAGAGGTAATAGAATTACAACAATTGTTTCCAATCCAAAAGGCGAGTTAGACCCGCTTGAAACGGTCGGCCAGCAAATAAGTAATGTTATCATGCATCATTTGGGGCTAGCGCGCGAAGAAGCTAAAAAGAAGGCTATACAGTTATTGGAAGATGTAAAAATACCTGACCCTCAACGTCGGTTTGATGCATATCCACACGAACTTTCTGGGGGTATGGCTCAACGCGTGATAATAGCAATTTCTCTTGCTTGCGATCCAGAAATTGTTATTTCAGATGATGCTACTTCTGGATTAGATGTTACAGTTCAAGCTCAAGTTTTAGATCTCCTTAAAAGTCTAGTTTTAGACAAAGGTTCTTCTTTAATTTTCGTTACTCGTGATCTTGGTGTAGCAGCACATTTTGCAGATCGAGTTTGTGTTTTATTCAATGGTAAAATTGTGGAGGATAAATCCACTGCTGACTTTTTTAAAGGCCCAAAAAATGAATATGCGAAGCAGTTGTTATCAGCGTCAAAGTTTCAAGGGACAAAAAAAGTTAACTTACAAAAAGAATTTGGCACACCCACACCAGTAGAAAATAAAGCGCCTGTAAAAGAAAAATTACTCAAAGTATCAAATCTGGTAAAACATTTCCCAATCGCTGGCAGCTCTTCAGTTGTTCAAGCAGTTAATGATGTCTCTTTTAGTCTAGAAAGTGGAGAGACTCTGGCTTTGGTTGGTGAGTCGGGATCTGGAAAGACCACTATCGGTAGATGCCTATTAGGCCTAGAACAAATGACTGCAGGTAATATTAATTTTCTAGATAAAACATTAGGAAAAAGGCAAAGCTTTCGTGACAAAGATCTTATGGGGAAAATTCAATTAGTTTTCCAGGAACCGGCTGAAGCTCTAAACCCAAAAATGACATTATTTGAAATAGTAAGTGAGCCTTTAAAAAATCTTGGCTCTTATGACACCAATTCAGAAAAGATTGTCCATGAAAGCTTTGAGCGCGTAGGTATTTCAGCTTCAGATATGAATAGATATCCCAATGAGATCTCAATGGGCTTCCAACAAAGAGTTGGAATTGCTCGGGCAATTGTGTCTAATCCAAAACTTATAATATTAGATGAACCAACATCTGCTCTGGATCCAACAGCAAGAGCCGAAATTATGGAATTACTAATCCAAATACAAAAGGATCTGTTAACATCATATCTTTTCATTTCACATGATTTATCAGCAGTAAAACACATCAGCCACAAAGTTGCGATCCTTTACTTAGGAAAGATCATCGAACAAGGCGATGCAGACAGAATATTTGCGTCCCCTAGGCATCCATACTCCCTTGGCTTGCTTTCATCTGTTCTCTTGCCAAGTACTATTGTAAAACGCCCAACCAGTGTAAGTTTAGACGGAGAGATACCTAGCCCCATTAATCTTCCAACAGGCTGCAGTTTAAAAAGCAGGTGCCCTTTTCGTGAAGAGGACTGCGAAGATATTCCAGAAACAGTCCATCTGTCCGATGACCATGTAGTCCATGCATGTCATCAATGTCTGACAAAAACTGCAAAAGTTGACATTATGGATTATTTTGAAAAATTTGAACTTGAAAATGCCAAGATATGAAACTTTTAATTTTAACAAAACATCAAGGAGGATGTAATGGGAAAGCTAGACGGAAAAGTGTCGGTAATCACAGGAGGAGCGACAGGGATCGGAAAAGGCTGCGTTGAATGCTTCTTCGAAGAAGGATCAAAAATTGCTATTTTCGACCTAAAAGATGACGACAGCCATGCGATGGTTAAAGAAATGAATGAAAGACGAAAAGGATCAGCAGCCGCTTATATTGGTGATGTGAGTAAACCTGATGATGTACAAAAAGCTTTCGCTCATTTTAGAACAGAATTAGGCAAACCAGACATTCTTTTAAATAATGCAGGGTACGACGAACTGGTGCCTATTGAAAAAATGACTGTAGAACAATGGAACAGGATGATAGCAGTACATTTAACTGCAACTTTCCTTTGTACTCAACAAGTCATTGCAGATATGAAAGCAGCGGGTTGGGGAAGGATAATTAACTTCTCGAGCCAACTTAGTCATAAAGGTCAGGAAGAAATGTCCCACTACTGTGCAGCTAAGGGTGCTGTTAATGCATTCACAAAATCTCTTGCGTATGAACTTGGCCAAAGCGGAGTACTTGCTAATTGCATAAATCCTGGACCAATCAGGACACCTCTACTCGAAACTTTAGGAGCAGAGTGGATCGCATATAAACAATCGCAGTTGCCCACTAACAGAATAGGGCTTATTTCGGAAGTCGTGCCATCTGTTTTACTGCTAGCATCCGAAGACGGCGGGTTTTATCAGGGAGCTACTCTAAACATGAATGGTGGCGATTATATGATTTAAAAAATTATTAGATCACGCCAGAAAGTTTAGCATTATCTGGGATAAACTATTAGAAACTCACCATCGCTGGTTACACTTTTATACTATAAAATAGCTAAACGGACTCCCGTGTTGAGCAATATGTTTGTACCCTTTTAGAGTGGCACAATTGTACTGAGATAAATAGTTGTGCAGCCTTTGGCTAGGCAGTTATCTTTTTCAGTCGGAAACCCAACTGAAGAAACGGCTGCTCATTACGCTAGGAAAACACAAGGGGATGCAATTCCAGTGATTACTTTTGGATCAAACTACGGTAATGCCTTGGGCTGAAAAGTATATTTATCCCAGCCCAGTATAACAAATAAATACCACTTAACGCATGGAAAATACGACATTGGATTGTACGCTGACGGTACTCCAATCAATTGGTATTTAATTTAGGGGGATGGGTCTTAGATCCATAGTAAATGTTCTAAAATGAAGCATCTGTATACGCTATAACAGTATCAGGCAAGGGATAAGTATTTAACGGTCCCGATGATGAATTACAATGAAGATTTGTAATAGGTAAATGGCCAAAGGTACTTTTCCAATGACTAGAAAATTGAGTGTTCAGACCTTGTAAAGTTTACGGATGGTTTGCAGAGATTGCATAAGGACAATAGATGCTGGTTTTGATGGGGTTGACAATTTTTATGGTTTTGGCCCGGCGGAATAAGAAGTGCTTTGGAGATTAGGACACTGATTTTTCAAACATGGCGGAAGGAACCAAAGCTTGGCTTTTTTAGTAACTAAAGTTATAAAATAAAGTCATTCAAATTAGCCGAAAATACAACTGTTATTTTGGTTCAGCCTTTTTTAACAACAAGGCGTTACATGCTATTATCGGTATTATACCCAACCAAATATAGATCGGCACTGTTCCATTCGTAAACCAGATTTCAATTAAGGCTGCCCAGACTGGGATTAGATAAGTGTAGGAACTTACCTTGGTACTAGAGATATTTCTGCTGGCAAATGCGAGTAACGAAAATGTTCCGATGCTTGCAAATATAACCAAATATAAAAAACTCAGCCAGTACTTTATCGAGAAATTTAAAATGACCGTCAGCTCCAAATTTTGAAGCGAAATAAAAAACAAAAGAATCGCGCCATAGAAAGTTACTCCCGCTGTTATCTCTAATGAGTTTGCTTTTATTTTGAATTTAGGCAGCAACACTATATAAAGTGCATGAAAAATGGTACCAAGTAAAATCAAGAGATCACCAAGATTGAAATTCAAATTAAGTAAATTCCTTAAATCGCCTTTCATAATCACAAATATTGCTCCGCATGCTCCAACAGCTAAAACTAAGAAGGTCTGTAGAGTGGGAAACTGCCTAGCAAAAATTGAACTTAAACCTAGGGCAATAAACGGTAATAGGGTGAAGATAGTTGCTGCGGATGTTGGACTGGTGAAGCGTAGTGAATAGAAAAGTAGTATAAAGAAAAATACATAACAAGCAGCTAAGATCGTAAGACTTTTCCAATACCTAATTAAAAACCATAACTTGCGATTAAAAAATATCAGATAACCTATTAATATCAGCGCCGATAACGCAAATCGTAACAAGGTTAAAAAGTCAGGGCTTATCTGATCAGCCAGTATAGCACTTACAACAAATGATCCCCCTACAAACGCTGAAAAACCAAGCATAGCAAGGTGTGAAAGTAACGTTATAGACTTCATAATTAAACCTTCAAAATGAGATGCCAGTTTTGTACTCAAAAACACTTCACGGCTGCAAAATAAAAAATTCTTTACCAGAAAATTAAGCTAAATCTACGCTAAAGATTGCATCATCCTATCAATAAAAATTTTACGAAATTAACTCCTTACATCGAAGTTTTCAATAAATTCATAAATTTGCGTATGATCAACATCGTTTTCAAAAGATTTGACAGAATTATTTAGATATTTGGATACTTCAATTAGAAGTTTTAAACTCATTCCATGTTCTTCAGATTCTAATTTAGCGATACCAACATCTTTGGCCATTAAAGCAAGCGCAAACCCTGAATTGAATGCTCTATTTAAGATGAATTGCTTTAGTTTTTTCTCAGTAGTATTATTCTTACCGGTCGAACTGTTTAAAATTTCGATAAATTTATCTTCTTCAATACCAATTTTTTTTGCAACAACTAATGCTTCGCACGCAGCGATTAAACCTGCGGCTGACACATAATTATTTAGTGCTTTAGCTGCGTGACCGGTTCCAGTCTCTCCACAATGAAAAGCTTTTTGCCCAAGCGCATCAAAGATATGACCTTTTTTTTCGAATAATTCTTTTGAACCACCAACCATTATGCTCAACTCTCCTGCTTTGGCTCGTGCGACACCCCCAGAAACTGGCGCATCTAAAACTTGCATCCAACCCTCAAGTCTATATTTAATTTCCTTCGTATCTTGAGGCAAAGATGACGACATTTCCAGAAGGACACTTCCTGGTTTAGTCCTTTGAAAATTATCATCAGCAAATAAAACTTCTTTCACTTCCTTCCCACTCGGAAGCATTGTTATTACTGTTTCTGCATTTGATAATGCCTCCTTGACCTCATCAAAACTAACTCCAGAAAAAGTATTCCTAGCACTCTTATTAATGTCGTAACCGATAACGTCCAAACCAAAAGCTCGCAAGTTCTCGGCCATTGGCAGGCCCATTTTTCCCAATCCAATAAATACGATTTTATCCATTTTTTTTAAAAACTAATAATAAATTTGTAATAAGAACATTCGTAAAGCTCAAAATTATGACGGTCAATTAGTTTACCAAAATAAGTGATAATTTAACTAGACCCACAGAATTACAAAAACTTGCTAAAAAAGTATTCATTAAATATTATAGAATTATAATTGTAGCCTCTGCGAAGGCTCTTAAATAGATTTTTTTATTATACTTCTAGTAAAGTAAGTGTTAGAACGATGTAAAAATCAAATGAAAAAAAATCCTGAAAAATATTTCAAAGCATCTGGTGAAGTTATTGGTTCAGCAATAAAATCAGGAAAGTTAGATGCTGTTGAATATACAGAATTTCTATTTGATCTAATAAACAGGCAGAACTCTACCATTTTTTTAAATTTAACCAAAGAGCGCGCGTTAAAAGAAGCAAAAAGTGCAGTCAAACGAGCAAAAAATGGTGAATCTTTATCAGCACTAGATGGAGTGCCGATAGCATATAAAGATTTAGTTGACATGGTTGGCGAACCTACAACTGCTGCATCCGATTTGCTTCGAACTAGTCCAAACGCTACAAAAGACGCGGATGTGGTACAAAAAGCTACGCAAGCAGGTATGGTTAATCTTGGAAAATTGAATTTAACCGAATTTGCTTATTCTGGTCTCGGATTAAATCCCCACTTTGGAACACCGCATAATCCAAATTCACAGCAAGTACCACGTTCTCCAGGAGGTTCATCCTCAGGATCGGGAGTGTCCGTGGCCGCGGGTCTTACGCCGATTGCTATTGGAACGGATACTGGAGGGTCAATCAGGATACCTGCAGCTTTTAATGGCGTTGTCGGTTATAAACCATCCGAAGGTCGAGTAGATAAAACTGGTGTCTTTGCTCTTTCCAACACCTTTGATACAGTCGGGCCAATTACAACAACCGTCAAAGACTGTATATTAATTGACAATATCCTAAGTAAGGCAAATTGGAAACAAACATATAACGCAAATAAACGGAGCATAAGCCTCTACATTCCAGAGAGCCTTGTATTAGAAGAATTAGAGCAATCTGTTGCTGAAAACTTTGAAAAAGCCATAAGAACACTCAGTGAAATAGGGATAAAAATTAGCCATGGTAAATGCCCTGAATTTTCAGAATCTGTTATGTTAGCCCGTGAGTTAGGTACGATAACTGCCGCAGAGGCCTATATCGAACATGAGAAACGTTTATCAACTGGAGACCGTGAGAAAATTGATAGGCGCGTCGTAAAAAGAATTGAAATTGGGCATGCAATGTCGGCCTCTGCCGTTATAAAACTTCAAAGGGCGCGACATAGATTAATGAAATCTCTGTCGGAACGGTTAGATGGTTCATTAATAGCAATGCCAACTACACCTATCACAGCACCAGAAATAGAACTACTTGAGAGCGACGATGATCTGTTTCATAGCATAAATCTTAAAGCGCTGAGAAATACTGCGATAGGAAACTTCCTTAATACACCAGGTGTGGCCATACCAAATGGCACAGATAAAAATGGTATGCCAACTAGTTTATTAATATCCGGCGTAGCAAATAGCGACGGGTTTTTATTATCAGCTGCAAGTTTGATCGAAAAAGAAGTAAGGATCTAAGTTTTTTTACTTCTCGTAATCATTATAAAAAATATATCAAATGGTAAAATTAGTACATAACAACGGCAGAAATAGCATAACTTTAGTGCGACTCTACTTTATAAAATAAAAGTACTCGATAAATAATATTTTGATATAGTTTTTTTTAAAATTGCAAAAATAGGAAAGTACTAAAACATTCGCAATTCAGGATTCTAGGACAAAAAACTAATCAGTAAGTTTTATCTAGCCGATCGATCTCTGTTTGCTTTGGAAGAATTAAAGCTGCAAGTAGTATAAATACAGCCATCCCGCCCATAAGAATAAATATTGTATTAAACTCGTAACCATTTTGCATAAGTAAACTACTAACCGGCAGAACAGCAGCGCCTACACATAGGTTTAGTAAAAACTTTATGCTTAGTATTTTACCTCGCTTCTCATCCGGTATGTATCTAGATAGGATCGCATCATTTATTGGAATTTGTCCAAACACAAAACAGATCGCAACTAAGCAAGTAAAAAATAAATACCAATTATGCAATACAGACGCAAAAAAGATGAAGATTATTTGACCGACAGAAGTATAGAGTAAAATTAATTTTGGTGAATAAATATCAATTAATCGACCAACTACTATTTGAGAAAAAGAAGCACATGCATAGACTGCAGCTGCCAAAGCACCAGTGACAGCGACAGATGTTGAAATGTCAACGAGATATATCTCAAAATATCGAGGTATTATAAACGTCATTGCTCCAAAAATGAAACCGCCCGCGAGAGTAGAGATAGAAATGGAAGCTAACGCCCACTGCCAATTTCTTGCAAAACCTCTATTCAATTGCAGAGTTTCAGTTTTTTTTAGCGACGGATTATTCTCGAGAGCTAAGAAAAATATAACACCATATATAAGACAGAAAATTCCTGGTATAATAAAGCAGGAACGCCAATCTCCGAAAAGTAAAATTGCGCCAAGAACTAATGGAGCTGCTGCGACCCCCATATTTCCATATACTCCATTTATTCCCAACCTAACCCCCGTTCTTTCATTTTTTGCCAAAAGCATCGCAGTACCAACTGGATGATAGATTGATGCGAAAATACCGATAATGGCCAATGACAACGAAAGAATAAATAAACTACTTGATATTCCTGCTATAATAGACGTAATTGCAATGCCGAAATGATAAATAACCATCATCAAAGCTCGAGAAAATTTATCTGCGAGATATGAAGCTAATGGAGCGAAGGCTCCAAAAAATACAAAACTTAGAGTACCATAAATAATTATTTCATCGTAAGTTAAGCCAAAATATTTTCCAGCATCATATGCAGCCTTTGCAAAAATTAGCATTATGAAGTGATCAAGAAAGTGACTGACGTTAATGTACGTATCCCTCACCGTTTTTGATCTCATTATTACTTGATTCATTTTCGTCAAACCTACGCCTAAACAAATTAAATATCTCAAACCCGCTCTCTAAAATTTTAAAAAAGCTAGCCTCATTCAAACAACCTTACAAATCAAAAATAAAATTACTCAATTTAAACAAGATAAATGGGTAACTATCGATACAATTCGCAGATTTTATTAAATAACGTTGGTAGTGGGAGAGGGACTTAAACCCCTGACACGCAGATTACGCGTTGGAATAGCCAGCTCGTTAATCAGCAATGCGCATTGCGGCCTGCGCGCAAAAACAGGAGGCCGCAAAGACCCCATCGGCGCGCGATTGCGCCAGATCTAGCCTCTGGCGCACCTGAACGATCTCGACAGTTTCGCCGCGCGCCTTTAGGCAGTCATGCAGACCCTTCAGCGCCCACACGTTATCAGGGTGCACGGTTGCACGAGCAAGTCGACCACAAAGGCCAAGATCCTGGCGGAACACCATCTCGGCCTCGTCCGTGTGACCTTGCTCCAACAGCAGTGCGCCAAGTGCATGACGGACCGGCTGCATCCAGCCCCAAGGCTCGTCATATGGCAGGTTCTCCTCAAGCGCTATGGCCCGTCGCAATGCTGCATAGGCCTCGTCGTACTTTGCCTGACGATATAGGATCTCGCCGCGTATCATCTCTGATCCGATAGCCAGAAGATCCACCACTTTGTTGTTGTGCAATGAACGGCTTTCCGGCACGCGTTCGATCGCGGCGTGATAAAGTACTTCCTCTTCCAGTGCAGCGTCCACCTCACCCAGGGCGGCGTGTCCAATAGCGCGAGCATAATGCACATGGGCTACCTTAGTGCAGTAAAGATCTGGATCACCGGGCAACTCTAGCTGGGTCGCCTCTCGCCAGCGACCAAAGCGCACAAGGACATGTGGACCAAAACTCAAGTAACTTTCGAAGTAATCCGCCATAGGTGGACTTTCCACACGCAACAACTCTTCCGGAGTAGTCTCGGCCATCGCCTGCACAGCACGCATAGCAGGCTCGAACTGGCCCAGAAGCATCGCGCCATAGATAACAAAATGGTAATTGTGCTGGCGGTAGCCAGTATAAATGTTAAACGCACCCCGCTCCTCGTAGAACTTGAGGTCGGCCTCAATTGCCGCCTCATTCCACTCCACCACGTTCTGGTAATGCCCACACAGAATATCTATGTGTGTCGGCATGTGGATCAGGTGCCCTGAGTCGGGCACTAGCCGGCGCAACGCATCACCGGCCTTCAGCGCCTTTTCTGGAAATGGCGACATTTCCATCAGATGAACGTAGAGATGCAGCAGGCCAGGATGATGCATGGCTGAGGGGTCGCCCTCCAGTGCCTCTTCCAGAACCGTTTGCACTTCGACCGTCCGCGCGCCCGAGGCGGGCTGTCCACTAGGCAAATCCCACATTTTCCAAGGCGACAGGTTCAAAAGCGACTCAGCAAAAACTGTGCGCACCTCATGGCTTTTGGGATGGACGGCAAACACGTCTCGCATAGCGTCCGCAAAATCGACATTCCACGCTTTCATCGCTTCGGGGTCCAGAGGTTCAGGCTGAGGGTAGCGCACGGGCAGCGCGTTGATCAGTGCGGCCTCCCATCTCGTGACATCATCGATCATATCAAGCGCCATGCGCGCATGAGCATACCCGGCCCGCGCGGCCGCTGCACGGCCGGCGTAGTCGAACAGATCCCATGGCATGTTGTAATTTGGCCCCGACGCATATCCTGCCCCCCAATAGGCCATAGCGCATTTCGGATCAGCACCTATAGCGCGTTCGAAACACATGACGGCCTCTTCGTGGTTATAGCCGTAGGTCCATAAAATCCCCCGGTCGAACCATTTCTGCGCCTCGGTCGACTGTGTTGTAACGGGAAAGCTGTACCCGCCTAGATCGAAATAAGTATCCATGACATCTTTTACACTAAATTGCTCTCTACTCCATTAATCTATCAATAACTGTGATCGTTGCAACAGCAAGTTGGACGCCGATTTCTGCTGTGCGCCGATTAAATCCATCACGCATTTCCGAAGTAAAATTTATATTGTCGCTGAATACAGACACATATTCATGTAATGAGGTATCTCGACGATCGACCCATGTATTGCCTTTTTGACCAGTAGAAATGTCAGAACAAAGATTATTCAATTCGGGATCGATTTCAATGTTTTGCAGGTCCATAAATGACAGCAGATTAGAAATGGTTTCTTCTAAACCCGTCATGAGTTTGAACTTATCTTCTATTCCTTGAAAGGTCTGCAGTAGTTTGCCGACCCTTTCATTCATAATCGACTGAGATAGGCAGATGACGTCAAAGTAATTTCCATCCTCCAAACCCTTTTGAATTCTGACAAACGCAGATTTGTATAACTCAGAGGTCAATCGACCCTCTTTATCCGTTGCACGTTTATCCATTAAATCATTAATGGATTTGATTTCATGATCTTCCAGCATCACTGTGGGTTTTCTCAGAAAATCTACTGAGTAACTTCTATACCTGAGCATTTAAATACTCATCCTTCTAATAAAAACATTAATCCATATCATTTTGTCTAACTGAGTGTCTATAAATTATATTTGCGTTGAGCCGTATTTGAATTTTTTATCTCAGAATTACTGGAGGATTAAGAAGAGCCGGCAACCCTCAAAAAGGACTATTAAAGCGAGAACTTCCAAAGTAAAAGCGATTACACTTTTAAGTATCTATTTTAATGACATTTGGTAGCGGAGGAGGGACTTGAACCCCCGACACGCGGATTATGATTCCGCTGCTCTAACCACCTGAGCTACTCCGCCATTAACGCGCTTGAACTAAGAGTTTTGAGTGAATACGTCAAGCGTATATTCAATGTTTTAAATTTTTTCGCTTATTCAGCTATTAACCATTTGGCAGAGCATTTCAAACATTACGGAAGCACCCAAGAATGCCGTATTACCGGTCGCATCGAAAGGTGGGCTAACTTCGACCATATCAGCACCAACAATATTAAGACCTTTCAGTTCTCTAACTACCTGCAATGCTTGAAAACTATTAGGCCCACCAACTTCAGGCGTACCGGTACCAGGTGCAAAAGTGGGATCAACAAAGTCTATATCGTACGAAACATAGGTTTTCTGATCACCGATAATCTCTCTTACCTCTTGCATAAGGTCTGAAATATCTCTTTTAAAAAATTCCTCGATACGAATAATACGGATACCCACTGACATTGCAAAATCTACATCCTCACTATCATATTGAGTGCCGCGTATTCCAATTTGAACAACACGCTTAGGATCAAGCAAGTTTTCTTCTACGGCACGTCTAAAGGGTGTCCCATGGGTATATTTCGTGCCATTAAAATAACTATCAAATAGATCTGTATGACTGTCGAAGTGAACCATTCCAATGGGGCCCTGTTTCGCTACCGCTCGCAATACAGGTAATGATACGAGATGATCACCGCCTACTGTAAGTGGTTTTATACCAGCAGCCATGACTGTTTCATAAAACTCAGTAATACGGTCCATTGAGTCATGGATATCGGCAGGATTAGGCCCAACATCCCCTAAATCAGCAATATTTTTTATTTCGAATGGGCGTGTTCCAAAAACTGGATGCTGTGCTCTAATCATAGTTGACGCATCTCTTACTTGTCTTGGCCCATGGCGTGGACCTGGTCTATTGGTCGTCCCACTGTCCCATGGAACTCCTATTAAACCAATATCAACATCACCAAAACGCGGATGGTCGGCTGTTACATTTGGTAACCTCATAAACGTTGGCACTCCCGCAAACCTGGGCAGATCAAATCCGGATACGGGTTTAAAAAATGAATCTGGCACTGGATGCTCCTTTATCTCGTTACTTAGTTGCTTAATTGCACACTACATTTTTTTTATAGTTTTACAAAAAATATAAACAGTGTTGGTAAGGATTTATATTTAAGAAGTTTTTATTTGCAATTTAGATAGAAATCAGCTCATCAAGTGCTAATAAAATTGCTCGAGGCCCCTGAGTAATCCCACCTTTTGGCCCTAGTACACCCGCATTCTGTTGCCAAGAATATATATCAAAGTGGATATATTTTTCTGGCTTTTCTACAAATCGCCGGAGAAAAAGTGCTGCAGTTATTGATCCGGCAAATCCTCCTGATGGGGCATTATCTAAATCGGCAATTCGAGGTTCAATGAGCTTATCATACGGGTCCCAAAAGGGCATGCGCCAAACTGGGTCCATTGCCTCCACAGAAGCTTTCGATATCGCATTAGCATGACGATCAAGACCTGCATAAAACGGTGCAAGATCGGCACCCAATGCAACTCTTGCGGCACCAGTTAAAGTTGCCATTGATATTATTAGATCAGGATTATCTTCCGAGGCATAACTTAGAGCATCAGCTAATACTAATCTGCCCTCTGCATCCGTATTATTAATTTCAACACTCAGTCCTTTTCTAGAATGGAGTATATCACCAGGCCGAAATGCCGCTCCTGCTATGGAATTTTCTACCGCTGGAATTAAAACTCTCAGCTTTAGATCTAACCCCAGTCCCATAATTGCTCGTGCTAACCCCAATACGTTGGCAGCACCACCCATGTCCTTTTTCATCAGACCCATAGAGTTTCCTGGCTTAATATTCAGGCCACCTGTGTCAAAGCACACTCCTTTACCAACCAAGGTAATTTTTGGGCCACTACTCCCTATTTTCAAATCTATAAGTCTTGGTGTGTTTTCTGATGCAGCACCCACGGCATGTATCATTGGGAAATTCTGCTCAAGCAATTTATCGCCCAACACAACTTCAATTTTTGCATTAAACTCCTGGGCCAATTCTTTTGCAGATCTTTCAAGTTCTGCAGGCCCTAAATCATTAGCTGGCGTATTTATTAGATCCCGCGCTAAAAATTCTCCTGCCAAAATCGCTTCTATCCAATTGGTATCTAAGTTGATTGGCTTTACTAGTTCTGCGATACCGCTTTCTGAATTACGCTTATATTTTTTAAATTCATACTGTGACATAAGCCAACCTAAAACTTCGAGTTTTGGGTTAGCTAACGGAATATCGCCTATTATCTTATAACAACCTGCAGGGAGCTTTTTTACAGCGGCAGCAAGAAAAAATCTTCCAAATTTTCTATCATCGTTCGAACCACAACCTAATAGTGCAATAGGCTTTTTATGCCCTAATGGACAAATCAATGCTTGACCCAATTTACCGGAAAAGAAATGAAGATTGCACCAATCTATCACTTCATCTCCCAACTCCAGCATTAGGTTTTCAAAAGTCTCCGGGGTACAAATATGTGCATCTATTGCGTTATCAGAATTCTCTGCAAATCTGGAAATCATATCCAACCCCTGTAAATATTTAACCCAAGCTTGTCAAAACATGGACAAAAATTTAAGATTTATACCCTTTTTGTAGACAGCGTAGAGCCAGAACTTCCGCTATTTGAACAGCATTAAGAGCGGCACCCTTTCTAAGGTTGTCCGATACACACCATAAATTTAGCCCGTTTTCAATTGTGCTGTCCTGACGTATTCTGCTTATAAATGTAGCGAAATCCCCGACGCACTCCACGGGAGTGGTGTAACCGCCGTTCTCACGTTTGTCGACAACCATTATACCTGGTGCTTCGCGAAGAATATTTCGAGCCTCGTCTTCGTCTAAAAACTCCTCGAACTCTATATTCACTGCCTCACTATGGCCAACAAATACAGGAACGCGTACACACGTCGCCGATACTTTGATTTTTGGATTGATAATTTTTTTGGTCTCTGCAACCATCTTCCACTCTTCGCGGGTTGTACCATCTTCCATGAAGCTATCTATATGTGGAATTACATTAAAAGCGATTTGTTTTGTGAAAGCTTCTGGGGAAACATCTTTTACAGGGTTATATATGGCCTTTGTTTGCTCCCAAAGTTCATCCATTCCACCTTTCCCAGCCCCAGAAACAGATTGATATGTGCTAACGACAACTCTTTTAATACCAGCTCTATCATGCAGAGGTTTCAAAGCCACGACCATTTGAGCAGTAGAACAGTTCGGGTTAGCTATTATATTTCTCTTGGCATATTGATGAATAGCATCACTATTCACCTCTGGAACAATTAGTGGAACCTCAGGATCGTAGCGATACAGAGAACTGTTATCTATCACAACACAACCAGTTGATGCTGCTCTAGGGGCATGCTTTTTGGTTCCATCTGATCCAATTGCAAATAACGCAATGTCCCAACCTGAGAAGTCGAACGTCTCTAAATCTTTAGTGATGAGAGTTTTATCACCAAAACTTACTTCTGTACCTAAGGATCGGCGGCTTGCTAGAACAGCTATTTCGTCCACCTCAAATTGACGTTCATGAAGAATACTCAACATTTCTCGTCCAACATTACCAGTGGCACCAACCACAACAATTTTGTAACCCATAACTTACTTCCTTGAGGTAAAACAAATATTCAAATTTTACTTTTTCAGCCCTTTTGCTGAATTTTTTATTGACGCATACTGGCCAGAAACTCGATATCTCCATAGATATTCTGGCAGGACAGTTTCCATAGCAGTGGGCTTAATATCTAGGTCTCCTAAGTTCTTTGCATTTGCAGACACGACATTATCATTTTTGAGATTTTTCACTTGATCCTGCGTTAAAATATTATTCGGGAAGAGGCCCAAAGAGACAGCTTTAATGAGGTCAAGAGTTTGTCCCATAATTCCGGCAGCAAAAAATGGTACATTCAACATTAGACGCCTTCGCTGGATCACACCCAGCATTCGTTTCATTAATTCAGAAAAAGTCTCGACGTTTGGACCGCCTAACTCATAAATACCGGAGACAGAGCTATCTAGAAGTGCCTTTTCAACAGCAACTGCTACATCCCCGACATATATCGGTTGGAATTTAGTATTAGCACCCACCAATGGTAAAAATGGAGATAAAGTTGCCATTTGTGCAAACCGATTAAAAAATTGATCTTCTGCCCCAAATATAATTGAAGGTCTTAAAATTGTAGCTTCCGGAAAATACTTTAATACCGAGGCCTCTCCCAAAGCTTTCGTTCTGGCATAATTACTTGATGAGTCTTCATTAGCTCCAATTGCCGAAATTTGAACAAAGTTCATAACACCCTGCTCTGATGAAACTCTAGCAACTCGAGCTGAACCAAAGGCCTGAACTTCTTGAAATTTATTTTTACCAACTTCCGATAATATTCCAACGCAGTTTACAACTGCATCCGCTCCAGCAGCAGCTGCTAAAACTGAGGCATCATCTCGAATATTACAAAGTACTGGCTCGACTTGTCCAACGGCGCCATATTGCCGCACAAACAATGCCTCGTTCGGCCGCCTAACCGCAACTCGCACGCGCCAACCCTTTTTAGCCATACGTTCTGCTACGTAACGGCCAACAAAACCAGATCCACCAAAAATGGTAACCAGTTCCGACATTTATCTCTCCATAATAAAGTTCGGGATTTGCATACAACTTGTGGTTCGTTGATACAAGCGGTCTAATAGCAAATTTAATCTTTGAAATGCTTAAACTAAGGTTAGTGACAAGCTTTCCCCAAGGCTTTTAGCCTCCAGTAATTATAAGGAAGAGGTGTAACAAATCCTGCTGCAAGCATAAACGGTATTACCCACCAAGTAAGAATAGCTCCACCCGTTAAGATCACGTCTGTAATATTCATGGCAGCCTCCATGGCTATCATTGAAATGAGCGACATTCCAATTGCAGTCTTAAATGCGTTACTTAGTTCCATTTGCTTCCATAAAATAAATGTTTCCAATATTATTGAGGTGATCAAACCATTTATTATTGCAAGGGTCATTATTGCCATTACTGGCCATTCAATTCCTGAGAATTGAAAAAATGCAATTGTCCCAAAATCACCAATAGAGCAGCCTATCAAGCACCACATCGTATTGTAAGATGCTCGGCGCCACGTATGCTTACATCGCCAATTTAGGGTTTTTATACTGCTTATTTCAACCAATTTACCCTCCGATTTTTCTGTGATAAAGCCTCCAGTAAGGGTAAAGTAAAGGGGAAAGTATGAATATTGGAGAAGCTGCAAAAAGATCTGGCCTTACTGTAAAAACAGTTAGGTATTATGATGAAATAAATTTGATTAAACCTATAAAAAATAAAGTGACGAACTACCGACAGTACACTGAAGCCGAATTAGCTAAATTACAGTTTATTGGGAAAGCAAGGCGTTTTAATTTTAGTATAAAAGAATGCAAAGAATTACTTTCATTATACGAGAATCAAAATCGTAGTAGCAAAGAAGTAAGAGATATTACTCTTACAAAAATTAGTGAGATCGACAATAAATTGAAAGAGCTAAAAAATTTACGGGAACAACTTTCACATCTCGTTACCTGCTGTAAGGGTAATGAAAGACCCGAATGCCCGATAATAGACGAGCTATCAGCAAAAGCTTAAGTAAGTATTTATGTTACCTAGTTTCTTTGGGTAGGACCAAAAGCATCCACTCCCCACCCAAAGATCTGCACTTCATCCCAAGCTAGTTGCTTCCCTTGAAGTGGCTCCATTTACAGGTAGCCCATTCGAGCAAAAGTCAAAAAAATTTTCAAACTTTTTATCTATAACACTTCTTCAAATAAAGACTTTACGTTCTTCTCATTTAATTCCACAGGATTACCACCGCAACTTGGGTCACTTAAAGCACCACTTATAAGTTTAGCTAAGTCTGGTTCATCAACACCCAGACTAGCTAGTTTTGAAGGAATATTTAATGAGGCGTTAAACTCATCAACAAAAGCTTTAAAACCTGAAAAACCATTCTTTATGCCCAAATACCCTGTCACGGAATTAAAGCGGTCACAAATTTTTGGTTCATTAAGTTTTAAAACAGCTGGCATACATACAGCATTGGTCGTTCCATGATGAGTGTGATGCATAGCACCTATGGGATGGCTTAGAGCATGAATGGCCCCAAGACCTTTCTGAAAAGCTGTGGCCCCCATTAGTGCCGCTGACATCATATTGGCTCTAGCATCGATATCTTTACCGTCCAAATAAACTTTTCCCAGATTTTCAATTACTAGCCGCATTCCCTCTACGGCAATGCCTTGGCTCATGGGATGGTAATGTGGACTTGAAAATGCCTCCACACAGTGAGCAAAAGCATCTAAACCCGTACCGGCTGTAATTGATTTCGGCATTTCTACGGTCAACTCAGGATCACAAATTACAACTTTGGGCAAAATTTGAGGGTGAAAGATTATTTTTTTCTCTAAGGTAATAGAGTTAGTAAGAACACTCGCTCGCCCAACCTCTGATCCTGTTCCTGCAGTTGTGGGTATAGCTACGATTGGAAAAATCGCATCAGACTTAGCACGTGTCCACAAATCCGAAACATCTTCAAAATCCCAAACTGGGCGGTCTTGACCAACCATAAAGGCAATTAATTTACCTAAATCTAAGCCTGAGCCTCCTCCAAATGCTATTACTCCATCATGGTTTCCTTCTCCAAATGCAGTAATACCAGCAGTTAAATTTTTCTCATTAGGATTTGGGTCAACATCTGAAAATAAAGCTTCACCCAAACCAGCTTCTTTCATTAAGTTAAGGGTTATGGATGTTATTGGGAGATTACTTAAACCTTTATCAGTAACTAGAAGTGGGTTTTTAATATTAGCTTGATTACAAGCTTCCGAAATTTCCCGAATACGGCCAGCACCAAATTTTATTTGCGTGGGATATGACCAATTTCCAATAAATGTCATTTTGTTACTTTCTTTAAATGGTAAGATTTTGGACGTGTAAGGTTGTGATACCCAATAATAGACAAACCACCCCCTCGTCCTGTATTTTTGCAACCAGTCCAACACAAAGCCGGATCGAGATAATCCGCTCGATTTAAAAAAACGGTTCCTGTCTCAATTTCATCTGCAATCTTTTCTGCGCGGGCAACATTTTCTGTCCACAGACTTGCGGTTAAACCAAACTCACTATCGTTCATAAGCGCAACAGCTTCTTCATCATTAGCTACAGGCATAATACAGACAACTGGACCAAATGTTTCATCTTTCATAATTCGCATATTATGATCAACGCCCGTTAAAATTTGCGGTGTTACGTATGTATCACCATCATCACTTTCAAAAGCTTTAATATGAGTTGTCGCGCCTTTTTCTACGGCTTCAGCGATCTGTAATCTTACCTCATCAGAAAACCGTTTGTTAGCCATAGGACCAAGAGTAGTATCAGGCTCAAGCGGATTACCCAACTTATAATTTTCTACAATTTTTATAGCTTTTTCTATAAATTCTTCATAGAGACTTTTGATTACATAAATACGCTCTATACCGCAGCAGCATTGTCCGGAATTAAACATTGCGCCGTCTATTAATGTTTCTACTGCAGCATCTAAATCGGCATCTTCCATTACATATCCAGGATCTTTACCCCCAAGCTCTGTTCCAACAGGTGTAAAGGTTCCTGCAGCCGCTCTCTCCATCTCAATACCGCCATTCAAGGAACCGGTAAAATTTATAAAATCAAATTCATTTTCCTCAATTAGCTGTGAAGTGGTATAATGGTCCAAGAACAGGTTGACGAAAACGTCTTGTGGAACGCCTGCAGAATGAAAAGCCTCAACGAGGCGCTCACCTACTAGAAGCGTTTGGGAGGCATGCTTCAAAGCCACAACATTGCCGGCTATCAGCGCCGGCGCAAGCGTATTTATGGCAGTCATGTAAGGATAGTTCCACGGCGCAATTACAAAAACTATCCCGTGCGGTACTCTCTTTATATAACGTTTAAAGCTTGAATCATCACTAATCTCAATATCTTTCAGAGCGTTTGCCGCTATGTCGCTCATATATTGCGCACGTTCCTGAAAACCACCAAACTCACCACCGTACCTTACAGGTCTTCCCATCATTTTAGCCAGTTCAGGGACTATTTGATCATTCATTTTTCCGATGGCTTCCACACCCGCCATAACCAAAGATATTCGTTCAGACAAAGGCCGAGCTGACCAAGCACTCTGGGCTGCCCGAAGTCGTTGAATCTCATCTTTTGCATCTTTTAATGATAAGGTATTTCTCGTCGCAAATACTTTACCATCAATTGGTGAAATGCATGTTATTTCATTCATGATATTACGCTCTCTCAAAGCCTCTTGCTATTTCCCAATCTGTCACCACTCTTTCAAATTCTTCCAACTCAACTTCGGCTGCTCTACAGTAGTGTTTAACGACATCTTCTCCAAATGCTGACTTAAGCATTTCTGACGCTGACAGCGCATCCTTTGCTTCTCGCAAACTTGCCGGTATCATTTTGGTATTTCCTTGATAAACATCGCCTTTAGCCGGTTCATCTAGTACCAATTTGTTTTCTATTCCTGCTATCCCAGCTGCGATTTGCGCTGCAATTGCCAAATAGGGATTCATATCTGAACCACCTATTCTGCATTCTACCCTGACGCCCTTGCTTCCGGCTCCACATAATCGAAAACCAGCAGTACGGTTATCTACCGACCAAATAATACGAGTTGGAGCGAATGTACCTTTAGCAAAACGCTTATAACTATTGACGTATGGAGCGAGAAAAAATGTAATATCTGACGTATAACTCAACAGCCCCGCCATGTAATGTTTCATTACTTTGCTCATACCGAATTTATCAGCAGGATCATAAAAAGCATTCTCTCCATTTTTCCAAAGCGACTGATGAACATGCGAAGAAGAACCCACCTTGTCATGATGCCACTTTGGTAGAAAAGTAACAGCATGCCCTTTGGACCAAGAAATTTCTTTTACAGCATGTTTGGCAATTGTATGATGCTCAGCGGTATTAAGTGCATTGTCATATTTTATATTTAATTCTTCTTGTCCCGTTTCAGCTTCCCCTTTTGAGTTTTCAACTGGAATGCCAGCGTCCCACAAAAAGTTCCGTAAAGGGCGCAGTATATGCTCTTCTTTTGTAGTTTGAAGAATATGATAGTCCTCATTATACGAACTTATTGGTCTCAGCTCTCTAAAGCCATTTTCTTGTATCTCTTTGAAACTTTTTTCGAACAGAAAGAACTCTAATTCTGTGGCCATTATAGGATCAAACCCCATCTCTTGGAGTCGTTTAATTTGCTTTTTGAGAATGGCCCGAGGTGAATGGGTTACTTCTTCGTGTGTATGATGATCAAGGACATCACAGATGACCATAGCAGTCCCATCGAGCCAAGGGGTTTTGCGCAAGGTAGTGAGATCAGGCTTCATGATGTAATCACCGTAACCGTCTTCCCAACTTGTAGCCGCGTAACCGTCTGGTGTTCCCATCTCTAAATCTGTCGCTAATAAATAATCACAACAATGTGTCTCTTTATAACCATCTGAAATAAAATGCTTAGCGTGGAATCTCTTTCCCATGAGCCTTCCTTGCATATCAACCATACAGACAAGCACCGTATCAATACTGCCGTCATTAACCGCTGGTTCTAGATCTTTAAATGTTAAATTCCCAGTCATTAATAGCCTCACTTACATCACAATACACGAGCAGTGTTCAAATTAGCCGTTAGCTCTCCATGCTTGCGTACGCGTCAGAACACCCTTTGATATTATAAGATGAACGATACGTGCAAAAATGTTTGTATAAAAAATCATCATACCCATTGCAGCGGCGGGAGCAATAGCGGCCGCAATCAACCCTCAAGACTTACAGATCTACTAAGGAATTTTAGCGCTTTGTATAAATTAAATTTACTTAAATGCTAACTTTTAACTCCAGATCCGTCCAACTAATTACCCATTTCAAGATTTACAAAAAGTTCACCAAAGCGAAACCGTATTGTCATGATAGTGGCTATTATTTTACGTGCGGTTTGGCTGTTAAATTTTCAATTCCTCCCTATTTGGATCACCAGCCAAACTGCACGAAATCACATGATGTAAAAATATTTACTCATATAGACTTAGAAATTATAGTTTTAGTTTTATCATTATTTTTTGACAAATTGGCGCTATGAATAGTGACTCAATTTGTATCACTATGTTAGTTCGTCACACTGAGTACCCAATTCATCAATCTATATATTTTGCTTATCAGGCTCTCCCGGTAACGCCACACCTTCACATGCCAATTACTTGAATAGGTGATCAAGCGATCCTCCATGGTGGAGAGGCTGTTAAAGGTTTGAAGATACTTGGTTTCCTAAGAACTCGCTGCGAACTTGGTTTTAGCCGTGGGAGTATATGCATAACGAGTTTTGCATTCTTAGTATAAATTACAAGAAACATAAATTTTTGCTGACTGTTTCGATCTGTTACCATTATAATTGCCCCTCAAACTAAATGGCGCTTTAAAGAAATTGCAGTGAATTATGTCGGCTTATAATCAGGGAAATGTAAATCTTTTATAAAAGTTACCAAAAAAATAACTCCCAAATAACAGTGGTTATTATAAGGGAGTTATAAGTAGGGGTTATCAAATTAGAGAAAAGTACCTCTCGATACCTCGGCTTTATAATCACAATTTATTACAAATTTATGAACTTACATAAAACTGAGCATAACAGTTGCGATTAATTACGCTGCAAGACCATCATTTATCAATTTAGCAACCTGCTCACCCATAGGGGTCAAGGTATCTTCATTTGTAAAGAAACCGCTTGGGCGACCATAGTAAAGTGCCTGCTCTCGGTTATCATCAGTGCTGACTATACCGTACCATAGCCGGCAATAATCAAGTAAGTTCTCAAATTCATCAGATTTCTGTTTTTCAACCATGCTTCCCCCATTTTTTGTATCTACGACAACATATAAAAAATGGATTAAAAAGTATGACAGTTTAATTGTTAACCTGCAGAAAACTGGAAGTACATCATTGCTGTTCCTGCGATAAGTACTGCTGTATAGATAAATACTTGTCTACTGATTTTGCCGCGTGGCCGCTTTCCACGACCATAATGCTTCAGCAACATTTGCGCCGAAAATATATTCATATCTGCCTCAATTTTTTATACTTTTATAATTATATAAAATATTAAAATATATTTTTTTCCACAAATCAACATTAAGCGATATAACAACCCATATAAAATATTGATATGACTACGACTAATTAGTACAAAAAATGGCGGCTAACCAAATGGTTTAATTTAACTATTAGGCAAATGCCTATTTAGAATATTCAACTGTCGATGTTTTTTCACAGGGAAAAGGAATATCAAAAGCTGAAAATTACTCTATCAGACAATTTTTTAAGTTACTAATATTACAGTTGCTTAGCCGCTCACGAGTTCAAAGCTTAAACTGGAGCAGGTTGCAGTATATCTGTCCTTCGTAACCTTTTCAAAAATAAGTGGAACACCATTTAGGTTCACTTTTAATTTATCTGCAGTTTTATCAGTAAGAATGGCCTGAGCGAGAGCTCCACTCTCACTATTTTTTACGACGACAGTTCCATTAAAATTATGAGTAAGCATATTTTTCCCCTAACATGTTACGAGCGTATCGCTAACCATAGTAAGTAAAAGATTTATAAATTTATTTTTATATTTTTGTTAAATTCGTCCCATAACTACCCACTAATTACAAGGTTTCTTTGAATTTACCCACTTGCCACTTGTTCAGCTTCTCACTTTGTATATTTTTCATTATTGGCTATTCTGGTCAATGACTTGGAGGCACCAATGCAAAGGATACAAGTAATCATCTTTACGCTAGTAAAAACTCACATATTTACTCAAGTTTGAAAATTTAGTGCCGTGTATTTGATATGACCCTACGATTAATATTAATGCGCCACGCTAAATCGAGCTGGAACAAACCTGTTTCTGACCATGAGCGTGCATTGAATGGGCGAGGTCGGGCTTCAGCTCAGGCGATGGGCAGTTGGTTGCGTGAAAATGATTTCTTACCAAAAGAAGCACTAATTTCATCTTCTAAACGTACACGAGAAACATTCGAAGGACTTGAAGTTAAGCCAACTAGGTTGCGCTTTCTTGAAGACCTCTATCACCCTAGTCCTGAAAAGTTGTTATGCACTTTAAAGTCAGCGCAAGAACAAGCAGTTTTGATTATTTCACATAATCCTGCATGCGCAAATTTTGCTGAAGCTATGGCAAAAATCCCACCAGCACATGAGAGGTTTCACGATTACCCAACGTGTGCGACTTGGGTTGCTACTATAGATAAAGATTATTGGACCGAAGTTGAGTTTGGTTCGGCAGAAACAATTGCTTTTGCCATCCCCCGTGAAGTGCTAAATGCAGATCGCTAATGCTTATTTTACCGTAATTAAATTGGGGTAAACTTAAGCTAGTGATCCGTACGTGTCATTCCAGACCGATGTGAGATTATCTTTCCATTTTTCAGTTTATGCCAAATAAGCACCGTGTATGATCCCTCTTTCCTCGAGGAGTTTTTGGGAAATGTACATTTCCATTCAGCAACGAGCACCTCATCGTTTTCATATAGTATTTCCGTGCCATGAGTTACTACCCCAGTAGAAGCCTCCATGAATGATTTTAGATTAGCTTTCTTAACTGGCGTGCCAGTAGAATTGCTGTATCCCTCGTATTCATCATGCCACAATTCATCAAATAACTCTTCATCATATCCGTTTAAAAAGCTATTATGAAATCTGACCAAAGCGTCTCCGATTGACATTTTATGTATCCTTTTAGCGCAAAGGAAATGCATATTTGTTAAATCAATGTGACAAAAATATAAAAGTTAGTTAAAAAATTGCCAGACGAGCCCAGACAAAGTGGCCCCGACTATTCCATAGAACAGGTAAGCGGCGAATACTTTTGGCTTCACTAGGGCCCAAACGGCAATTGCAGCAGGTATAGAGCTTACGCCACCAGCAATCATAAAGCTCATCGCTGCTCCTATAGACATACCTTGAGATATCAAAGCATCAACTAGTGGAACTGCAGCATATCCATTCAAATAGGCAGGCGCTCCCAAAATTGCCGCACTAAGAATTGTAACGAAACCCTGTCCGCCAACCATGGTAACGATCAAGTCGGCTGGGATATACTTGATCATCAATGCCTCAATCGAGTAAGCGAGAGCTAACCATTTTATCAGAAAAAAAGCATTGCTTGTTGTTGTGGATTTAAATGTTTCCAAGCGGTCATTGCTCTTCCAAAATTTCCATACAGGTGTTCCGACGAAAGGTTCTTTTACCCCGCAGCAGCCCCCGATTTGAGGTTTGTCTCGCAACGGATCTAAAAATACCGAACTCTTATGAAAAATCATCGTTATAAACCCACCAAAAACCCCAATTCCGACAGAGAATATTGTTTTGCCCACTGCAAAATCCCAACCAAGCGTTCCACTTGTAATTAAAAACATTGCAGGGTCCATTAAAGGAGAAGCCAGCCAGAAGGCCATAACAGCACTTAGTGGAGCTCCTATGGCTAGAAGAGCTGCAATAAACGGAATGACCTCGCAAGAGCAAAACGGAGATAAACCTCCTAACAAGGCCGCAAGAAAAATCATTCTCAATTGAGGCCCTGAGAAAGCCTTTGATAATAAATTTTCGGCACTTGTGGCCTTTAAGTAAGCAACTGCCAAAACTGCAAAAATTATAAAGGGCGCAGTACCCAGCAAGGCATTTATCATAAATAAAAACGTTGAAATGAATTCATTTAAATCCCAAATCAAAAGACCCAAAAATATCAGACACAAAGAGCCAACCGCTTTATCAATCGATCTGTAAGTTTTCTGAAAATTAGTTATGTCAGTCATCGCAAGTTACTTTCCTATCCACGCAACAGTCTTGTAGCAGAAACTCGCTTAGTTTTTGAATTTCATCAAAAGAAACCGCAGCACAAATAATCGATCTTCCATTTTTTTTCTGCTCAACCATACCGGCTTGTGTAAGTATCTTCATATGATGCGTAAGTGTAGAACCAGTAACTCCCGAGCAGTCTCCTAATTCTCCAATAGTTAGCCCCACCGGACCGCTGCGAACTAGTATCTTCAGGATCGAGAGACGTTGCTCCGAACCAAGTGCGGCAAAGCAAGAGGCCGCCTTTTCTATAGATAACGAGTAGTTACTAATTACTTCCATATTTCTAGAATAATAGAAATATTTTGCTAGTCAATGCAGGTTAAGCCTGTCTCACTCTTACTCACAATACTACAGTTCACCCACAAAGACGTTTAATTGAGCGATATGAGGACACAAACTGGAACACATAGTAGCCAGTTTTGAAAAGTGCAAATTTACATTTTTATTAAATTTTTGTTACCATAATATAACAATTTCGTCATCAAACTTTGATTTTTCTATGAGAAACCAAGTACCTCTTAACTTTTTTTTGGAGTGACTTATAATGATGAAATTATCACGCCTTTTTACGACAATAATTGCAGTTCTTTTTGCAAGTTCTTTCAACATTGTTCTGGCTGGATCACATGGTAAAACCTACACGATGACTGTAACGGATGCCGAATCTATGGAAGAAATGGTATCTGAATGGGGCCCGTTAGCAGAAGCATTGGCATCGATATTAAACGCAGAGATGAAATTGATACAAGTTGCTAGTCACACAGGAGCAGCAGAAGCGATGCGAGCCGGCGAAGTAGATTTAGCATTTACCGGACCCGCGGAGTATGTAGCCATAAACAAACTCACAAATGGTGAAGCAATGATAGGTATAGCACGCCCTGATTATTACTGTGGGATTGTGGTAAAAACAGCCGATGGATACACCAAAGCATCAGACCTTAAAGGTAAGAAAATTTCCTTCAAACAGGGATCTACTTCATATCACTTTTGCCCCATGAAACTACTAAAGGACTATGGCATCGATCCCCTTACGGATATCGAAGCAGTCTTTACCAGTAAATCTCTACAACATCCGGCAATGGTTCGCGGTGACACAGATGGTCTGGCGACAAATGTTAGAAGTTGGATAAAATATAGCAGAAGTAAAGAACCTACCGGAAATGGTGATTACAAAGTATTACTTCGCTCAGGCGACCTACCCATGGACATGATAATGGCGGGCGGTCATATCAAAGGTGAAGAATATAACACCATCAAAAACGCAATTGTCGAGAATGAAAAAATGTTGTTGGAAGCTCTTTTCAGAGGCGTCGATGCTAACGACGGTACGGCAGCCCATTCCAAGTACGAAGGCACTAGGTTAGTTCCTGTAAATGACTCAGACTACGACGTAGTAAGAGAGATGTATGTTGCCGCAGGCATGCCTGAATTTAATTTAGACTAACTACAGACAAACACTTTCTCCAACAGTCTTGGATTTTCTCAATCCAAGACTGCTTTTGGGTTAAAAATGATAGTATTAAAGATCGCTGATCTAAGAAAATCATATAATGGCAAAATGGTTCTCGACGGCTTAAATTTCGAGGTTCCGAAAGGTGAAGCGCTGTCTATTATCGGGTCCAACGGGGCCGGCAAGTCTACTTTGATAAAATGCGCACTTTTTTTAACAAAACCTGACAGCGGGTCAATAGACATATTCGATAATAGAGTTAATTCCATGTCGCAGTTAAAGCTTCGGAAAATGCGCTCTAACGTTGGCGTTGTATTCCAGAAGCACAACCTTGTTCCACGACTGTCGGTACTTTCAAATGTGATTCACGGTTCAATCGGAGAAGCGAATAATAAATCTATGTTGCCACTTTCAGCGATTGGTCGTTGGGCTCATGTTACTGCACCAAATTCTGTTAGATCAAAGGCTATCAATTGTCTAAGAATGGTAGGGCTGGAGTCATTAGCGCTCAAGAGAGCTGACTCGCTTTCTGGAGGCCAATCTCAACGGGTCGCAATTGCGCGTGCTCTGATGCAAGATCCAGAACTAATTATAGCAGATGAGCCAGCTGCAAGTCTTGACCCTATTGCAGGCCAACAAGTAATGAGTTTGTTCTTTAAGCTATGTAAGGAAAAGAAAATCACGCTCTTATTCACCTCTCACAATACAGATCAAGCCTTGGACTATGCCGATAGGATCATTGCCTTAAAGAACGGGAATATCAGCTTAAACGAAAAAACAGATACACTCAAATCGGAGGATCTTATAAGTGAATATGGATGATGCACCGCGACGCTTGCCTCCCAAATTACATTTTTACATATTATGTTTGGTACTTTTTGCACTATTTTCTGGTTGGTCTTTTTCAGGATCTGGTTTTTCTTTCTCAAAATTAATTGGAAGCCCAGAATACCTTATGGATTTTCTGAGAAGGGCTTTTCCACCTTTTTCAGAACACCGAATTACTTGGGATGCCTTCTTCAGATATTTAGCTGCACTGGTAGAAACAATTCAAATGGCTTTTGCTGGTACCATATTAGGTGTAATTTTTGGATTTGTACTAGCATTACTAGCTTCTAAGGATTTGCTGTTTACGTCGCCTTATCTTAGGCCAATACAGGTTTTGTCAAAGGGAATAATTGCTTTCTTCAGAACAGTCCCAGACCTCGTTTGGGCAATCATTTTTGTTGTTGTAGTTGGTCTGGGGGCATTTGCGGGCACGCTTGCGATAATGGTGGACACTATTGGATTTTGTGGACGATTTTTTGCCGAAGAAATGGAGGAGGTCGATAAGAGCCCTGCCGAAGCTCTGGAATGTTGTGGGGCGACAAAAGTGGACGCCGTTTTTTCTGCAGTTATTCCAGCTGCGATGCCAGGTTTCATTGCTACCTCACTATTTGCTTTCGAAAAGGCAGTCAGATCGTCTGTAGTCTTGGGTATAGTTGGTGCAGGAGGTATTGGCTTGCAATTACAAAGCCTATTCAATTTTTTCTCATATGATAGAGCAATGGTCATTATCGGAATGATTTTCATACTTGTTTTAGGAATTGAGCAAATCAGTAATTATGCCAGACAAAAAATTATCAATCGCTAATGACCAATAATTAGGTAATCAGAAAGAGTGTGAATTTAATCGATGAATTTTCCGTCAATTCTTATTCAAGGAGCCAACGTTTTATTCCCAACAGGTACTATCGAAACATGTGTGTTAATAGAAAATGGTTTGATTAGTGAAATTGGAGATAAACTTAATGGCGAAATTATAATCAATGGTAAAAATTTACTGTTAACGCCCTCACTGATTGACGTCCATGGGGATGCTTTCGAAAGGCAAATAATGCCCAGACCTGGTGTGGAAATTCCATTGAACATTGCAATATCTGAAACTGATAAACAGCTTTCTACCAATGGGATTACTACAGCCTATCACGCAATAACCTTCAGTTGGGAGGATGGTCTGAGATCGACTGGCAAGTCATCTGAGCTTATATCCTATATCAATAAATTCTCAGAGCGTTTGTCTGTTGAAAACAGAATCCAAATAAGATGGGAAACTTTCGCATTTGAAGCAATTGAACTTATAGAAAAGTCGTTTTCAAATTCTTTACCCCCGGCATTGGCATTTAATGACCATACTTCTATCACTATGCGACCATTCAATACCACACTTCAGGAGAAACCGTTTGAACATTCCGAAGGCTTCAAGGCAGCTGATTTGAATGATCCAAGATTGCTCACTCGAATTAGCTCAAATCTTAAAAGATCTGGCATGAGCGAAAAAGAGTATCTAGCTAGGCTGGGACAAATTTGGGAGAGAAAGAGCGAAGTTCCAGGCAAAATAAAAGAACTTGCGAAAATAGCAAATAGTAAAAACATACCAATGCTTAGCCATGATGATACACAGCATGAAACTAGAGATTTCTTCCGAGAGCTTGGAGCCAAAACTGCAGAATTCCCAATGACCGCTCAGGTAGCAAGAAATGCAAAGAATGGTAATGACTTCATTGTTTTTGGCGCACCTAACGTTTTAAGAGGTGGCAGCCATATAGGGTCTGTTAATGCCGGTGATATGGTCGAAGACGGGTTGTGTGACGTACTTGCATCAGATTATTATTACCCAGCGCTGCTTGGTTCAATTCATAAATTATACCGAGATCAACGCGCCCCTTTAGAACATCTCTGGAGATTGGTGTCCAGCGGGCCAGCGTCAGCAATGAATTTAGAGGATAGGGGAGTAGTTGAAGTTGGCAAAAGAGCAGATTTATTACTACTAAATTGGCATGAAAATAACTATGCCTCTGTCGTTGCAACAATATCAAATGGTAAGATAGTACATTCAAATCAATTAGAATTAATTCGTTCATAATAAGGTTACAATACATATCTAACTTCCTTATTATATTGTAATATAAAGAACCGTTTATGAATTTATCTGCATTTGAAAATCCTGGAAAGTTCTGGCGAGGAAATATACATACTCATTCAAATTTGTCCGACGGGTTGCTAGACCCAGGCGAAGTATGCCGAAGATACAAAAACCAAGGATATGACTTTATTTCCGTTACCGATCATTTTATCGGACTTTACGATTATCCTTTAACAGATACGTCCGGCTTTAGAGATGAGAATTTCACAACGCTTATCGGTGCAGAGCTGCATTCCGGTGCATTGGAGAATGGTGAACTTTGGCATATACTGGCAGTAGGACTTCCAACTGATTTTAAACCATCCAACTCCCCACATTTTCTACCTATTAGAGATCAAGAGAGTGGTCCAGAAATAGCTTTGCGGGCAGCCAAAGCAGGAGCCTTTGTTGCTATTGCGCACCCACATTGGTCCGGACTGAGCTTTAAGGATGCACTTTCAATATCTGCAGCGCACGCAGTTGAGGTTTATAACCATGGATGTGCTGTAGGGGCAGACCGGGCGGATGGCTTTCACACCCTTGATTTATTACTCTCTAACAACAGGCGATTAAATCTTATTGCTACTGACGATGCGCATTTTACAGAACCAGATCACTTCGGTGGATGGCTAATGGTGAAATCAGAAGAAAATGAACCTGAATATCTTTTGAAAGCATTAAAATCCGGTGCATTTTATTCAAGCCAAGGCCCTGAGCTTAAAAATATCTCAATATCAGAGAAAAAAATTAACATTCATACAAGTGCTGTTAGCAGTGTTATTCTGCAAGGCCAAGGTTCCGCAGCTACTGCCCATCATGGGGAGTCTATTACAAAAATTTCACTTTCATTAAGCCGGTTTTTAAAAGGGGGATGGGTTAGAGTTACTGCGGTCGATCAGGCAAATAAGAAAGCTTGGTCCAATCCAATTTTGTTGAAGAAAGAATAACCTGAACCGTCATATAAATTTAACAAAAACTTCACAAAAGTACAACAATGTTGAGATAGGTCCGAACTACGCACGGGGGAATCATGCTAAAAATAAGTAACCTGACTAAAAAATTCGGGTCTAATATTGCTGTAAATTCAGTCTCAATTGACGTAGAGAAACCAATAATGCTTGGCATAATTGGAGCTTCTGGAGCAGGAAAATCTACTCTCTTACGCATGATAAATCGGCTAGAGACGCAAACCTCCGGGAGTATTTCTTTCGATGGTTTGTCAGTATCAGACTTAAAAGGCGCAGCAAAAGCAAAATGGCAATCGAATTGCGCAATGATCTTTCAACAATTCAATTTAGTCCCCCGTATGGATGTTGTAAGCAATGTGCTTCATGGCACATTGAATAGAAGATCTACTTTCGCCACCTTTTTCAATTTATATCCAAGGTCTGATATACATACTGCCATTGAAATCTTGGGCCGACTTGGAGTTGCAGAGCACGCCGCCAAAAGAGCAGAAGCGCTTTCTGGTGGGCAGCAACAAAGAGTTGCGATAGCAAGAGCACTTATGCAAGACCCAAAAATAATCTTAGCAGATGAACCAATTGCCTCTTTAGATCCAATGAATGCACAAATCGTTATGGAAACTCTTCGTCGCATACACGACGAAGATGGACGAACTGTGATTGCGAACCTTCACACGTTAGATACTGCGAGAAGATACTGTGATCGTGTGATTGGTATGCGAAATGGCAATGTAGTTTTTGACGGGACACCGTCCGAACTGACAACCGAAGTAGCTCGCAAAATATATGGTGCTGGCTCTGATTTTTCCGAGGCGGCAACATCGACTGAAATAAGAGAGCTTAATCTTGTTTCAGTTTAATTTCAATCAGCCCATGAAAAATACAGCGGGCAATATCGGAGATAAATTATGAAGAAATTACTATCAGCGCTTATCGCTTCTACAGCGTTATCAACCGCTGCATTTGCGGGTGGTCACTCAATATCTGAGTTTCGTATTGGAATATTAGGTGGAGAAAACGCACAAGATCGCTTAACAAATAATGAATGCTTTCGTGAAAAAGCCGAAGATCTACTCGGCGTTCCCACAAAAATATTTGCACCTGCTGATTACGATGGCGTAATCCAGGGTCTTTTGGGTGGTACTATTGATATGGCTTGGCTGGGCGCATCAGGTTACGCCAAAACCTTTATCGCAGATCCCGAAGCAGTAGAACCCATCCTAGTTGCAGTCAATATGGATGGTGGCTACGGTTATTATTCAATTGGTTTTGCCAGAAAAGATAGCGGTATAACATCCCTTGATGACATGAAGGGAAAAGTTTTTGGTTTCGGTGATCCGAACTCAACTTCCGGATATTTAATACCATCAATCGAAATACCACAAGCAACTGGTGCCACAATGGATTCTGGTGACTATTTCGGTGAGGTAAAGTTTACAGGTGGTCATGAGCAGACGATTGTAGCGGTTAACAATGGCGACGTAGACGGAGGCGTTACTTGGGCCGATGGGCTTGGTGATTGGGAAGACGGTTTCAATGCTGGTGCGTTAAGGAAAGCAGTGGACGCTGGCCTTGTTGATATGAATGACATGGTACAAATTTGGCAGTCAAAGCCAATTCCAGAGGGTCCAGTTGTTATAAGAAAAGATCTTCCATCTGACGTTAAGGTTAAGATCACGGGTTTAACCGCAAGTTTACATTCAATGGATCCTGAATGCGCTTACGGGGTTTTTGCTGGTGAACGATTGGGAGTTATGCCGATAGGTCATGAGGCATACGAAATCATCGTAGAAGCACGTAAGCTAAAATCAAAGTAAAAAGTAAAATCTGATCGGTAGGCCTCATTAATCTAGGCCTACCTATTCTTTAGGAATGTAATGTCTGAAATAACCTCAACTCAAAAATACGAAGCAGACTATTTCGGGCTTATAAAAAACGCCGCACATATAGCGCTATTCTACTTGGTGTTTTTATCGTTCTTATGATATCTGGCTTCAATGTTGTAGACAGCAGGAATGCAGGCGGCTTTTGGGCGGGTATTACGAACGTCTTTGACTTTCCCGGAGAAGTGATTTCAGAGGCTAATGAAAAAGCAGAAAAAATTCCCAGTCTTTTCATAAAATTCTTTCCATCTCTAATAGAGACGATCAACATAGCGGCTGCAGCAACTTTGGTGGCATCAATATTCGCTATAATGTTGTCAATGCTCGCAACGCAAGGCATGGCAAAGTGGCCTCGGCTAATTCCAGTTTTTAGACGTATCTTAGACGTTATGAGAGCAATTCCTGATTTTGTGATAGCGCTTGTATTAATTTTTATTCTTGGTGGTGGCCCTGTCCCAGCCATGATTGCCATCACCTTTCACACAACAGGAGCACTTGGAAAATTATTTTCAGAAGTTAACGAAAATGCATCACTTCAGCCCCTTGATGGATTATCCTCTGTGGGTGCAAGTTGGGTGCAAAAAATGCTACTTGGCGTTGTACCACAAGTCTCGCCCAACTATTTCAGTTATGCCCTATTACGGTTTGAGATCAACATTCGTATTTCTGCTATTCTAGGTTTTGTTGGTGCCGGTGGAATTGGTTATGATTTAAAAAATGCGATTTCGTGGGGTAAAGGTCGATACGACGAAGCTGGTGCTATTTTTGTACTTTTGTTTTTAACCATTGTTATTGTTGATCAGCTGTCTGGAATATTGCGGGATCGTTTGACACATGGCAGAAAATCTGAGGGGTTACTATGAATGTAAATAATACAGAAACCCTTAAGTCAGATGTATACGAGCTTTTTTATTTTAAACGTGCTTGGGCATTTGGTATTCCAATCGCTATTTTGGCGTACCTCACGTATGTTTTTATTTCCTTCGATATCTTAGGCCTGAGTGAGCGAGGGTCGCTAAAAAACGCAAAAAGTTTAGTGGGGGACATGTATAGCCATAAAGTGCATGTCACTCGTGATAACCGAAAAGGCGATATTTCAATATCAATTGAAGGTGAAAAGAAAGGTAGATATCCATCGGGAGAAGCACCGGAGTGGATAGAATTAGGCAGCACAAGCAAAGTAAATCTCGGCAACGGGCATTTGATCTATTTTGGTGAAAAAGATGTTGTATATGAGGTACCTAATTACGGTAGAATTTGGGCTGAACCTGGTTTACGTGGTGTACAGGCGGAATTTCCAGATGGACCCTTACCAGAGTGGATAAATCAGTCAAAAAACCGAGTTACTATTACAACGGACGCAGGTCGCCTCACAATTACCCGAAATCGTACGGAAGTATTCAGATATTTTTATGGCTGGGAATTATTCTTCTTTACACTGGACAGCCAATATCATGGGAAAAGTATATCTGAATTAGCCTCACTAGCATTTAATGGAGAGCTACCAAAGATAATGAGAGACTTTTGGTACAATAAAATGTGGAGACACTCCGATGTTGCTTGGGCGATCGGAGAAACTATCTTAATGGCTTTTTTGGGTACATTTGGAGCTGCCTTGGTAGCCTTCCCTCTTGCTTTCTTGGCAGCGAAAAATATTACACCTTTACAGCCCATTAGGTTTTTTTTCCGGCGGATATTCGATTTCACCAGAGGCTTAGATCATTTATTATGGACAATAATCTTAGCACGCGCTTTCGGACCCGGTCCACTAACTGGGGCCCTAGCCATGGTTGTTACTGACACCGGTACATTTGGAAAGCTTTTTTCAGAGGCACTAGAAAATGTCGACAGCAAGCAGATAGACGGAGTACAGTCAACGGGAGCGCGCAATATACAGCGCTATCGTTTTGGAGTTATCCCGCAAATTACCCCGGTTTTACTCAGTCAAATTTTATATTACTTTGAATCAAATATCCGTGGTGCAACGGTCATCGGCGCGATGGTCGGTGGAGGTATAGGCCTGATGCTTACTCAGGCAATTATCACTCAAAGTAATTGGGAAGAGGTGACTTATTACATTATATTAATAATATTACTGGTCACAGCTACTGACTGGCTATCAGGAAAAATCCGACAGCGATTGATCAAGGGATCCTTGGACAGTTAAGTTCCTCTGTTAAACATAATGGCGAGATTAAAATCCGAAACTCCGTACATTCATGAAGGTGTGGAATTTATAGACAGCACCTTTGGGCGTTACTGCGAGATTGGCAGGGGCTCGAGAATAAAAAACTCTATAATTGGTGATTACTCATATTGTGACAGATACGCAGATATTGCCAACGCATCTGTAGGAAAGTTTTCGAATATAGCAAGCTTTGTCCGAATAGGCGCTTCTGATCATCCTTTAGACCGCGCAAGTCTGCATCACTTTCAGTATCGTTCGGATGACTATTGGGATAACGCCGCTGCTGATAATGCATGGTTTGAAAAAAGAGAGAACCGCATTTCATATATCGGGCATGATACCTGGTTGGGACATAATTCACAAATTAAGCCAGATATAACAATAGGACATGGTGCCGTTATAGCCTCGGGTGCAATTGTTACGAAAAATGTTTCCCCATATACCATCGTTGCAGGGGTCCCTGCCAAACCTCTTCGAGTTAGGCTTGCCCCCACATTAGCAAACAAAATGATTGAACTGGCATGGTGGGACTGGGATCATAACAAAATAGAAAAATGCTTGCCGGATTTTAGAAATTTATCTGCCGAAGCATTTGTAGACAAATACGGGTAGCCACCATTTAAGCAGCAACAGTGCTTATGCCAATGTTTTGGAAGATAAAACTATCCATAAACTTTCCGCTCACAAATGCAAACTTTCCTTTGCTAACTGTAGCCTCGATAGCCATGTTAGATCGATCAACGATTACCATGTTAGCCCGTTTGCCAAAAGCTAGTTCACCCACGTCATCAAGCCTCATAATGCGAGCAGGATTACGCGAAATTAAATCCCAACTTTGTTCCAAGGTAAGAACTCGTTCGCGCACAAGTTTTAATGCAGCTAAATATAGACTTGGATAATAGTAGTCCGACACTAAGACGTCACAAAGCCCATTTTTGATGAGATCTTCAGCAGCAATATTTCCAGATTGAGAGCCACCTCGCAAAACATTTGGAGCACCCATTAATACGGGCTCATTTTTTCTTTTTGCTTCGTTGGCTGCCTCAATACTTAGTGGAAATTCGCATATTTTTGCACCAAGTTCCGAGAAATATCTCCGTGTCTTTTTATCTGGATCATCGTGAGACCCTGCAACAAGGTCGTATTTTTTTACGTGCTCCATAATAGCTAGAAGATATTGATTCACTTCTGAATTTCTTATATCATTATAGCGTAAAACGGTTTCTTTTTGCTCTAAGAAGGATTTTCCCACCTGCGCAGCCCAAGCTGCAAAAGCGTCATCACTCTTGCTTAAGACTCCCATCGCATCAGCGAGATGATTATTAAACACTAAGTAATCAATCTTAAATTTTTTTATTGAATGCAAAAGGTCCCGTAAGCTATCGACAGTATGAGTTTCACATCGCAGCTGAAGTCTCAGATCCGTCAAGGATTTTAGGCGATATTTATCTAGCAACTCAGCAAACTCTTTCGCATGCTCAGGGCTCCTGCGCCCTCCTTCCCATGACCAACTTTTTGCAAGCTAGGCAGTCGTTATTCCATTCGAGGCCAGTTCTATATCTATCCGTGGGAATGCTAGAGAAATATCCAGAGGGGCACTAGGCCTTGGCGCAATATGATGGTCAAAGGCATCGCCATGCATATCTACAATGCCTGGTAGAATTAAGTAACCTGAGAGATCGATGGGTTTAAAATTACCATCAACAATCCTATCACCAGACATTGAAATAGGTTCCTGGGAAAACCCTCCAGACCATAAAACTTTTGCATTCTTAAATGTTAGTGACATACTTTTCCCGTTTTCTTCGCCTGTAAATCAATGATGTATCAAGAATATGACAGATCATCCGAGTGGCTCAAAACAACATGTTCTGCTGAAAAGAAGGTTTTTCCATATTCGATAGGAGTACCATCTGGGGCAATATTTAAACTCGTTGTGCATAAAAGTGGTTGGCCATCATTAATTTGCAAATGATTGGCCTTAACGGGATCTGCCAAATGAGCTGTTATTTTGGTCCATGCTCTAGTGTAATCTGTTATACCACAGTCATTTAATGATTTTGTAACTGAATTATTCACTTTTATACGCTCAATTAAACGACCGAAGCGCAGTGGGTCAAAGATGGAGTTAAAAAGAGCTATCGGCTGACCGTCTGCAAAAGAAATGCCTGAATAGGCCAGTACTTTTCCATTATCAACTACGTTGAGAGCGTTTCTTTCTTCTACCGAGGCTGCTCTTATCTCAAGAGTAAGAGTTTTGCGTGTAGGAAGCCTCCCATCTAGTGTTAAATTTTGTGAAAACCGAACCCTAGTTCCAATCGGATATTCCGTTGGCGGCGCCTTAAGGTAGACACCACTTCCACGCTTTGACCAAACTATTCCTTTCTCAGCAAGGTGCTGTAGCGCTCTTCGAACCGTATGCCGATTTACTCCAAAACGCTTTGATAACATTAGCTCAGTAGGAAGCTTTTCACCCGCTTTTAATTTTTTTTGACCTATGTCATCAAGTAACATTTCAGCAATTGATTGCCAAAGTCCTAGTTTTCCCATGTTACAAAAACTTTACTTTTCTTTTTTATAAAAACAGTTTAGTGATAATTTAGATTTGTCTAGTTGTCTACGGTTAACAAAAATGCAAAAAAAAAATTGGTCTAGGAAAGAGTGGTTATCAATATTGGCTAAATCTGACTTGGATTCTCTCTCCACACTTTGGAAAAAATTAAAGATTAACGCCGAGTATGAATTTTTTAGAAAACCAGAGATTGGAACTGTTATGGTCCGCGGACGATCTGGAGGCACTGGAAATTCATTTAATTTGGGTGAAATCACGGTATCTCGATGTTCAGTGGGACTACAAACAGGAGAGCAAGGCTATGGCTATATACAAGGCCGATCAACCGAGGGTGCAACCATTGCCGCGTTAGTAGATGCATTTATGCAAACCTCACATAAAAAGTTAATTGAACAAAAAATCCTCAAACCTTTGGATGCAATTCATAAAAAGAATAAAAAAGATTTAGCATCTAAAGCAGAAGCGACAAAGGTTGATTTTTTCACACTAGCTAGGAAGTCTTAGTGATGGAAAAGTCTTCATTACGAGGCGGTTATACTAATCTGCCCATACAAAGTTCTCTCAACTTTCGAGAGATAATGATGGCAATGGCAAAACCAGGAGAAATTAGAACTCTAACTGGAGGATTTGGACCTGAACCATTATCAATTTCCACCTCCAATATCATTCTTACTTTGTGCGATCCAGAAACAAAAATATCTTTGTTGGGAAAATATGACAGAGAATTTGTGCGCGATTGGATAGTCTTTCACACCAATGCGACTTTTTCGTTACCCACAGAGGCGGATTTTGTGATTGGAACTTGGAAGGACATAAAACCATTATCACAGTTCAAATGTGGAACTGAGGAATACCCCGATCGATCTGCAACAATAATCTTAGAAACAGAGAAATTGGAAAACCTAGGCGTGAATTTAAGAGGCCCAGGAATAAAAACGTCAATTGAACTTACAATCCCCGACAAAGAATTACTGCACTTTAACCAGTCACTTTATCCAATGGGGTTAGACTTTTTTCTGTGCTGCGATGATAAATTATCAGGTCTTCCAAGATCGACTAGGTTGGTGGAGACATAAGATGTATGTAGCAGTCAAAGGTGGCGAAAAAGCAATTGATAATGCGCACGCCTGGCTCTCTGAGCTCAGACGGGGTGACGAAAATGTTCTCGAGCTAAGTGTAGATCAGATAAGAGAGCAACTCTCTTTGGCTGTGAACAGGGTTATGTCCGAAGGGTCTTTATTCGATCCCGATCTCGCCGCTTTAGCCATTAAGCAATCAAGAGGCGATTTAATTGAAGCTATATTCTTAATTCGAGCCTATAGAACAACTTTGCCACGTTTTGGATATTCTGCGCCAATTAATACTGACTCAATGCAATGTACGCGCAGAATAAGTGCGACATTTAAGGATATACCTGGCGGACAAATCCTCGGCCCAACATTTGATTACACACACCGTTTGCTAGATTTTAAGTTGGCCGCTGAAGGAAATAGAACCAAAGCTCAATCACAAAAAACTGAAGCCAAGTCTACACCACATATAACCGAATTTTTGAATAGAGAGGGTCTCATTCAAACTGAAAACGATGATGGTAGTGATCCGCCTGACCTAACACGGGAACCACTAGAGATTCCTGCCAATAGAGCCATTAGGCTCCAAGCATTATCCAGAAGTGACGAAGGCTTTTTGCTTGGATTGGCTTATTCCACACAGCGGGGCTACGCAAGAAATCATGCGTTTGTGGGCGAACTGCGAATTGGAATTTGTAGCGTTGAAATGGACATCCCTGAACTCGGCTTTTCTATTGAAATTGGTGAAATTGAAGTCACTGAATGTGAAACTGTAAACCAATTCGTAGGCTCTAAAAAGGAGCCACCACAATTTACACGAGGATATGGACTCGTTTTTGGACAAACTGAGCGGAAAGCAATTAGCATGGCTTTAGTTGACAGAGCAATGCGTTGGAAGGAACTAGGCGAAGAAAATAAAAACGCCCCTGCCCAAGACGCTGAATTTGTCTTGTATCATTGTGACAATATTCAAGCAACTGGCTTTCTAGAGCATATAAAGCTTCCACATTACGTGGATTTTCAATCTGAAATCGAATTAGTACGTAAACTCAGGAAGGCCGCAGATCAAAACAAAAAACAGGAGGGCAAATAGTGGATTACAATTTTGCCTATCTTGATGAACAAACAAAAAGAATGATCCGACGCGCTATATTGAAGGGTCTTGCTATACCTGGTTATCAAGTACCTTTTTCAAGCCGGGAAATGCCGATGCCATACGGTTGGGGCACTGGGGGAGTTCAAGTTAGTGCCTCAATTTTAACCCCAGAAGATAGGCTTAAAGTAATTGATCAAGGAGCCGATGATACAACTAACGCTGTATCCATTCGCAAGTTTTTTGAGAAAACGGCAAAGATACCAACAACCGAAAATACTGAAGAAGCTACTGTTATTCAGACACGCCATAGAATACCAGAACAACCGCTAATGGACAGCCAAATACTAGTATACCAGGTGCCAATTCCGGAACCACTACGCTTTTTGGAGCCCAGGGAAAGTGAAACCCGGAAAATGCATGCGTTGCAAGAATATGGTTTAATGCACGTTAAACTTTACGAAGACATCTCTATAAATGGAGCTATTGCAACTTCTTATGCCTACCCAGTTAAAGTTGAAGATAGATACGTAATGGATCCATCTCCAATTCCTAAGTTTGATAATCCTAAAATGGAGATGGAAGCGGTACAACTATTTGGAGCAGGTAGGGAGCAACGCATTTACGCTCTGCCTCCCTTTACAAAAGTTCGCTCACTTGACTTTGAAGATTATCCATTCGAGCCGAGTAAAGCGGATTATAAATGTAATTTGTGCGGCAGTGACAGCTCCTATCTGGATGAAGTGATCATTGACGATAAAGGAGGGCGTATGTTTGTCTGTTCTGATACAGATTATTGTCAAAAGATGATCGCGAAGCATGGAGAAGTTAGCAAACCTGATGATCAAAGAGAGCTCCCATGACGCCCTTACTGAAAGTTGAAAATCTTAAAAAGAATTATGGCACTCAAATAGGATGCTCGGGAATATCTTTTAATCTCCACCCAGGTGAAGTTATGGGCATTGTTGGCGAAAGTGGATCAGGTAAGTCTACTTTGTTAAATTGCTTAGCAGGTCACTTACAACCTGACGAAGGGTCCGTTTTTTACAATACAAAAACTGATGGTTTAGTAGATACTATTTTAATGAATGAGCCTGATAGGCGCATGTTGGGAAGAACTGATTGGGCTTTTGTACATCAAAATCCACGAGACGGCCTGAGAATGAGTATAAGCGCTGGGGGAAATGTTGGAGAACGTTTGATGGCGGTCGGCGAACGCCACTATGGACATATAAGGGAGAATGCCCTCTCTTGGATCGACCAGGTTGAGATATCAACCGACCGGATAGACGATCGTCCATCTACCTTCAGTGGGGGCATGCAACAAAGATTACAAATAGCAAGAAATTTGGTAACCGGCCCACGCTTAGTATTCATGGACGAACCGACAGGTGGGCTGGATGTGTCAGTCCAAGCGCGCCTTTTGGATTTACTTAGAAGTCTTGTAATAAAAATGAACCTAAGCGCTATTATTGTGACCCATGACCTTGCTGTAGTTCGACTGCTTGCTGATCGCTTAATGGTGATGAAATCCGGACATGTTATTGAATCGGGTCTGACAGATCAAGTCCTTGATGATCCTCAGCATGCATACACGCAACTACTCGTAAGCTCTGTATTACAAGTATGAGATAATTTTAAAAGCAAAAGTAACTTAGAACAATGATCCAACTCAGAAGTGTATCGAAAAAATTTAAGCTATTTAATCAGCAGAATGCGATAATTTCAGTAATTGAAAATGCAAATTTAAACATAAGTCCTGGAGAGTGTGTGGCGCTAGTTGGAGCATCAGGTTCAGGCAAATCAACTCTGATGAGAATGATCTATGGCAACTATTTAGCAACCAGTGGTTCAATTTTGGTCGATGGTATCGACCTTACCACGGCTGAACCGCGTGAAATATTAGAAGTCCGCAAGAGAAAATTAGGATATGTTAGTCAATTTTTAACAGTAGTACCAAGGGTGCCTACGCTTAAGGTTGTGGCTGAGCCATTACTTAGCATCGGCAAACCGGAGACTGAAAGCTTGGAAATAGCCGAAGAATTGTTGGAAGAACTAAACATACCAAAAAAATTATGGCAGTTATCTCCAACTACATTTTCCGGAGGAGAACAGCAAAGGGTAAATATCGCAAGAGGTTTTGCTTATGAGTTTCCAGCGTTACTTCTGGACGAGCCAACTGCGAGCCTTGATAAAGACAATAGGGATATTGTAATTTCGCTCATTAATCGAGCTAAAAACAAAGGTACCGCAATCGTAGGCATTTTTCATGACCAACAGGCACGTGAACTAATTTGTGATAGAGAAATAGACGTTAAGAAATTCACTCCCGATATAAATGGCAGCGATGCGTAAAGGCAGGTTTTTAGCAGTCGTAGGACCATCAGGCAGCGGTAAAGACACAATTATCGATGCTTGCTGTGAGCAATTACCAAATATTAAGCGAGTAAAAAGATATATAACAAGACAACAGCAAAAAGCTGGTGGTGAAGATAGCTATAATATAAAGTTGGACGCTTTTCAAAAACTTGAGCTTGATGGAGGCTTTGCATTCAGCTGGTCCGCACACGGTCTTAAATACGGACTCCCAATTACAATTTTTGATGAAATTAATGCTGGAAAGAGTTTAATTGCAAACATCTCAAGGTCAATACTGGATCAGCTATCCGATAAATTTGAATATTACGAAGTAATCTTAATTACTGCCTCAGATAAAGTATTAGCGGAGCGTTTAGAGAAACGAGGAAGGGAAAGTAAGACCCAAATTGAAGCGCGACTTGCTCGTTCTAGCTTTACTATACCTAATGGTATTTCCCCGCTAATAATCAGAAATGAAACTACTGTGGAAGATGCAGTTTCAAAAATTATCGCCTCTATTTATCCCAATAATTCAAAGCGCTTAATTAAATGAAATCTACCATTCTCATCCTCTCCGGCAAGGCAAAGAGAATTTACTTTAAAAGGTTTTTTAATAGTCTCTCCAAAATGAGACCTTGCTGCAGAGTATGCCATATCAACATCGTTTGGATAGAGTGGACCTGTAAGAGTGATATGAAACTGAAATTCACTCATAACAAACGGATATCCCCATTTTTTCATAAGTGCTTCTTGGATAGTGGTAAGCTTTGCCCTCCTTCTTTTCGCAATTTCTTTCTGTGTAAGTGGAGCACGAAAGCAATCAAAATGCTCTACTACATTTGCAACGAGAGAATTCAGCTTTTCTTCAGAGCCTACTGGCCGAAAAGCCAAAAAGTCTCCCAATTTTTTAACCTCCAAACCTTCGAGGATTGCTGGAGGACATATTTCGGCAAATTCATCAAAAGCACTAATCAGCTCAGTAGATGTTTTGGAACCTTTCATTCTAAAGGGTGCTTTTATAGTAGCATGAAACCCATATTTTTTTGGCTGCTGAGTGAATTTTTTTATATCAAAATCGCTCAGTTCAATTTGCCTTACCTCTTGAGCGGTAATTATATCCCAACCGAGCCAACTTGCGCCAAGTTGTGCAAGCTCGATCTGATCCGGAATGAAGTAAATAGCAAATCGATTGAACTTCATAAAAGTTTAACTTTCACATCTTAACTTTGATAAATAGCAAGTAGGTAAAAATTTTATGACTAACCAAGTAATTTTCACTAACGCAAGATTAGTTTTAGAAGATGAGATTATATCGGGAACAATAATTTGTCGCAATGGTAAAGTCTGTGAAGTATCTGAAAAAAATACTAACGCTGCTGGAGCGATTGATGCTGAACAAGACTATATAATTCCTGGATTAGTAGAGCTCCATACAGACAATCTTGAGAGGCACATAGAGCCTAGACCAAAAATAAATTGGCCTTTAGAAAACGCTATAATAGCTCATGACTCAGAACTAGCGAGTGTTGGCATAACAACAGTATTTGATGCCCTGCGCACTGGAACGGTACCGTCAGGTAAGGATAGATATTTGCAATATGCACAAAAAGTTGCTGCGTCTATTGAAGCACTTGTAGCCCAAGATAATTTAAAAATTAATCACTTAGTGCATCTACGTGCGGAAGTATGTTCAGAAACACTGGTCGAAGAATTGGAGAGCTTTAAAGAAATGTCTCTTGTGAAATTAGTAAGCATAATGGACCACACACCCGGTCAAAGGCAATTTTGCGACTTAGAGAAATTTAAGTCATACATTATTGGGAAAAATAACTTAAATGAGGAACAGTATAAATTTCATTATGAAAAGTTACTTGCAGTAAAGGAAAAACATGGGCAGATAAATCTAGAAGCGGCAATAGAATCTGCCAATTCATTTGGCGCCATCAAAGCTTCGCATGATGACACTACTGTAGAGCATGTTAGAAATTCAAAAAACTTAGGTATATCACTGGCAGAGTTTCCTACAACAAAGGAAGCTGCAGTTGAATGTAAAAATTTGGGTATTCTAACAATTCTGGGTGCACCAAATTTGATGAGAGGCTTATCTCATTCCGGAAATGTGTCTGCCATCGAACTGGCTGAAATAGATTTAATTGACATAATTTCCTCTGATTATATTCCATCTGCTCTGTTTTTATCAGCATTTAAACTGGGTTCACTCTGGGGTAATTTAGCTGCTGGTATAAGAACAGTTACACGTAATCCAGCGCGGGCTCTCAACCTTTTAGATAGAGGCGCTTTGAAAGAAAAATTAAGGGCAGATTTTTGCAGAGTTACGGAATATAAGAATACGATAAAAGTAAGAGAGACATATGTAAAAGGTCAACGTGTGGCCTAGTCGCAAATAAATTTAATGATCAAAAACAATTACGCCTCTCCCAGGCTTTCCTTCCAGCATATCATTAATTGCTATATTTATTTCATTAAGCTGGTACCGCCGATTTACCATTAAATCGATCGGTAATTCACCCTTAAGGAATTTCTCACCATAACTCGCAAAATCTCTATGAGTGCAAGCAGAACCATATATAGAACCAGATATTGTTTTTTCCGCCCTAGTTATAGCCGTTGTTGCCAAATTAATTGTTGCATCCTCGCTGTCCAAACCGACAAAAGTTACAGTACCACCAGAACAACAGTAATTGATCGCAGCAGATTGTAGTTCTCGTTTACCTACGGCTTCAAATACATGATCAGCACCCACATCAGTAAGCTCAATTAATTTTTTAGAAATATCAGCGTCTTGGCTAGCAACAAGAAAATCTGTAGCACCAAGTTCTATCGCTAAGTTGCGCATACTCCTATTTTTATCAATACAGATAATTTGCGAAGCCCCTTGTAATTTTGCCGCCATCACTACTGACAAACCAACACCACCGGCGCCTATCACAACGACCGTTTCTCCCTTTTGCACTTTTGCACGATTTAAAACAGCTCCAACACCAGTGGTTACCGCACAACCAAGAAGTGCCGCAATTTCAAAAGGAATAGACCTATTTATGGGAACGCAACATTCCTCAGATACTACAACATTTTCAGACCAACATCCAAGCGAACCCAACTGTCGAATAGGCCCGTGTTTATTAGAAAACCTGCACGAGCCATCAAGTAATGTTCCGTTGCCAACGGGTGTTTGAAAAGCTTTGCACAAATGTGTCTTGCCACGGATACACTGATAACAATTTTCGCAGTACGGAAGCCAGCTGAGAATAACATGATCACCAACGCTAACACGGCTGACATCATCGCCAATAGAAGTTACAAGACCCGCACCCTCATGACCCAGGACGCAGGGCATTAACTGCTGAGCTTGACCACTAATCACATGCACATCAGAATGACAAACACCTGCAGCTCCCATTTGAACAAAAACTTCTTTTGGCCCAGGGGCCGCTACATCTACATTCTCTATAACTAGATCTGAATTTGTTTCGTAGAGAATAGCTGCTGTGGTTTTTTTTATCATGGCATTCTGTGCTAAAATCACATTTTCATTCAGCATATAATAATTTTATTATAACAGAAGAGATTTAACAGAAATACTTGTTTGATTAATTTCATAGTTGATATCGCCTTTCGTGAAATAAAACTGGCTTTTTTTTTCAAATAATCCATGGTAAAAAAATGATTTGGTGGATGATAAAGTTAATCTTTCGTCCAGTTAGGTTAATCCTTTTTTTAACCTTTTTTTGGATTGCAATAAATATTCTAAAGGATGCGAATTCAAAAAGACAGGATCCTGAAGAAGTTGCTTGGTGTAAAGAATATAAACCAAACTTATCTTTCGAAGAATGTTCCAATGAATTTGGCTATTGAAACATATTTTATGGCGCTCTTATGAGTTCTGCGGACGTTCACGATATTGATCTCAAGGCCTTTAAGAATGATCCTTATCCGATCCTGAAATATTTTCGAAAAAATTCACCAATCGCTTTTGTACCGCAGCTTAACGCAACACTTTTCTCAAAACATCAAGATATTTTCATTTGCGAGAAAAATGTCGAGATATTTTCATCTGTGCAGCCAGATGGACTCATGACTAAGCTAATGGGCCAGAATATGATGCGCAAGGATGGAGATGCACATATCACGGAAAGAAAAGCAATCTTCCCTACTGTGTCTCCTAAAACAGTTAAAAATTTTTGGAAAAACCAGTTTGTCGAGAAAACAAATAAAATCATAAATAACATTGGCAATAAACGGGAATTAGAACTTGTTTCTGAGTTCTCCACGCAAGTATCCGCGGAAGCATTGAAGCTTATTACCGGGTTAAGTGGGATGACGTGGATGGAGATGGATCGGGTAAGCCAAGGGATGATTGACGGTTGCTCCAATTATATTGGAGATCCAGCCGTAGCAAAAAATTGTGACGACTGCACGCGATCAATTGACCTCCATATTGATGCACAGCTGAAGCATCCCAATTTACATGACAGTCCATCCCTACTTTCCAGTCAACTCGATGCAGGCTTGTCCATGGAGACTATAAAAGCAAACATAAAACTAGCTATCTCAGGAGGTCAAAATGAACCGCGTGATGCTATTGCCGGCACTATTGGAACATTACTAAATAATGACTCACAATTAAAAATGATAAAGTCAGGGAGCAAGAGCTGGCTACAAGCATTCGAAGAATATGCAAGATGGATGTCGCCCATCGGTATGTCCCCAAGACGCATAGCTAAAGATTTCAACTACAAAGAAGTTCACTTCTATAAAAATGACATGATCTTTTTTATGTTCGGATCAGCAAATCGAGACGAAGAGATATTTCAAAATCCAGATCACTTTGACATCTCAAGAGATAATCGCTCATCTATTTCATTCGGTGCTGGCCCTCATTTCTGTGCTGGAGCCTGGATATCTAAAACTCTTATAGCAGAGGTTGCACTTCCTTTATTTTTCTCAAATTTTTCTAATGTTCAATTGAAAGAAACACTTGAATTTGAGGGTTGGGCCTTTAGGGGACCAAAAAAAGTAATTTTAGAGAATTGGGATAAATAACTTGATGAACATAAAATTATCAAACATGCTCCAAATAGAGAATATAACAGGTCCAGGAAAAACTTATGATTATTAAAAGGCGTTCATTTCTTAAGGCAGCTTCCTGTTTACCGTTATCAGTAGCTTTACCGAGAATAGCTTACACTAAGATTGACTTTGGGACGACAAAGATCACAACAATCAGTGACGGAAGTATTACACTTCCAGCTGGGTTAACCTTCGACACAATGCCTCAGCTTGAACTTGAACCCATAATTAATGAATTTTCTCTTTCGCGAAATCAATTAGTTAGGGAGTGTAACGTCACATTGTTGGAAACAGAGAACCGCAAAATTCTATTTGATGTTGGTGCAGGTGTTTATTTTTTGGATGGTATGGGCGCCATCCTAGATAGCCTCGGCGAAAAGGGACTTGTACCTGAAGATATTACTGACGTTATTTTCACTCATGCACATCCGGATCATATCTGGGGTGTCCTAGACGATTTTGATGACTTGTTGTTTCCTGATGCCATGTATCATATTGGTAGGACCGAATGGGATTATTGGTGGGACCCAGAAACGGTTAACAGAGTTGATCAAGGTAGAGTTGAGACAGCCGTTGGTGCTAAAACCAGGTTTGAAGCATTGCAAGATCAAATAGAATTCTTTGATGATGGAGATGAGCCGATACCAGGTATACTAGCATTGATGACACCTGGGCATACACCAGGCCATATGAGCTTTGAAATAGCCAATGGGTCACAATCTGCTCTTGTAGTCGGAGATGCTATAAATGACCATCATGTTGCATTCAAAAGACCAAACTGGCTAAATGGACTTGACCAAAACCCGGAAGAGGCAGCACAAACGAGACAGAAGCTACTGAACCGAAGCTCGAGTGAAGATATACTACTGATTGGTTTTCATTTGCCAGAAGGTGGTATGGGCCGTGTTGTTCAGTCTGGAAAAGAGTATTCATTTGTGAATATTTAGGTCCGCTTGACTCTTAAAAAACATAAATTTTTGAAAGTCGATTGATAAGTAATAGTTATCACGGTAACGGTTAGTTAATCACTAAAACTCTTGTATAAAAATAAAGGTTTAATTATGTCAGATACCTCGGCTATTGATCCCAAGCAAGTTGATCGGTTGGCAGAACTTGCTGTAAAGACGGGTTTAGCATTAAAACCAGGTCAGGATTTATTGATAACAGCACCCTTAGAAGCCTTGCCTCTGGTCAGAAAAATAACTGACTACGCGTACAAAACTGGTGCCGGAATTGTCACTCCGATATTTTCGGATCCGGAACTTGTATTATCACGATACAAAAATGCAAATGATGCATCTTTTGATAAAGCAGCTAATTGGCTCTATGACGGTATGGGGGCAGCTTTTGATAATGATACTGCAAGACTTGCAATTGTTGGCGATGATCCAATGTTACTCGCTGACGAAGACCCACAAAAAGTAGGAAGAGTTAATAAAGCGAATTCTCAGGCATTAACGCCCGCCAGAGAGAGAATTACACGCTTTGACATTAATTGGAATATAGTAGCTTGGCCGGGGTTGGCTTGGGCAAAACGGATGTTTCCAGATTTACCAGAGAATGAGGCACAAGCGCAGCTTTCTGAGGCTATATTTTCCGCTTCACGTGTTAATGTTGAAGATCCGATTGAGGCATGGAACAAGCATAATAAAAACTTACGAGAGCGCTCAAATTGGCTTAACCAGCAAAACTTTTCTTCTCTTCATTTTTCAGGACCAGGCACGGACCTCACTATCGGGTTGGCAGATGATCATGAGTGGATGGGCGGTGCATCTTTGGCAAAAAATGGTATCATGTGTAATCCAAACATACCTTCTGAGGAAGTCTTTACGACACCTCATTGCCTTAAAGTCGAAGGTACAGTCAGTTCTACAAAGCCTCTATCGCACCAAGGAACATTAATCGACAATATTCATGTGAAATTTGAATCTGGAAGCATTACTGAAGCCCATGCATCCAAAGGTGAAGAAGTATTGTTGAAAGTACTAGATTCCGATAAAGGGGCTCGGCGTTTAGGAGAAGTTGCTTTGGTACCCCATAGTTCCCCAATTTCACAGAGCGGTTTATTATTTTATAACACATTATTTGATGAGAATGCCGCGAGCCACATTGCTTTGGGGCAATGCTATTCGAAATGTTTTAAAGATGGAGAAAACCTGAGTAAAGATGCGATAATCTCAAAAGGTGGAAATAGCAGTATGATACATATCGACTGGATGATTGGATCCGGCGAAATAAATGTAGATGGACTGACCGCCGATGAGACTACAGTTCCAGTTTTTAGAAACGGTGAATGGGCTGGATAATTCAAATTCACAAATAATTACAGGGATACGCGGACAGTTAGACAAGGCTACAACTGCTCCTGGCATGGTAATGATATCACTGTCAGCTGTAGCACTCGGGGCAGCGTTTGGTGGCTATCTTCCTTTAATTTCCCTTTGGATGGAAACTTTCAATATATCTTTCCAAAGAATTGGTATTGTTTGCGGAGCTTCTGCTGTTGGCGTTGTATCCAGCGCCTATTTTGCACCAAAACTGGCTGCAAGATACGGGTATATATTGACCATTAATGTAGGTTTAGTAGTTGCCGCTATAATGACCGTTGCATTTAGATTTACTGATAACTACGGTTTATGGCTTGCCTTGCGGTTTGTAAGTGGACTTGGCTTAGGTCTTCATTGGGTACTCACCGAAGCTTGGCTTGCGAACATAGTAACCGAGAAATATCGTACCCGTATCATGGCAATCTATGCTACGGCCATCTCAATAGGATTTGCTATTGGACCTATGGTAATCTGGTTATTTGGGGCGCTTTCGATAATTCCATTTATAATCATGGGTGCTCTACTAATTCTAGCTGCATTGCCAATATTAAGGCTAAAAGGACATGAACCAAAAGACTCGCAAACTCGGTCTGCATCTCCGCTTATATTGATAAAAAAAGCGCCAACTGTAGCGTCTGCTTGTATTGTAGTGGGCAGTGTGGATTTAGCCTTAATAAGTCTTCTTCCAGCAATGATAACTCGCACCCCAGAAGCTGCACCAATTTTAGCATTGATTATCGTCCCTGCTATGGCAATAGGTGCAACAATTCTTCAGTATCCAATTGCAATTATAGCCGATAAATACGGCCTTAGAAAAGTCGGCGTAATGACTGTTTGTGCTGGCCTGATATTTGCCAGCTTAATTCCATTTTTTTTAGGATCAGTGTTATTGACTCTTCTCTTTGGATTTCTCGCTGCCGGCCTGGTTTATGGTCTTTACTCGATTGGCCTTGCTATGCTTTCTAGGCGGTTTTCTGGAGCAGAAATTGTTGCTGCAAATGCTGGATTTGTGATCCTTTTCGAACTTTCAAATTTAATGGGGCCTTGGGTTGCGGGGTTTTTACTAGACATCAATATGCGATATGGCCTCCCAATTTTCACATTTGCTATAGGGATTTTTTATGTCAGTATTTCATGGATTCGACGACGTACGAATTCTAATTATTGAAGACATAAATTTATTATTTAAACACCCCATGTATCTGAAATGCGATAGCCCTCTGGCCATGGATCTGCAGGATCAAGCATGTACTGATGAGTGCCGGTAATCCATGCTCGTCCACTAATTTGGGGTAAAATAGCATCAAAGCTACCAACTTTTGTTTTTCCTAGAATTTGACCAGAAAACTGTGAACCAATAATTGAAGTCGCAGTTAACGTTTCTCCAGCCTTCATTTTTCCACGTTTGTGTAATATTGCCATTTTGGCTGACAAAGCTGTACCTGTTGGCGATCTATCAATTTTCCCTGGTTTAACGGCTACAGCAGACTTGAAGTTCATACCATTACTATCTTTAAATAATGGACTACAAAAATGGCAGAAGGAGAAATGACCCCAATCAGAATAGGTGGGGTGATAGAAATTTAGTTGCTCGTTAGCAGCATTGGTAATCTTTTCTCCTATTTTCGCAAGATCTTTTGCTTCATCTGGAGCAAGCTTAAAGCCCAGACTTTCGGCATCCACTACGACAAACGAGTCTCCGCCGAACGCAGTATCGACGTTCAAAGCCTCATACCCGTCAATTTCAAGAGTTAAATCCAGAGCATTTGCGAAGCTCGGCAAATTTTCTACATAAATCCTGTTTGCCTTTCCGTCAGAACACTCAGCTTTTACTTTAACTAATCCTCCAGGCGCCTCGAGAATAAAAGTGGTGATAGGCTCAATCATTTTAATTAGTCCCACATCAAGTAAAACAGTTGCAACACAAATTGAATTAGATCCTGACATTGGAGGATTAAACTCAGGCTCCATTATAATAAAAGCTGCATCCGCCTTCGGATTTTTTGGAGGCACAAGTAGATTTATATGTTTAAAAACACCACCACGAGGTTCGTTTAAAAGGAAATTACGCAATAAGCCATTACCCAACAGCCACTTACTTTGCTCCCAAACTGTGTCGCCGGGAGGGGGCAAAACACCACCAACAACAACATCTCCAACCTCTCCTTCCGCATGAGCTGAAATAACATGGATTGACTTAGTGGTTCGCATTAAAGAAGCTTAGGTACAGCTTTTAGATGTGTAAACTGCTTTTTGGGAATTATTGGAATGGAGAGACCTACTGGAGTTCAAATATCTAGGTTTTTGAAAGCTCAAGGCGTTCAATATGTATTTGGAATTCCTGGTGTACATAACCAAGAGCTTTATCGCGGGATCGAAGAAGCAGGGCTCATCCACATACTTGCGAGACATGAGCAAGGTGCGGGCTTTATGGCTGATGGCTATGCCAGGGCTAGTGGAAAACCAGGCATTATCTATGTCATTACTGGGCCGGGTATTTGTAATGTTTTAACCGCACTAGGGCAGTCATACTCTGATAGTATACCAATCTTAGCCATTTCTTCCTGTTTAGATGAGACTGCCTACAGACGTGGACAGTTACACCAAATGCTGGATCAAGAGCGCGCGGCTGGTAGTGTTTGCGAGTGGTCCGAAACTGCTCAAAATTATAAAGCTGCGTATGGTTTATTAGACCGAGCCTTTACAGAATTTTCTGACAAAAGATGTAGGCCAAAACATATACAAGTCCCGATTAAGGTACTTGAGAGAAACGCTCCTGATTTTAAAATTTCTGCGAAAACTAGTGCTTCTCTTTCGTATAATGAAAATGAAATTATTAAGATTTCACAATTAATTAAAAACTCCAAAAAACCTATTTTTATAGTTGGTGGCGGCGCAAAGGATGCAGATGTATTTAAACTTATAGAAAAAACTGGTGCTGCATGCTTCACAAGTTTTACAGGTAGGGGGCTTATACCATCTAACTATCCATTATTGATGGGTTCATCGTTGGCCAGGCCCGACACTGTTGGTGTTCTGTCAAAATCAGATCTACTCGTAGTATTGGGGTCTGAATTAGCTGAAGTTGATATCTGGCGCTATAATCTCGGTCATAAATGTACATTGGTACGCGTTGATATAGATCCTGAAGTACTTTCTGATCATCATAAAGCCGAATTTAAAGTAAATATGAAAGTGACAGACTTTGTTGAAGCTTCACTTAAACATTTCAACGAGCAAGATAGCAAACCAACATGGGACGCAAAATTTATTTCTCAAAAACGTAAAGAATGGATTTCACAGGCTAAAAGAGAGTTTCCAGGAGTAGCAAACGTGATTAAAGCCGTGGAAGAAATAGTACCTCAGGAAACTGTAATATATTCGGATATGACGCAATTCGCATATTTAGCTAAAGAGATATGGGATATGGAAAAACCTAATCATTGGCATCATCCCTATGGCTTTGGGACTTTGGGTTATGCATTACCAGCAGCAATAGGCGGATGTATAGCGCGACCAAACATGCCAACGTTAGCTATAGCTGGTGATTATGGTTTCCAGTATACAATCCAAGAGTTGGGTACTGCCGTTGAACTACAACTCAATTTACCAATCCTCATTTGGGATAATCATAAACTTAAAGCAATAGAGGATAGTATGATAGCAGCACAAATTTCTCCAAATTCTGTCCAAGCCTTAAACCCTGATTTTTGCAAATTAGCAGAATCTTACGGTGCAAGGTCAACAAAACCTTCTAACCTAAACGAATTACAAAACGATATAACTGAAGCCTTCGCCGCTACAACACCGACCATTATTCATATAACGGATATGGTGTAGTTCAATAACACAAGCTGGAAATGAAAAAGACCCTCATGGGAGGGCCTTAATCGAAAAGAATGACCTAGGGGGAGGACTTAGGTCAATATCTTACAGCTCGAAAACGAAATTGGGAGGAACGTTTATCAAACTATAAAAAACACTTCTGTCTTTTCCTTAATTTATATGCTGCGCTGCGGCAGGTTTTACCACTGCTATTTTTGCATACCCGCTTTGCATTATTCTGCAATCACAAGATATCTTAATGATCCAAAAAAAAATTTATTTGAAAATTATCGACTTTGATGCTGGCGATATGTTGATTTCATCAATAATTGTACCCTGCCTAGTTTTGATAATGTCACAGACGATTTTAGCAATATCTTCTGTCTCAATTGCATTATTTTCGGCGTCACCAGGCTTGAAATTCAAGCTATCAAAAAATGGACTTCTAACAAAACCTGGATTTATTAAGCAAACTCGAACACCACTATTGCTGCATTCATCACGAAGTGCCTGAGTAAAACCTCTCAAACCAAACTTTGCAGCCGAATACAGAGTTGCCTTTTTCTTTCCAGCTAATGAAGCCTCTGACCCTATGACAATAATATCGCCATTACCTTTAGCCTTCATGTAACTTACTAAATGCCTACAAAGGATGATATGCGAAATTAAATTTAGATTTATGAATTTCGATATTTGCTTAGATGAAAAATTCTCCAAAGCTTGGAAGTCACCATGACCTGCATTACAAATTAAAACGTCAATATCTGAATGTTCAAGCAAGAGCTGAGGAATAACACTCTCAATTTTTTCAAAATCGGACAAATCAAGTGAAATAGGAAGATAACGATCAAAATTTGGCTCAAACTTTTCGTGATCTCTGGCAATACCAATCACGTCAGTACCACTTTTTAGTAGTATTGAAGTAATTGCTTTTCCTATACCGCTAGAACTACCAGTGACAATCGCTTTTCTTTTTTCCAATGTCTAAAAGCTCCAATCTCACACCAAACAACGAAAAATTTTTTTCTTTGTAGTATATTTTTCTAATTCTGATTGTAAAAATGAAGACATTTCTTGCTCTATATCTGTTCCATATGAGACAATTCCGCCCTTGGTCTCCATAGGAAACGAAAAAAGTTTATCGTCTGGATATAATGATGTAATTTTTTTATACATTTCTTTTGGAAATCGCAAAGGGCCATGACTGACAGAGTGAACTTTATCTATATTGATATCCGTAAAAATATCCTTAATTAGTTGTGAATATAGATTTTCCCAGCCAGAACAGTAAATAAGAGGATCAAACCGTAGACCAACTGGCCATCCATTTTTGGCCAGGGTCTTTAATGCATTAACTCTTCTCTCAATACTTGGAGCTTTATTATCCAAGACGCCAGCCAAATTACTTGGAGATAAACTATATGCTACTATACAATTAGAAATTGGACTTCTTTTTAATAAGGTTTCGGAGACGATACTCTTGGTCCTAAGTTCAAGTTCAACAGAACTAAAGTTGGTAAAAAATTCTAAAGCTTTTTCGGCAAAACCCGTAATTTTTTCGAATGCCAATGAATCACAATCATAACCAGAAAAAAAGGTCAGACTAGTGTCGGTATTTTTATCGATTGTATCGGAAATTGCTTTGAAAAAGTCCTCATAATTAACAAAAAGTACGTAGTTCGCGGAGGAATACATGCCCTGTAGAAAACAGTATCGACAGTCGTAAATACAGTTATACATATGCGAAAAATAGTAATTTTTTTGTGCAGCGAGCCCAAAACCCTGTGGCGCTGGCAAAACAAAGTTATCATGCTTTTTCGCTAAAATCAGAGCAGGGTTTTGTTTTTGAATACGAAAGTTCTGTTGCCTTTTGTTAAACATCTCTTGATATCTTTCAATCTCAAAGACATCTGCATGTTTTAAGCGCTTAATAACCTTTTGGGCAATTGGATGATCTAAGACTTCACGCTCTGCAAAAATACTATCAATCATCAAAGCTTCCATTCTTTTATTGCTGAGGAAAGCTCACTCTCGAGACTAAAAATTAACTTTGAAGCTGAATTTCCAGTGGCCAGAGTATTTTCTAATTTTCGGTTTGGAAAAGCTGACTTCCATTTTTTATATGTCTGGATAAATTTATGTCTATTACTCCTAGTGAAATGATACTTATCAAAATATTGAAAAACTTCTTCTGGTATCTTCAGTCTTTTTTTCTCATCGCTCACTAATTTTTCTATAGTATGAATAATTTTTTGAAGCTTCTCTATATTTTGATGAATCAATTGCGTTATTGTTTTTTTAGAAATTGAACCGATAGGACTTTCTGGTGTATCGGATACTATTTTTAAAACGAATACTAATTCATTACAGGAAAACATTGGAGCGATTTCGCAAAAACCTGATGCCTCCATATCAAAGAGTACAGAATCTGAATATGCTGTTTCGGGCTGGGAAACAGTATAAAGGGTCTGATGTTGAACTATTTTTGATAAACGTACTCCGGGAAAGTAAGATCTTTTACTCCCCATGTCACGAACCTTTATCACTTGAAATAGCCGACCAACTGGTTCCAAATGAAAACCAGCAATTCCTAAATTGATCCACCCTACATATTTCTTAACATTTAATAACGTTTTTAAATAGGTGGTAGCAGCAGCTGCTTTAGTTTTACCAATTCCAGATATAACAAGTGCATGCCCGTTCTTTTGATTTACATACACTGGAAAGTCCAGTTCATTTGAAAATAGACGGAGGTCAAATAAATCAATTATCGGGTTTGCTTCAGGCGCTAACGCTATAACCCAGCAGATTTTTAGCTCAATGTCTCGAATATCGGGTAGTTCAATCATTAAAACAGCGCCTTAATGAATCTTCCCAATATTGCTTCTTCTCAAGCAAAGTCTCTGCGTAGACCTCCTTTTTGCGCTTTTGAGATCCATTTATTAAAATTTCCATTTTTAATATGATTTCACGTATCGCCGCAATTCTATAACCCAATTTGAGATCAGGCTCGTTTAATATCTTTTCTAAAGCGTATATGCGAAATCTGTCCATTCCCCAATGCACACCTGAGAGTTGGTCACTGTGACCTCCCTTTTTGATGATTAATGGCTCATTAATGAAAATTACTTCCTCTTTTGAACTGTACCGCAACCAGAAATCATAATCCTCACATGCTGGTAAGTCCTCATCAAAAAAGCCAAAGTCTTCAAAAACAGACCTGTGAAGCATTGTTGAACTTGGGGATATACAACATAATTTTAGACAGCTTTGGAACACATTACCTCCGCTCTTCTTATGTTTTTTGTGTTGGTTTACGCGAATTCCATTTCTTACCCAAATTTCGTCAGTATGACATAGTCGACGGTGTTGTATATCACCTCTAAACGCAATTACCTGCCGATCCAGCTTACCTTTTAACCAAAGATCATCAGAATCAAGGAGGGCAATATATTCACTTTTTGACTCCTTTATACCTAAGTTTCTTGCAGAACTTACACCTTGGTTTTCTTGAAAAATATAGCGTAAAACAGTCTTAGGCGTACTTATAGAATTAAATCCTAAATCATTTAAAATATTATAAGTTGCATCTGTGGACCCATCATCAACTATAATTATCTCACGGGCAGGTAACGTTTGAGCCAGAACTGATTGAACACATTCTGAGATAAAGTCCGCTCTATTATATGTTGGGATAATTACTGAAACTTCCGTCATTATTTAACTATTTACTTAGTTCGAGCATAAGACATTTTAGGATCAATCTACCAACAACAATCATCGAAATTTGATTAATATCGTTCTTTGGCGCGAGCTCTACAACGTTCAGGCCAATAATTTGTCCTTTTTTTGATATTCCCTGGAAACACGCAACAACTTGCATCCAATCAAGGCCACCAGGCGATAGTGCTAAGGTTCCTGGCACTACTGATGGATCTAACCCGTCTACATCAAGAATTATAAAGAACTTCCCCGCCTCAGGTAAATCATTCAAAAATAATTCTATTCCATTTTCGTGAATATCCTTCGCAAGATAAATCTTAGCTCCCCAATCTTTTGCATCTTTAAGATCTTGCGCAGTAGCGCTTCCATAAGAACGTATGCCAAGTTGATGTACTCCAGAAATATGAGCCATTTCTGAGGCTCTTCGCATAGGGCTCGAGTATCCGTCTTTTTCACCAAATCGCTCATTCTTCCAATCCATATGTGCATCAATTTGAATGACTGTCACGTCATTCAACGGGTCTAAGCCTCGCAATACCGGGTTGGTTATTCCATCGTCACCTCCTATTGAAACCGATAATACGCCTCTATCTACTAAGTAACGCACTGCACCTTCTATTTCAGAGTAATGCTGATCAATATCGTTATCTCTCAGGGGAATATTTCCTCCATCTGCAACTGAAATTGATGCAAGAGTGCTTTCTGTTTCTAAATCAAGATCCATGGCGTGTAGATCAATAAGAATTCTTGGTAATGCTTCACGCAGCCTATCTGGTGCTGTCGACTGATTATTTGGAAAATCCTGCGTATTGTACGGTTTACCAAAGGGTGCCCCAAAAACTATGGCCTTGTGATTGAGGTTCGACCAATCTGACAGAATGGGTAAATCGAGAAAACTTTTTGTATTCGGAACTTTTGTGACAGGTGTCTTCAATTGAAAATCTACGCTTCTATTTGGAGATTAAGTATTTCGCGAGTTTGACGCCAGGTCGCAACAGGGCGCTCATATTTTTCACATAATTCTGCGGCTCTTTGTATTAACGCCGCATTAGAAGGCGCTAGTGTATTTTTATCAAGTCTAACATTATCCTCAAGCCCCGCCCTTGTATGACCCCCGGCCGCAATTGCCCACTCATTTACGATAATTTGATTAGCACCGATTCCTGCTGCACACCATTCTGCTTTTGGTGCTCTTTCATTCATAAATTTTACATATAAATTAAAAACTTCTTTATCAGCAGGCATAGCATTTTTTACTCCCATAACGAACTGAACATATAACTTGCCGTATAATTCATTTCGATCATGCATTCTGATAGCCGTCAGAATATGGCTCAAATCAAACGCCTCAACTTCTGGAGTAACCTTGTATTTCTTCATTTCTGATGCCAACCAATTAACCAAGTCAGGTGGGTTTTCATAAACACGTGACGGAAAATTATTAGATCCAACGGATAATGAAGCCATATCAGGGGCTAGAGTTAGCATTCGACCTCTATCAGTTCCTGCGCCCGAGCGGCCACCAGTAGAAAATTGAATCACCATACCAGGACAGTGCTCATTTAAGCCTTCCAACAATGCAGCAAATTTTTCAGGGTCAGATGATGGTGTCTGATCCTGATTGCGAACATGACAATGAGCGATTGTAGCACCCGCCTCAAATGCGCTTTGAGTACTTTCTACTTGCTCTTGCAAACTAATTGGCACTGCAGGATTATCAGCCTTTGTTGGAAGCGATCCAGTGATTGCAACACATAGAATACAAGGTTTTTTCATTGTAGCATCCCTATAAATTGAACCGATTTGGATCATATGCCGACATGTCAATATTTGGTGACCTATTGTTGATTATATCGGATATTAATCGCCCAGTTTTTGGGCCAGATGTCATACCAATATGTTGGTGTCCAAATGCTGTATACACACCGCTTTCTTTTAGCTGACCAATTAGTGGGAGGCTATCTGGAGCAGTTGGTCTAAATCCAAGCCATTCCTCAGTTTCATCATAGGTCATCTTTGGAAAGGCTTCAGCTACTCGGCGCCTCAGTAACCTGATTGGGGCCTTACTAGGACCAAATTTTATGCCACCCAACTCAACCGTTCCCGCACATCTAAGATCGCCTCCCATGGGCGTCACTCCAAATTTACCTATTGTCATCATCATCGGATTTCGAGGTAATATCGAGGCATTTTTGTATACGACATGATATCCTCTCTCAGCCTCCAGCGGAATATTAAGACCAAGCTTACGCATTAGTTCCTCAGACCAAATACCAGCTGTTATGATGGCTTTCTCACATTCAAAATGACCATTATCGGTATATACTGTAGAAATTTTTTCATTCTGAAACCCAAAATCCTCTACCTTCGCATTTATAAATCTTCCACCATTATTAAAAAATACTTTCATCAGCTCAGAAATGTAACCCAGTGGGTTCATAATGTGACCTTGTCCACTTATGACTGCTAAACAATTAATAAATGATCCACATATTGGCTCTACTTCTCGAACCAAATTTCCCGTAAATACCTCAGGTACCATTCCAACTTTTTTCTTACACGCCCAACCAAAAGAATCTTTGTGAAAGTCTTCTACAGATCGATAAGCGTAGCTAAACTTACTGTCAGCTATCCAATTTGCTGCAGCTGTGCCTGAGGTGAGACTTTTGTGCTGTTGAACAGAGTCTGTCAGTAAAGGAATTAGGGCCTCAATAGTTCTACTTGAATTCGAAGAGTTTGCATTCTGTAAAAATTTTATTAACCACGGAGTTAACTTCGGCAAATAGCTCCATTTTAGAAAAAGTGGGCTCATGGGATCAATTAAATAACGCGGGATCTGTTTCCAAATCGATGGTTCATTTACTGGAACAATTGCCCATTGTGCTAGCAGCCCTGCATTCCCATAAGAGGCTCCCTTGCCCGGCTCAGCTTTATCTAATAATAGAACCTCACAATTTGAGCGCTGCAGCCAAATCGCCGTTGAAATGCCACAGATACCAGCCCCGATAACAATAACTGGCTTCACTATAAAATCCTCTTTATTGTTCTAATACCTGGAGATCGATTAATTTAACTCAGTAAAGTCTAAATTACCTTCTTGCTTACACAATGTATATTTTATTGGATCAGACCTTGAAATGATATTGCCATTTCTAACCACTAATAATCTATGAGCACGTAATCTAATAGCCTCAATCTTGTCTTTTGCTTGCAGTAAAACAAAGTTTGCTAGCTTACCTTTTTGTATCCCGTACTCTTCCAATCCCATAATATCAGCAGAATTTTTAGTTACAGCATCGAAACACCAATCCATATCTTCACGACTGGATAGTTGTCCTACGTGTAATGCCATAAAAGCCACATCTAGCATGTCTGCTTTGCCAAGAGAATACCATGGATCCATTACGCAATCTGATCCAAAACCAACTTTGAGGCCTGCATCACGTAATTCCCTCACTCTAGTTTGACCCCTTCTTTTTGGGTAAGTATCATGCAGACCCTGCAGCATTATATTTATCAAAGGGTTCGGTATTACGTTTAGTTGTGATTCAACCATCAAGGGTATCAACTTAGAAACATAATAGTTATCCATAGAATGCATTGAAGTGAGATGTGACCCTGAAACGCGACCCTCTAAACCTAATCTTTTCGTTTCAAAAGCAAGTGTCTCTACGTGACGGCTCATTGGGTCGTCACTTTCGTCACAATGCATATCAACCATTAAACCTCGTTCAGCAGCAATTTCACAGAGCAATGTAACACTTCGCGCACCCTCAGACATCGTCCTTTCAAAATGGGGGATGCCTCCAACAACGTCTACGCCCATATCCAAAGCCCTTTTGGTGTTTTCTAATGCCGTTGAGTCTCTCAAAACACCGTCTTGAGGAAACGCTACTAACTGTAGATCTAAGTATCCTTTGACTTTTTCTCGCACATCCAGCAACGCCTGAACACCTTTAAGTTCATCATCACATGTATCGACATGGCTACGTATGGCTCCCATACCTTTAGCAACTGCAAGATCACAGTATTTCATAGCCCTTGCAATAATATCGTCTATCGATTGTATCGGTTTGAGTTCCCCCCATAAACTAATACCCTCTAACAACGTACCAGAAACATTGAGCCTTGGGGTGCCCAATGACAACGTGGCATCCATATGAAAATGTGGATCAACAAATGGCGGTGACAGGAGACATCCATCCGCATGAATTATTTCATTTGCTTCACCCGATATCGATTTCGAAATTTCAACTATTCTTCCATCCTTACAGGCAATATCAAACTCACCCTCGTCATCCGTAAGGCTGGCACCCTTTATCATCAAATCAAACATTTTATAACCTCACCTTTGCCCCTTGAACCAAGGTGCCAATAAAGCCCTCGGGTAATCTGCAGACCTTGCTGCAATAACCAATGCCGCAATTGACAAGACATATGGAGCCATTAAAAACACTTGCCCGGGAACAAAGGCTCCCATCTCAGTTTGCAGTCTTACTTGTAAAGCGTCAAATGCACCAAATAAAAGCGCACCTATTAGAGCTTTTCCCGGCCTCCAACTTGCGAAAATTACAAGTGCAATACAAACCCAGCCACGACCATTAACCATTCCAAAGAAAAATGCATCAAATGCGCTCATTGTTAAAAACGCTCCTCCAAGAGCCATTAGCGCCGAGCCAATAACAATCGCCCACATTCGAATGGCGTAAACCGATAAACCCTGAGCATCCACGCTGTTTGGATTATCTCCAACCGCTTTAATCGCCAATCCAAGGTTTGTACGATTGAGCACATACCAAACTAACACCACCATGAGTAAAGCCAGCCAAGTTAAAGCCGTTTGCTGAAACAAAACTAATCCAACAAATGGCAAATCTGAGAGCACCGGAATGTCCAGTGGTTGAAATGGCTCAATTCTTGGAGGTGATGACACATCTGGCAGAGCCGTTCGGTAGGTAAAATAGCTTACAGAGGTAGCAAATAAAGTTATACCAAGCCCACTTACATGCTGGGAAAGACCTAGTGGTACGGTAAGGACCGCATGTATTAACCCGAAGAACGCACCACATATAAACGCGACTATAATTCCTCCCCATAATCCAGCACCCAACCATGTAGCCATCCACCCGCACATTGCGCCAACTACAAAGATACCTTCAATTCCCAGATTTAAGGTGCCAGATCTTTCACAAATCAAAGCTCCCAAAACACCAAAAATTAGGGGTGTTGCAATCCTTAGAGATGCCGCCCAAAAACTATCTGTAAGCAAAATATTAAGGATGTCGATCATTTAACTTTTTTCCCTTTGCCAGCGCGAACAATCTTAAATTTTGATATGAAACCTCCAACTAGCACACATAAAAGCGATACAGATACTACCAAATCCGCTAAGAAAGATGAAATCCCCATTGCCCTACTCATGCTATCTGCACCAACAAATACAGAGGCAATAAAAACTGATGCTATCAAAACACCAAGTGGAGATAAGCCCGCCAACATAGCAACTACTATTCCGGCATATCCAAATCCAGGCGAAAGGTCTGCTGTTAGATAGCCTTTTAGTCCTGCAACCTCACTCACTCCCGCAAGCCCCGCAAGACCCCCAGAAAGAAGCGCTACACCAAAAAGTGAACGATTTATGTTAATTCCAGCGTGCTTAGCCGCAGCAGAATTTTCCCCAACCGCCCTTAATTTAAATCCCCAAACTGAGTACTTTATCATGAAATGGGCTATTACTGCTAAAAGAACGGCTAAAATCAAGCCAGAATGAACGCGCATCCTATTAATTAATGGTGGAAACATTCCTTGATCTAAAATTGGAGCTGATTGCGGCCAACCCAAACCCATTGGATCTTGCAACAGTCCTTCCAATAACATCTGAAGGAATATAATTATAATAAAATTGAGTAAAAGCGTCGTTACTACCTCATCAGCCCCAAAACGTACTTTCAGATATGTTGGCGCTGCCATACCTACTGCACCTGCGCAGCCTCCTAGCACTATAATGAGAGGTAATAGTAAGACAGCAGGTAGGTCAAAAAAACCTGAGCCTACTGTAACAGCGGCTATCGCACCAAGGTAAAGTTGACCCTCGGCACCTATGTTCCAAAGTTTTGCCCGAAATGCGATTGCCGCTGCAAGACCGGTATAGATAAGTGGGGTAGCGCGCGTTAACATTTCCGAAACAGCAAAAATAGATCCAAAAACGCCCTTGGCCATTTCAACATAAGCAATAAAAGGGTTAGCGCCAGCTGCTAGTAAAGGTATAGCGGCAAATAATAGAGAAACTACAGCTGCGATAACTGGTATAAGTACTGTGCTGCTTTTAGATATTTTTTCTCTTGGTTCGATGCGGATCATGTAGAGTCTCCCGCCATCATTAAGCCGATATCCTCTCGACTGTTTGAAATAGCATCATGTAACTTACCATCTCTCATGACTACTATTCTGTCGGCCAAACCTAAGATTTCGTCTAAGTCTTCGGAAATGAGAATGACGCCACCACCCCTATCTCTAGCTTCAATTAGGTGTTTTTGAACTTCCGATGCAGCCCCCACATCAAGTCCACGGGTGGGTTGATTAGCTAGTATTATCTCCGGTTGCTTTTCAAAAACTCGAGCTAAAATAAGTTTCTGAATATTTCCTCCTGATAACAAACGAGAAGCCTGATCAATACCTGGGCCTCGCACGTCATATTTTTCTGATAATATTTTCGCATTCTCATTAATTACAGATGAGCGCAAAAAGCCAAAATTTTGTATTTGCGGATCATCCAGGCGTTCTATAATCATATTTTCAGATACACTTAAGCCTCCAACAATACCCTGTCGGTGCCTGTCTTCTGGTATGCGCCCAAAACCAGATTTTATCATATTAAAAGGACTTATGTTTTCAATAGCTACGCCTTTTAAAACTAGTGACCCCCTATCAGGAGATACCAGACCAGAAATAAGATCAGCCAGTACATTCTGACCATTTCCCGAAATGCCTGCAATTCCCAAGATCTCGTTTGAATTCAAAGTTAAATTAACATCATGGAGCGAATTTCTTTTTGATTGGCCAGCCACAGAAATTTCATTTAATGATAAAATTGGTCCACCGGATTTAATTCTTTTTGAAGATACTTTTTGTGTCTCACTTCCTACCATCAGACGCGCTATTTTTTTTTCACTAGCGTCTGAAGTCTTCATACTTCCAACATTTTTGCCATGACGCAATACGACAAGCCTATCTGAAAAGGATAAAACTTCTCGCATTTTATGAGTTATGAAAATAACTGATAGGCCCTGCTTAGTCATACGCCTTAGATTGGAAAATAAAGAATCTGCTTCTTGTGGAGTCAGAACCGCTGTTGGTTCATCAAGTACAAGAATATGGGCATCCCGATATAAAGCTTTAAGGATTTCAACTCGTTGTCTTTCACCGACAGAGAGCTTGCCTACTGGAATGTCGAGCGGTGCATCTAGGCCACTATGCGACATTATACTTTGAATCTTTTTTTGAGCTTTTTTCTGATTACGCCTCAAAGAAAATAGGGACTCAGCACCGAGAGTAATATTTTCGAAAGCCGTTATATTTTCCGCAAGAGTAAAATGCTGATGAACCATCCCAATGCCTGCAGCTAAGGCAGCACTGGGATCACCCAGTTCTAAGGGCACCAAATTATCATCTGTGCTCTTAATCTCAATATTCCCAGAGTCAGGCAAATAATGGCCAAACAACATATTCATGAGCGTTGTTTTGCCCGCCCCATTTTCGCCAAGAAGCGCTAGAACCTCTCCCTTTTGAAGCTCAATTGTTATATCATCATTAGCTAAAATTGGGCCAAAGCGCTTAGTAAGCCCCTTGAGCCTTAATACAGTCGATGCTTCCATTTTTGAAATGCGCTGGCCACCTTTGTAGCCAGCGCTATTACTTTTTAATTATCAGAAGTGGGACGGGCGTCGTTAACGTTAACCCTGAACAGACCATCCAAAATTTCAGCTTCTCTAGCCTTTACAGCTGCTGCTGTTTCTGAAGACATGAGACTTTCATCCATAATGAGTGAACCACCACCGTAAGCCATAAAGCTATACTGTCCATAATCCGCAGCTTCGAATGACCCGTTTGCCACACGAGATACTGCTTTATCTATCGTTGCTTCCATATGCCAAATAGCCGATGCCATTATCGTTCCAGGATAATCGCCTGAAGTATCAATAACATTCCCAATAGCCTTTACGCCACGCTCTACAGCTGCATCAGAAACACCAAATCTTTCCGCATACATTACGTCTGCGCCAGCATCCATCATAGCGAAGGCACTTTCCTTTGCTTTCGGAGGATCGTACCAACTATCAATAAAGTTCACCAAAAATTTAACATCTGGATTTACTTCTCGAGCGCCATCCATAAAAGCATGCATTAGACGGTTTACTTCCGGTATAGCATACCCACCAACCATGCCAATTAAATTGGATTTTGTGGCAGCACCTGCAACCATACCAGAGAGATATGAAGGCTCGTGAATCCAGTTGTCAAAAACTGAAAAGTTTGGGGCAACAGGCGTGAAAGATGAGCCCATTAAGAAAGCAGTGTCAGGATAGTCTTTGGCAACTTTTCTAGCAGCGCGCTCTAGACCAAACACTTCTCCAACAATTAATTGCATTCCTTGCTCGGCATATTCCCGCATTACTCTCTCATAGTCAGTATTGGCAATGTTCTCAGAATAAACATAATCGATGTCACCGCGTGAAGCGGCGGTGTTCAGAGCTTTGTGTATTCTGCTGATCCATTGCTGTTCCACTGGAAGTGTATATATTGCAGCAACTTTGATCTTATCAGCATATGAACCACTAGCCATCAATACACTTGAACAAGCAAGTGTGACAGCCAATAAATATCTACGTGTAATTGAAATCATTTTTTCTCTCCTTGATTAATGTAGGTGAGCACTTTTTCTTCAATCAGTCAATTTAATGTTACTAAAGAGCGTAGGTCTTTTATTTGTTGCATACCAGCTAGGCGGTATGCTTTCTTTTTTTAATTGCTAACAATAGCAAAGAGTTTATGATTTTTTCAAAAAGGTGTATGTATTGAGTAAAGAGCATTCAAAAATACCCAATGATTGGGATCGCTCAGGTTTGCCAGCCTGGAGTTTTTTCAACAAAGAAATGTTTGAGGCAGAAAAAGATCTATTTTTCAGACGCCATTGGCAGCTAATTTGCCATAGCAACGACATACCCAATAATGGTGACTTTGTCACATGGGATCTAATAGGTGAGCGTGCACTGGTTATAAGAGGCGCTGACGGAAAGGTGAGGGCATTCCATAATTTATGCAAACATCGTGGATCTAGAGTATTAGCCGCAGAGGCGGGTACTTGTAGATCAGCAATAACTTGTCCTTTCCATGGTTGGACGTACAACTTAGATGGAACACTTCGAGGTACTGCACAACCATCTTCACTCCCCAGTTTAGACCCAGTCAAATATGGACTGCCGCTTTTAGAAATGGACATTTGGAATGGCTTTATTTTTGTTAGGTTTCAACCTGGACCACAACCAAAGCCATCAAAAATCTTAAAAAAATTTGACAGTGAAGTTTCACAATATGAACTTGCTGATTTACAGGCCTCTGGAGATGGTTTCTGGACCGAAGAGGTTAACGCAAATTGGAAATGTGTTCGCGATGTTGACAATGAAGGCTATCACGTTCCTATGGCGCACCCGGGATTGCATGATCTGTTTGGAAAGAATTATCATGATGAGCCGCTGGAGGATGGGCTTTCTAGATCGGTGGGTTCTTTCAGTTCAGGCTTAGGTCGTCTTTGGAGCGTTAAAAATTATAAGAAGTTATTGCGTGCCAAGGATACTTTGGACGAATCGCACAAGAAATGTTGGCTTTATATCGGCGTTTTCCCGAATCTTGTTTTCGGTCTATACCCGGATTCTGTTATTTTTTATCAGGAATACCCAATCGAAAACGGGAAAACTATCCAGCGTGGGGGCAATTATAAATTTTCTGGCGAAGATAGAGAAATGAGAATCTCAAGATATCTAAGCATGAGAATTGATAGGCTAACCAGCAAGGAAGACGAACAGTTAATAGAATGGTCTTGGGAAGCAGCGTTTTCCAGCGCTTACCAAGGTGTCATGTTATCTGATTTGGAATATGGTGTAAAATCATACCACGATACGTTGAGAAAATATTTTCCTGTTTTAATGGGTCCAGAACCAGAATTAGGTAAACTAATGCAGACAAACGAGAGACTTCTTGCAGAACAAGGATAAGAATAAATCAAAAACAGTATTACCGCTGTGTAGGCTGAGAGGAAGTAAATTTGAAATCTATAAATTCTAATGAGCGAAAGGTAGTTAATATAAAAACTGCTACTTTCACTCAATACGATAAGGAAGCTACTGGAGAAACCGGAACATCTTACATAAAGCTTAACCCCGATATGGATCGAGATATCGGATTTTATATCTACAAAATGGAGCCAGGGGCGTCATCTACTCCTCACAGACACGGGGGTGCGGAAGAGTTTTATGTTATAGAGGGAGAACTCAAGGATAATGATGGCACCGTATATTCAGCTGGCGATGTAGTGTGGTTGGCGCCAGGTACGGAACATACCTCATACTCTGAAAATGGATGCACAGTTGCCGTCTTTTCGCAAGGCCCTGAAGAAACGCCAACCTGACGCAAAAAAGTATTATCGCATAATATTATCTATTTTTCTTGACTAAACAGTTAGCACCCGAATAGCCTTTGTAGGTGCATTAAATTCATAATGGATTTTTTAAAACCACCTATTGTCAATAATAAGCCAATACATCTAAACGGCTTAATTTTTAAAGAGGGAGAGACAAAGAATGCGAATAAATAATTATTCAAAGATATTTGCCAGCACTTTAATCATAAGCGGCTTTTTATCGAACGCAGCAGTTGCTGAAGATAGGGTCCTAAAAGTAACCAATTGGGAAGAGTATATTGGCGAGGAAACGATAGCCAATTTTGAAGCTGAGTATGGTATAAAGGTAATTTACGATGGTTATGACTCTGCTGAATCTATAGATGCTAAGCTTCTTGCGGGAAGTAGCGGTTATGACGTTGTCAGCCATTCTGGGAGCATGGTAGCTCGCTTGATAAAAGCTGGGATTGTCGCTCCTCTCGATAAATCCAAATTGGATAATTTGAAAAATATGGACGCATCGGTATTGGGGCAACTAGCTAAAACTTGGGATCCAGGTAATAACCATATAATCCCCTATATGTGGGGAACTCATGGTGTCACCTACAACAAAGAGCTAGTTCTAGAAACCTATCCAGATGCTCCAATTGGATCAATGGATATGATTTTTGATCCTAAACACATGAAAGAGTTGGCAAAGTGTGGAGTATCATTTTTGGACTCACCTCAAGATATCTTGCCAATGGCTTTGACACATCTAGGTCTTGATCCTGGAACAAGCAGCCAAGCTGACTACGATAAAGCAAGTGAAATGTTAGCTGCCATACGTCCATTTATTAAGACTTTTGACAACTATGCATATCAAAGGATGCCAGAAAAGGAATTTTGTGTGTCTGTAACATGGGGACCAGATGGTCTTTTAGCGATGTCAGGTGCAGCTGAAGCAAATACAGGTGTTGTCTTAGACTTTTTCCTTCCAGAGGGTAAAGGAAAAGCGAACTTATGGGTTGATGGATGGATTATCCCATCAGATGCTTCTAACGTAGAAGATGCCCACCTGTTTTTAAACTATATGATGAGACCAGAAGTTGCTGCTGGTGATAGTAACTACACTTGGTATGCAACCGCAAATCTAGCTGCAAAACCATTAATTGATGAGGAAGTAACCTCTAGTCCTGCAGCATTTCCAACCAGTGCTCAGGTATCAAACATGTATACAAACGTATCGCTATCTCCAAAGATGCAACGTATTCAAACTAGAGCTTGGACTGACTTTAAAGCTGGAAATTAATTCAAATAGAGGTGAGATCAATCCATGGTCTCACCTCTATTTTTTATAAAATAAAAAAACTAATGAGGCTGTGATGGTCAACTCAAAGGCCACTTCAGGGAGTGCCGCTTTAACAGGATCCAACGAATTTTCTAGGGATAGACCCCTTTTAGAAATCAAGGGCGTCTCAAAAAAATTTGGTGACTTTACAGCTGTAAATAACGTTGACCTTGATATTTACCAAGGGGAATTATTCTGTTTACTCGGCGGTTCAGGTTGTGGGAAAACGACACTGCTTCGAATGTTAGCAGGATTTGAAAACCCATCGTCAGGACAAATACTTATTGATGGCCAGGATATGTCGGAGGTTCCTCCATATAAACGGCCAACGAATATGATGTTCCAGAACTATGCCCTTTTCCCCCACATGACCGTTGAAAAGAATATCGCTTTTGGGTTGGAACAAGATGGTCTCGCTAAAACAGAAATATCAGAGAAAGTTGATAACATACTGAAGCTAGTAGAGCTTCAAGATTATAAAAAAAGGCGGCCACAACAATTATCTGGAGGCCAAAGACAACGAGTAGCACTAGCAAGAGCTCTCGTTAAAGAGCCTAAATTGCTTCTCTTGGACGAGCCTCTGGCCGCATTAGACAAGAAGCTTAGAGAGCAAACACAATTTGAGCTGATGAATATTCAGGACAAAGTTGGAGTTACCTTTGTTGTGGTAACCCATGATCAAGAAGAGGCAATGACACTTTCCACAAGGATCGCTGTCATGGATAAAGGTCGATTTATTCAGACGGGTACACCGACGGAGATTTATGAATATCCAAATGATCGATTTGTGGCTGACTTTATTGGGTCTGCCAACATACTAGACGGGGAAGTGGTTTCAAACATTGAGGGTAAGGTTGAAGTAACCACATACTTAGGAAAATTTTCCTTCAAAAATACTTCTAATATAGCTAAAGGAAGTACTTTGTATGTAGGCCTTAGACCAGAAAAAATCAGCATAAGCAGGGCCACCTCAAAATCAAAAAATATAATTGGTTATATTGACGATATTGGATACTTTGGAAATACCTCGCGCTACAAAGTGAGGTTAGATAACGATCAAATAATCGACGTCACAGCTCAAAACCAAAAAAGACCAAAGGATGAAAAAGACAGACTAACATACGAGGATAAAGTAAATTTAAGTTGGGACAACTCCAGTGCGATGTTGCTACTAAAATGAGCTCTGTCAAAAAAGAAAAAAAACCCAGCACAGACTTACGATATTACATAAGCTTAAGCGCAGATAAGTTACAGTCAAAGTGGAAAACAATTGTAATCTTTATTCCTTTTGCCTGGCTTTTATTATTTTTCCTAACACCCTTTTTTATTGTTGCCAAAATTAGTTTAGCCGAACTTGTCATCACAAGCCCACCCTTTAGTAAAATGATCGAATGGGTTGATGGCAGCGTAATTACGATAAGATTAGTTTTTGATAATTTTATTTATATTTTTGATGACCCACTTTACGCTCGTACTTATTTAAATTCCGTAAAGATAGCTCTTGTATCTACATTTTTAGCATTGCTTATCGGGTATCCTATTGCTTATGCAATTGTGAGATCAAAACCAGTAACCAAACAGCTATTATTATTTGCAATAATTTTACCATTTTGGACGTCATTTTTATTGCGAGTATATGCTTGGATGGGTTTGCTTGCAGACCAAGGGACCATAAATAACATCCTCATTTATCTAGGAATTACAGAGACCCCCATTCGTTTATTGTATACTGAATTCGCGGTCTACATTGGTATTGTATATACATACCTTCCTTTTATGATTTTACCGCTTTATGCAAATATGGAAAAACTTGACAGCAGTTTAAATGAAGCAGCTGCAGATTTAGGCTCAGGTCCAATAAATACATTTTTTAAAATTACATTGCCATTAAGTATGCCAGGGATCATCGCAGGCTCGTTATTGGTTTTTATACCTGCAACAGGTGAATATGTCATACCAGACTTACTGGGTGGAGGAAACGTTCAGATGATTGGACGTCAACTATACAATGAATTCGCAAGAAATATAGACTGGCCTGTAGCATCCGCTGTCGCAATAGTATTACTTCTCCTATTGGTCCTGCCAATGGCAATTTATCAGCACTACCAAGCTAAAGCAGCTGAGGTTAAGTAAATGCATAATGAAAGATCCAGGTTTCTAACTTTCATGCTTTACGTTGGGCTTGCATTTTTATACATACCAATGGTTTTACTCGTAATTTATTCATTTAATTATTCAAAGCTCGTACCAGTTTGGGGTGGATGGTCTACACGCTGGTATAAAGTATTATTTGAGTCACCGGAGGTTTGGGAAGCAGTATCTCTAAGTTTACAAATTGCCTTTATAAACGCAACTTTTGCCACCCTTCTCGGTGCTTTGGCAGGACTTGCAATGGTTCGGTTTGGGAAATTTAGGGGTAGGACAATCTTTGGAGGCATGCTGGTTGCCCCACTCGTAATGCCCGAGGTTATTACCGGCTTATCTCTTTTAATCTTTTTCATTTCTCTGAAAGAATTAATCGGATGGCCGCTAGAGCGTGGATTTACTACCATAACTATAGCTCACATTACATTTTCCCTTGCCTACGTAGCAGTAATTGTTCAGGCAAGGCTAACCGGAATGGGTATTTCATTAGAGGAAGCAGCCGCTGATTTAGGTGCAAAACCCTTTAAGGTAATGAGTGCTATAACTCTTCCCCGTCTTGCTCCAGGTCTTCTTTCTGGCTGGCTTTTAGCATTTTGCCTATCACTAGATGACTTGGTAATTGCAAGCTTTGTAACTGGTCCAGGATCAACAACCTTACCAATATTAATCTTTTCAAGAATTCGATTAGGTTTAAGGCCTGATATAAATGCACTCGCTACAATTATTATTATTTTCGTGGCCATCCTAGTCGCAATTGCAGCTTTCATAATGTTAAGGCAGCAAAAACGCGAATTGATTGACCAACAAATGGCAGCCAGAGGCGATGTGTAAAAATATGCGCGATCCACGGCATGATATTTTATTTGAACCAATAAATATTGGACCAGTGACTTCAAAAAATCGCTTCTATCAAGTTCCTCATTGCTCTGGTATGGGGTGGCGACGTCCCAACACACTTGCAGCCATGCGCGGGGTAAAAGCCGAAGGTGGATGGGGAGTAGTTAATACGGAATACTGTTCTATTCATCCAACATCAGATAATGACGCATTCCCCTACTGTGCGCTATGGGACAATGAAGACATTATTTCCCATAGAAAAATGACTGATGAAGTGCACAAACATGGAGCGCTAGCAGGAGTTGAACTGTGGATCGGTGGCTCCTTAATAGTAAATTTGGGCACCAGATTACCTCCACTCGGGTTACGAAATCACCCTCAACAAGACACATCCGTTTATCATCCTGGTCAAACACGCTGTATGGATAAAAATGATATAAAAAATATACGCAAATGGCATAGAGATGCTGCAAAACGGGCTCTAGAAGCAGGCTTCGACATTGTTTATGTTTACGCCACTCACGGTTATTTACTGTCTGAATTTTTAAATCCAAAAACAAATATAAGAAGTGATGAATATGGTGGGCCATTAGAAAACCGTGTGCGTTTTATCAAAGAGTTAATCGAGGATACTCGTGAAATTGTAGATGGCAAAGCTGCAGTCGCGACGCGCTTTAGTGTTGGCTTAAACGACTCAGAAAGTTACGATGCCTTCGCACTCTTGGCAGATCTACCTGACCTTTGGGACCTAACAGTACCAGACTACAGCGTAGAAATGGGAAACTCCAGATTTATTAAAGAGGCAGCACTTAAGGACTCAGTTTTAAAAGCAAGGCAACTCACCTCAAAACCGGTTGTTTCGGTCGGTCGATTAACATCCCCCGATACAATGGTACAACTTCTTAGGGAAAATGTTCAGGATCTTATTGGTGCCGCGCGACCCTCAATCGCAGACCCTTTTTTACCAAATAAGATTTCTACTGGAAATCTGGAGGATATCCGAGAGTGTATTGGCTGTAATGTTTGCTACGCGCATGACAGTCTTGGTGTGCCCATCAGATGTACGCAAAATCCTACCATGGGTGAAGAATGGCGTAACGGCTGGCATCCAGAAAAAATACTCACAACTAAGAAGAGAAAAAGGGTACTGGTGGTTGGCTCTGGCCCAGCTGGCTTAGAGGCAAGTAGGGTCCTTGGAGAAATGGGCCACAAAGTGGCACTAGCTGAAAAATGGCGTGAACTTGGTGGGAGAATTATTACCGAATCAAAACTACCGGGACTATCGGAATGGATAAGAGTAAGGGATTGGAGAATTACCCAAATCAATAAATGCCAAAATATAGAAGTTTTTCCAGAAAGTTTTATGACTTCTGAGAGCGTGTTAGAGTTAGGATACGAAAACGTCGTAATTGCGACCGGCGCTAGATGGGCGAAAGACTCGATCGGAAGACACAGCAATTGCGACTTTAGAGAAGCAGATATAGGAATGATAATTTCTGGCGATGAAGTGCTTGAAAAGCCTGTAAAATCTAAATCAAAATTTGTAGTATATGACGACGACCACTACTATTTTGGATCAGTCCTTGCACTAGAATTGAAAAGACAAGGACATCAGGTGACTTTAGTTTGTCCAGCTGGGCGAATATGTAGCTGGGGTGAATTTACTGATGAACAAACAAGGTCAAACACGGAGGTAATTCAGGCTGGAATTAAAGTAATTAATAATTACAAGATTGAAGCCGTTACAAATGGAATCGCGGAACTTTCATGTGTTTTTTCTGGAGAGACAAAAGAAATTTTCTGTGACTTCGTAATCCCTATTACCCGTAAGATACCAGTAACGGATCTGTATGACGATCTATGCTCAAAGAAACAAGAGTTTAGAGATAACGGTATCGAAAAGATAATGAAAATAGGCGATGCCGAAGCCCCATCGATTATTGCTGCTGCTGTTCACAGCGGTTACAGATCTGCTATCGAAATAGACAATCCAGCATCAAAAGCGCTGAATTTTGCGAAGAGAGAACATCCACTCATTAAATAATCATAGTTATGAGGATTTCGAAACTTTCTCCAACGCTTTTTCAAGAATATCAAGCATGTCGTCGATTTGAGAAAGGTTTATGACCAACGGTGGAGAAAAGACCGCCATATTTATTAGCGGCCTTACTAAAAGGCCCATTTCTTCACAGGCCCCATCAAGGAGTGCGCCAAGTTTTCTCTCTTCGGCCAATGTATAACCTTCTTGGTCTGGTTTACCTTCTATACAGCCAAGTAAACCCATTCCTCTTATGTCACCCACTATCGGGTATTGGTAAAGCCGTTGAAGTCTCTCCTGAAAATGAGGTGTAACTTTTTGAACGTTTGCTAAAATGTTCTCTTCCTCAAATATTTCAATATTCTTCAACGCTGCTGCACAGCAAACTGGATGGGCCGAATACGTATAACCATTGGCGAACAAAACAGCTTCATCTGGGCTTTCCATCCGTTTCATAACATTATCCGATATTATACAAGCACCTAATGGTAAGTATCCTGATGTTAGACCTTTGGCACATGTTATTATATCCGGCTGGATCCCAAATACATCATTAGATGCAAACCAATGACCGAGCCTCCCAAAACCTGTCACGACTTCATCTGAAATATAAAGTACATCGTATTTTCGACAAATTTCTAACGTACGCTTATGATATCCATCAGGTGGAATGATCACGCCCCCCGAACAAAGAATTGGCTCAGCAATAAATGCCCCAACTTTATCAGGTCCAATTGTTTTGATAGCATTCTCTAAGTCTGCAACTTTTTGATCACACCAAGCTTCAACTGACATTTTTTCAGGCCGGTGATAAGGATTAACGTCTGGCAAAAAGTGAACCAAGCGGTTCTCAATATCAAAACGAGATTTATCTCGTTCCTTACCTGTGACTGTCGAAGCTAAATATGTTGAACCATGATAACCTTTCTCTCGGGCTAAAACGATTTTTTTATCTGGCCTTCCCAATCTATTATTCATGAAATGCATCGTTCTTATAGCCGTATCAACCGCAGTCGAACCACCCGTTGTAAAAAATACATTATTAAGATCACCAGGGGCCAACTCAGCAATTTTTTTTGCGAGAATAGAGGATGGCTCAGTGACCGTGGTCCACGGTGAAGCATATGGCAGTTTCATGGCTTGCTTGGCAATTGCATCGGCCATCTCTTGCCTTCCATAGCCAATCTGGACACACCACATCCCACCTGGGCCATCTATGAATTTCTTACCTGAGGCATCCCATAAATAAATTCCCTCAGCATTTTCCACCATCATGTGATCATACTTGCGCCAAGCGTCCATTGCTGCCCAAGGATGCAATTGGTGTTGCCTATCCCAGGAATGTAAAGAATCCGTAGATGGTTCATTGGTATTTGCAAAATTTGAATTTCCAATTTTCATGAAAACCCCGTATGGAATAGTTCTTATGCAGTAACAATTTACACAAAATTTTAGGAATTAATATTTGTTTTTTCTTCTAATTGTTTCAGATATCCAGCATGAAACGCTTTTATACCCCATTCCATATTTGATAATGGGCCAGGCACATAGTGATTAGAATTAACCCCTTTTTGATTAAGAGCAATAATGCGTTCATCATCCTGAGATGTGCAGTGCCATAACCAAGTCAGATCTTCTAAATTATAATCTTTCCCTTCTTCCGCATCCTCTCTCACCATCCAAATTACTTCAATATCCGTTATTTGAAGAGACCTTGGTATAAAACGGTAACCAATAACATGATCGGAGTAAGATAAGAAGTTGTTCAAAATGCCTATTTGTATATCACTTGTCCCACCATCAAAATCTTTAAGCCTACCTAACAATGGTGCTAATTTTTCCCCAGATTTACTACCAGTTTTGTACCCTTGAAAGAGAGGATAACGAGAAAAATAGAAGTCCATTTCTACATTATTTGACTCCAAAAGATTTATATGTAGCTCTTCTCCAGATAACCCCACATCCATACTTTTCTTAAGCATACAATTTTTCAATTCGATATTGGCGCTTGATGGATCTTTTAGACTGTGCGAGCGAGAATACTCCAAATGGGCAGGCGCACAATGGTAGCATTCCATATAATTTTCTAAAGCCAATTTCCAATTCGCAGCTACCGGGTAATTTGAGCTATGCACAATTTTTAAATTCTCAAATTCAAAAGGTTCAACTAATGGTTCCAATTGAAGTAAGCCTTCATCTATATTAGGTGGATTATCTGCTACGCAAATAAAAATGAGCCCGTGAAAAATTCGGAGATTGACTTTTCTTAATGAATATTCTGCTGTGTTGAAGTTATCCTCCATTTCGCGTGCAGCACGCAGGCTTCCATTAAGTTCGTAAGTCCATGCATGATAAGGGCATACAAATAGCCGAGTATTTCCGCTCTTTTCAATACATACCCTTGAACCTCTGTGGCGGCATACATTTAAGAACGCATTTACACTACCATTTTTGTCACGAGCAATTATCACCGACTCATAACCATAATCGAATAAAAAAAAGTCCCCAATGTTTGGGATTTGATTTATATGCCCAACCCAAATCCAACTATGGTTCCAATAATGCTGGATATCCATCTTATAAACAGTCTCAGACGTATAAAATTGGCGAGGGAGACTCTGAGACCCTTGGTACTTCGAAATAAGTTCCTTAAATCCCTCTTCCACTCTTTGACCTCCAACCTAAAACTATCAGAAACAACTATTTTAAAGAAATAATTTCTCTAATATAGAATTCTTTTTCCACTTCACCATCGTCGCGTTCAAAATTACGAGCCGCTAAGTGACCATCAAAAACTGCATCAGCGATTAAACCTGGTGCAGCTGCATCACCAACTACTTTTAGAAAAAATTTCTGGCTATCTTTCTCTGAAACTAACTTCATTAGATCTTCATATAGACTGATTTCACGGTGTCTTTCAGTAACTAGCAAAACAGATTGGGTGGTCACATCTAGTTTTTTCCCAGTGTAATTACATTCAAACTCTACTCTATCTTCACTAATCTCACTGATTACGTAACCAAACTTTAAATCAATATTCTTATTTATAAGACTTCTCTGAATTCTGTGCTGCTCTAGCGTATTCTCACACCATGGCGAAACATTATTTGCGGGGGTTACAAAGACTATGTCAAATCCCAGATCACTGAGATGATCTGCGAGGACACCACCAAGATATATTTGATCATCATCATAAATTACAAGCTGACCACTTTTGGGTAAGGCGCCTCCCATAATATCATTGGGAGTAAAAATATTTTTTGCTGGCTGAACTCTCAGCGTCTTACGATTGCTTCGGCCAACTCCATCAGATCGCCACTTAGATCCTGTTGCTAAAAATACATTTTTTACTCCAAGCTCGAGCACATTTTCAGCAGTTAGTCTACTATCTAAAAAAAGATCTACATTGGCTGACTGCTGTAAGTATCTAATACGATAATCTGCCACTCTTCGCCAAGCATTTAGTCCCTTTAACCTAGACTCAGACAGTACTCTCCCACCATACTCTTCGTTGGCTTCAGCCAGTGTAACTTTGTAGCCACGTCGCTCCAATTGCATTGCACATTCAAGTCCTGCTGGCCCTGATCCTATAACCAAAGCTGACTCTTCACTTCCTTTACGCTGAATTTTTTCGGGATGCCAACCACGCCTCCACTCCTCACCCATAGTTGGGTTTTGAGTGCATCTTATTGGGATTGCCAAGTTATCAGAGGCAACGCATATATTGCATCCAATACACTCGCGAATATCTTCAAAACGTCCTTCTTCAATTTTCATAGGTAAAAATGGATCAGCAATCGAAGGCCGGGCCGCCCCAATAAAATCGACAATACCTCTATTTACAAGACTCGCCATGAGGTCGGGTGAAGTAAATCTACCAACTGCAACTACTGGTTTGGAGGTGACGCTTTTAACAAAATCAATATAAGAAGTTTGATAGCCCTCGTTGGGTTCAAACCTTGAGGTAACAGAATCGTTTGACCAATCAGAAACATTCACGTCCCATAAATCGGGAAGTTCCGCTAGCATCTCAACAACTGCCCGACCTTCTTCCCGAGCCTGCATACCATCAGCGCCTTTGACTTCATCTACAGCAAACCTGAAGGCTACTGCACACTTATCACCTACTTCTTCTTTTGTTTCTTCGATTAGCTCTTTTATTAGTCTAACCCGGTTCTCTAATTTTCCGCCGTATTCATCCATTCTATCGTTTACGTTTGGCAATAAAAATTGGTGGGCTAGGGTCATATGATGACCGGCATACGCATAAACAATATCAAATCCGGCTTCCTTTGCACGCCGTGCAGCCATCCGATGCCAGTAGCGCAGATTTTTGATATCACTTTTATCCATTTGCCGAGCTTGACGAGGACTTAAGATATCAGCGCTCATCTCATTTACTCCAAGAATGGGAGCCCGAGTTAATTGGTTGATTGCATGATTTCCATTGTGCGCAAGCTCAATCGCTGCAAGAGAACCGTGCTTATGCACAGAATCGGTGACTAATCTCAAAGCTGGAATATCGCGCTCATCCCAAATTCTTTGTTCAGGGTAGGGGGTTAAATCTGAACTAGGATGAATTTCTGTCTCCTGCGTTGAAACTACGCCCCATCCCCCTTCTGCTTTTATCGCTCGCGTGGCAGCATCAGCCTTTGGTCTCAAATGTCCCATTCCTGTACAATGAGGAACTTGGAAAAAACGATTAGGTGCTGTTACTGGTCCAATTTTAACGGGTGTAAATAATGTCTCATATTTATTTGACACTTGAGTGCTCTCCACAGACCTGAGAGAGTATTCTAAGCAGTATACAGTTCTGGCTGTCAAGCCTTTGAATTACAGAATAGCCAGGTGGATTCAACAATCATTTTACTGTAGCGTGTATGTATACAGAATATAAAGAACTTAGATGAATATTTGATGTTAGGAAGTGGAAACTACACGTACACGCCAGTAGAAGATTGGGGGAATTTCCCAGATGAAGTCATTTTGGGAGATGTTGCAGGAATTGCGATAGACGCCAATGATCAGGTGTATTTATTCAATAGAGGACACCATCCCATAATAGTTCTATGTCAAAACGGGGAAGTACTACGCACCTGGGGTCACGGTATTTTCACAAATCCACATGGAGCCTCGATAGGACCAGACCAATGTATCTATCTTACCGATAATTTTGATCATACCGTACGGAAATTTTCCCTAACTGGTGAACTACTCATGGAACTTGGCACTCCAGGCATAAGTTCTGGATTTATGAGTGGAAAACCATTCTGTAAATGTACACATTCCACAATATCGCCCTCAGGGGATATTTTTGTTTCCGATGGATATAATAATGCCTGTATCCATCACTATAACCCCAAAGGAAAATACATAAAAAGCTGGGGGCAAGCTGGAGCTGGACCTGCTCAGTTCAATCTACCTCATAATATATGTTGCGATACTGATGGATGGATATATGTGGCGGATCGTGAGAATTCTCGCATACAGATTTTTGATACATTAGGTAATTTTGAAACCCAAATTAATAATATGCACCGACCTAGCGGTTTAGCGATAACTGCAGGCTCTTCGCCCGATTTCATTGTTGGTGAGTTAGCTTCTTACCTTGAGGTAAATAAGGATTTCCCAAATTTAGGTCCATTTGTAAGTTTCTTTGATAGACAAGGTTCTATGCTTTCAAGGTTAGATAAAGGAGTTGGGCCGGGGGTTTATCCTGGCCAATTTATATCACCTCACAGTATAGCACTAGACAGTTTAGGCGACTTGTACATCGGAGATGTGGCAGAAACAGATTGGAAAGCAGTTATGGGTAAAGAATTAATGCCAGATAATTTAAGGCGCTTTCAAAAATTAAGACGCAGCCAAACATGAAAGTAATGAATTTCATATAACATTTTTTCTAAACAGGTCTTGCTAATAACCCTTTAGCTATTGAAGTAGCCTGTGCTGCTTCAATTTCCTGTAATTCACTAAAAACAGCTTGCTCATAACGACAATAATTGCTTTCGAATAGCCCCTCAAGAACTCGCAAATTCTTAAAAAACCGAATACTTGTTCCAATATTTTGATTTGAGAAGTTCAATACAGGCAGAACTTTTTCAAATAACAACTGAGCTTCTTCTTTATTACCATCTTGATATAAGTGATAAATCTCTACATAAATTTTTTCTAATCCAGTGGGTATGAAAGCATTCACTGATCGAGCCATTGCATCAATAAGTTGCGTTACAGCCCAGCCACCACAAACTTTCAGTCGACCATCTAGTTCTTTCAAAACTGCACTATACTTTTTACCTGCCCCGACTGTTTCGATTTTTAACCAATCAAATTTATCTACTGAATGAAATAATTCAACAATTTCTTCTAAAGCCATTCCATTACCCGACCAATCTAGATCTTGTATCATTAAAATCCTAGGTGACAGTTTTTCTAATTTCTTTAAAAAATTCTCTTTTTGAGAAAATTCGAAGGTCGCGGGTAGTTGAACACATATGCCATCCGCCTCGAAAGAATTAGCACTTTTAGTAAGTTCAATACTTTCTTCAACATCAGCTGCCGTTACACTACATATGAAAGGGATGCGACGCTTGTTAACTTTTGTAACTGTATCAATAAATTGAATTTTCTCATCAAAATTTAAAGTATCGTATTCTCCTGCTACTGCCAGTCCGAGCATTCCTCCACAGCCAGACATTATCGTGTGCTGCACCAGGCGAGTCAGGGAATCGAGATCTAATTCACCCGAATTTGTAAATGGAGTATTCAGACTAGGCAAAATACCTTTCATTTCCATTACCTATCGAGGTGCTCTAGTTTCATTCATTGGTAACGAAGCTGTTAAACAGCCATAACCTAAACCAGAATGGGCTAGTGGGTTTTTCCCGGAAAACCGCGGATCCATTGGCTGATTTATGGGTTGAAAACGCGTATCACAAGACAATCTTATTCGACCTAAAGGCGAATTATTATCGAATGAACCATGTACCATGAACATTCCAAAAATCAAACAGTCACCTGGATTAAATGACGTGGTGAGAAAACGACTCGACTTTCTTTCAGCTAAAGCCAAAGGAGTATCTTCGATATGCCCCAGACGGGTTTTGTCTCTGTCGACATCTAATCCTTCAAATTGTGCCCTAATATCACTCCAAGTGTGAGAATTCTCTAATATATACAATGTACCTTCATCCAATCCAACTGGACCTATTGGACACCAGCAAGTGAGCAAATTTTTGGTACCCCTGTTCATATAAGGATGGTCAATATGAACCGGGCTAGCCTTTCCCGCCTGCATAGCCCGGAGCCAAGCAAACGAAAAATGAGTTACTTTTTCACCAAAAATTTCCTCCATCACACTGGTAATTTCCGGGCCATTTATTACCCTTCTCAATGCCGAACCTTCACTGACTGATTTCCAGAATGCCCCTAGCGCTTTCGTATTTGGATAATGCAAACGCCTTTCCGATGTTCCTGTAGAAATTGCATCAGATATGGGCTCAGCAACTTCTCCAACCTCTGCTAGCCTTTTTAATATCTCGTCCCTAGCAGCTTGAACATCTGAAGGGTTGTACACAGATCTCAAAAGTAGATAGCCATTATCTCGCAATTGAACAGATAAGTCCTTAGACTGATCAGCCTCTAACATAGAGGCAAGTTTTTCAGCCGGAATTACTTCATCTTTAATTGTAAAGTTATCGAAATTAAATAAAGGCAAAAATAATCTCTTCCCTAATTTGAATTAATAAATTCATTAATTTCTGTGCGGGTTGGAATGCTGGACTGTCCGCCAAAATTTGTACATTTAATTGCAGCTGCGAGATTGGAAAATTTGATTGCCTCTCTCTCACTTTTTCCTTCAGCTAAACAAACTGTGAATGCTCCATGCCAAACATCTCCAGCACCAAGAGTGTCTTTTGCATTTATCTCAGGTGCAGGCAAATTACATAATATGCCTTCCTCAAGAAAATAAACGCCATTTGGTCCGTCAGTAACACAGGCCCACGAATTAAAGTCATTTTCGATAAGCTTCAAACTTGCCGTTACATCATCCTTATTGGTGAAGTGGCTAAGCCCCTGCTTGGAAAATGCAACATGAGATGCAAGCTCTACCGCTTGGTCCGAAACGGGTGCCTCTGCGTCTAAAATGCCTGGTTTTTTAAATTTTTTTGCCAAAGAAAGAGTAGCAATAGCAGCTTCGTTCCACCTACTATCGGAAAGATAGGCATCATAAACCGGAAAACCCAAGATACTTTTTGCGGCACCTTCTGGAAGCGAATTTCTATAGTTCATAATCTGCCTCTCACCATTAATATCTACAAACACTGACGAAAAAGATGATTGCCAATTTTCTATAGTCAAAACAAATTCTGTATTAACACTTTCGCGCTGTAGCTTAGCAAGAATAAGAGATCCAACATCATCTTTACCTACAGCAGAAAATATCGTCGAATTAGCTCCTAGTCGAGCTACAGCCACAGAAGCATTACCAGCGTTACCGCCTCCAGAAAGCATAGCAGTGTCTGCCCTATATTTTTCACTTTTATTAGGGAAATTCTCCATTTTAAAAATCAAGTCTAGGGTGGTTAGGCCAGTGATCAATATATCTCGCATCTCAACAGATAACCCTAAAAAAATTCACCTAGTCGCTCACTTGGCATACCGTTTGCAAATAACGAACAGAACTGCTTCATATAACCTCCTACTGGCTGCATTAATGCAGCCTTTTTTTTAATCTACAGAAAGTTAATACTCAACAAATCCAAGTTGTGCTGGAAGCTCAAACGCATCGGCGAGTTCTAATGATTTTTTTTCCAACTGAACAAAATGTATGAACTTTGAAAGATTAAAATCTTGCTCGTGCAGATCATGCGTTACGCCGACTACATGCCCTGACAGCGGCGGAGCAGAAAATAGCTCACCTACTTTGGGAATAAAATCTTGCGTCGTTGTAAAACTAATATGGCCTTTTTGACCACTTTTAGAGCACTCTTGCCATATAACGAGTTGATACACTTTCAACGTGCCTCCACCTACTGCAAGTTTGTCTGATAATTGGCTAATTTGTCAATCTTAATGATTATTATGCATACCTCTCAAAATCTTTATTCGCGATACTTGAGGCTGAAGTTTTTAATGGTAACAGTATTATACTAGCTATCAATTCATAAACTGGTACAAGTGCAGTTTATGGAAGAAACTTTATTAGAAAGATAAGTTTGGTATACGTCTATTCACTTGTTTTACTGACGATGCTGGCATTTTCGGGGAATGCCCTTTTGACCCGTGCTGCACTAGCAAGTTACAATATGGATCCCGAGTTAGTTCTCCTGCTCCGTGTATCCGCTGGTGCCATAACGTTACTTTTAGTATGTTATCTGAGAAAATACTCGTTAAAAATATTTAGTAATCTTCATTTAAAAACTGCCGCCGCGTTGAGCTTATATTTAGTGGGGTTTTCTTATGCATTCACAGGGCTTGAGACTGGGATAGGCGTGTTGATCCAATTCGGGGTAGTACAGTTGGTAATGTTCGCGTCATCATTTCATTCTGATAGGCAAGTAACAAAAAATAAAAGTATTGGTGCAATCATTGCTTTTACCGGACTAATATATCTACTTTGGCCGAGCGGAGATTTCACTCTTGATATGAAATCAAGTGTACTTATGGCAATCGCAGGTATGGCATGGGGAATTTATTCTATTTTAGGAAAAAATGCGGAATCCGCAATCTCCGCCACAACTGCCAGCTTTCTAATTTCCACACCAATTTGTTTAATTTTTATCTTATTACTCCCAAATAACACTGGTTTTTCATGGTCAAATACTGGGGCACTGTTGGCAATTTGTTCAGGCGCGATTACGTCTGGAATAGGGTATGCATTATGGTATTTTATTCTGCCAAAAATATCATCGAGTAATGCCGCTGTATCACAGCTAAGCGTACCATTAATATCCGCCGCAGGCGGAATGATCTTTATGCATGAATTAATATCGCTTAAATTTGTTTTATCTTGTGCCCTTGTTCTAGGCGGTATCGCAATTACGATTTGGAAGCCAGAATAAGCAAAAACTAAGTTAACGATCTACCGATTATTTCTTCAGCCGAAAACAATAGATTAATACCACAGCTTTCTCAAGTTGAGACATGACTTACATTTTTATCCGGAGAATAAATATCTAAAATGTTCCAGTGCCCAGTTGTGGGCGTTGGATTATTAATCATTGGCACATCAAGTACTGTTGGTTTGCCATTTTCAATGGCTTTGGCGAGGGCAGGTAGAAGTTCACTCGCTGTTTTAATTTTTATACCCTCTGCGCCATATGCTTTGGCAATTTCACTATATTTAGGTCCATATTTAGGTACTGCTGCAGTACCAGGAAAAGATGTTCCATATGTCGTACCATAATGAGCCTTTTGTAAGCCAGCAATTGTACCAAAAGCATTATTATTCATAACTAACCAAATAATATGTAAATTCAACTCAACTGCAGTCGCAAGCATTGAGGGGTTTTGCCCAAATCCACCATCACCTACCAAGCTCAAAACTACTCTATCGGGAGCAGCTAACTTAGTACCAATAGCAGCTGGAGGTCCAAACCCCATTGTGGCAAACCCTCCTGGTGTCAAAATTGAGCCTGGCTCTAAAATTGAAAATTGTTGGCCGACACCATTTTTGTTCCATCCAACATCTGTTGTAATTATAGCATTTGCGGGCAGTATCTTTCTTAAATCAGCAAGTATCCTTTCCGGCATCATTGGAAAAGCGTTACTCTCTGCTACTTCTCGATTTTTATTTTTGAAATCTGCCCTAAATTCTGCAATCTGATCTCTTTTTTCTCTTCTCTCAAAGCCACCGGGATATAGTCTCTTTGCAGCACGCAGTAATACTTTTAATGACGATTTTACATCCGCCACAATCCCAACTTCTGTCGGATAATTTCGCCCAATTTCCTGAGGTTCAATATCAATATGTATGAGCTTTGATTTAGGTATGTTGAATGTATAGTTAGGATACCAACTAGAACAATCTGCTTCTTTAAATCGCGTTCCAAGAGCAAATATATAGTCTGCTTTTAAGCATGCCTCATTTACAAGTGAAGTACCCCAAAATCCACTCATTCCCAGTACCAAAGGATGACCATCGCTAACCGCACCCTTACCCATTAAACTGTGTGCAAGAGGCAAATCCATATAATCTATAAACTCTTCAAGCTCAGTACTGGCTCTCGCTAATAAAATGCCCCCTCCAACGTATGCTATAGGCTGCTTCGCTTGGGCTAATTTATTTACTATTTCTTCTGCTACTTTATCATCTATCGATGGCTTTATTAAAGTTTTAGTATTAGACCTAACTCGATCAAAACTCGTTGATAAGATAGTCTCTGAAAATATGTCCATAGGGACATTGACTAAAACAGGGCCCGGTTGTCCACTTTCAGCTAAGTGAAAAGCCTTCTCAAGTATCTCAGCCATTAAATCTGCGCGGTCTACTCTCCACGCTCTTTTTACAAAGGGACGATAAATTTCATACTGCTGTGCGTCGGCATGAAGATTTACTTCTTGATGTGGATGTTTACCATAATAGTGAGTTGGAACATCTCCTGCGATTACCACCATTGGAATACAATCCAAAGCAGCATTTGCCACCCCAGTTGCACAATTTGTTAGTCCAGGAGACAGATGTGATAAAACAACCGATGCTTTTCCAGTCACGCGCGCATAGGCATCTGCAGCATGGCTAGCAATTTGTTCATGACGAACCGTGACAAAGTCTATTTCACTTTTTTCTAGAGCTGATAATACCGCAATATTAGTATGACCACACAAACCAAATACATGCTTAACACCACGGTGTCTCAAAAACTCGACAATATGCTCAGCTACCGTTTGACCGGTTTTATCTTTAGTAAGATCTTTCATCATGCAACCTCCTGACCAAAGAACTCCCCAAAAAGCTCTCGCTCAGAAGGGCGATCTTCCTGTATTGGTTTACTCACCCAGGTGTAGTTCATCATGTGCTTCATGGTTACGTTTTCATTTGTAATATTCCCACCCCAAATTCCACAACCTAATGAACTAGTCATTGGCATACCGTTCGTCCAAGATCCTGCATTGGATTTTGATTGAGGCTGACGAACCATCATGCGGCTAACTGGAGCAACTCTAGCTAAAGCATCTATATTCTTGTCACTAGTACTGTATATTCCACAAGAGTGCCCTTTTCCCCCTACCTCATAAATCTTTTGAATAATATTAAGTGCATCGGGAAACTCCTCAAAATAATATAAAGCCATTAGGGTCGTGAGCTTTTCCTTTGAAAATTTATGTTCCCTCCCAATTTGTCCATTATTCTCGACCATAAGGAATTTGATATGCTCGGGGATTTCAAAACCTGCGACTAAGGCAAGCTGTTGAGGTTTACAGGCAATCGTGGAGAATGTGCGGTTTTCTTTATTATCCCACATCGCTCTAGATAATAACTCTTTTTCAGCACTATTGCATAGATATCCATTATTTGCCTGGAGCTCAGAGACCATATTACTATAAATAGATTTCTGAATTACTATATTCCCATCAGCAGAACACCCAGAGCCAAAGTCCGATGTCTTTGAAATCATAATCTTCTTCGCTGCTTCATTAAGATCCGCAGTTTCATCTACGACTACCGTGCTGTTACCAGCCCCAACTCCATAAGCAGGCTTTCCTGAAGAATAAGCAGCTTGAACCATAGGCTTCCCGCCCGTTGCCAAAGTTAAATCGCAACTCTCCATTAGGTATTGTGTCATTGGTATGGAAGGCCGTTCAATACATTGAAATAAGTCTTCTGGTGCTCCTACTGCATGACAAGCCGCTCGCATTATACGTGACATCTCACAGGTAGTTGCAGCTGTTCTGGGATGAGGAGAAAAAATAACTGCGTTTCTTGCATTTGCAGATGATACACCCGTTACCGGCGGTGTCATGGCGGGGTTAGTCATAGGTATCAACGAAGCAATAACTCCCGCTGGCTTTGCATATTTTACTAATCCTCTCTTAGCATCAGTTTCCACAATACCAGTGGATGGGGTGCGCAAAACATCCCTGAGGACCATGTGAATTTTAAATCTTTTTCCTGGGCGCCCAGCCCTATCCCCAATGCCACTTTCATCCACGCCCTGTTGAGCAAGCCTTGTGAAGGTTTTTTCATTACCCGCGTACCATGCAATTGCTTGGCTTAACCGATCAAGGTCTCTCTGCGTCCAATTTTCTATATTTACCATCGCGGACTTTGCTTTAGAGACCATTTTATCAACTAGAGCTTGCTCTTTTTCAGTAATTTCTCGGCCCATTCTTTTCCTCTAATCTTGTAATACTAAGTCATTTTTTTCAGCTGTTTTTCTTCTCTTTGACACAACTTTTCCAAAAGTTCGTTTGGCGTATTCAAGACAACGCCTTGCGTGTTCTTCATATCCTAATTCCAAAACACGGCTCTGATTTGGTAATTCTATAGAGTAGTGAACTGGAGGCATTCGCTCTATTATTCCTTTAAAATCTATCCAACCTTCACCTGGATATAATCGCGCATCTCGTGCTAATTGAATCATCCCGGCCCGCGTGTCAGCGATGCCAGGCAAACAATCTGAAACATGCAAAAAATGGAGAAATTCACTAGGAACGTGAAGCAATTCTCCAATATCTACGCGGCTCAAGTGCAGATATAATGTGTCAATAAGTATACCGCTATTTGGTTTATTTGCAGCTCGAACAATGTCTAAAGCATCGTCTAGGGTTCTCAGTCTAGAAAAGCTTGGGAACTCTAAGTCTACAGTGATACCGAAAGGAGCTGCTAAATCACATGTTTCCGCATATGTATCAATCAGGAAACTTCTATCATCCCTGGTCTTTGTCCATGCACTCATAATCATTTGTTTCGCACCTAGCTCCCCACCCAGCTCTAGTGCTGGCACAAAGGACCGCGGATCCGTCTCGTCAGTGATCCGAGCGATTTCGACGTCAAGGACTTTTAACCCAGTGGTAGCGAGAGCCGTTTTTGTGGCAATTATCTGATCCTTTTGGATAGGAGAGTGTTTGAACTCACCAGCAACATGCATTGGTATAAATCTGGGGCTAACCGCATCATATCCAGCACGAGCAGCAATATACACGAGCTCAGCAGGAGTCGCACCAATCAAAGTTAGGTGTGCAAGAGAATATAAGCTTTTTTCAATGCCCTGATTATTCATATCAGTCATATTTAAAAGCCCCAATATTACATCCGATTAAATAGCTTTTAACCAATATGAACAATAATATCAGATATTTTACAAAAAATCAACTTTATTATTTCGATTAATGTACATCACTAAAGTATACATTTACCCGTTTATCGGTATCCACGTCCCACCTTTCGAGTTTGATAGTACGGATGCTTCAATAAAACGAACGCCAGCCACCCCTTCAGAAATAGTTGGAAAACTCAGCAAATTTTTAGGTAATTCCTTTTCATCAAGACGCGCAGCCACTGCAATTGCAAACTCTGAATAAAGATTTGCCCACGCTTCAATTATCCCTTCCGAAAAACCCCTTGCAGTTCGCACCAACCGCTCTGTATCAGATGACACACCATGACCATGACCACGACTGATGGTTTGATCTGGTTTTCCATAAACACTTAGTTTTAATTCTTCGCTACTTTCCAAATTCCATTCAATTCCTCCCTCAGAACCATATATTCTTAGGTTTAGGCCACCCCTTTTACCAGTAGCTAGTCGGGTAGCTAACAATGTTCCTGGAACCCCGCCCTCGTATCTAGTCATCATAAATGCCGTATCTTCCAAAGCTTTCGGGGCACCACAAACATGAAATTCTGCTTTTACATCCGTCAACTTTAAACTTGAAACAAATTGAGCTAAATGCGCTGCATGCGTTCCAATATCCCCAACACAGCTTGTTGGTCCTGATATTTTTGGATCCAGTCGCCACTTAACATGGGGTGCCAGCAAAGCCTCTTCCGGCACCATCCAATCCTGTAAAAATTCTACATGTATTTGATTAATATTTCCAATCTTACCAGCAGTAACAAACTCTCTCGCCTGCCTTACCATTGGAAAACATGACATCGTATAACATACGCAAAAATTTACATTTTCCTTAGAAAGTAAATCTTCAAGCATCTCTGCTTCAGGAGTAGCATTAGTTAGGGGCTTGTCGCAAATTACATCGATCCCAGCTTCAATAAACACCTTTGCAACTTCATGATGCAAGTGATTGGGCGTTGTAATCATTACTGCGTCAATTCTATCTCGCCTCTTCGCTTCCTTGATAGCCATCTCTTCAAATGAGCTATAAGCCCGCTCATCAGAAATAAAATGCTCTTCAGCACGTCTCTTGGAATTTTTGGGATCAGATGAGAATGCTCCTGCCACGACCTCCCATCGATTAGTAAGACGGGCTGCCATAGCCTGCGTTTGAGAAATTCTACCACCCCCGACGATACCTAACCTTAAGCGTCTTTTAAACTTTGGAAATTCTTTTTCAAAAGTTATCTTCTCTGGAAGAATTTTTTCAGTCATATTTACCTCAACTATTTGGTGGACTAGCGCCATCTGGAAGCATTTCGACCGCCATAAATATTGATGGTGTAACCGTTTCATATTGATGCCATGGATAATTTCCATCGGCATCATACATTGGCCTGTGAGTAACCCCTGGCGCCATTAATTCTTCAATATATAAAGATCGTATATCTTTCTGATAGCACTGCTGCATTTTGCCAACTCCTATGACCTGAGTATGTACCTCTCGAAAACCAGGCAAAGGGCAAAATGGATGATCTTTATGTAAGCCTACTTTCAACGGCACCGACATTGAGCAATAAAAAGTCAATCCAATCTGACCAACCCACTGCTTAGGAGACATATAGTGTTCAACGCCTCGCAAACGCTCCTCTTTTCTGACTTCAAATGCAGTTGGCCATTTCATACACACTTTTTTAAGTAAATCACTATCGCTTAGATGATTTGATAGACCTTCGATAAGAACAGCGCATTGGATATCAGTAAGTGCGGTATCAATTACAATTACTGATTGTAAATGCCCGAGCACTTGTTGCCTTATCTTCAATGGAGAATTCGATAAATTTAAAACGATCGCCTTTCCGTTCACAAAAATATTCCTGTTACTTTTTATTAATTTCACCGAAAAAAAAGGATCTCCGATTGTAATCTCTTCAACTGACATTCTGTAATTCCTCTTCAATTCCCTTTGCTTTCTTTGGAAAACTAACGGGAAGGGGCGCGGGCCTGATACAGCTACTTTGAATGCTTACCGATATATTTTTCTGAGAAGACTCCTGTATTCCACACATTACCTCCAAAACATGATGGGCAAGTTCACCACTAGGGCGCACAGGTCTGTCTTCTTGAATTGAATACGCCAAGTCTAAAAGACCTAAACCTCTACTATCTTCATTAAATCCATGTAAGTTATTTGCCACATTCCAGTTTTCACGACCCTTTGGCCTTGGCTGAAACTCCCATCTTGAATCTGCTCTGGTGCGATAATAAACAGGACCTTGAAAAACATTTGCGCCATGAACAGGATCAGGGTCAGGAATACATATGGTACCTGCTTCGCCGTATATTTCAAATCTGGGTGTATCACTATCCCATATGTCGAAACTCATCGTCATTGAACCGAGTATCCCGTTTGAAAATTCTAATGTTGATAGAGAGTGTGTCTCCACTTCAACTGCAATTAATTCGCCATATCGCGGACCATTTTCTATCTCTCTATGCGAAAAGGAACGGGAAGCCATTCCAGAAACGCGCTTTATTGGCCCTAGTAAAGATACCATTGCAGTAAGGTAATATGGCCCAAGATCTAAAAGCGGCCCACCACCTTTTTTATAGTAGAAATCTGGATTAGGATTATGCCTTTCAACGCCATGAGTTCCAACGTACGCCATAACACCTACCGGTTTCCCTATAATTCCATCGTCTAGTATTTTACGGACGGTTTGCCACCGGCCACCTAAAAAGGTATCTGGGGCATTTCCAACCTTTAAGTTTTTTTCTTTTGCTAACTTTAAGATTTCTTCACCATCTGAAACAGAGGTCGCAAAAGGTTTTTCAGAATATACATGCTTCCCCGCTATCAGTGACTTCCTGCTGATTTCTGCATGAGCAGCCGGGACGGTAAGATTCAAAATGCAATCAATCGACTTATCACAAATTATTTCTTCAGGGAGGCATATTCTTTTTATGCCATATTTTTTCGCCTTTTTTTCAGCCTCCTCTTGATCAAGGCTACCACAAGCTGCAATATTTAACTCTGGGAATTTTAAACAATTTTCTAAATAAATATCGCTTATCCGACCAGTGCCAATAAGACCTATTTGAAAAGCTTTCTTTGCAAGATTCATTGGTCAATCTGCCTCAAATTTTGGCAGATAATTTGGAGGCATTGGTCCCTTATTTCGCCCCCCTTGATTAAGCTGTTCCCAGGAGTGTGCAAGAATACCCACAGATCTAGAGATACAAAACAAACCTCTCGAAAGTGGCGGAGGAAAGCCCAATTCACAAAAAACGGCAGCTGTTGAACCGTCAATATTCATTGCAATGGGACGGCCGCCACGCCGAGCTGCAATTTCGCGTTGTACAGCTTCTGCGATTTCAGCAAATTTTCCCGATACTATGTTTCTCGATGCGGCTTCTCTAATTAGAGCCATAATGCGAGGTGCTCTTGGATCATTTGGTTTATGAAACCGGTGCCCAAAACCAGAAACGATTTTCCCATGAGTAGCATTCCACCCGTCAATGCCCGATTTGACTGCCTCTTGAAGCTCAAGGCCTTTAGACATTTTTTCGTCTATATCATAAAATAGTTCCGCACATTGTTCACCTGCACCACCATGGATATCACCCAACATATTCACTGCAGAACCCATTGCATTATTTATACTCAAACCGCAGGTTATAGCCATTCTAGCTGCAGCAATAGACGGTGCCTGTGGGCCGTGATCAACTGCGGCAACTAAAGCAGCCTCAAAGAGTGCTGCCTCATCCAAACTTGGAAGATCCCCTCTTATCATTAACCAAATCATTTGTGGAAAGGTTACTGTACCGATTAAGTCTTGTATTGGATGACCGCGAAATTCAATACGGCCAGGCTCCATATCAATGATAGAAGTTTTCCACCAGTTGCCTAATGCTTCAGCTTCATCAACCTTTTTCATTTTCTCTTGTCCTTAAATTGCAGGTGCAAAGGTGAATATAAATTACACATATGCGGTCCTATCTGCTTGTTTATAATTACTTTGAGCAGCTAAACGAGCAGAGGCATTTCTTGAACCATAACCCTGGTATTGATCGCGTCTTTCAACAATTTCGAAAAAGAAACCATCAAAAATTGGTGCTGAATATATTTGAAAATATTCCCCATTATTCTTTGTATAAAGAATATTAGAAGTTTGAAGCTTGTTTACAAAATCTTCGGCTAGTCCGTATTTTTGTTTTAAATCGTTATAATACTCATCAGGCATTTGAAGTCTCTCAAACCGTGAAGCTTCAAGGATTTTTGAAGTTTCAAATATATCGTCAGAAAGTAACGCAATGTGCTGGGTTCCAGCACCAAAACGGCTTGTAAGAAATTTAGAAGCAAACGTTTCACTATTATCTGCTCCATTTAAATTTAACCTCACTTCACCTTCCGGACTCTCTAAAACCTGACTGTAAATAACTCCTGATGGATCAATTACATCGACTACTGGTTTTTTCTCCATCTCGAAGGTTGAGATATAATACAGTAACCAACTTTGCATTTCGTCAAACTTCATTGTCTGAGCAATATGATCAATTCGTCTTACACCACAAGGTTGTGCGGCTTCCGATTTGTTAACCGGGTTAAATTCTATATCCCATACACGATGTAAATCGGACTGTTCATCAATAAAGTACACAAGACTTTCACCAACACCATTTATTGCAGGAATTTCTAACTCACTAGAACCAACAGCTTGGCTAAATAAACTTGCACCTAACGCTGAGGCTCTCTCTACTGTATCCGCAGAGTCTCTTACACGCAGACCTATCGCACATAAGGAGGGCCCATGTTCTAAAAATGAACTACGCGAGAACCCTTTTTTTTCATTATTAAGAACTATGTTCACAGACCCTTGGCGCCATAGCTCAACAGCCTTTGATATGTGTTTTCTTTCCATGCGAAAACATAAAGATGATAAAATTTGTGTAATTTGATAGTGGCTTTCATCATCAACAGAAAATTCAAGAAATTCAACGCCTGAAGTATAAACTCTGGCAGGCATATTGGGTGTTTCAAATTTTATTTGTGGATCGCTACGTTCAACTTTATCAAGAAGACTAACTAATGCTCTGTAAGCGTCATATGCGTTGTCTATAAAACTTTCTTTTGCTTTTTTACTATCAATTTTTGCAAGCGACCAACTACCTTTATATCCACTAGCAGCAATAACTTTGACAAAACCTGCTAAGTTAAGATTTCCTTGGCCAGGTAACATGTCACTATGATGCGAATGCTCTTCACTAGCAGGCTGCTGCACATATCCATCACAAAGCTGAACATGAAAAATACGATGAATGGGCACATCACGTAATTCCGAGGGCCTTGACCCATTTGATAAGGCATAAAGAGAATTAATAGCCAAACCAAGATATGGGCTACCAATTGACTCAATTATTTTTATCGCAGGATCTAACTTACCAATCGAAACATCAGTTGGTATGTTCATATAAGCAACACGGATACGAAAATGCGATGCACGCAAAGCGATGTATTTCAAAGCTCGATCAATTGACGAACAGTCCAAGTAATTTTGTTTTAATATTGTAGATTTCAGGAGGATTAAATTTGAACCAAGGAATTTAGCGGCCTCAAATTTTAAATCTATCTTTTTTATGGTTTCTTTATCTGGATTATTATTTATCCCCTGAAGGTTGGAAGAAATTTCGAAAATGGATAGTCTTAATCCATATTCAAACAACAAAGCCTTTAGGTCTTCACCATCTTCTTTTGCATCAATTAAGTCATTCTCAGTAAGTTCTATAGACTTGAACTTAGCTTTTGATATTCTGCTTAATTTAGACCTTATATCACCGCGTAACCAAGTTGCTTGAATTGATAATGACATCATCAGCTTCCTACAGCGTATTCAACTATTGCAGAACTAACAAAAACCATTTTTCAGCCCTGGTAGCCAAATAATCTGGGCAACCATAAGACCATATTTGGTGAAAAAATCATGATCAACAAAGCAAAAATTAAGACTGCTAAAAAAGCCCAGATTTCGCCTATTATTTCACGCAATGGAATATCCGTTACAGCATTGATAACAAAGAGCAGCATTCCATACGGTGGCGTAATCAAACCTATCATTGAGTTTACGACCACCAATACTCCAAAATGTACAAGATCTATGCCGAGAGCCTCACATGTAGGTATAAATAAAGGCACAATTACTAAAATAATCACAGTAGCATCTAAAATACAGCCAACTAAAAGGATCAGTAAATTTATTAAAAGTAGAAATATGATTGGGCTAATTTCTGCTCCTGCTAATAATTCTGATAAAGTTTGTGGGATATTTTCTTTTACAACTACGTAAGTCAAAATCATTGACGCACCAATTACCAACGCAACGGACGCCGATGAGCGTGCACTGTCTACAAATAACTGATAGAGTGACTTAACTGTCAATGCGCGGTAGAAACCAGCTGCCAGAATAAAAGCATACAGAGCTGCTATTGCTGCCGCCTCTGTCGGTGAAGTTACACCACTATATATGCACGTTAAGAGTATCACAGGCATTAAAAGCGCAGGAAACGATTTTAAAGTAATTAATGGTAATTTCTTTATTGGTACTGGCTCTTCTTTTCCAAAATCCCGACGATAGGAAATCAAAGTATTCATACCAATAAGAACTGCACCCATAATCAAACCTGGCAATATACCTGCCAAGAACAAAGACCCAATCGATGTGTTAGAAACGAGAGCATATAATACCATCGGAATAGAGGGTGGAATGATCGGTCCAATCGTGGCCGTTGCAGCTGTAATTGCAGCTGCGTACCCTCTTGAGTAGCGCCCACTTTTTACCATCATTTCTATAACTAATTTTCCTATGCCGGCTGCATCAGCAACTGCAGAACCAGACATGCCAGAAAATATTAGTGAGGCCATGACATTCACATGACCCAAACCACCTCTAAATCTTCCCACCACAGCCACACAAAAACTGAGTAACCGATCTGAAATGGAACCTGCATTCATTATATTTGCAGTTACAATAAAAAGAGGAACTGCCAATAAAAGAAAGCCATCAAAAAGCCTTTGCACCATCGTTTCTCCCGCTATAGCGAGATCCTGACCAGCAACACCCAGATAAACGATAATTCCTGATAGAATTGCATAGGCAACAGGTGCGCCCAAAGCTGCCATAGAAAAAAGTACAAAAATACCAGCTAATATCTCAAGACTCATTGAGCTCTTCCTTTTGAGTCTTTGAAAGCTCTTCTATAGCCCCTTTTGGAGCTCCATTTTTGGAAACATCATAACAAATCCAAGCATAGCGTAAGATTACGACAATCATCAATGTAATATAAGACGCAAACAACCATTTAATTGGTATTTTATCTCCTGTTATAGGAATTTTTAAAGTTTGGATTTTCTTTAATTCCATCAGGCGGCTACCAAATATTGCCTCCCAAGTGGGTAAAAACGACCAAAGTAAAACAAAAATCATTATGAGTGAAATTATGATCATCGCTACTTTTCTTAAATGGTCAGGGAAAGCTAAATAAAGGATATCGAATGTCACATGATCACGTTCTTTAACTATAAAAGCGCAACCAAAAAAGATCAGCCATACCCAAAGAAGTGATATGAGATTTATTGTCCAGCCGATTGGTTCGACGGACGACATCCAATTTGATACCGACTCAATCGGCATCAGCCAAGCTATCTTTGAAATATAACGAGCAAAAATTTGCAGCAGAAAAATAATAAAAATCGCCGCCAAAATAATGGCGGCGATAAATTCAGATCCGCGAGTGAGCCGGTTTGCAAATTTTTGCATATTTGACTCCCTCACAGTATGCGTCAGAGTTTAGTTACCAAGCGCGTTGATTTTTTCCAATACACCGTCTGGCCAACTTGCTGCAAACTCACTTCCAACATATTGCGCCTGAACGTGAGTTCGGAAAGCATCAAGATCCGGAGTGTATATTTCAACTCCTTGGCTTCTAATAAAATCTGCCAAATTGTTCTCTTTGTCTAGCTGCTTCAGACGACCCCATGCTGATGCTGCATCAGCGGCGCGCTGAACTGTCATTTGCTGCTCAGGCGATAAGCTATCCCATGTCGCTTTGGAAAATGCCACATAGTTTAGGTCTACTAAATGCGATGTAAGAGCAATTTGTTTTGTCACTTCGTAAAACTTAGCGTCTACTACCGTAGGTAAAGGATTATCTTGTCCATCAACAGCTCCAGTGGATAGTGCTGTGTACACTTCTGTAAACGCAAAAGGTGTAGGCGAAGCTCCTAGAGCGGAACCAAGAAACTGCCACGCATCTGTACCTGGCATCCTTAGGTTAACACCAGCTAAGTCTGCCGGTGTTTGCACATCAACCTCATCTCGAGTTTGGCGCAAATTCACATGTCTCCGTCCAAGGTACATAACAGAGAGTAGTTTTACTCCCAATTCGTCCTCTACAGTTTTCTTGAATGGATCCATTAGTGGATCATTGAAAACGCGGACCTGATGAGCTGCATCCTGATGGACATAGCCAGTAGCAAAAATTGAGAACTCTGGGAAAAACTGTGCCAGTTCTTGCGCAGAAGCGATCGACATAGTCAAATTCCCACGGCTTATGGCTTCAAGCTCTGTTCCCTGAGCAAACAAAGTAGCATTATAGCCAGGCTGATAATCTGCAAAGCCCGCAACCATAGGCGCAAACACTTTTGCCATAGCGACCGATCTCATATCTGTCTCTGAGCCAGCTGTTGCCAACGTAAATGTCATTTGGTCTGCAGCAACTGTAGTCGCTGTCGTACCTGCAAGCATGCTTGCTGCAGCTATCGTACTCAAAACCGAACGGCGAGTTAATTTAGTAATCATTAATTAGTCCTCCCAATATACAAATGTGCCCTACTAGCACCTAATTACTCGTTATCATATTTTTTAAATTTTGCAATATTTAATATAAAATATATGATATTTTTCAAGTACACCAATCCGCTATTAACAACGAATCTCCTCTCAAGTCTCTACTTTTACAGATTGCTGAGTCAATGCTGATTTCTGAATTGCCTCAATAACTTGTAGAGTCCTAAAACCCTCACGGCCAGAAACTAATGGTTTTTCATTATTTTTTACCACATTCAGAAAATGTCTAAGTTGATTTTGAAGTGGATCGGCTGGCTCATAGGAAACTGAAGCTGAAGTTATTGGTTTCCACCAATCGCGTTTCTCTTTATGCGTCCAGACTGTTAAATCTGGAATAGAAAGTGAACCGTGCGTTCCACCAATCACATAACAACTTTCGGAAGTTGATGGATAAATTGGATTTTCCTTTGAAGTCATTTCCCAACTCCAAGGGGCAACTATGGAGTCTGAAACGGTTATCGTGCCAATTGCTCCATTTTCAAATTTCAAAAGTGCTGCCGCCAGATCCTCATTTTCAAATCCACGAATAGACGGTGAGCATTGTGCTTGTACACTTTCTACTCGACCACACAAATGCCTAATAAGATCTATATCATGAACAAGATTTACAGAAATTGGACCAGCCCCTTTTTGTTTTCTCCAGGGAGCTATTTCAAAGTAGTCATCAGACTTATAAAACCAACAATTAGCATGAATTGCTCTTATTTGGCCAATCTCACCAGAAAGAATGATTTCACGGGCCTTCTGAATTATTGGATTGTGCCGTCTGTGGTGACCGACAAGTACTGGAATTTCAAAGTGCTCAGATGCCTCAACTAGCGCACGGGCTTCTTCGGAGGAAGTCGCTATTGGCTTTTCGAGCATTATTGGACACTTTTTATTTAGGCAATACATAGCATGCTCTGCATGCATCGGCGTTGGCGTGGCCAATATAACACCGTCTGGTAATTCCTTTAGGAACATATCTTCTAAAGAAGGATATATCGGTAAATTGTTTTTGTTTGAATAATTTACCGCGTCTTCGCTTGGATCAACAATTGCAATAAGATCAATGTCATCTTCTTTGACTATTGCATCAGCATGACGCTTACCTACAAGTCCCAGGCCTGCAATAACCAATTTTATAGTGTCACTCATTTGCTTATTATCTTTAGCTCTGAGATCACATTTTGCTATTGCGCAAAATCCAAATCTCCGAACAAAACTCCCAGACTCATTGGTAAGCAAAAAAATTGAGGATTGCAATATTATATGGTATTTGTGGTTTATACATATATTTATAAAACTTGAAAAAAAATTTCTCTCTGCCTAATCATAAGAGAAAAAAAAAATTATATGGTATATTTGGTAATGGAAAAACAATTAAGCACAGTTGGCTCGTCTACTTATGAGAAAATAAAACACGATATTATTTTTGGCGAACTTGCTCCTGGATCAAAGCTAAAGCTCGACGTCATAAAAACTAAATACGAAGCCAGTGTTTCAACGCTAAGAGAGACATTAAACAGACTCGCAAGCGAAGGATTTGTCCTGGCGGAAGAGCAAAGAGGCTTTTTTGTAACAAAGGTATCTAGGGAGGATCTAACGGAAGTTGCTAAACTTAGAGTACTCTTAGAATGTCATGCACTTAAAACCTCTGTGGAAAATGGAGATGCTGATTGGGAAGGTAACTTGGTTGCAGCTCACCATAAATTACAGTTGATGGAGAAAAAAATGATTTCCGGAGACAGCTCGGAAAAGGAGACTTGGAAGCGCTATGATTGGGAATTTCATTTAGCTGTTATACAGGCTTGTAATTCAAGAAACCTACTGGAATTACACTCTACTCTTTACGATAAGTATCTCAGATATCAAATGTTGGTTCTTACTTTCCGGGGAGATGAAGCCGCACAGGAACATCACAAAATTTTTCAAGCCGCTTTAGATAGAAATGCATCTGGTGCTGCAGATATATTAGAAGAACACATATTAAATGGTTTGGAGCATACTTTGGCGGCAATGTAACTACTGCTTATCCGATAGATTTAGGAACCAAGATAAACAAAAACAAAAACAAAGGCCGCTAAGGCAAGCAAAACATATACTGCGATTTCGCCGCTTATCCTAGCATCGGACTTTTTCTTGTTTCTATCTTTTTCCATTATAGGAATGTTAGCTTTTTAAATCACCATTTCCATAAAATTAAAAAATGGGCCTATTCTCTCTCTAACTGTTCAATGCGATCAATTAGATAATCTAGTTTTTCATGATAGCCCTCATCATACTCTTCGTGATGACCAAGACTAGAAAGCATTTCCGCAACTATAATAAGAGTTACTATCACTACACATACCGTTATAATGGTAACCATCACTTTCAAATATGTATCCATTATAATTGGCTCCCTCCTTTAAAGATCAGTCTTAAGAGGATTTTCCTTCTATAATTCGAGGACCCTCTAACAAACTCATTTTACAGCCTTTTGCTATCTCACGAATTTCATCTTTCATTAAACCCATTATTTTATTTGCCGTTTCTTCGTCTGAGAATTTGGAAACAGTAAAAATTTCGGTTGGAGACTTTTTAAAAACTTCACCAGAAACTTGTCCTGCGGCTAGGTTTCTGGGCATCATAGTAGATTCAATATAAGAAGTTATCATCTTTAACTGAATCTCACTGACTGCCTTTACATGAACTACGCGGCAATACAAAACTTGATCTCATTCAATTTAAGTTATTCATTATTTACCAAATTCTTCCAGAAGTTTACAATATCCAATTTGACTTTTCTTAAAGCTAGAAAGTCTAAAAAATTCATTTGGCGCGTGTATTTTTTCGTCATCTAAGCCAAAAGCAAACATGGTTGCATGAATACCCAACTCTGACAATAAGGTAGACATCACTGGAATAGATCCTCCAACTCGGGTCTCCAATGGCTCTTTTCCATATAAATCGTGTAAAACCCGGCCCGCTATTTGACTGGAGTTATGGCCTCTTGGGACCAGAAATGGATCAGCATCGCCGGCAAGTTTTTTAACCCCAGCTTTAACTCCCGGTGGTCGGTTATTTTCAACATGCTGTTTTATTAAATAATATATTCTTTCAGGCTTCTGATTAGCAACGAGCCTACACGTGATTTTTGCGTGAGCTTGAGAAGGCAGTACTGTTTTAGAGCCTCCTCCTTGATATCCGCCCCATATCCCATTCAGCTCTAAAGTTGGACGTGCCCAAAGTCTTTCTTGAACAGTATAACCCGTCTCCCCAAAAGTTTCCGGAACACCTAATTTTTCTACATAGTCCTTTTCATCGAATGGCAGCCTAGCAAACATTTCCTTTTCTTCGTCCGATAATTCGATAACATCATCATAAAATCCATCTATTGTTATTCTACCATCGAGATCTTTCATTGATGCTATTAAATGTGACAATGCATGTATCGGATTGGCTATACCACCGCCATGAGTTCCAGAATGTTGATCACCACTCGCTCCAGTTAACGTAATCTCACACCCAACCAACCCTCGTAAGGCATAAACCAAACTCGGCTGATCCTCAGACCACTGTCCTCCATCAGATGAAAATATCATATCTGCTTTCAATAGTTCTATATTGTCTTTTATAAATGGATCAATCGTGGGCGAGCCAATTTCTTCCTGTCCTTCATAAAAAAACTTAACATTTACTGGCAGCTTTCCATCACTCGAAAGAAGAGCTTCGATTGCCAAAATTGGCGCTAACATATTTCCTTTATCATCTGACGCACCGCGACCATAAATTTTCCCATCCTTAACAAGTGGTTCAAAAGGTGGACTATCCCAAAGCTCGTATGGATCGGCTGGCTGAACATCGAAATGTCCATAGATTAGTATAGTTGGTTTATTTTCCCCAGCATTTAACCAGTCGCCATAAACAACAGGGTGCGTTTGTGTTTTCATTAAACGAGCATTGGAAATGCCGATTGACTGCAACTTAGATGCGACCCATTCACCTGCTTTAACAACATCCTCAAAATGTTCATCCGCAGCCGATACTGATGGAATTGATATGAATGCGCTTAGCTCATCCACAAAACGGTCCTGATTTTTTTCAAGATAAGAATCCCAAGCCATGACTACTTTCCCTTAGAAGTTTTGAGATATTGCCAAGAAATAGATTGGACTCAAATGGAGAAAGTAAGCAAGCAGAATCCTGAAAAAAACTCAGAGCTTGTTAATTTTTATAAACACTGTGATTAATATACTTAGGAAATTAAATACTTACCATTTTGGAAAATAGTAATCATGGATATTTCGTTAAAAAACTTGAAAGTAATGATTTCTGCAGGAGGCTCCGGTATCGGAAAAGCAATCTTGGAAGGATTTCATTCACAGGGGGCAAAAATTGCAACTTGTGATATTAACTCAGACTTGATTAAGATTTTAAAGGACGAATACCCCGATATTTATACAGAAGTGCTGGACGTTTCGGATGAGCATGAAGTTCAATCATTTTGTTCGAATGCGTTGAATAAATTGGGAGGCCTCGACTGTCTAATAAACAATGCAGGAATAGCTGGACCGACTAGTAAAATTGAGGAAATTGACACTGCAGACTGGTCCGAATGTCTAAATGTATGTTTAACTAGCCAATTTTTGTTCATCAAAAATTGCGTCCCCAAACTTCGGCTCAGCGAGAACGCATCAATAATAAACCTATCCTCTGCTGCAGGTAAGATGGGCTTTGCTCTTCGTTCACCTTACGCTGCCGCCAAATGGGGAGTTATTGGTTTAACAAAGTCACTTGCTATTGAGTTAGGTGAAGCCAACATAAGAGTTAATGCTATTTTGCCCGGTTTGGTTAAAGGTGAAAGACAGAAAAATGTTTTAATGGCAAAAGCACAACGCTTAGGGAAAAGCTTTGCTGATATAGAAAAAGAAGCCTTTTCATTTACATCGATAAAATCATACGTCACTGCCGAAGACATTGCTAATCAGATCATGTTTTTAGCTTCACCAATGGGCGCTCGCATTTCTGGGCAATCGATTTCTATCGATGGTGATACCAAGATGCTGGCCTAAATTAAAAGCCGTAGGAAATAATGAAAAATTATTTTTCTTTTTTCCCAACAGGTTTTAAGTTCTCAAACTTTTTCCCAGTTATGGCTTCGAACTCGTTTTCATCCCAAAAACCAATTAATATACCTAACTCTGCTGCTTTCTTTTGAGTTTCTAATAATTCCTCGGTTGCAGTAATCCTCGTATGATGACGCATTGCCCAAGACTCAAGAGCAGTCTCTAACCGCAACCTTGCGTCTCGATGCATCGCAGTTGTTGAGCCCGCAAGGTCAACAAGTTCATCTGGATCCGAAAATAAATCAAATAGGATAGGTTCGAACCCTTCACATCTTATATATTTCCATCGGCCATCAAATATCATTTTTGTATGTGCTAAATCCTGTGGCTGATCAAGCTCCTTTGCCATTTCAGACCAATGGTAATCATGTTCACTGATAATATAATTTCGAGAAAAGCCTGCAGTTCCAGTCAGGATGGGTGTAAGATCACGCCCCTCAATTATATGTGGCTTAGGCGGACATCCAAAAAAGCTTAGAATAGTGGGCGCTAAGTCGATCATTTCCACGAGATCATTTTTAACGGTGCCCCTAGATTTATCTGAAATTTTCCGCGGGTCGTGGATTATTAGCGGCACCTTTACTGCCATTTCGTGATAAAAATCCTTGTCTCCCATCCAGTGATCACCGAGATAATCGCCATGATCAGATGAAAAAATAATAATCGTATTTTCACTTAAATTGGACTTATCCATCCACTGAAATAATCTACCTAAATTGTCATCTAGCTGCTTTATTAATCCCATATAAGCCGGTATCACATGCTCGCGCACTTCATCTCTAGAAAAACATTTTGAAACCCTTGCATTTTGATAAGCACGAAGTAACGGATGATTGGTCTGCTTTTCTTTATCGGAACGAATTGGGTTATTTATGTCGTCATCTGAGTACATTTCATGATAGGGAGAAGAAACAATATATGGCCAATGCGGTTTGATGTAGGATAAATGGCAGAGCCAAGGCTGATCATTTTCACGGGCTTGAGCCATGAAATCCATAGCCCTATTTGTCATATAAGCAGTTTCAGAATGCTCCTCCGGAATGTTTGCTGGCAATCTTGAATTTTTCAAAAGCCAGCCAGATAACAAATCTCCATTTTCATCCAACCCAGAATTAGCAAAATCACCCCATGGATTGTCTGAAATATATCCCTTTTCTGCTAAATAATCATCATAGGAAGACCAGCGCTGGCGAGCACTATTTGGATGCAAACCATCGTCTCTTTCAAAAGGCACAAACCCACATTCAGAAACACGAACTCCAATTTCGCTACTCGGATCAATGCCAAGCCAAGCCATACCTTCAGCATCGGCTACCATGTGCGTTTTACCGACTAAAACAGACTGTATACCATTTTCTTTTAAATGATCGCCAATAGTGCGCTCACCAACCCTAAGCGGCATTCCATTCCAAGTAGAACCATGACTTCTGACATATCTACCGGTGTATGCTGACATTCTGGATGGCCCACAAACTGGAGATTGTACATACGCGTTACTAAATTGAACTCCCCGGCTAGCCAGGGCGTCTATATTTGGCGTATGCAAATTTGAGTGACCATAACAACTCAAATAATCATATCTAAGCTGATCAGCCATAATCCATAAAACGTTAGGAGGGGAAGTCATAATTCGTCACCATTAAAATCAATGAGCCTGACCATCAAACAGATAAAGAGTTCCGTCACCGATGACATCAACCTAAGTTGTCCTTTAATTTTTTAAACATGCTTATTTCTTAAGCTTCGTTGTTTAATTTAGCCTAGTTTTAGAACTTATAAAAGTGGGGCAAAGCCTGAACTAAGGATCTCATTATATTTCCAGAAATCATAATATACCGTTGGCAAGCTAAGAATTAGTTCTCTAATTGTCCTTATAATTAAATCTTAGCCTTAAACGAATAGTCTCCCTATTGCGTTTTTTACTTAAGCAGGGTCATAAACAATTTAATCAAATCATTATGGCTCTGCATTTTTTTATGAATCTAAATGCCAAGACATGTATTACTTTCAAAAGGTTAGAGTGATCCAAAAGTAGAAAGTCAACGTATCTTTTATAATAGAAGGATATCGCCATGCTCAAACCTTACTTAAAACCATACTTAATTGGATACGTTAATGAACATTACGAAGACGTCGACGACCAGTTAGTATTTGCTTATGATGAGGCTCATGCAACAAAAATTGTACTTGAGACCTTCCAAGACGCTAAATTTGTTTTCCAGTCACGCCCAGTAATAGAGCAACAGACTGCAGCTTGATCTAAAAGCATATACAGTTGTCTAACTACCAGACGTTGATGTTTTGCAGCAAAATATGTAAATTAAATGTGCGTGTTTATGGCAAGACATCAGAAAATGTTAAAAAAAGTATTCTGCACATCTTTAGTTTTACTGCTTTGCTCTTGTGGAACTACCAAAGGAGTCCTGGATGGTGCAGGCTCTGTTCTTGAAGGCTTAGCTTCTGACGTTCGAAGTGTTGGTGACTATTTGAATTAGCTTTTGGGCCAAGTTTTAAAAAAATATCTACCCATATATGACACCCCTCCATGGAAGAATTGTGAACTTTAAATGTATCCATTTATAAGAATGGCAAAAGAGCTATTAGTTAACAGATCTCAGCAGCACATATCTGTAGGTGAAATCCATGAATCATCCCATATTTGCTGGCCATGGGATCTTGATTTCTGGTTTGAACTTAATAATGGGCGTGCACTAACATTGTATGATTTGGGCCGTATACCATTTTCGAGCAGATCAGGCTTTAGTAAGGTCATTTTCAAAAATAGATGGTCGATGACAATGGCGGGCGCAAATGTAAGGTATCGAAAACGTATACGGGCTTTTGACCGGATACGAATGCAGACCAGAACAGTCTGCTGGGACAAAAGATTCTTGTACATTGAACAATCTATGTGGAATTCCAATAAAGAGTGCGCTGGACATATTATTTATCGCGCAGCGTTTGTAGGGAATAATGGAATTATTAATCCGCAAAAGATTTTTGATGAGATCGAAGTGGCGCTTGTGTCACCTAAAATGCCAGACTGGTTGAAAGACTGGGTTGACTCAGAAGAAAAAAGACCTTGGCCCCCAATGCAAGAATAACTTGCTTTAGTCTATGCGAACTTGTTTTAATACATAGAGCAATGGGAGACTAGTCTTATGAACACTTCAAAAAAAATATGGGGCTGGTTTTTTTATGACTGGGCCTGCCAGCCTTACAATACGCTGATGGTTACATTTATCATAGGCCCTTATTTTGCCACTGTAGCTGCTGAGTATTTTATAACTAACGGATTAGACGGCGCATCTTCCAGAGCCAATGCTCAATATTATTGGTCTTTGACGATAACAATAGTTGGCCTGATAGTCGGTTTTACCGCACCAATTATCGGTGCCATTGCTGATAATTACGGGAACAGGATGAAATGGATTTATCTTTTTTCTGCTTTATTGATAATTGGCGCCTTTAGTTCTTGGTTCGGCCTGCCCGATGGATCAAATTGGCAGTGGATTTTAGTTTCATTTGGGATAGGGTTTGTTGGTGCTGAATTGGCATACATTTTCAGTAACGCACAACTGCCCTCGTTGGGGAATAGATCCGAAACAGGTGCAATCTCTGGGAGTGGTTTTGGATTTGGGTACGTTGGAGGCCTAGTTTCTCTTGTAATAGTCCTTACCCTATTTGTTGAACAGGAGAATGGGAAAACATTAATTGGTTTTGATCCAATTTTTGGCCTAAACGCTGAGGCGAAAGAAGGAACACGCTTTGTTGGTCCTTTTGTTGCTTTGTGGTTTATTATTTTTTCCATACCTTACTTTTTATGGATTAATGATAAGTCCAAGCCACGCATAGGTGCGAGCTTTGGAAGCGGTCTGAAAGATCTGTGGAAAACATTAGTGAGCTTACGCAACAAAAAAAGTACAGTTAGATATCTAATTTCAAATATGTTTTACCGCGATAGCTTAAATGGGCTTTACAGCTTCGGAGGAGTTTATGCTGCCTTAGTTCTAGACTGGTCGATTGTTCAAATTGGAACTTTTGGAATAGTTGCAGCACTTGCAGCAGCTGTTTGTAGTTGGCTTGGTGGTAAGTGGGATAGACGGGTAGGGCCGAAGCCAGTCATACTCGTAAGTATTATAGTTTTAACGGCTGTTTGCGTTATAGTTGTTGGAATGTCCAGAGTATCTTTCTTTGGCATTCCGTTAGCCGAAGGCTCAAGCATTCCAGACAATATTTTTTATGGATGTGGGGTTCTCATTGGTGGCTTTGGAGGAATTCTACAATCGGCAAGTCGAACTATGATGGTAAGACACACGAACACTTCTAATTCAACTCAGTACTTTGGTATATACGGATTACTTGGTAGAGTCACCGCTTTTCTTGCTCCAGCATTAATTGCCTATGTTACAGCAATCACAAACAGTAACAATCTTGGTGTATCTCCTCTTATTTTTCTCTTTTTAATTGGTTTAGTGCTTATGCTCAGAGTGAACCCCGATGGAGATACGAGCTAAGTTAATTATTATACTTTACGCTTGTAAAATTTTTGATCTGACGATATCGCTCTCACGTTAATCTATTATAACAAGTCACCGCTACCTTGGATAAAAAACGGGAATAAATTTTATGGAAAAACTTCTCATTGGCATTCTTGCCATGGCGTCAATAGTAGTGGCGTCCAACATTTTAGTTCAATTCTTATTGCTAGATGGTCTGCTAACATGGGGAGCGTTCACTTACCCCATTGCATTCTTAATTACTGATTTAATGAACAAAAGCTACGGGCCTGCCGCCGCAAGAAGAATAGTATTGGCCGGCTTCATTACAGGCGTTCTTTGCTCCCTGATCGGAAGCCAAATTATGCTCCAAGGTGATGGCTATGAATATCCAGCTGTAGCATTAAGAGTAGCAATTGCATCAGGCCTAGCTTTTATTATAGCACAACTATTTGATATAGCTGTGTTCAACAAATTACGCTCAGCTGAATGGTGGAAGGCGCCTCTGGCCTCAACACTGCTCGCATCTTTAATCGATACTGCTGTTTTTTTTACGATCGCTTTTTCAGCACAAATAGCATTCTTTTCTGAGGCCGCAAATAATGAGATTTCATGGTCATGGGAGATAGTTCCCTTTCTAACTTTTGGTGCTGACTCGCCACTATGGGTATCCCTTGCTGTCGCAGATTTAATGGTGAAGTGGCTCATTGGATTAGCGGCATTAATTCCCTTTCGAATTTTCGTTTCATTTTTTTTATCGCGAGATAACAAAACATCTTGAAAAATTTTCATTCTATGACACCATATGTCATAGAGTTAACAACTGAAAGGAGGTGGTCCAGTGTCTATAAAGGTATTGGAGAGAGGTGTCGGAACAGTTAGAGGTAGTCGCATCTAGGGCAAACCTGAAATGCAAAGCTTTTAATTGGTGAGCCACCTAACCGGCCCACCTCCGAAAATCTTGGAAGGCCGCTCAATTTGAGCGGCCTTTTCTACTAAGTTATCGAATAGATTAAAATGGTAAATTCCAAAAATGCTAAAGATCGACGATAAGATAACCATAAAGAGCTGGGAGTTAAGCGAACAGTTTATAAGAGCCTCAGGACCGGGGGGACAAAATGTGAATAAAACGAGTAGTGCCGTAGAATTACGGTTTGAAGCAGAAAGATCTCCATCATTATCAGAGCCAGTGAAAAAAAGACTTAAAAAAATCGCAGGAGCTAAGTGGACAAAAGAGGGTGCTATTGTGCTTAAATGTGATGAAACAAGACACCAAGTTCGCAACCGTGAGATTGTTCTAAAGCGCTTGAAAGAAATGATTAAAAAATCTCTAGTCACACCCAAAAGGCGTTTAGCTACTAGGCCAACCTTAGCAAGTAATCGTAGGCGCCTCACTACAAAGAAAAATAGAGCTGACCTGAAATCTAATCGGGCCAGAATTTCCACAAAGAATATTCCTTTAGATTAATTAAGCACAAAATTAAGTCATTTTACATCCTACAAATGCACGCGCAGCGTATTCATAATAATCCAAATCACAGCAATCAAATTTTACAATTTGAACTTAATTTAGTTGGCTATTTTCTTATTTTGCCGAAATTGCACCATATTTCCATACAAAAACGCAAAAAAATGCCGTTTTATACTCAAAATCATATACTATTTGTTGTGTTATTGCACAATATTCAGTTACAATTAGATAGTGAAGCCCAACCTATTGGGTATTTAATAAGGAGAAGAATATGTCAAAGCCAATGACAAAGACACAGCTTGTAGCAGCTCTGTCTGAAGAGATGGGTACAGATAAAAAATCTGCCAGTGCAGCGCTAGACGCAATTTGTGGGCTCATTACAAGGGAAGTTTCAGGCGGTGGAGCAATCACTTTACCGGGCGTAGGAAAAATCATGTGCCGAGCACGCCCAGAAAGAATGGTACGTAATCCTGCAACAGGCGAACAATTCAAAAAAGCAGCAGACAAAGTTGTCAAAATGACAATCGCAAAGGCTTTAAAAGAAAGTGTAAACAACTAAAATCAATTAAAGTTGAATTTTAAGGGGGTCGCTTTGTGCGGCCCTTTGCTTTTTGTTAAATTGCCTTTAGATCTTAAATTTTGGGAGGATATTTGAGTCTCAAAGCTTTACTTCTGGGTTTGGTGTTTGCTTTTATTTGGTCCTCCGCCTTTACCTCTGCACGTATTATCGTCAGCCATGTTCCACCATTAGGCGCACTATCATTAAGATTTTTTCTATCAGGCATTATAGCTTTAATCATCGCACTTTGGTTAAAACAGACGTTCAAATTGACAAAGAAACAGTTGCAAGCAACGGTAGTATTTGGGGTTTGTCAAAATACGATCTACCTTGGCCTGAATTTTGTGGCAATGCAGTGGATTGAAGCGTCTTTAGCAGCAATAATAGCTTCAAGTATGCCTCTACTGGTAGCCCTTTTAGGGTGGTTTTTTTTAGGACAGCGGTTATCGACGGTTGGTGTTCTAGGACTTGGTCTTGGTTTTGTAGGTGTAATCCTAATAATGGGTTTTCGCCTGACTGCTGGCATAAGTGAATTAGGACTGATCTACTGCATCGTAGGCGCTTTAGCCCTATCAATCGCAACCCTTGCAGTAAGAAACACCAATTCTGGGGGCAATTTAATGGTGATAGTCGGTTACCAAATGTTAATTGGTGGAGCCTCGCTATCCATTTTTTCAATTATATTTGAAACCTATAAAGTCTCTTTTGACTGGGAACTTATGGTGGCTTTTATTTATACCACACTAGCTCCAGGCCTTATAGCCACAGTAGTTTGGTTTTGGTTAGTTAATGAAATTGGAGCGGTAAAAGCAGCAACTTTTCATTTCTTGAATCCATTCTTTGGCGTTTCTATAGCTGCATTGATACTAGGTGAACCACTTAGTTTATCTGACTATTTCGGAGTGGTAATTGTGACTATAGGAATATTATTAGTACAAACGTCAAAAGAAAGTGTTTAACATCTCAGAGCATATCACTTTCATCAGCCAATTTGGCCGCCTTCGTTTCCTATTTGTCCTCGGTTAAGAAGAAAGTGATCTAGTAAAACACACGCCATCATAGCCTCTGCTACAGGTACGGCTCGTATTCCAACACAGGGATCATGGCGTCCTTTGGTGACCACTTCAGTTGGTTCACCGGCCTTGGTAATTGACTTACGTGCGCTCAAAATTGAAGACGTAGGTTTGACTGCAAATTTAGCAACAATATCTTGCCCTGTTGATATGCCGCCCAGAATTCCACCAGCATGGTTAGAGGAATATTTTGGCCTTCCATTATCCCCAATAAATATCTCATCTGCATTTTCTGAACCAGTTAACGCAGCGGCTTGCATTCCTTCACCAATCTCAACACCTTTAACAGCATTTATAGACATCAATGCAGCAGCTATATCCATATCCAATTTTCCATAAATTGGTGCACCTAATCCAGGAGGCACATTGATTGCTTGCACCTCAATTACAGCACCTGTGGAATTATGTGATTTCCTAATTTTATCTAGATATTTTGACCATCTCGCAGCCGCCTTTTTGTCTGGAGACCAAAAATCATTTTGCTCTATTTCTTTCCAATCAAAATTAATTTTATCAATTTTATCTGGTCCTATTTGAGTTAGATAAGCTTGAATTTGGAGGTCTGGCATCAATTCCGATAAAACGGCACGCGCCACCCCTCCTGCGGCAACACGGGAAGCTGTCTCTCTTGCTGAAGACCTTCCGCCACCTCGGTAATCTCTAATACCATATTTTTGCCAATAAGTTATATCGGCATGCCCTGGGCGGAACGTATTTTCAATTTCACTATAGTCTTTGGATCTTTGATCAGTATTCTTTATCAGGAGTTGGATTGGCGTTCCTGTACTTTTGTTTTCAAAAACACCAGATAAAATTTCCACCAAATCCATCTCGCGTCGTTGTGTAGTGTATTTACTTTGCCCAGGCCGTCGCTTTTCCATGAAATGTTGAATATAATTTTGGGTTATTTCTATACCTGGAGGACAACCATCTATGGTTGCACCAATGGCTTCACCATGGCTTTCACCCCAAGTTGTTACGCGAAATAAGTGTCCAAATGTATTTATACTCATCACAACTTCCTTTGTCTAAAAACGGTGTAAACGTTGGTCAGCCTTTCCTCAAGTCAATTCCTCTTGATCATTATCAAATCTGTATATATTAAGAAACTACCTCGGGGTGCCTTAGGGCTGAGACATTTAAATGAACCCGTTGAACCTGAACCGGTTAGAACCGGCGGAGGGAAGGTCTAGGCACTGTCCTGAACCACTCTCCGCTAGCATAAGGAGAGAAGAAATGTTCAAACTTACTTTTGCAGCGGGATTATTGAGCGCAGGAATAGTCATGGCTCAGAACCCCATATTAACAGTATACGCACCAGATTATTTTACCTCTGAGTGGGGTCCAGGCCCCTCAATCGAAGCTAAATTTGAAGAGACTTGCAATTGTGATCTAGTTTTTTCAGCTGGAGAGCTATTGCCGAGGCTTGTATTAGAGGGAAAAAATACTAAGGCAGATGTGGTTATTGGCCTTAATACAGATATAACAAAAAAGGCTCGAGAATTAGGAATTTTTTCGCCCCACAATCAAGACAATAGTCGTCTGAACCTTCCAGTTGAATGGGAGGATGAAATATTTTTGCCATTTGACTGGTCCTATGTAAGTTTTGTATTCGATACTACAAAAACAAATCTGCCAAATAACTTCGAAGAATTGGCGAGTTTACCAGAAAATATTAAGATAGTTATCCAAGATCCCAGAAGTTCGATTTCTGGTCTAGCACTAGTTTTGTGGATTAAACAAATATATGGAGACAACGCTGCAGCATATTGGCAAAAACTTGCACCAAAAATACTAACAGTTACGAAGGGCTGGTCAGAGGCCTACGGCCTTTTTACGGATGGAGAAGCAGCAGGAGTTCTTTCCTTCACAACATCACCGGCTTATCATATTGCAGTGGAGGAAGATAACACCAAGCAAGCTGCCATATTTAAGGAAGGACATTATCCTTTCTTTGAGCTTGCAGCCAAAGTCAAATCTTCAGAAAATGATGTACTTTCTTCCATGTTTATGAAGTTCATACTGTCTGACGAATTTCAGGATTTAATTCCAATGACGAATTGGTCATACCCCTCCGCACAGGCAGTAGAAAAGTGGCCTTCTGTATTTTCTGATCTACCCATGCCGCAATCTGCTGTATATCTCTCTGAAAATGCAGCATCAGAAATCACTAAGCAAGCGATAGAAGAGTGGCGAAGCGCACTTTCTCAATAATTTCAAATTGCATTTTGCTTTTTGTAGTTTTTGGTCCGTTGTTTGTATTAATATTCCATGCGGACCAAAATTTTATTTTCACAGCTGCTGATAAGGCAGCATTAGAATTTACCTTACTGCAAGCTTCTCTATCATCCCTTTTGTCTGTATTACTTGCATGGCCTTTAGCCTTAGCTTTGTCTCGAAGGCAATTTAAAGGGCGGCAGCTCTTAATAGTCGCTTTAAGTGTGCCTTTCATTCTTCCAGTTATAGTTGCTGTATTAGGTTTACTATCTATTTTTGGCCATTCAGGAATTTTAAACTCTTTGTTACAATTTTTTGGATTTCCCATACTTTCAGTGTATGGACTTTCTGGTGTCTTATTAGCTCATATTTTTTTCAACATACCTTTAGCGACAAGGGCGTTTTTGCTTGCTCTGGAAAGAAGGCCAACAGAACTAGAGCGAGTAGCAGATGGATTAAACCTAATGTCTTTAACACGTTTTTGGATTTTGGATTGGCCAATCATCCGCTTTGTAGCTCCACAAATCTTTAGTCTTATTTTTGTCCTGTGTTTAACGAGTTTCGCTGTTGTACTAACTTTGGGTGGAGGACCAAAAGCAACTACTCTTGAATTAGCTATCTATCAATCATTTCGGTTTGAGCTAGACTTTGGAAGGGCCGCATTTTTAGCTTTCATACAATTGTGTATCGCCGCATTCACATGCACATTATCAATCTTAATTTTTGGTCTACCCACTAATTTCAACAGTGGCTTTGATCGTCCTTTGCGTAAAAGATACTTGAGCGTTTGGTCTTTCTTCTGGGACTTTGGTGTTATAATACTGCTAGGTCTTTTTCTAACTGTACCATTAATTTCAGTACTGATAAAAGGAATTCATAATTTCTATTTAATAGAAAACACAATCTGGATTCCAATAATCAACTCAATCATACTTGCACTTTGCTCTGCGCTTATTTCTACTATTTTAGCAATGGGTTTTATGAATAAATGGGGCGAAGTGGTTGGAACTCTGAGCATCGCAGTCTCTCCAATAATTATAGGAGCAGGTCTGTTTCTGATGGTTCGAAATATAACCAACCCTTTTGAAATTACCTTCTGGGTGACCTTAACGGTAAACTCGGTAATGGGCCTTCCATTTTCAATTCGAATTATGCGTCCAGCGTCTAATGAAATAATATCAAACTTTAGACGCTTATCTCACGCGCATGCGATGTCACCTTACGCTTGGTTTTACTGGGTGTATCTGCCAAGATTAAAAGGTGCTTTAACCTACAGTATGGGCTTGGTAGCAGCACTATCTATGGGAGACTTAGGTGTAATTGTTTTATTCGGAGGCGCAGATTTCGAAACACTTCCGCTTGTTATTTATCAGCTAATGAGTGCCTACCGTACAGAACAAGCCATGGCATCAGCCGTAATATTAGTTTCAATTTCAATAGGAATTTTCTTAATCTTTGACAGAATTGGAAAGACAAGAAATGCTTAAACTTAATTTTTCTTTGAAAGAAAGCTATTTAACGATTTCTACCAACATTTCCTTAGAACCCGACAAAATTTACGCAGTAGTAGGCCCCTCTGGTGCTGGCAAATCAACCTTTTTAAATCTAATATCTGGCTTCGCTTCTATTTCTAGTGGCACCATAACATGGAATGGAGAGGAGATTAGCAATCTACCTCCAGCAAAAAGAAGTGTATCAATTTTATTTCAAGATAATAACCTATTCCCTCACCTAAGCGTTTGGCGAAACTTAGCACTGGCTGTTACTCACTGGCCAAAAATTTCCAGAGATCATGAGGAGAAGCTAAAGGCTGTTATGTCAGAAGTTGGAATACTTGGCCTAGAAAACAGAAAACCCTCACAACTTTCAGGAGGACAGCAAAGTCGCGTGGCCTTAGCGAGAGTTTTACTGCAAAAAAATAAAATTTTGCTATTAGATGAACCATTTTCTGCATTGGGCCCATCTCTCAAAGATCAAATGTTAGAATTAATCAAAAAAATAGCTAAAAATAAAAAATTATTAGTTTTAATGGTCACCCACGAGCCAGCCGATGCAAAAAAAGTCACATCTCAAACACTCGTCGTAAAAGATAAAAAGGTGCACCCCCCGCTAATAACAGAGAAAGCACTGGATCCAATAAATGGGCCATTGGCTGATTATTTATTATATCAATAAGCTATAAGACATATCTACTTAGGTCAGCTGATTTTGATAAATCACCAATATTGCTCTCAACAAACTCAGAGTTTATCTCAACTGATGTTCCCGACTTATCAGGAGCAGTGAACGATAGCTCCTCAAAAACCCGCTCCATTACAGTGTAAAGTCTACGGGCTCCGATATTTTCTACACTTTCATTTACATCTGCAGCTATTTTCGCCAATGCGTTTATTCCTTCCGTGGAAAATGTTACCTCAACTCCTTCTGTTGCCATTAAGGCTGTATATTGAAGAGTAAGAGCGTTGTCTGTTTCTGTTAAAATTCTGACAAAATCTTCTTCTGTTAAAGCGCGCAATTCAACTCTAATTGGCAAACGGCCCTGAAGCTCCGGCAGTAAATCAGATGGTTTTGCTACGTGAAAAGCACCTGATGCTATAAAAAGGATATGGTCAGTTTTAACTGTGCCATGTTTAGTAGATACAGTCGTACCTTCTATTAATGGTAACAAGTCTCTTTGCACACCCTCTCTGCTAACGTCTCCACCTCGCGCATCTGACCTTGCACAAACTTTGTCAATCTCATCGAGAAATACAATGCCGTTTTGCTCAACCGCATCTATTGCAGCTCGGGTGACTGTTTCATCATCTAACAACTTATCTGCTTCTTCACTCATCAAGACCTCATGGCTCTCTCCAACTGTCATTTTTCTTTTCACAGTTCGACCGCCCATCGCTTTGCCAAATAAATCAGATAGGTTCATCATTCCCATTTGTGATCCTGACTGGCCAGGTATATCAAACATTGGGAGTGGGTTAGAGGTATCATTTACGTCTAACTCTATTTCTGTTTCGTCTAATTCTCCAGAACGTAATTTTTTTCGAAACATTTCCCTTGTAGCCTCTCTGGCATCAACACCTGCTATCGCATCCAGGACTCTTTCCTCTGCAGCACGCTCCGCATTAGAACGAACTTCATCTCTCATCCACTCTCTTGTCTGATTTATAGACGCATCTACCAAATCTCTAACAATTTGCTCAACATCTCGCCCAACGTAACCTACTTCGGTAAACTTGGTAGCTTCAACTTTTATAAACGGTGCTCTGGCAAGCTTTGCCAAACGGCGACTTATTTCCGTCTTGCCAACGCCAGTAGGACCTATCATCAAAATATTTTTTGGATACACCTCGTCTCGCAAATCATCACCGAGTTGTTTCCGCCGCCACCTTGACCTTAATGCAACCGCGACCGCTCGCTTAGCATCTCGTTGCCCGATAATGTAACGGTCAAGCTCTGATACTATCTCTCTTGGAGTAAGATCAGTCATTTTTTATTCTCCAGAAAAAATTAAAGTGTCTCAACCGTAAGCTTCCCATTGGTGTAGACACATATATCAGCTGCTATTGCCATAGCTTGACGAGCTATATCTTCAGCGCTCTTTTTACTATCCATCATACCTCTGGCTGCTGCCAACGCATAATTACCACCAGAACCAATTGCTGCAACATTATGCTCCGGCTCCAAAACATCTCCAGCCCCAGTAATCACAAGCAATTGCTTGCCATCAGTAACAATCAGCATAGCCTCCAGTTTTTGGAGATACTTATCTGTCCTCCAATCTTTGGCCAACTCCACAGATGCTCTAGCCAACTGACCAGGCATCGCGTCCAATTTAGCTTCTAAACGTTCTAATAGTGTAAATGCATCTGCCGTAGACCCAGCAAACCCGGCCACCACATCATGTCCACCCGGTGACAACTTTCGAACCTTCTTAGCCGTCCCTTTTATAACTGTTTGACCCAAGCTAACTTGGCCATCACCGGCAATAACTACTTTTCCACCCTTTTTAACACCAATAATTGTGGTGCCATGCCATGTATTAAATTCCGGTTGTGCCATTGGGTCTACACCTCACCAAAAAACTGGCTTAAACAATACTTTAATCTCGAACAGAACAAAAAGGCTAAATTTCGAATTAAGATCTAGATACTTTCTTCAATCCAACTTTGTAGTGCGGCTTTTGGAGCGGCTCCGGCACGATTAGAAACTACCTCACCATCTTTAAAGATAAACAATGCTGGAATTCCTCGAACACCCATCGAAGCAGCTGCACTAGGGTTGGTATCAACGTCAACCTTTGCTATTTTGACTTTGCCTTCTAGCTCCGTTGCCAACTCTTCCAATGCCGGTCCAATCTGTTTGCATGGACCACACCATTCTGCCCAAAAGTCTACTACGACAGGTATGTCTGAATTCTTAACTTCTGTATCAAATGTTGCATCGGTTACTGCTACTGTTGCCATGGCGTTCTCCTAAACTTGACCTGGTAAGAAACTATGATCGCATAGTAGAAAGGTCAAGTCATTCGAATGGGTTCTATTGAACTTAAAGCTGTATTTACATCGATTTTCATTAACTCTGCTGAATGGGTCCAAATAATTCCTAATTCTATATTTTTTTCTGGAAATACTTTTTGCATCGATGCAGCATACGCACCCATCTGTTGTAGAATCCCAAGGGGTACCTGATCAACGCGTGAAGGCACCTCCCGATTAGTTTTAAAGTCGATTATGCATGCTAAGTCTTCAGACAATACAAGCCTATCAATCACCCCAAAAATAGGTAACTTTCCAAGAGGCTCCACAATTGTTGAAAACTGGACCTCTGCTAAAGTCTCAGGAGCAAATATAAATTCAAAACTTGGGTCATTTATTATTTTTTTTGCCTGCTTATAAGCTTTATTCTGAATTTCGTCAGACACATTTATATCTGCCCACTTTAAAATATTAGGCAGTGTAGTTTGCCAGTTATTCGGATTAATTTTTGGTAGTTTCTCCAAAAGCAGATGCACTATAGTACCAAAAATCTTAGCATCATCACCGTGAAGTTCATTATCAATAGTTTGAATAGTCTTAGAGCCTGGTAGATTTGACGGGTTAATAAATTTCTCAAGTTTTAGTGGTGACTTTACGTTTTCTTTAAAAATAGTTGGCAAATTTACTTCTATTTTCTCTTGAATTAAATATTCAGAAGAAGGGTCATAACACCAATCAACATGCTTATGACAAAGACCTTCACCATTCAAAAATTTCTCTGAAACAGCATTAAGATCAACAAGGCCTTTCTCAATTTTTTTATACCAACTATTACCAAAATCGGATACATTACCTGCTGCGGCCACTATCAACCAAACCTCAGACCGCGTTAATGCAACGTATAACAAACGGTCGCGTTCCTCAGCGTTTTGTTGCTTTTGGCTATTATAAATTTCAGTTGTTTTACTACACCGCTCCGTGCTGGAAAACTTTTTCAATGCAATATTATCAGTAAATAATATCTCATCTGACAGATCATCTTTGAAGTCATTAGTCTCAGGTAAAATTACTATTGGAGCTTCCAGTCCCTTGGCACCATGAATAGTCATTACTCTAATTTGATTCATGGAGCTATCGAATTGCCTCTTAATTTCAATATTTTCATCAGAGATCCATGACAGAAACCCCGTCAAACTTGGTATCTCAGAAATTTCATAATTCATTGCCTGGCTCAGTAATGTGTCGATACCCTCTTCTGCTTCTTTTCCAAGTCTACCAATTAATAAAGACCGTCCTTTGTGAAGAATTAATATTCGTTCGATTAATTCATAAGGCCTCAAAAAATCAGCAACAGATCTTAGGTCCTCCAAAACATTCAGCTCGTTTGAAAATTTCTTCGGATTTTTTCTCATTGCTTGCCATAACGTCATATCCTCACGAGAATGGGCCAGGTCAAACAACTGCTTCTCATTCCAGCCAAACAATGGTGACTTTAAAACTGCCGCTAGTGAAAAATCATCGTCTGCATTATCAATAAATGAAAGAAAATTGCATATATCTTTGATCGCAAGCTCACCGGCTACACGCAATCTATCAGCACCGGCTATTGGCAAATCGACATCTTTGCAGGCCCTTATTATTTCGTGAAATATTTCTGACCGGCGCTGAACAAGAATTAAAAAATCACCTGCCCGAACTGGACGAAAGGTAGGCTTTTGCTGGATATTTTTCTGCTCTGGTATTTGAACCCTCTGATCTATCATTCTTTTTATTTCTTGGGCTATCAATCGGGCTAAACTTATAAAATGATTAGCATCACTAATCAGCTCCAATGGTTCTTCCCATTTTAACAAATTTGGATTCATTGTTTTTGGAATAATTGGCCATAAATCAATACGACCTGGTAAATCTGCCTTGAATGCTAAATGGTTCCGCCCCCAACCAAAGCTATCCTTATTGGTATTTCCAAAAATTTTATCAACAAGACTCAAAATGGTTTTTGAAGATCTAAATGAGTAGTCGAGAGAAGCCACTTGCAGATTTTTATCAGCCCCTTCTAACTTTGCTGAAAAACTGTCACGAACCCTATCAAGTTGAGCTGGATCAGCACCCTGAAATGAATAGATGGATTGCTTTTGATCTCCAACGACGAAAATTGTTCGCGGCTTACTTGATCTTGCGCCCTGCCCACTTGTTAATTCTTGAGCTAAAGTTTCAATCACCCTCCATTGAGAAGGACTAGTATCCTGAGCTTCATCAACTAAAATATGATCTATACCACCATCTAGTCGATATAACACCCAGTCAGCAACTTCTGCGGTAGTAAGGAGATTGACTGTGATGTCTATCAAATCGTCAAAATCTAAAAGACTTTTGATATGCTTTTGAGCTTTATAAACCGATAGAAACGTTTCAGCGAATTTGTGAATGGATAATGAAGCTTCAGCCGCCTGATAAGAAAGTCGCCTATTCCTGAAGTGTTCAAGACGAACCATAAAGTCATCAATATCATCCATAAAATGAACTAAGAAACTACTTCTCATTTCTTTTGTTGAAAATTTTCCTAACTTCGCCGTGAATGGAGATTTAGCACTTTTGCCATAAAGAAAAATTTTTTCGAGAAGCTGAATGCTGGCCAAATTAATAGAAGCAATTTCAGTTAGTTCTTGAGCAGTCTTTTGATCAGCCTTACTTGAAGATTTCTTTAAGCAATCAGATATCTTTCTAACTAAATTTAGGGTATTTTGTTCAAAATGAGCACTTATATCGTCGTCTATTGAAACATTGCTATTTAGATTAAAGGCTTCAAATATTTCTACACGGCTTTTATTTTTTGGAAAAACATGCCTTTTTGAAACAATTTTTAAAATTATCTCTTCCCAATTACTTGCATTGGCAATCTTTAAAAAATGTTCAAAACTTTCTTGGGTTAATTTATCTTTAGAAATCAGCTCAAGAACTTTCAAATAAAGTTCACGCTGTCCTCTTTCATCTAATTCTCTAAACTGTGGCGATATACCTGCCTCAAGAGGAAATTTTCTCAATAACGATGCGCAAAATGCATGTATTGTTTGAATTTTTAATCCCCCAGGCACCTCTATGGCACGCGCGAACAATGTTCTTGCCTTTTTAAGCTCCTCGGTCCCGAGTTGCGTATGAACACCCATCTCAAGAAGACTAAAATTCAGTTCCTTGTCTGCTAACATTGCCCATTTTCCAAGCCGATCAAACAACCTATTTTTCATTTCCGCCGCAGCAGCTTTAGTGTAAGTTAAACATAAAATTTGCTCTGGCTGTACACCATCGAGGAGTAAACGCGCGACCCTATCTATCAAAACTTTTGTCTTACCAGATCCAGCATTTGCGGTCAGCCACGTTGATAATTTGGCATCTGATGCAGCTATTTGAGCATTTGTTGCAGAATTAATTTTCATAAAATTTCAATTTCACATTTATCAGATGTATCCCATTCACCATAACGTGAAATTTGATCATATGGAGAGTAGTCCTGTTTTAAGAAAAGAGCGCGCCGAGCCTTAAAGCCTGTCGAGAGCATTAGATAAGCAGAGAGCAATTCACCTAGCTTAACCTCAAACTCTTCTACACTCTCCAAATCAACCGGAATATGTATTTTCTTTACGTTTGGCTTAACTGGAACGAAAAAAGCGGCGTCTACTTTAGTGCTACTAATTCCTTCAAAACCACCATTTTGCAGGATCAGTGAAAGTAGATAAAGCTGTTTATCGTAAGCAACTTGCTGTTTTAAAGATGGTAAAGTTCCTGACTTGTAATCATAAATAATTGTACCACCATTTTTATTCAAATCTATTCTGTCAGCTTTTCCAGATATTTCAAAATTTAAGCCCCTAATATACAATTTACCGCTTCGTTCAAAAGCTGAAGGCGTAGCCTCCTGTTGACGCTCGATCTCTTCTTTAATAAATGACAACGAAATATCGTTTATTCCCTTTTTCCAGAAGTTTTGCAGGATTTTATTTGAAGTACCGACTTTAATTACATCGGATGCTATCTTCTCCAGATTTTCTTGGTGGCTCTTTAAATCAGCATCAGAATTCCAATTCATAACAAACTGCTCAAAGATTGAATGATAAACGGTCCCGCGTAACGCGTAAGAAGAAAACTTATCTAAGCGCTCCAACGGCTCAATTTTTAATATGTGACGAGCGTAAATAGAGTACGGATCACGGATTAACGTTTTGATTTCTGTTACTGATAGTTTTTTTGGCCTTACTTTTAAAGGCGGGATTGGTTCAGGCCTAGAGGGCTTTTTTATTTTCTTTGTTTTTTCTAATTCATTTAACAATAATAAATGTTGAGAACCTCGACTTCGCATATTTTCAAGAGCAAGTTTCCCTCCATTAGAATTAAGTCCCGCAAGTAAGTTAATTAACCTATTTAGCCAACGTGACGGAGTTGTTTCCGATTCAGAGTTTCTCTTAGATCTAGTTATCCAAACTTCATTTGCACCCATAGCTTGTTGGAAATCATGAGCTGATAGACCTATCCTCCTTTCAGGCAGTAGTAGTCCGGCATCTATACGCATTTTTCTGTTCATCCATTGATCTGGCTCTGGCTGCGCTGGCCAGACACCCTCATTCAGACCACTTAAAATTAGTAAATCTGTTCCATTGGCACGAGCTTCTAGTGTTCCCCAAATTAAAATATTATCATGTGAAATATGGGAATTTCTTACCTCATAGCTAGAAAAAATTGTATTAAGCATTTTATTGTAATCGGAGGAAGAAATTGATGGCGCAGAACTGGCTACCGCAAAAATATTATCAACTATCTTTTTCGCCATCTCACCAGCATCATTTTGCCATAAAGAGCCAGATGTTTTTTCTTCTAGCGGATCGCAACCCACTGCCAGGTACTCAGCGTTAGATATATGTTCACAAAGCCAATACCCCAGTTCTTGCTGTCCTTCATTTTGAAATTTTTCTAAAAAAATTGATAACCATTTTACCCATTTTTGAGAAAATTCCTGATTATTTTCTTTCAAAAACCTATGTAGATGATCAACAGTGGGATCAATTATTGTATTTTTTCTAAGAAACGTTTCTAGTTTTGTTACTAGACGCAAATGTTTCCCACGGTTTACGTCATCACTATGACATATTGGGTTTTTTAATATTGCAATTAATTCAGAAGCAGTTGGCGACCTATTAAAAATTGCAGATACTTTTCTGAGAAACCGGCCTGGCAATGTTAGATGAAATGAGAGTCCTGCACTATCATCCGGAATAATTCCCCATCTCAAAAGTTCAGCAGTTACTTGGCGAGCAAGTCTTCGATCTGGAGTCACCAGAGCGGCTCTTTTGTTTAGGTCAGCTGCCTTTCTTAAAACCATTGCTATGGCCAAAGCTTCTTCTCTTTGGTTCTCAGCTTCAAATAAACTTAACCCTTCACAGGCACGATCCAAGCATTCTAGCTTAGGCCCTTCTGACATCCAACTATCCGTGAAAGGCGCTGGACGCAAAGCAAGGGAAATTAGTTTGTTGCGAGGAATACTTGGGGGTGATCCTGTTGGCCAAATACCAACATCCTTGTATTTGACGTTTAAACCTTTGAGCATTTTAACAAACCGATATTGGGGGTGATCTTCACCAATAAGTGGGTCAGAAATACTGCCTAAAACTGTTTCCGGAATATGAAAATCAAATCCAGGCAACACAACAACACCCTTATTGAGCCCGTAGATTCCTTTTATTAATTCTAAAGTCGTACCACGTGAACCAGTTGACCCCGCTATAAAGATGTAGTTTTCTGGTGGGAATTCTTCCCAACCTTTTAGTAATGCGCGAACTTGATTTCTTTGAAAACCTTCAGAATCTGGCTCCAAATTTCTTTTCTCAAGATAGGTTGTTACGATATCGACAAAATGCAGGATACGTTGCCAATGACCTGATTGGTCCTCTACATTTAATTTTTTTATTATACTCGGTGCGACGTTCTCACCCTGTAATTCATCTATTAATTTTGCTAAATTATCAGTGAGATCATAAAGTGCCGATTTTGATGCTAGATCAGGTTGCTGTTCGATTAATTTTTGAACCAAAACCATTAGCTCAAATCTATATTGTAAATGCGACTTCGGATTTGGGTCTTTAAAAGTGCCTATCAATTCTGATAAATCCGACACTACATGTACGTTAGGAATTAGGATTGAACCTAATGATACAAACTCTTCCAATAATCGAAGTCGCATACGTTTGGTGTTTACTACTATATTTACTCTCGCCAAAACTTCTGGAGGATGAGCTGAAAAAAATTTAAGAATCCCGGAAGCCAAAGACCTTGGAAAATCTACTCCACAAGGCATCCCAAATATTTTTTTTTCTAGTACCATGAGAGTTGGAAAATAAAGATAATTCTGGCCTTAATCAAGCTACCAAACTATTCTTTTCACACAAAAAAGAATTTTTATTTTGCAATAAAATTTTTCGAAATAGCTTCAATACGCTTGTTCCACGTATTTGAGCAAGTCCAGCTGAACTTGACCTTTCGCTGCTGTTCGCCAGTGATCAAAATCTCTAACTTGAGAGCATTTTCTGGCGCTATCTTAAGCGCCAAATCTGGCCATTCAATCAGGCAGATTTTCTCCTCAAAAGCCTCAGAAAGACCCAATTCTATCAAACCTTCGGCGCTTGTTAGGCGGTATAGGTCCACATGCCAAATTTCACCTGAATTTGTATCATATGTCTGAACCAAGGTAAACGTTGGGGATGGCACTTCTTCAGGATAAAGTTGCCGGGACTGAATGAGTTTTCGGCAAAAATAGCTTTTGCCAGCACCTATTTCTCCCGATAGCAATAGAGTGTCATCAAACTGTATAATCTGACCAATTTGTCTGGCGAGCTCAGCCATTTCCTTTTCATTGATACTATGAGTTTCAAAAGTCTGATTAAGCAAAATGAATTCTTTCATAAATATAAGATCTTACGAAAGCTAATATAACTTTTAAATAATCTAAAACACCTGTAAGTTTTCATTTTCACCCAGAAAATTATTTTGCGCCTCGATATCTGATCTAAGCCAAACAATTTCAACGATAGCACCGATTTGGGTAACATTTTTTGAATTTTCAATTTCTTTAGTGCCACCATTTGAAAAACTCAGCTTTGCATTTGTTCGCTCCAATAAGGTTTTTGCTATGAACAAGCCGAGTCCCATACCTTGATAATCTATCTGTTTGAGGCGAGGTGAAGAGGCTTTCCGATAACTTACAAAAGGATCCCCTATCCGTGAAATCATTTGCAAAGGGAAACCGGGACCATCATCATTTATTGTGATTTTTATATCTGTTTCACTCCAACTGAGCACAATCCACACCTTATTATTTGCAAAATCAATCGCATTTTGAATCATATTTCTAAGACCATGAATTATCTCTGGTCGCCGTTGAATTAAGGGTTGGGATATATCTTCTTTTGATTTTAGATTTAGCTCAAAAATAATCTCTTTCCCGCGATCCGAGTGGGGCTCTGCTGCTTCTCGAATAACTTCAGATACGGGCGCATTACGCATGTGCTGATCATCTTTACCAGCTTGACCCATAGACTGCAGAATATCACGGCAACGATCCGCTTGGTCTCTTATTAAAACGGCATCTTCCCAGAGCTCTTTTTTGTCCTTTAATTCGTCCATTAACTCACTACTAGCCAGTTTAATAGTTGCTAGTGGTGTTCCAAGTTCATGCGCTGCTGCTGCAACGACACCCCCTAAATCCGTGAGCTTTTGTTCTCTAGAAAGCGCCATCTGGGTAGCAAATAATGCATCTGACATATCGTTAACCTCAACCGTAACCTTTCGCGAATAGAAACTTAAAAATAGCATTGAGATAACTATAGCAGTCCAATTTCCAAAAATAAAAATATTGGGTACTCTTAAAATAAACCCTTGTTCTGTTAATAAAGGATAATTGTAATTAGCCAGCAAAGTGACTGCAAATATGGCTATAATGCCAAGCGAAAAAGTATATCTTACAGGCAATGAGGTAGCGGAGATAGCGACAGGAGCAATAACTAAAACTGCAAATGGATTGTTGAGCCCACCAGTAAAAAAAAGCAGTAAAAGTAACTGAAGTAGATCAAATAATATCATGGCCATATTTTGCTTTTCAGATAAACGTTCATTTTCCGGAAAAACAAACATAGCTACAAGATTGCCTGCAACTGATATTCCAATGGCAAAAATGATTAGATCTAGCTCTAAGCGCAAGTTGTAAAACTGTGCAGCGACCAGAACTGCCGCACTTTGACCAAGTATTGCAACCCAACGCAATAAAATCATTGTTCGCAGTCTTATCCATCGACTACGTTGATTATCTCTAGAAACTGTTAATGCATTTTCGGGTATCATTGTCGCACCCTCTTTATTTAAAAGGATATTCTTTATAGCTCATGTATAACAAGGTATCGAGGCAGTTCAAGAAAATGACGAATATGAAAAATATTGTTTACTTATCAGCCGCGTCATTACTCATACTTATTAGTCTGACATATTTAGCTACGACTCCAATCTGGCCATTTAATAAAGATGATAGGTTTGCTCAATGCCGAAATTCAAAAGTCACCGGGGGCTCTGGAAGTATTGGAGGAAAACTTGATTTAGTTTCTACCGATGGCAGAGCTGTTTCAGAAGTTGAAATTTTTTCACAACCCTCATTAGTTTACTTCGGTTATACTTTTTGCCCAGACGTTTGTCCGTTACATGTTTCCAGAAACGCTGATGCTGTAGATTTGCTTGGCGAACGAGGCATACAAACAACACCAGTTTTTATATCTGTTGACCCAAGCCGGGATACTCCCGAGGTTTTGACAGAGTTTGCAGAAATGATTCATCCACGGATGCTTGCGTATACTGGGAGCGAAGAGCAAATAAGGGCTGCAAGTAAGGCATATAAAACCTACTATAAAAAGCAGGAAAGCAATGATGAATACTATCTGGTTGACCACTCAACGATTACATATTTGGTATTACCAAAGTACGGCTTCGTAGAGTTTTTTAGAGCTGATACTTCTCCAGAAATTATGGCCGAAACAACAGCATGTTTTGTCGAAAATAGTTAATTTTACAAGACATTTGACCACAAAGTATTAGTTATTTAAAAAAACACACGACCAAAGGCAGGAGACAACCCGTGAAAGAGGTTGAAAAAAAATCAATTGGTGAAGATAACTCACTACTTATTTTAGATGACGACGAACCATTCCTACGCCGTTTAGCCAAGGCAATGGAAAAGCGTGGTTTTGCAGTAGAAACGGCTGGTTCAATCGCCGCGGGTAGCGCAATAGCTACTGCAAGGACACCTGCCTATGCAGTCATTGATCTAAGATTAGCGGACGGAAACGGGCTGGACGTTGTAGAAATTTTACGCTCAAAACGACCAGACTGTCGCATAGTGGTGTTAACTGGGTACGGTGCTATAGCGACGGCCGTCGCTGCCGTTAAAATCGGGGCCACTGATTATTTATCAAAACCAGCCGATGCAAATGATGTAATCAATGCTCTTTTAACTCGGGATGATGAACTTCCGCCACCCCCAGAAAATCCTATGAGCGCTGACCGAGTGAGATGGGAACATATTCAAAGAGTTTATGAACTGTGCGATCGCAATGTTAGCGAAACTGCAAGGCGCCTAAATATGCATAGAAGAACACTTCAGCGTATATTGGCAAAGCGCAGTCCAAAATAAATATTCATATTCTCAAATCGAACCTTTTCGAAATGCAAGTCTGTTTGTATTCATTTTCAAATGTAAAATATTCACAAAACCCTAAACTTTCATAGTATCCTATCGCACCTTTGTTCGTGGAGTTCATTGTTGCACTAATAGAGCACATCCCTTTATCATTGGAAGTTAATCTTGTAGCTTCAAAAAGTTGCTTACCTACACCAAGACCCCTCACATTTTTTGAGACATAAGTAGCTATCAATCCCCAATCTGAGGGCAATTTGTCTACTCCAGACCAATTTGGATCTGACCATTCAAGAAATTGAAAGCCAATAATTTTTGTTCCTTGGGTAGCAACGTGATTGCAAAGGCTAAATGGATTTGTAAAATATTCCCTCTTAAAATCTACTGGTGTCGTGATACTATTTTGAAGTGTAAGACCACCTTCATTGATGATCTCATTTAAAATATTGGACATCTTTTTAATGTCACCATATTCAGCCTTTCTCACAGAAAATATCATTTGCTGTTATCCAGTAGGGTAAAGCATTTCTCAATATAGTCACTTCGAACCAGGGCAGGCGGTCGGATCTGAATTGAAAATTTAGTTAAATAAGACTTGTCAAATTTTCCAAAAAATTTGTCAGCCTCATGCTTTGAAAATCCAGCTATCTCAATTGCCTCTAGCCAAGCACTAATTTTATCGGCTTTCTTTATTTTTTTCTTTAGATCTAGCGATATTTTTGCGGGCACGCCAAACCTTCTATGGATCGCTACAGTGAGTTTCTCATCCAACGTTTCGTAGCCATAACCAACTGCTGCCTTCACCGGTGATATAAGATCTCCAAGTACATATTCCGGTGCATCGTGAAGCAAAGCCACTAATCTAGCTTGTGGGCTACTGTTAGGGTTTAATTCACTAAAAATTCTTTCGACCAGCAGTGAGTGCTCAGCAACAGAATAGGGGAAGTCGCCACTTGTTTGGCCATTCCAACGAGCAACAAATGATAAACCATGGGCTATATCCTGAATCTCAATATCTAATGGCGTAGGATCTAGTAAATCTAATCTCCGTCCAGATAACATTCGTTGCCATGCGCGCACTGGTTTCATAATACTGCCTTCAAATGAACTTTTTAAATACAATTTTTAAATACTTTAAACAAATTATTGATTAATTGCAGCCTTGTTTTAGTTGTGGTAGCAGACGTTAAAACGGAGTTGAAATATGGCTAACGATTACATAGTAAAAGAAATCTCACTTGCAGAGTTTGGACGTCGGGAACTCGATATAGCAGAGACAGAAATGCCTGGTCTAATGGCACTCCGGAAGGAATACGGTACTTCTAAACCTTTAAAAGGGTCTAGGATTGTTGGTTCTTTACATATGACAATACAGACGGCCGTTTTAATTGAAACATTAGTAGCTCTTGGAGCTGATGTAAGATGGGCATCTTGCAATATATTCTCTACACAAGATCACGCAGCGGCAGCGATAGCGAAAGCTGGTGTTCCTGTATTTGCAATCAAAGGCCAGTCTTTGGAAGAACATTGGGATTACTTAGACCGATCATTTCAATTTGAAAATGGTCCAAATATGATCTTAGACGATGGAGGTGATGCAACACTTTATGTTCTTTTAGGTGCTAGAGCTGAGGCGGGTGAAGAAATTCTTTCCGTCCCCCAATCGGAAGAAGAAGAAGTGGTAAAAGCTCAGATTTATAAAAGAATTAAGCAGTCCCCCGGTTGGTTCACTAAAACTAGAGATGCTATACGCGGTGTCTCAGAAGAAACTACAACGGGAGTTCATAGACTTTATGACCTTGTGAAAAACGGGCAGCTTCCCTTTCCCGCTATTAACGTAAATGACTCGGTAACAAAGTCCAAGTTTGATAACAAATACGGATGTAAAGAATCTCTCGTCGATGGCATTCGCAGAGCCACAGACACAATGATGGCAGGCAAAACCGCAGTAGTGTGTGGCTACGGCGATGTAGGAAAAGGTTCTTCTGCCTCACTTAGAGGTGCAGGAGCGCGTGTTAAAGTCACAGAGGTTGATCCAATTTGCGCATTACAGGCGGCGATGGATGGTTTTGAAGTGGTTGTCCTTGAAGATGTAGTATCGGATGCTGATATTTTCATCACAACTACAGGAAACAAAGATGTCATCCGTATAGAACACATGAGAGAAATGAAAGATATGGCCATTGTCGGAAACATCGGACATTTCGATAATGAAATCCAAGTTTCACATCTGCGAAATCACAAGTGGACAAATATCAAAGAACAAGTCGACATGATAGAGATGCCAAATGGTAATCGGCTAATTCTGCTGTCTGAGGGTCGCCTTCTAAATCTAGGAAATGCAACCGGCCATCCTTCATTTGTAATGTCTGCATCATTCACTAATCAAGTGCTTGCGCAGATTGAATTATGGACAAACGGACAAAACTACAAAAATGAAGTGTTTATTTTACCAAAACATCTTGATGAAAAAGTAGCGCGCCTTCATTTAGATCGCATTGGCGTAAAATTAACTAAGTTAGCAGCAGATCAAGCCGATTATATTGGAGTTACTCCAGAGGGACCATATAAACCAGAGCATTACAGATATTAGTAAAGAATAAATTTATTCTTTCTTAGGCGACCTGGATAAAAGGCTCTGTATTGCCACACTAACTGAAACTTTACCTACCACAAGGTTATTAATTGCTGCCATTACTGGCGTATCAAGTTTAAATTCTTTAGCCTTTAAAATTATGGCACTAGAAGTACTGGTGCCCTCTACCGTAATATTTTTATCAAACGACTGCTGTTTTCCAAGTGCAAGCCCATATCGGTAGTTTCTAGACTCAGAGGACATGCATGTTAAACTTAAGTCTCCTAAGCCGGACAAGCCTGATAGCGTTTCTGGTTTTGCACCAAAATAAGGAGCAATACTTCTGATTTCTGAATACCCGCGCGTCATTAATGCGGCACGAGAGCTACTTCCATAGCCAGCACCGATAGTAACCCCACACCCAATAGCGATAACATTCTTTAAAGCTCCGCCAAATTCAGCTCCAATTGGGTCATCAGACCAATAAAGCCTTAATGTTTCTGTGCCCAATTCGCTTTGAATATACTGTGCCAAACCTTCTACTTTGGAAGCAACGGTGAGCGCAGTAGGAAACCCTGAAGCCAAATCTGCAGCAAAACTTGGACCAGTTAATACTGCTGTCCTATTTGATGCCATCTCAAGGATTGAAGTTGGTCCCAGACCAGTAGACACTTCAAAGCCTTTGCAGCATGCAACTAGTATCTTCCCCTCCAAACTTGATCTATGTAACTCGACTACAGATCTTAATTGTTGCATAGGTACAGCAATTAAAATTATGGAACAATTTCCCATCTGATTGATATCATTTGTCACTATGATATTCTGAGGTAGAATATAGCCAGGTAATCTTAGCCGATTTTCCCTTATTTCCTGAACAGAGTTTACTACATCCTGATTTCTTGTCCAAAGTATTAGCTTTTTATTTGTAGATGATAAAGAAATCGATAGAGCGGTTCCAAAAGCACCGGAACCAATAATTCCAAAAGTCATGCTTTAGCTCCCCTCTTTCCACCTCCCAGCATTGGTGGTTTTTTTTCATCTAATGGCCATCTAGACCTTGGTGATAAAGAATAACCATCCTCTTGCCCAAGATCATATAGTTCCCCGGCAGCGTATGCTATCATAGCTGCATTGTCGGTACAAAGTTCTAGCGGAGGTGCGATAAAATTGACTTCCAAGTCGCTACAAACAGATGATAAATTTTGACGAATTTGCTCGTTTGCAGCAACCCCTCCAACGATTGCAAAGGTTTTCAAATCTGAAGATCTCTTTCGCGCCTCAATTATTGCTCGCTTCGATTTTCCTACAAGTACATCAGAAATTGCCGCCTGAAAACCCGCGGAAAAGTCTTTAACATCTCGTTCGTACAGCCCACCTTGCTGTTTATCTAAATCCTCCAGGGACCTAGATACAGCCGTCTTCAAACCAGAAAAAGACATATCACAATCAGTGCGGTGTAATAGTGGCCTCGGGAAATCAAATCGTTTAAAATCACCATTGATAGCTTCCCTTTCGATGGACGGCCCCCCTGGTTGTTCTAGACCCAACAGCCGTGCTGTTTTATCAAAAGCCTCCCCCGGAGCGTCATCAATAGTACCACCTAGCCGTAAGAATTTATTTGCAGACTCCACTATTAAAAATTGGCAATGACCTCCTGATGCAAGTAAAATTAAATATGGATATTCTAAATTTCCAATAAGGCGCGGAGTTAAGGCGTGACCTGCCAAATGGTTAACACCGACCAAAGGTAGGTTCGCACCGTAGGCCAACCCTTTGGCACACATAACACCAGCAACCACACCACCTATTAAACCTGGCCCAGCAGTAACACCAATCAAGTTGATATCTAATAAGCTTACCTTAGCTCCCGCCAGGGCCTCCTTTACAACTGTATCTACTCTCTCTGCATGCGCTCTTGCTGCAATCTCTGGGACAACTCCACCATACTTTTCATGCAACGTATTTTGGTTAACCACTACTGATGAAAGTATTTTTGAATTACCTTTTTCATATGATACGATAGCAGCAGCTGTATCATCGCAGCTACTCTCTATACCTAAAATTACATGAGCAGATGACTTCAATTCAAACCCCATTGTACGAAAGTTTCCGGGCAGTTACCATTACAGTAGATGACATACAACGAATTAAAACCTAAATTACTTATTACAAGGCCTGTAAATTCAGCCAGTGATTTCGCATCTTTTTTTGAAAGAGAACTTCAAAAAAATCAAATTATAATATCTCCAGTGCTCAAAATTAAGTTTTTTAAACGACCAAAAAAACTGGAGAAAAGCCATTTTGTTATTTTTACGTCGTCCAACGGTGTAAAAGCCGCAGGAGAAGCCTCTAATAGCAATATAAGAGCAATGTGTGTTGGTGATAGAACAACAAACCTTGCATCGAGTTTTGGATATTTAGCTGAAAAATTTGGTGATAACGTTGAACAACTGATAAGCACGCTATGCAAAGATCAAAAAATCAAAGAAGAGATCCTTCATGTTCACGGAAAATACACCAAAGGTAACGTTGTAACTAAATTGAGGGGAGCAGGGTTTTTATGCAATGAGTGGGTCGGATATGATCAAGTAGCTTCTAAGCTATCAATTGCCGCTTTGAATGCTGTTAAAAAAGGCAACAAAATAGTTTTACCAATTTTTTCAGAACGCACAGCTCTGTTACTTAAGGAGCAGATTTCAACATTCGATAAATGTCATATAATTGCTATTAGTTCGGCAGTAGAAAATGTATTTTTGGGAATCAAACTGGGCTCTATAAACAGAGCAAAAACACCAGATTTAGCAGGTATGAGATCTCTAACCAAAACGATACTAAAGAACGTGTTGCTTGAGTAATTTACTTCAAAAGATTAGTTTATTATCAGGTAATATTTTTATTTAGGTAAAAAATGACAGACGAGAAAAAAACCACAAAAGAGAAGACCAAAGCTAAAGTGGAAGAATCTAAATCTGATAAAAAAGAAACCTCACCAAAACCTTCAACTGAAACAGTTACCAGCACTCCAGACAAAACTAAAATTAAGGCTATACTTATTCCTGTTTTTTTTGGTGCAATACTTGGAGCAATCATAAGCTTTTTACTAGGTTTTAGTCTTATTTCGAGATTACCTATCATAAACGAATTAAAAACAGATCAAGAAAAATCTATCAAAAATTACGATAATCTATCTGTCCAAATGAACGAGCTAAAAAAAATGATCGCTGAGATAGAAGGTAATATTCAAGAAGCGGTTGATATAGTGCCAATTGTGACTGAGTTAAAGGAATTAGGAAAAAAAATGCAAGAAATTGAAAAGTATGATTTTTCCCAAACCCCTGTTAGTATTGAAAAAATTGAGGCTCTCATAGATGAGCGAACTAAGATACTTACGGAGGATATCTCTTCGCTAGGCACAAAAATTGATAATAATATACCTAACGATGTGCCGATCATTGAAGAAAGTTCTAATGTTTCTTTGGATGAAGCATTGCTATCCATGCAAAGGGCAATATTGGCAGGTTTGCCATTTCAAAAAGCTCTTAAAGAATACGAACAGGCTGGTGGCGATAATGCACCAGCTATTATAAAGTCTTTAGCAAAAACCGGTGTGGCTACACAATTTGATTTGGTCCAAACTTTTCCTCAATACGCAAGAAGGCTTTTAAAAAGTGAACAAATCAATGAATCTGTAAAAGAAGAAAGCGGTTTAGATATTACGACGTTTCTAAAAAAGTTCGTGAAAACGAGATCAACTAGCCCTCAATTGGGTAATAGTAGTGACGCCATTCTTTCTAGAGCGGAATATGCTGTCAAAAATGGTGATATTGAAAAAGCATTAGACGAGCTGGACCAATTACCCTCACATTTACAGAATGAAATTCGGGATTGGTATATGGATGCAAAAAACCGTTTAGAAATCAATACTGCTATAAATCACTTGACCTATTTTCTTACAGATTAGGACACTCAGAATGCTACTATCACTTTTTAAAATAGTTTTTTTTATTGTGATGATTGCTATTATTGCGCTTGCAATAACTTATTTGCTTGATAATGAGCAAACTATTTTAGGCGAAGTGTTCATTAATATTGGCACAACTGAGTTTATACTCAGCCCTATTCAAACAGTCATATTTTTGTGTTTGGTCATAGTGTTAGCAATAATAATGCTAAAACTATTATCATTCTTTTTGGCAATCTTGAGCTTTATTAATGGTGATGAAACTGCCATAACACGATATTTTTCAAAAAATAGAGAGAGAAAAGGATTTAACGCTCTTTCTGATGGATTGTTAGCATTAGCTTCAGGAGAAGGCGCCAACGCTTTAGCGAAGGCAAGTAAAGCGGAAAAATATCTCAAAAGACCTGAATTGACAAATGTGCTACTTGCACAGGCCGCAGAGCTTTCAGGAGATCTTAAAAAAGCAAATGAGACGTATAAGTCCCTAATTCAGAATCCAAAAACCCGATTTGTAGGCCTGCGCGGAATACTCAAACAGAAATTAGCAGAAGGACAAACAGAAGTGGCAATTAAACTTGCCAAAGAAGCGTTTAATATACGACCGGCACATATTGAAACACAGGATATTCTATTACAGCTTCAAGCTGAGTCAGGCGATTGGCGAGGGGCGCGCAAAACGCTCGGAACAAAATTTAAAAAGGGCGCAATTCCCAAAGACATACACCGTCGTCGGGATGCTGTTTTGGCGCTTGCCGAGGCTAAGGATCTATTAACTGAGGATACTTCAATAGAAAAACAAGAGGCAGCTATTGAGGCAAATAGATTGTCACCGGACTTAGTACCTGCTGCAGTTCTCGCTGCTCGCGCATATATACAACGGGATAACAAACGTAATGCGAGCCGCATAATTAACAAAGCCTGGCAGTCACAGCCACACCCTGATCTCAAGACAGTTTTTTATGAAATATACCCAAATGAAAGTGAAGAAGATGAACTAAAACGGTTACAGAAGCTTTGCAGATTAAACCCAGACCATTTAGAATCAAAAATTTCTCTTTCAGAACTATATTTAAAACAGGAAAATTTTCCTATGGCGCAAAGGGTGCTTAATAAAATTAAAAAAGAAGACCACGACGCTCGTGTTTTAACACTTATGGCAGTGAACGAGCGGGCTAAAGGCGGAGAAGACGCAAAAATTCGTGACTTTTTGAACCTAGCAATAAGCGCAAAGCGCGGACCACAGTGGATTTGTGCAAAATGCAACAGTATCCACGCAGATTGGGAACCAATCTGCTCAAGTTGTTCTGCAATGGACTCGTTAGAATGGAAAGTGCCACCTAAAGACCCTACTGATTTCACTGTAAGCGAGGATCTACTTCCATTCTTAGCTAACGAAAAAATGGTTGAAATTCAGAGAAAAAATTCTGCGTCAGAGAAACCGTCACCAAAGCAAAATGATGAAAAATAAATTCCAAAAAAACCTTATACTTGCCGATTGCCGCAAACTTACCTAACTAATACCTAGAAAGTGAGAGAGTAGCACTATGATGGCAATTTATGGACCTTTACGCTTAATACTGGATGTGGCTTTTTTTATAATGATTGTACACATTGTGTTTAGCTGGCTTATTTCATTCCAGATCTTAAATCTACGTCAGCCTATCGTAACTCAGATTTGGTTAGGGTTGAATAAACTCTTAGAGCCTATCTACACTCCCATAAGAAATATTTTGCCAGACACTAGACCACTCGACCTAGCACCATTGGTAGCATTTGTAATCCTGATATCATTGAGGGATTACATTTTACCAGAGTTATTACTCAGATAGTGTATGATTTAATTTGCTGATCCCATATAGATATTATGTACTTTTAAACTAGGAAACTGGACGAGAGTATCAAATAGTCCTAAATAAATGGTACAGCCTTTGGAGATTAAATGTTAGTAGTCGTATCACCAGCAAAAAAACTTGATATGTCGCCCGTTGATACGGAAGTGACATCAGTGCCTAAATTTTCAGACGAAGCACACAATTTGGCAAAGATAGCATCGAAGTTAGGCAAAGATGGTCTTATTTCAGTAATGAAAATTAGTGAAAAATTGGCTGACCTAAATTTACAACGATTCAAGTCTTTTGGAACTCAAGATAAAAAAGCTGCTGTGTTTGCTTTTGCTGGTGACACGTATCAAGGATTTGACGCTTCAACGATAAATTCAGACGGATTGCGTTGGGCGCAAGACCATTTACGTATTTTGTCTGGATTATATGGTGTCCTTCGTCCTTTTGACGAAATTGAACCATATAGACTTGAAATGGGAAGCAAGTTTAATATTGGTGATAAAAAAACACTTCACGATTTTTGGAAAGCTCGAGTATCAGAAGCACTGAATGAAACAGCAAAAGAAACAGATTCTGAGTTTCTAGTTAATTGTGCAAGCCAAGAATATTTTAGCTCTGTGGCAGCAGATATGCTGAATACAAAAATTATAACCCCAACTTTTTATGAAAATACCGAAAATGGCATAAAAATTATTAGTTTCTATGCAAAAAAGGCCAGGGGAGCCATGGCGCGGTATATTATGGAAAACAGAATAAGTGATCCAAATTCGTTGTTGGAATTTGATTTAGGGGGTTATAAGTATCAGCCTGAAAAATCCACCTTAGAGGCTCCCGTTTTTGTTAGAAATTAAGAACCTTAAAAAATGGTAAGTGCTTACAGGATGGATCAAGGCTAAAGTTTAAGAAGGATCGTATTATGTCGGTTTTGGTTTTCGGGCATAAATCGCCCGATACAGACTCCACTGGGGCACCCATAATTTGGGCTTGGTATCTTAACCATATTCTTAAAACTGATGCAGAGCCAGTTCTTCTCGGTAAACCGAATAGCGAAGCACTTTTCATGCTAGATTATTGGGGCATAGAAATGCCTCGCATAATAGATAATTTAGATAATGGAAGCTCCGTCGTAATCGTTGATACCAACAATCCTGATGAACTACCTGATAATATCAACGAATGCGATATTCTGAGTATTATTGACCATCATAAGTTGGTTGGTGGCCTAGAAACAAACTACCCTATCGATGTGATAATACGCCCACTAGCTTGCACAGCAACAGTGATGATCGAAATAATAGGTGAAAATTTAAATGAAATGCCCAGCAGAATTAAGGGTGCCGCGTTAAGCTGTATTTTATCAGATACTCTTGAATTTCGAAGCCCAACAACGACAGATTTGGATCGATCGACCGCCCAGAAACTCGCAGAAGACTTAAAGATTGATGTACAAAACTTTGCTTCAGAACTCTTCAAAGCAAAGTCAGATGTCTCAAAATATACAGATCCCGAGTTGATTTTGATGGACTCAAAAAAATACGATGTTGGTGGCAAAAAACTTAGAATATCTGTTATGGAAACTACGCAGCCCCAAGAAATACTTGGAAGAAAGAAATCCTTACTTAAAGCGATGAAAGATATTGAAGCAGAAGAAGGCGTTGATCAAATTTTATTCTTCGTTATTGATATATTGAAACAGGAAGCGATCCTTTTTGTGCCAAACAGATTAGTTAAAGAGATTGCAGAAAAATCATTCGGAACTAGCTGCGTTGAAGATACGACAATTTTGCCAGGTATACTTAGCCGAAAGAAGCAAATAATACCACAACTCAAAGTATAAATTTTCTAGTAAATGCCCAACTAGGTAATAAAAGTGACGCATATCATAAATAGCCTCGATGAGATTTCACATCACTATGACGCATTATTTGTTGATCTTTGGGGTTGCGTGCATAATGGAATTGTAGCGTATACGGCCGCTGTAGAAGCACTTATAAAATATAGAAAAAATGGTGGCAAAGTTGTGCTGGTTACAAACTCCCCAAAGCCTAGAATTGGTGTGGAAAAACAATTACTTCATTTTAATGTTCCAAAGATATGTTACGATACAGTTGCTACATCAGGAGATAGTGCCAGAGTGGCAATGTTTACCGGCGTAGTAGGAAAAAAGATTTTTTTTATTGGGGAACCCCGAGATCAGCTATTTTTTGAACCAATCTCTATTATAAAGTCGCCTATCAAAATTGAACAAGTATCAATACAAAATGCGGACGGTATAGTTTGTACTGGACCTTTCGATGGATCTGCAGATCCTTCTGTTAACAAAGAGGATTTTTTATTTGGTATAAGTAAAAGCATGAAATTTTTATGTGCTAACCCTGATATCGTTGTAGATCGAGGAGAAGTTAGACAATGGTGTGCTGGAGCTTTGGCAAAAATGTACACAGAAATGGGTGGAGAAAGTCTATATTTTGGAAAACCACACAATGCCATTTATGATTTAGCTCGAATGCGATTGGCAGAGCTTGGGACTCCAATTGATAGTAAGAAAATCTTAGCTATAGGAGACGGTATTGGCACTGATATAAAGGGCGCCAACTCTCAAGAAATTGATAGTTTGTTTGTAACTGGTGGTTTGGCAGCAAAAGAAACCCAAACATCCTACAGCCCAAACCCAGAAGCGCTGAAAAAGTATATCACAAAGCAAAAAGTGCAGTGCACCTATAGTATTGGGTATTTACGATAACCAAAATTTTGATCAATTGTTTAAAGTTAGACAACTTTAACTTGATTTTCTGCGCTTGCAAAGTAATAAAGTTACACTAGATTATTGAATCAGGAATTAATATTTCGTCTTGAAATGAGGATAGCATGCTAGATAATCAGCCACGCGGAACAATTTGCATTGAAGATATTGAAATGGGAATGACTCGTTATCTGCAAAAGCACGTTACCGATAGAGATATAGAGATGTTTGCAGAGGTTAGCACCGACCATAACCCAGTGCATTTGGATGATGATTATGCTCAAGATACAATATTTGAGGGAAGAATTGCTCACGGTATGTTGACAGCAGGTTTGATCTCTGCGGTCATTGGAGAACAGCTGCCTGGTCATGGTGCAATTTATATGAGCCAATCATTAAAATTTTTAGCTCCAGTAAGGCCAGGAGATTTGGTTTATGCAGAAGTGAAAGTAACAGACATTCAAATTGATAAGCGCAGAGTAAAGCTTGACTGCAAATGTGAGGTAGACGGGAAAAACGTTCTTGTCGGTGAGGCCATGGTACTGGCACCTAGCCGTAAGTTTGATTAATCAATTGTACAGTAAATAAAAAGCTGTCTTGCACCACAGCTCGACTGGCGCTACTTCATTCACTATGAGAATAATTAGAGATTATGAGTATGTGGATAGGAGTGACACTAATGCCGTCGCAGCAATTGGTAACTTCGATGGGGTACACTTAGGACACCAAGCAGTTTTAAAAAAAGTTCACACTATCGCAAAAGAATTAAATGCACCCCGTGGGGTTATTACTTTTGAGCCGCACCCAAGGAGTTATTTTGCCCCAGATGCTCCATCTTTTCGCTTAATGAGCTCCTCCGCAAAAGCCACTAGGCTAGAAAAGTTAGGCGTAGACAAACTATACGAGTTAAATTTTAACGCTGCGCTATCAAAATTAAACCCTGAAGATTTTGCTCGTAATGTATTACACAACGGTTTGAAGCTACAGCATATTTTAGTTGGTGAAGATTTCTGTTTTGGAAAAGATAGAAAGGGAAATGTGAAAACTCTCAAAAGGTTGGGATCTGATCTGGGTTTTGGCGTTACTTCTCTCGAACTAATTAAAGGTGAGCATGGTGAGCTTTCGTCAACGTCTATCAGGAATTTATTATCGCAAGGAAAGCCAAAGGAAGCAGCCGGTCAGTTAGGACATTGGCATAGGATTGAAGGGCCTGTAATTGGAGGTGAGCAGCGAGGCCGTGTTTTAGGCTATCCAACTGCAAATATGGAATTACGAGACCTGCATATACCAAAACTAGGCGTTTATGCTGTGCTTATTGACATATTAGATGGGCCACACAAAGGGAGCTATAAGGGAGCTTCATCTCTAGGCGTTAGGCCGATGTTTGGTCAAAATAGTCCAAATCTAGAAACTTATATTTTTGACTTTTCTGGCGATATTTATGGTGCTCAAATATCAATTGCACTTGTCGAATATTTGAGACCAGAATTAAGCTTTGATAGTGTCGAAGCACTCGTTGAGCAAATGGATTCTGATTGTGAAAATGCTAAAAAAATTCTTTCGACATCATGACCCATAAAAAGAACAACGATTCCACATTTTCAGAAAAATTTTGGGAAAATAAGCCTTTAGAGAAATTAAGTTTTAAAGAGTGGGAAGCACTTTGCGACGGTTGCGGAAAGTGCTGCCTGAACAAAATTGAAGATGAGGAAACCGGACAGGTTTTTTTAACGCGGATCGCATGTCGTCTCTTCAACGACGAAACTTGCTTATGCAGTGACTACAAGAAACGTCATGAACACGTGCCAGAATGTATAAAACTTACTCCAAGCACGATCAAACAAAATGCTTATTGGCTACCATCAACCTGTGCCTACAAATTACTTTTTGAAAAAAAAACATTGCCAGCATGGCACCCCTTATTAACTGGACAAAAAGAAACTACACATGGCTCAGGAGTTTCTGTAAGAGGTTCTACTATTTCAGAAAAATCTGTAAATGAAGATGATTGGGAGAACTATATAATTACGGATCCAAAATGAATTTTGCCTCAGATAATACAAGCTCTGTTCCGACCCAAATTCTAGAAAAAATAAACGATGTAAATCATGGGTACCAAAATAGTTATGGTGAAGATGATTATATGCGTGAACTTACAGATCGTATTAACAATATTTTTGAAACAAAGAACGCAATAGTATACCTGGTATCTACTGGAACAGCAGCAAATTCGCTCGCATTAGCCTGTTTATCGAAACCGTGGGATACTATTTTCTGTTCCCCAATTTCCCACCTACATCAAGATGAGTGCAATGCACCAGAATTCTATACTGGAGGAGCGAAACTCACTTTAGTTGGTCAAAGTGATAAGATTAATCCTGATGAACTTCTTACTGCAATGCTGTCCGAAGAGACAAGAGGTATACACGGGCCACAACGTGGTCCTGTTTCAATTACGCAAATTACAGAAAAGGGACGTTGCTACAGATTAGAAGAAATTCATCAAATTTCTAAAATCAAATCTAAGTTTAGTTCGCAACTGCACATGGATGGGGCAAGATTTGCAAATGCCCTTTTGGCGCTTAATTGTTCTCCTGCAGAAATGACCTAGAAAGCTGGTGTAGACGCTGTTACATTTGGATGTACAAAAAATGGGTTACTAGGAGTAGAGGCTGTTATTTTCTTTAACAGTAAGTACGCACAGGAATTTGAATTACGAAGAAAACGAGCGGGACATCTTTCTTCAAAAAACAGATATCTCGCAGCACAAATGCTAGGCTACTTAGATAATGACCTTTGGCTAAAGTTAGCCACATCTTCAAACACCATGACAAAAAAATTAAGTGCCTTTTTTGAATCTATACCTTACGTACAGCTACACCATCAACCTGAGGCAAACATGATTTTTGCTGATATGCCTCGCAAAGTACACCAACAGTTTTTTAAAGCTGGCGCGAAATATTACCTCCTTAATGGGAGCTTAGATGGAAACGAAGACGAGCTTATTACAGGCAGGTTTGTTTGCTCGTGGTCAACGACAGAAGAAGATATAAACGCATTTATAGCAGCTTCAAAAAAAGTTATTTATTAAAAATCGAGGTTTTCTACTGTAAGTGCATTCTGTTGGATAAACTCCCGCCGCGGCTCAACAACCTCACCCATTAAGCGAGTAAAAAGATCGTCTGCCTCGGCCGCATCATCTATTTTTACCTGCAACAGTGTTCGCGCATCAGGATCTAACGTAGTTTCCCAAAGTTGATCTGGATTCATCTCTCCTAAACCTTTATACCGCTGCAGATTTAAACCCTTTTCACCCTCAACAAAAATAGAGTCTAATAAATCTAGTGGTCCATGAATAATCTGGGTTCGATCTTTTCGAAGTAATCTTGCCGGCTTGCCGTAGACCTCATTCAGACTTTTCGTGAAGCTGCCTGTTTTTCTGGCTTCACCAGATCTTAGCATTGGCCCATCAAGTGTCCGCATTTCTTCCACACCTCGCAAAATTCGAGTAAGCTTGATACCTTGATCTTGTGTTGGACGGCCATTCCAACCTTTTTCATATTCCAAGGCTATTAGGTTCAAACGCTCAGCCATTTTATCAGCTGTACCCTGCAAGTCTGAATCAACTACTCCAGGCACGAAAGCTCCAGCAATGGCTGCTTGTTCCAAGATATGTCTAGGATAATGCGTTGGGAAAGCCTCGAGAACCCTCTTAAGCTGACGCGCTTCTTCTACGACTCGAATTAAATCCTGTGAAGATATTTCTGATCCATCCCCTAATCTAAGAATGCTACCTTCACTCCCTTGCTGAATTAGATAATCCTCTAGCGCAGATTGATCTTTAAGGTAAACTTCTGATTTACCTCTTGCAACTTTATACAAAGGAGGTTGCGCAATATACAGAAATCCTCCTTCGACTAACTCTGGCATTTGACGATAGAAAAACGTAAGTAATAATGTTCTAATATGAGCCCCATCTACATCTGCATCGGTCATTATTATTATTTTATGATATCTCAATTTTTCTAGATTGAATTCATCTCGTCCAATACCAGTCCCTAACGCCATTACCAAATTTCCAATTTCTTGACTGGCCAGCATTCGATCAAAACGAGCACGCTCTACATTTAAAATTTTTCCTTTCAGTGGTAAAATTGCCTGAGTGCGTCGGTCTCTTCCAGTTTGCGCAGAACCTCCCGCAGAATCCCCCTCAACAAGAAAAACTTCTGCCTTTGATGGATCTTTTTCAGAGCAGTCCTTTAACTTTCCAGCTAAGTAATTGACATCCATTGCTGTTTTGCGACGTGTTAGTTCACGTGCTTTACGGGCAGCTTCTCTCGCTAAAGCCGCTTCGATAATTTTACTAACTATAGTTTTTGCTTCATTAGGGTTTTCTTCAAACCACTCAGAAAGCTTTTCATTCATTAGTCCCTCAACAGCAGGGCGAACCTCTGATGAAACAAGCTTATCCTTAGTTTGTGAACTGAATTTTGGATCTGGAACTTTAACTGAAAGCACACATGTGAGTCCCTCACGTGCATCATCACCAGTGAAATTCACCTTCTCCTTTTTTGCTATACCACTAGATTGAGCATAATTATTAATTGTTCTAGTCAATGCCCCTCTAAAACCAGCCATGTGAGTTCCACCATCCCGTTGAGGTATATTATTAGTAAATGGCAAAACATTCTCATGGTAACTATCATTCCACCACATTGCTACCTCAACGCCAATCTCATCGCGCTCACCAACAAAAAAAATGGGCTCTTGCATAATTGATGCTTTGGACCGGTCTAAGTATTTTACAAACTCTTTCACTCCTCCTTCATAATAAAGCTCTGTTTTTCGAACTTCTGCAGGACGCTCATCAATCAATATGATCTTTACTCCTGAGTTTAAGAAGGCAAGTTCACGGAGGCGCTTTTCCAGTATTTCGAATGAATATTCCAAGTTAGAAAAAGTGTCAGTAGACGCAAGAAACCTAACCTCTGTTCCTCTTTCTTCGCCAGCTTCTCCCAAAACTCTAAGGTGTTCTACCGTTTCACCATGCTCAAACCGTGCAAAATGTTCTTTCCCGTCGCGCCATACTCGCAGCTCTAACCACACAGATAATGCGTTTACAACGGATACACCAACCCCATGCAAACCACCTGAAACTTTGTACGAATTGCTATCAAATTTACCACCGGCATGAAGCTGCGTCATAATTACTTCTGCCGCAGACACTCCTTCTTCTTCGTGAATGTCTACAGGTATACCTCTGCCGTTATCTCTTACTGACACACTGTTGTCTGGACAAATTTTTACTTCTACATAATCTGCGTGTTTAGCAAGGGCTTCATCTATTCCATTATCAACTACTTCATAAACCATATGATGCAAACCAGAGCCATCATCGGTGTCGCCAATATACATCCCAGGTCTTTTTCGTACTGCTTCTAAGCCCTTGAGAACCTTAATAGATTCGGCGTCATATTGTCGGTTGTCTTGCTCGATTTCGGACATTAATGTGACCTTTTTTATAATTCGTTTAAGTATACCTATTTTTTGGTCAAATGTCACGTGTTTCGATGTCTTACCAACTTAATATTTACCCCCAATTTTCATATAACTTGCCTCTTTTTTTGCTGCTGGTAGAGTATTCAAAAAAGGAGTGAATATGACAATCGCTCAGGTAAAATCAAATTTAAATTTTTGGCGTGAACGCGCAGATCTGGCCGCTGCTTTTCGATGGACAGCAAGACTAAATATGCATGAAGCTGTGGCTAATCACTTCTCACTAACCGTTAGCAACGATGGAACTAAATTTCTTGTAAACCCCAGCATGGTTCACTTTTCACGAATAAGAGCTAGTGATTTACTTGAGCTTGATTCACAAAACCCCGACACACTGAAGTTGCCAAATGCACCAGATCCAACTGCGTGGGGTTTGCACGGTGCACTTCATAGGCTTTGTCCTCATGCAAAGTGTGCAATGCACGTTCACTCAGATTATGCAACCATTTTAGCAAGCCTAGAAGACAGTACCCTACCAGCGATAGACCAAAATTCTGCGATGTTTTTTAATCGGGTAATAGTAGATAATAACTATGGTGGACTAGCATTCGAAGAGGAAGGCGAGCGGTGTGCGGCCCTTTTTTCAGATGCAAAGAAAAAGGTTATGATAATGGGTAACCATGGGATCTTGGTAATTGGCAGTAATGTTGCAGAAACTTTTAACAGAATGTACTATTTCGAGCGTGCTGCTAGAACCTACATTAAGGCGTTACAAACGGGAATGAAACTTAGAGTTTTACCAGATGAGATTGCAGAAAAAACTGCAACCGAACTTGAAAACTATCAAAGCGATGACAGTAAACATTTAGAAGAGTTAAAAAAAATTCTAGTCAGTGAGGGATCAGATTTCCAATCTTAAAGTATAATAAATCTAAGCTGATTTTAGAATGAGAATGATTATCAGTTGCATTGACAAGCTGGCTAATCTTTCTATGTATAGAAAGGTCAACTTTAGCAAGAAATGAAATAATGCGAATTTTCAATAAAATTTTTTCAGGGGACGTGGCCTGCTTAACCCTTTTACTCTGTATTATATTTACCAGCCATCTTTCAGCAGAAAAATTCAAAGCTGTTACGACTTTTACTGTCATCGCTGACATGGCACAAAATGTAGCTGGTAATATTGCTATCGTTGAGTCAATTACCAAGGCTGGCGCAGAAATTCATGGATACGAGCCCACTCCAAGAGATATCGTTAGGGCACAGGACGCAGATTTAATATTATGGAATGGTTTAAACTTAGAGCTTTGGTTTGACCAATTTTTCTCAAACCTCTCCGATGTACCAAGCGCTATCCTGACAGACGGTATACTCCCAATAGATATTAGAGACGGGGAATATGCTGGACGACCAAATCCTCATGCATGGATGAGCCTCGATAGTGCACTAATTTATGTAGATAACATAAAAAAAGCGTTTGTTGAGCACGATCCTGAAAACGCTTCGACTTATATTAGGAACGCAGAAGTATACAAACGCAAGATTAAGGATACAATTTTACCATTGAGAAATGCGATACTAAAGGTTCCTAAAGATAGGAGATGGCTAGTTTCGTGCGAAGGTGCATTCAGTTATTTGGTTAGAGATTTTAAAATGAACGAATTGTATCTTTGGCCAATAAATGCTGGCGCACAGGGAACTCCAAAACAAGTGAAAAAGGTCATTGATAGTGTAGAGAAATATAATATCCCTGCAGTTTTTTGCGAAAGTACTGTTTCACAATCACCAGCCAAACAAATATCACGAGAAACCGGAGCAGCATACGGCGGTGTTTTATACGTTGATAGCCTCACCAAAGCGGGCGGGCCCGTACCAAGTTACCTTGATCTTTTAAAAGTAACGTCCGAAACAATATTGGCAGGATTAAGCAATTAAAACCCTTTTATTCCATTTAACGATATTCACTTAAGGAAACAAAGCACCTAAATGATCGAAGCAGAGTCCGGCATAATAACTAGCGATCTAACCGTAACTTACAACAACGGAACAACAGCATTACGAAATGTCTCCTTTGAAATACCCACGGGCACAATAACAGCGTTAGTGGGAGTAAACGGTGCTGGAAAATCAACCTTATTCAAGGCGCTAATGGGGTTTATACCTACTGTAAAAGGTGAAATCTCAATTTTGGGTCAATCTGTAAAATCTGCGCTTAAAGAAAATTTTATCGCATATGTACCACAAGCAGAAGAGGTCGATTGGTCGTTTCCGGTTCTAGTGCAGGATGTCGTCATGATGGGCCGCTATGGCCATATGGGCTTTTTTCGGAAAACGAGAAAACAAGACATACTGGAGGTTGCGAATGCCTTAAATCGTGTTGGGATGACCGATTTTAAAGACCGGCAAATTGGTGAATTATCCGGCGGTCAAAGAAAAAGAGTTTTTTTAGCTCGCGCATTAGCACAAAAAAGTAAAATTATTTTGATGGATGAACCCTTCACAGGAGTGGATGTAAAAACCGAAACTGCAATAATCAAACTTCTTGGTGAGATGAGAAAAGAAGGAAAAATAATGCTTGTTTCAACACACAATCTTGGCTCAGTACCAGAGTTTTGTGACAGAACAATTTTAATCAAGGAAACGGTATTAGCTTACGGTAAGACAGAAAATACCTTTACACGTCAAAATTTAGAGCTCGCATTTGGTGGTGTTCTAAGGCATTTTGTTCTCAGTGGAACCGATCTTCATGATGACGATGACCGGCGCGAAGTTCGTGTGATTTCAGATGACGAGCGTCCCTTCGTCTTGTACGACAGCGATAAGAAAAGTAATGAAGATGCTTGAAGCTTTATTGGAACCATTTTCTTATAGTTACATGGTTAATGCAATGTGGGTTAGCGCTTTAGTGGGAGGGGTCTGTGCTTTTCTTTCAGCTTACTTAATGTTGAAAGGTTGGTCGCTGATAGGTGATGCTCTCAGCCATTCAATAGTACCAGGTGTGGCAGGAGCATATATGCTAGGACTACCATTTGCTCTTGGCGCGTTTGTCGCTGGCGGACTAGCCGCAAGCTCAATACTTTTTTTACAACAGCGATCCAAACTTAAAGAAGATGCCATAATAGGAGTTATTTTTACATCTTTCTTTGGTCTTGGTTTGTTTATGATATCACTGTCACCAATGTCCGTGAGCATCCAAACTATCACGATGGGTAATATCCTTGCAATTACACCAACAGATACATTTCAGCTTGTGATAATTGGTCTTGTGTCTCTTTGTGTTCTTGCGACAAAGTGGAAAGATTTTATGGTTACATTTTTTGATGAAAACCATGCAAGGTCTATTGGTTTAAATCCAGATTTACTGAAAATACTATTTTTTACAATTTTAGCCGCTTCTTGTGTTGCCGCTCTTCAAACTGTTGGGGCTTTTCTAGTAATTGCCATGGTAGTTACACCTGGAGCCACTGCTTACTTGCTTACGGATAAATTTCCTAGATTACTCGTAATAAGCGTGATTATTGGAACATTAAGCAGCTTTTTTGGTGCTTATATTAGCTACTTCCTAAATGGTGCTACCGGTGGAATAATTGTTACAATTTTAACTTTAATCTTTATTTCCACTTTCATCTTAGCACCAAAACATGGATACTTTAAATCCAAAAGTCGAGCAGCGTTAGAAGCAGACACTAATTATGGCTGACATATTAGTTACCCCATTCCATTATAGTTTTATGATAAATGCTTTCATAATAGCAGCTATCATATCGGTACCAGCAGCTCTGCTTTCATGTTTTTTGGTGCTCAAAGGGTGGTCGTTAATGGGAGACGCAATAAGCCATTCGGTACTTCCAGGAATAATAATATCATATTTACTGAGTATTCCATTAATCATTGGCGCATTCTGCTCTGGCATGGTTTGCGCAGTTTTATCAGGGTTTTTAAGTGAAAATAGTAGGCTCAAACATGATACTATAATGGGTATAGTCTTTTCTGGGATGTTTGGATTTGGAATTGTTTTATATTCAAAGGTATCTACTGAAGTGCATCTAGATCATATATTATTTGGCAATATACTCGGTATAACTTTTGAAGACTTGCTTATATCATTCTTAATTTCCAGCATGGTTACAATTCTCGTAACTATAAAGAGACACGACTTACTGTTACATACCTTTGATCCAATCCAAGCGCGTTCTGTTGGGATCCCTGTTCGCTTATTACACTACAACTTTCTCGCGATGGTATCCGTAACAATAGTAGCCACTCTATCAGCAGTGGGAATAATACTATCAATCGGTTTATTGATAGCTCCCGGAGCAATAGCCTTTTTGCTGACGCAGAGATTTAACCAAATGCTTATCATTGCTACATTAATTTCATTATTATCGAGTTTTTTTGGTATTTATGTTAGCTTCTTTATTGATAGTGCGCCCGCACCAACAATTATTCTATTGCTCACTGCATGTTTCATAACAGCACTGATTGGTACGAACAGGAAATTTAAAAAAAGTTAAATACTATATCAGCTAATACTGTATTGATATATTTCTGTACACATGCAAGTGTTCAATGTTTATGAGACATTCCTGGTCGTAAAGAATGAATGATAGTTTAACTAATAGAAACGAAGGATGCGAGCTTGACGTCGACTGGGTTATGTCACAGAGCGCAAACACCTCAGCAATCGAACGTCGCGCTGCTACTCTTGGCACACGCAGATCAATAAAAAAAGCTCATCAGGCTGCTTGGCTACTGAAAGCAATCTCCTGCATAGACCTTACGACGCTATCTGGAGACGATACAGCGGGTCGCGTAAAAAGATTATGCGCTAAAGGGATCCATCCTATTAGGCCAGATTTAACAAGGGCATTGGGAATGGATGGCCTCCATGTTGGAGCTATATGTGTATACCATGAAATGATAAAAACCGCCATTGCCGCCTTGGGTAATAGCGGCATTCCGGTCGCCGCCGTTTCAACCGGCTTTCCTGCAGGTCTGTCTCCATTTAAAACTCGGTTATTAGAAATTGATGAAAGTGTACAAGCTGGGGCCAAAGAGATAGATATTGTTATTTCGCGGAGGCATGTCCTGACCCAAAACTGGCAGGAACTTTTTAATGAAGTTAAAGCATTTCGTTCTGCCTGTGGAGATGCACACCTCAAAACAATCTTAGCAACTGGTGAGTTAGGAAGCCTAAGAAATGTCGCGCGTGCATCAATGGTTTGTATGATGGCTGGGGCAGATTTCATTAAAACCTCAACAGGAAAAGAAAGTATTAATGCCACGCTTGGCACGTCCATTGTAATGGTGCGTGCAATCCGAGAGTACTGGGAAAAAACAGGGTTTAAAGTAGGTTACAAACCAGCGGGTGGCATATCAAAAGCAAAAGATGCACTAGTTTATTTAAGTCTCATAAAAGAAGAATTAGGCAACGATTGGATGGACGCTTCTTTATTCCGCTTTGGGGCTTCAAGCCTTCTTGGAGACATTGAACGACAGTTAGAACACTACTTGACTGGAAATTATTCTGCTAATTATCGGCATCCATTGGGGTAAAACATGCAAATAAAGAATATCTTTGATAAAATGGATTATGGAGAAGCACCCGAAAGCGCCAGAGAAGCCCAAAATTGGTTGAAGAACCATAATTATACTTTTGGTAATTTTATTAATGGCAAATGGAAACAATGCGAAGATCATTTCAACACCGTCAACCCTGCTAACGATCAAGTATTAGCAAAAATTGGTCAGTCGTCTCCATCTGATATAGATTCTGCTGTTAAAGCAGCCAGAGCCGCTCAAAAAAAATGGTCAAAAGAAAGTGATCATGCGCGTGCCCGCATTCTATATGCAATTGCACGTCTCTTGCAGAAAAACTCTCGGCTTTTCTCTGTCTTGGAAACCCTGGACAATGGAAAACCAATCAGAGAATCTCGTGATATTGATATTCCTCTTGCTCAAAGACACTTCTATTATCATGCTGGAATGGCTCAATTAATGCAGGCTGAGCTTCCAAAGCGATCTCCGATAGGAGTTTGTGGTCAAATTATTCCCTGGAACTTTCCACTCCTAATGCTTTCTTGGAAAATAGCTCCTGCCATCGCCATGGGTAATGCTGTAGTGCTAAAGCCTGCAGAATACACGTCTTTAACAGCCCTTTTATTCGCTGAAATATGTACATCTGCTGGAGTTCCACATGGCCTCATAAATATTGTCACTGGCGACGGAAAAGTCGGCGAAATGATTGTCGGACATAAAGATATAAATAAAATTGCATTTACTGGTTCAACAGAAGTTGGAAAATTAATTAGAGAACGAACAGCTGGTTCCGGCAAGTCCTTGACACTAGAATTAGGTGGAAAATCGCCTTTCGTTGTTTTTGATGATGCAGACCTGGATAGTGCCGTTGAAGGGGTCGTTGATGCAATTTGGTTTAACCAAGGGCAAGTTTGTTGTGCTGGGTCTCGCCTATTAGTTCATGAAGCGATTTCAGAAAAATTTTATAATAAACTCAGAAATAGAATGAAAAATCTACGCTTGGGAAGTCCCCTCGACAAGTCAATAGATATGGGGGCAATTATAGATAAAAAACAGCACAAAAAAATTAGTGGAATGGTTTCTCAGACAAAAGGAAAAGTCTTTCAAGCTGGCTCGCAATTACCCCAAGAAGGTTGTTTCTTTCCTCCAACCCTAATAACAGACTTGCATACTGCAGATCCACTCATGCACGAAGAAATCTTTGGTCCAGTGTTGGTAAGCACAACATTTAGAACCCCTTCGGAAGCTATAGAACTATCAAACAACACTACGTTTGGGCTGGCGGCCTCCATATGGAGTGAAAATATAAATTTATGCCTAGAGCTCGCACCAAAAATTAAAGCAGGGGTAATATGGATAAACGGAACAAATATGTTCGATGCTGCTGCTGGGTTTGGTGGGGTAAAACAAAGTGGGTTTGGCCGAGAAGGTGGATGGGAAGGCCTGTTAGCATACAGTAAATTAAAGAACCAGTCCTCACCTAAGATCAAAAGCACACAAGTTAAAAACCAAATTACGAAGGCTGATTATATTGACAGAACGGCAAAGCTTTACATCGGGGGGAAGCAATGTCGCCCAGACAGTGGCTACTCTCAGTCGATTTTTGATCATAACGGAAAACCTGTAACCCAGGTGCCTTTATCAAACCGCAAAGATATCCGAAATGCCGTAGAAGCCATGAACGCTGCAAAAAATTGGTCGCATTCCACAGCACATCTTCGGGCTCAAATCTTATATTATATGGCCGAAAATTTATCAGCAAGGAGAGCAGAATTTACCAACACTTTACAAGCACTCACAGGAAGTTCTGATGCTCAAACTGAAGTAGAGCAAAGTATTCAGAGATTGTTTTTCTATGCCGCTTGGTCGGATAAGTTCGATGGGAGCGCTAGAAGCGTACCTCTCAAAGCAGTGGCGCTTGTTATGAAAGAAGCAATAGGAAACTGTGGCGTTCTATGTGATAATCAGTATCCTCTTCTTGGATTTATATCCGTAATGGCCCCATTATTCGCTACAGGTAACCGCTCAATTATTATTCCCTCTGAAACTTTTTCTCCTATTGTTACTGATTTTTATCAAGTCTTAGACACCTCAGACGTTCCTCCTGGAACCATTAACATATTAACTGGCAAACATTTAGATCTAGCAATAGAGCTTGCAGGGCATATGGATATTGAAAGTGTCTGGTGCTTTTCTCCTTCTGATGTCTCAGGGGATATAGAAAAAGCGTCTGTAAGTAATTTAAAACGCACATGGGTTAACAATGGTTGCGGAAGGGATTGGAGTAGTGAGGAGGGCTTTGGTAGAGAATTCTTAGAGAACGCGACTGAAAATAAAACTATTTGGATACCCTATGGTGAGTAGCGATTATCAGGATATTTTTATTCTTCTTTCTCTTCTCTTTATTTTAAATTTCTTATTCCGTGTTTTATATTTGTTTTTCTTAAAAAATTTAGATCTACCTTTACTACCCTCAAAATTTAATTGATCATTTTCAAGATGGGTAAGCTGAAACACTATACCGCCAGCAAAAGGGTCTACCTCTGAAAGCTTCACCCGAACTGACATTCCTAATTCCAGCTTTAGTCCAGTTTCTGAACCAATCAACCTGTTCGCAGATTTATCATATTTGAAATATTCATTAGCTATTGTCCTGACCGGAACAATACCATCTGCACCCGTCTCATCTAACCTTACAAATATCCCAAAATTTGATACCCCACTTATACTACCACAAAAATCATTTCCAATTCTTTCCGACAGGAAATGCGCAAGGTACCTATCATTAGTATCTCGCTCTGCAACCATAGAACGCCGCTCAGATTCAGATATTTTCTCTGCTGTACTATGAATATTATCAATGTCTATATCTTTAAGACCATCATCGCCCAACCCAACTGCAGATATCAAAGCGCGATGAATAATGAGATCAGAATAACGCCTGATAGGTGATGTAAAGTGGGCATACTGAGACAACGACAAACCAAAATGACCAAAATTTTCTGGAGAATAAAATGCCTGGTTCATAGAGCGTAATGCCGATAAATTTATTAAGTCTCGAAAGGGTGCTGACTCTGCCTGAGCTAATACTTCATTAATATGGGAAGCTTTTATATTTTGACCCTTTGATAACTTTAATCCTACCGAAAGCGCCGTCTTTCTCAAGGCTTCAATCTTCTCTTTATTAGGCTCTTCATGTACCCTAAAAATTGTAGGTGTTTTTTTGTAAGATAATGTCTCTGCTGCACAGACATTCGCAAGAATCATAAATTCTTCTATAAGTTTATGTGCCTCTAAACTTTCTTTGAATCTAACGTCTTTGACTATACCTTTTTCATCTATTTCTATCTTCCGTTCTGGAAGGTTCAAATCTAGAGGACCTCTAACCTTTCTTGAAATTTTTAAACAGGAATAGGCATCATATAGTGGTTTAATGACATTATTTACAAGATCTAGAACTTTCGGTTTTCCTTTACCTTTATCAATAACTTCCTGAACTTCACCATACTCAAGAGATGCCCAAGATTGAATTACTGCGCGCGTAAACTTATGACTTATTTTATTACCTACTGAGTCAATTTTTATTTTTACGACAATACACGCTCTCTTCTCACCCTCATGCAAACTGCAAAGATCGCCAGATAAATTGTCTGGAAGCATTGGAACAACTCTGTCAGGAAAATAAGTGGAGTTACCCCTGTGACGTGCTTCATTGTCTATTGCATCGCCAGATCGGACGAAGTGTGCTACATCAGCAATAGCTACCCATATTAAATGACCACCAATATTTTTTGGATCGTCATCCGCTTTTGCATAACAAGCATCGTCACGATCACGGGCGTCTTTAGGATCAATCGTGACAAAGGGCAGGTGCGAATAATCATCCCATTTTTTATTTTGTATAAAGGAGGCTTTTTTAGACTGAAGAAGTACATCTTCCGGAAAAATATTGGGAATCTTATGTTGGTGAATTGCAATAAGCGATACAGATTTTGGAGCAGAAGGATCACCCAACCTTTCAGAAACTCTAACCTTTTCAGAGCGAATTCTTCTTCCAGAGTCAATTTTTCTGAATTCAACTAATTCTCCATCTTCAATAACCACACCTTTATCCAGCTCTACCAACCAATCTTTGCCAGATTTATCTATCGATTTAACTCTCGGCCCATTTGGCGTAATATGGAAAATTCCAAGTTTTGTTTGAGGATTATCGTCAATTTTCTTTATAATCTTTCCAACATAGTCAAAATTGTTGGAATTGACGGGTTTAATCCGAGTCAGAATTCGGTCGCCATAGGATAAGCGACCCGTGAACTTATCATGCTCAATATAAACGATTGGCTCGTCTCCGGCCTCTTCCCAATAAACGGGACGTGCAAAAACATCACCATCGCTGGTTGGCGCCATAACTTGTAAAATGAGAATTTTCTCCATGGTCTTTGAAGAATTATGAGCTTTATTAGTCTTCACAAAGAATCCATTATTTTCTCTCAATCTTTTCTCTCAACCGATATGGGTATAAACTTAAACCCTGTACTACCCTTTAGATAACGTATGACATTTATTTATCCAGACCGTATTTTCATAATAAAAAATTGATGAATCGCTTAACCAAGCCGAAATTAGGATGTTTTTTTATGTATAGCGTCATAATCGATGCCGTTGTCGATATCACGTAGCATATCACAAGCAGCCCATCTGTCAGTTTCCAAAGTTTTTATAGTATCTTCAAAAGCATAGTTTGATGACCACCGCACTTTCATAAAAGTTTTTTTTGATATCTTCCTAATTTTTTTTGCACCAAAAAGCCAAAACCCGCCATCGAAAGTAGGTCCTAAAACGTACTCGTTCCTACGTAAAATCTTAAAAGCCCGATCTATCTTTTCCTTACTTACGTCTGGAATATCAGAACCAATTATACAAATCGGACCAACGCGAAAACTATCTAATATCTTGAGCATTCTTTCTCCCAAGCCTGACATTCCCTGAGAGATTCGCATCAATTTAGCAGGCCAAATCCTACTATTTTGTCCTTCGATATCTGGAGAAACAGCAATCACAGTTTCCCATTTAGGGTGTACAACATTTCGTATAAGCGATAAACTTTGATGTCTATACCACCAAGCAGACTCAATCATTCCGATATCATTTCCCAACCGTGTTTTGACTTTCCCAGGTCTTGGTTCCTTTACCATAACCACCAAAGTTGGTTTATATTTCGGCAAAATAATTTTCCAAAATGCGAGTATAGACTTTCTTTAAATTGTGGATTTGACTTATCTCAACCCTCTCATCAATTGCATGCATAGTCTTTCCCACTAGCCCAAATTCCACGACAGGGCAGATGTTCTTTATAAATCTTGCATCAGAAGTTCCTCCCGTCGTCGACAAAGAAGGTTTAACCCCGAGTTCTTGCTGGATAGAATTGCAAATTATGTCAGATAACTGCCCTGGAGGTGTCAAAAAGCTTTCCCCGGACGTATGCGTATTAACTGTAATTTCTGTCCCAGTTTTTTCAGCAAAGTCTCTGGAAGTTCTGTCCAGCCATTTTTTTATAGACTCACTGGTATGATTATCATTAAACCTTATATTAATCACGGATTTTGCCATTTCTGGGATTACATTGGTTGCAGAATTTCCAGTGTCAATGGAAGTTATGGCTAGGGTCGACGCATCAAAATGTTCAGAGCCAATATCCAAACTTTCTTCACTAAGAGAATGCATTAACTGCACAAGTGCGTTAAGCGGGTTTATTGCTAGCTTTGGATAAGCGGTGTGTCCTTGCAGACCCTTAACACAAAACCTTGCTGTAATTGATCCCCTACGCCCAATCTTTACCATTTCACCGAGGTAATCCGGACAAGTCGGCTCACCCACCAAACAATGGCTTATTTTTTCATTATTTTTCTGCATCCAATCTAGAATTGCAGCCGTTCCGTTTTTAGCTTCCCCTTCTTCATCTCCCGTAATAGTAATAACGATAGAGCCGTTTGGCGGATTTTTTGATACAAAATCTATGGCTGACGTGACAAATGCCGCGACACTCGACTTCATATCGGTGGCACCTCGACCAAATAAATAGCCATCCTTCACCTCAGCCCCAAAAGGGTCCACTGACCATGACTCTGCATTTCCAACCGGCACTACATCCGTATGCCCATTATAACCGAAACTTCTTTCAGATTTCCCCGAACCCCAGCGAGCAAAAAGATTTTCTACTCCCCCACGGCTAATTCGAGAGCATATAAATCCATTTTTATTTAGCAAATCCTCTATCAAAGTAATTGCCCCCGCTTCTTTTGGTGTTACGGACGGACATTTTATGAGTTCAGCTGTAAGGTTTACAGGATCAATTTCATTCATAATTTCACCTAAATTGGTAACAGTTTATTTACCACTGTGGCCAGCTCCCTTGTTTCTTTAATCAGGCAGTCGGCTCCTGCTTCTCTCAACTCATTTATTGATCCATATCCATAGCTCACTCCTATAGATTTAATCAAGTTAGATTTTGCACCAATAATATCGTATCGTCTGTCACCTATCATTAAAGCATCGCTAGGTTGAGAACCTGTAGTACTTAATGCATGTTGCAATAAGCTGGACTTATCAGATAATGAACCATCCAGATTAGAACCAAACCGATATGAGAAATATCTCGATAGCTGAAAATACTCTAATATGGAAATAGCCGAAGCAGTTGGCTTTGATGTTGCAACACCAAGCATATAACCCATCGATTTTAATTCCGAAAGCTGCTCTGGAATACCAGTATAGACACTATTTTCGATATATCCTTTTACATCGTATCGCTCTCGATATAAATCAACAGCGTAATTTAAATCTTCCTCCGGAACACCTAGCTTATTAAATGTGCCCCAAAGAGATGGTCCCACTACCCAGTCACTTTCAGGTCCAAGCTTTTCTAGTTTCATTTTATCAAGAGCATAGTTAATGCATGTCTTTATTCCCGGCCCAGCGTCCGTCAATGTCCCATCTAAATCAAAAAATATGATACGTCTCAATTTACTATGTCTTCCTCTGTTTCATTTCCAAATAAGGGCATAACATCAGCTACTATGACAGAGTTTTCATTTAGGGCGCGCAACATGATTTTGTTTTCCTCCAGATCAATTTCATGTCCATTTTTCAATCTTTCTTCAATTGAACCATAGCCAACTACATTCAGTGGAGACATATTAGAACGCTTCAACGTTGCAACTGCTTCTCGAACCGCTTCTTCTTCATCAATTCCAGTGGAATAACAAATTAATGTCGCACCAATAGAGTTTTTTGGAAGACCATCATTTTTTGATCGACCTAGACTTACCTCTAAAGTAAATATCGCGCGCAGTTTTCTATTTTTATCAATAATTTTTTTCATAATCAGGGGTTTGTTAATTTCATCGATATTACATTTAGATATCATATACTAAATTCTAACGACATAAAAATTCCATGTATCCGGAAATCTATCTAATGCTTCTTAAATAGTTTGAATTTCAATTTAGTTGCGAATATTAAAATTATTCAATAATGCATAAAGAGGTAATTAAAAGGAAAGCCCATGTACCGATCTAGAACCTCCACTCATGGAAGAAATATGGCTGGGGCACGAGGCTTATGGCGTGCCACGGGAATGAAAGATGATGATTTTGGTAAACCAATTATCGCTGTCGTAAACTCTTTCACACAATTTGTTCCAGGCCATGTTCACCTCAAAGATCTGGGCCAGATGGTAGCTCGCGAAATAGAAAAATCTGGCGGCGTCGCTAAGGAATTTAATACTATTGCCGTCGATGATGGAATTGCCATGGGTCATGATGGGATGCTTTACTCTCTACCATCGCGAGAAGTTATAGCCGACTCGGTTGAATATATGGTGAATGCGCATTGTGCAGATGCAATGGTTTGCATTTCCAATTGTGATAAAATTACCCCAGGAATGCTGATGGCGGCGATGCGTCTCAATATACCAGCTGTTTTTGTTTCCGGCGGACCGATGGAGGCCGGCAAAGTAATTTGGGACGGCAAAGAAAAGGCTTTAGATTTAGTTGATGCAATGGTTTACGCTGCCGACGAAAAATATTCAGACGAAGAAGTTGCAGAAGTTGAGCGATCTGCATGCCCAACATGCGGATCTTGCTCTGGAATGTTCACTGCAAACTCAATGAACTGTCTTACAGAAGCGTTAGGGCTTTCACTACCTGGAAATGGATCAATTTTGGCAACTCATTCGGACCGACAAAATCTTTTTCTGAGCGCCGGTAGAATAATAGTTGAAATAGCTAAACGTTGTTATGAAAAGGGTGATACATCCGTTTTACCGCGGTCCATTGCTTCTTTTAAGGCATTCGAAAATGCAATGACGCTGGATATTTCCATGGGTGGGTCGACCAATACTGTTCTCCACCTATTAGCGGCGTCATATGAAGGCAACGTTGGTTTTACAATGGATGATATAGATCGGTTATCTAGAAAAGTACCTGTTTTATGTAAGGTTGCTCCAGCAAAATCTGATGTTCATATGGAAGATGTACACAGAGCGGGCGGTATAATGGCAATTTTGGGCGAACTAGACCGAGCTGGCCTCATTGATACATGCTTGCCGACAGTTCATAGCAAAACATTATCTGACGCCCTAAAGGTTTGGGATATTTCTCAAACAACTGACGAGAAAGTTTTATCTTTCTACAAAGCCGCACCAGGAGGCGTTCCGACCCAAACAGCATTTTCACAAAGTCGCCGCTTTGAAAAACTCGATCTTGATAGAGCGGAAGGTGTTATTCGCAGTAAGGAAAAAGCCTTCTCACAAGATGGTGGTCTTGCTGTGCTTTATGGAAATTTAGCAGAAGACGGCTGTATCGTTAAAACAGCTGGTGTTGATGAAAAAATATTAAAATTTACTGGTCCTGCTTATGTTGTTGAAAGCCAAGATGATGCTGTCAATGACATACTGACAGGAAAGGTTAAATCAGGAGACGTCGTAATAATTAGACATGAAGGACCTCGTGGGGGACCAGGAATGCAAGAAATGCTCTATCCTACCAGCTATTTAAAGTCAAAAGGTCTTGGCTCTGCTTGCGCACTTGTTACAGATGGGCGTTTTTCCGGCGGCACCTCTGGTTTATCGATAGGACATGTTTCACCAGAAGCGGCAGAGGGCGGCACAATTGGGCTGGTAGAAACTGGTGATGAAGTTCAAATCAACATACCTGAAAGAAAAATTCATTTAAATGTTTCTGATGAAACACTTGCTAAACGTCGTATTCAACAAGATAAAAACGGCTGGATACCCAAAAAGAAACGTAAGCGAAAGGTGACCACTGCCCTTAAAGCATATGCTGCATTAACGACGTCTGCTTCTAAGGGTGCTGTACGAGTGGTAGACTAGTAGCCGTCATACCAAAAGGTGTAATTCTATAAATTATTAATCACGGAGAAGTTCATTAATTCCCGTTTTGCTACGGGTTCTCTTATCAACTCGTTTAACAATCACTGCACAATATAAACTTATGTTATTTTTGCTTGGCATCGAACCAGAAACGACTACTGAATAAGGAGGAACTTCTCCATACATTACCTCTCCTGTTTCTCGATCTACTATTTTGGTCGATTGCCCTATGTAAACTCCCATCCCCAAAACTGAACCCTCTCGAACGATTACACCTTCTACCACTTCGGAACGGGCACCTATAAAACAATTATCTTCTATTATTGTCGGAGAGGCCTGCATTGGCTCTAATACGCCACCGATACCAACACCTCCAGATAAATGTACGTTCTTACCTATTTGGGCACAACTGCCAACCGTAGCCCATGTGTCTACCATTGTTCCTGTATCTACATATGCACCAAGATTTACAAATGAAGGCATTAGAACAACTCCTGACGCTATATATGCAGAACGTCTTACAACACAACTTGGTACAGCTCTAAAACCTGCTTCTTTCCAATCTTTAGTGTTCCATCCTTTGAACTTATTATCAACTTTGTCCCACCAACCTGAGTTCTGCGGGCCACCCTCGTGTACCTCCATATCTTTAAGTCTAAAGCCAAGCAAAACGGCCTTTTTTGCCCATTGGTTTACGATCCAATCACCTTTGTCATTTTTCTCAGCAACACGTAGACTTCCAGTATCAAGAGCAGATAAAGTTGCTTCAATAGCTTTTCTCGTTTCACCAGTTGTTGAAGGGGTTATTTCTTCTCGAACATTCCAAGCAGCTTCTATAGCATTTTCCAGCTCTGAATTTGACATATGTTTCTCCAATAATTTTCTGTGCTATATATTTTACGATCGATCGATACAACGAAAAATCTTTTACATAAGTTAAATTTTATAAACTAGAGAGTTCTTCAATCTGTCTATTATGACCTACTACGGCGTAGGTATATATATAAAGCACCATAGCCACCGTGTCTTTGGTGGGCCTTTTCGACTTGGAGTATTAAATTAGACAACCTTGGTTCCTTTAACCAAAGAGGAACCTGCGATCTGAGTACCCCATTGCGTTGCGGAATAACATAACCAGGATCAGAGTTTTTACCTTTTCCTGTTATAACCAATACCAGTCTTTTCTGTCTACTGTGAGCAGACACTATAAAATTTAATAAGGCTGGATATGCTTGTTCTAGTGTCATGCCGTGAAGATCCAGCCACGCCTCTGGTTCAAGCATGCCTTTTTTCAGCTTGGCAAAAGCCTTCATATCCATTTTTACTTTTTGAGCACCAGTTGAAACGAACCCTTTTTTGATAGCTATATTTTCATTTAATTGCGGCCTGAGGGCTCTCTTAGGGGGTGCATTGGCGGGTTTACTATTTTTTGGACTAATTTGACCCGAGCTAATGTCACTTTCAGTCAGAGTTTTATCGTTAAGGGGTAGAGTAGACTTGGCTACTTTTTCCCAAAGCTCTGTTTCTTCCAGACTAAGTTTTCTCCGTTTCATGATTTTGCACCAAGAGACTTATGAAGTGGGCCTCACTAAACAGTTGAATAACTATTCTAACTACTTGTGGCAACAAGGAGCCAATTCGGATCAGATGATGATAAATCACGAGAGAATGTCCATGTGTCTCGCTGACGTTTTACCTGTTTAGCATCACCCTCCACTACCTCACCATCTTTATTTTTCACAACTGAAGAAAGCTCTCCCGTAAATGCAACGGAAAGTTCTGCTACATTAGTTTTATCATCAAAGTCTGCATTTTTTAAGCTAAGTTCTCTTATCCCATAAAACTCTGCCTCAACCTTCAGCTTCTTTTTTGCTCGCATATCGATTACTTGCTGAAATGCGTCTTTCACATCTTCGTCAAGGAAGCTCTTAACATCTTTTAAATCACCATTTTCAAATGCCATTAGTATCATTTCATATGCGGACCTTGCCCCAGTCAAAAAATCATTCACCATAAAATCTGCGTCTACTTTTTTCATGCGCGCCAAAGCTTCAGCAGATGGACTTTTTTTGTCAACATTGTCAGTAATGTCCGTATCTTCACCACCATCAATTACGCGAAAATCTCTAGCGTTTTTGGAAGGAGCAGCATCTTGTAACGGAGGTTTTTCAAAGCCTTCGCGGGTACCCAGTACATTCTTTAATCTTAAAACCAAAAAAATGGCTATTCCTGCTAAAACAAGAATTTCAATAATTGCTGGACTCATTTCACGCTCCTGATCAGTGCGATAGTGGTAATTTTACTTTCAACTACTTATGTAGGTGCTAAAGGTGTTAATGTCCACTAAAGTGAATTAAGGATAGTAAATTAGATGTGGCTTTTTCTTCTATTTTTTACAGTACCAGTAATTGAGATCGTCTTGTTCATTAAGGTAGGCGGTACAATTGGCCTAATGCCAACAGTTTTTATTATATTAATTACAGCCATTGCAGGAACTGTGTTTGTTAAACAACAAGCCTCACAACTCTTCGATTTGTTCAAACGAAAAGCGGGAAGATTGGAGGACCCTTCCGAACCTATTGGGCATGGTTTATTAGTTCTTTTTGCGGGAGCATTATTGCTTACACCAGGCTTTTTCACAGATTTTATTGGTTTCCTTTTACTTATCCCAAATTTTCGATATTGGCTGTTTAGAAAACTTGAAAAAAAATTTATTCACGTGGGTCGTTTTGATGAGGGTACTTCATATCGAGACAGAACAATTTATGATGCAGAATATAAAGATATCACACCTAATGATGGATCACCTTGGAAAAAAAATACAAACCCTAAAGACTGAAATCATATAGAGTAATCAGATTATAGTATTGCTCGACAGGAGAATTTAATGGCTAAGAAAACAGATCACATAACACCGCCAAAAATGAATATTCTTGCGCAATATGTAAGAGACCTCTCCTTTGAGAACATTCTTGCACAAAAGGGGGTCGATGGTGAGTTGAACCCAGAAATACAAGTTAATGTAAACATAGACGCAAAAAAGCGTACGACAGATAAACAGTTTGACGTAATAATAAAACTTCGCGTTGATAGTAAATCTAAAAATACAAATAATATTCTCTTTGTATTGGAGCTAGATTACGGTGGCGTTTTTCAAATCGAAAATGTTCCAGAAGATCAATTACACCCATATTTACTTATAGAATGCCCCAGAATGTTGTTTCCATTTCTTCGCAGAATCGTGAGTGATGTTACTCGTGATGGTGGTTTTCCACCACTAAATTTAGAAAACATAGATTTCTTAAAATTATACAGGCAAGAAATAGACAGGAGAAAAAGTGCAAAAGAAAAAATGGATCTAAAGTGAAACACTAGGGGGTGCTACGCCTTTAAAATTTCTGACCACATTGAATGGTCCCCAAGCTGCTTAATAAATTTTCTATGTCTATTTTCTTCATCTTTTGTTAGCCTTGGTTTCAAATTTTTAGCCCTTTCACGTATTCTCTTTGCTTTTCCGGAGTTACTACTATTTCCATGTTCAACATCAGTAATATTTAGCGTGAAATCGGGTTGTTTTCCTCCAACCAACTCCAAATATACTTCCGCTAAAATTTGGCTATCAAGCAATGCGCCGTGTACCACTCTCGCTGAATTATCAATTTTAAACCTTCTACAAAGAGAATCTAAAGAAGCGGGTGATCCCGGATATTTTTTTCGTGCAATAGCTAGTGTATCTGTCGCTCTTTCAAATGGTATCTCTTCTTTTTCACTCTTTATTAGCTCTGCATTAATGAACTTCATATCGAACATAGCATTATGGATAACTAACTTCGCTGATCCTATAAACTCCAAGAATTCATTAACGATTTCTGAAAATTTAGGTTTGTTGGAAAGAAACTCATCGCTTAACCCGTGTATCGCAAACGCTTGATCTGGCATAGACATAAGTGGATTAATATATTGATGATATTCTTTTCCTGTGGGAACTTGGTTCACTAATTCCACTGCTCCAATTTCTACTATCCGGTGTCCATATTCTGGGTCCAAGCCAGTAGTTTCCGTATCTAAAACTATCTCTCTCATTATATTAAACTCGCAACATATTGAGTATTTCCAGTACTTTTTCTTCAACCTTCTCATGAGATGTTGTCTCAATGGTAAAGTCAGAAAGTTTACATTTTTCTTCACTGGGCATTTGTTTTGAAATCAATTCTTTGTAATAGTTATCACTATTATCAGTCCTCTTTTTTAATCTTTCTATTTGATTTTTCGCACTAGTAAAAACACATACTGTTTTATCCATTTCTTTATCCAAGCCGGTTTCAAATAAAAGAGGTATATCAAAAACTGCTATGTCAGCGATATTTTGATTTTGAAAGTCTTGTCTATCTGCTTGTATAAGAGGATGTACAATTTTTTCCAACTCTTTAAGTTTTTCAGGCTTCTCTTTCAAAAGCACTTTTAGCTTATTCCTTGAAATCGAACCGTTTTCTACTGAAGTGGGAAATAACTTAGATACAGCTTTCACTGCTATACCACCTTTTGAATATAGTTTATGAACGGTTTTATCAGCATCCCAGAGCGCACAACCATGTTTCACGAAAATACCTGCTGTGGTTGTTTTTCCCATTCCTATAGAACCTGTTAATCCAATCCTTATCATCGGCTGATCAACAATTCGCGCAAATTTTCTGAAACGCCTGGCTTCACACCAAACCAACGTTCAAACCCAGGTATGGCTTGATGGATTAACATTCCCAGGCCATCTACTGTGCGACAGCCTCTTTTTGCTGCATTTTCTAAAAGGGATGTCTTAAGGGGCGTATACACTATGTCTGTGACAAGAGTATTTTTTTTCAGCTCTCGCAACGGAATTGGAAGCTCTGCTTTACCGTCCATACCCAGTGATGTTGCGTTAATAACAGTGGATGCATCGCTGAGATAATTCTGGACTTTCATCCAATCTACAACTTTAATTTTAGCTCCAAAATCAGACCTTAGCTGATCTGCTCTAGATCTTGTTCTATTTGCGAGTATTACTTCACTTGCTCCATCCTCAATTAGTGCCCCCAGTATTGCTCGTGACGCCCCACCTGCTCCGAATACAACCGATGTACCTTCACCGGCCGACCAATCGTTATATTTACACTTTATATTTTGTAAAAATCCGTAACCATCTGTATTGTCTGCATAAATTCTGCCATCTTGTAAAAATGTAAGAGTATTAGCCGCACCAATTATTGCCGCTCTATCAGAAATTTTATCTGCTATTTTTAATACTTTCTCCTTGTAAGGTATCGTCACATTAGCTCCTACAAAACCTAAACCACTGAGAGCTCGGATGCTGTTTTCGAAATTTCTTGGATCTATATCAAGTGGTATGTAGTAGCCGTTTATATTAAATAATGACAACCAATAATTATGGAGTTTGGGTGATTTAGAATGGTTTATGGGATGACCCAATACTGCTGCCACTGGTATAGTAGATAAACTCACTGCTCTATTGCTCCTCGATTTAATAGGTGGTCTACTAATTGTATTATTGGTAAACCTAACACGCTAAAATAATCTCCATCTATTTTGGAAAAAAGAGAAATACCAGAATTTTCCATTTGATAGCCGCCGACACTATGTTTTATATCATCCCAATTATCTTGAACATATTTTGATATATACCGATCTGATAAATTCCGCATGGTCATAGTTACTGACCCAGTGAACCGCCATTCAGGTTTTTGCGTATTATAAACTACACACGCAGAATGAAGCCTATGTTTATTTCCTTGAAGCTGTTTAAGTTGATGAATTAACTCTTCCTGGTCTTTCGCTTTAGATAGTATTTTACTGTTAAATTCTAAAATTTGATCACAACCTATAACTATGCTATTAGGGAACCTGTTTGATATTTTCCTCGCTTTCATATCTGCTAGTACGTCTGCTATGTCACGTGAAGGATAGTTGTTACCGATATAAGAAAGCTTCACTTCTTTCTCGTCTATCGCTGGATCAACAGCACTAAACTCAATACCTGATTTTTCCAGAAGTGATAATCTGATTTGAGACTTTGATGCTAATACTATCCCACATGTCATGTTAATAAATCTTTAATATCTAAGGAAATTTTAAAAGTTTTGTTTTGTTTCAAACTTTTTAATCTTTTTTTTTATTTTATGATAGATTTTTATACAGTGGATAAGAATAAATTGATGTATAATTTTTTTGTTTATTTTCTTGTGGAAAAGTGTCTAACTTACTAACTTTATATGATTTTTTGTAATATTTATTTTTTAACAAACTTGTTAATATGTCCTTGATAAAATTTAATCCACCAATTCCCATTTATCTATTACTAAAACTACTCTTTTATATTAATATTTTATTTGTAAAGAATGAGTAATGTTAACATGAACGATATACTAATCGTACTATATCCGTGGATAAAATCTCTCCATTTGATATCAGTGATATCCTGGATGGCTGGTTTATTTTATTTACCACGAATTTTTGTTTATCATGTTGAACGTTCCGATGGCAAAGATCAAATTAATGAGGTTTTTCTTGTCATGGAAAAAAAGCTTCATTCTATTATTATGACACCTGCTATGATCGTATCATGGATTTGTGGTTTTCTATTAGCAGCTACCCCTGGTATCATAAATTTTTCACACATGTGGGTTTGGGTAAAGTTATTAGCGATAATAGCTATGACTATATTTAATATTTGGCTAGGAATAAAAATCAGCGATTTCAAAACTAATAATAATACTTTGTCTGGTAAACAATATAGGTTACTGAATGAAGTTCCAACAATTCTATTAGTAATAATAATAGTATCTGTAGTGCTGAAATTTTAACTTTTATTGACTTAAATAAAAAATTTCATTACGGGAACATATCCTGTTCTGGATAAAAACTTCAAAATTACATTGCTTGAGAGGGTACGAGATGTCTGCTCAAAAATTGAATTTATCTGACCTTAAATCAAAGAGTCCTAAAGACCTTTTATCAATGGCTGAAGAGTTAGAAATAGAAAACGCCTCTACGATGCGTAAAGGCGAAATGATGTTTCAAATTCTTAGGGAGAGAGCAGATGAAGGTTGGGAGGTTTCTGGAGAAGGAGTACTTGAAGTATTACAAGATGGATTCGGTTTTCTGAGAGCACCAGAGGCAAATTATCTTCCCGGTCCAGACGATATATATGTATCCCCAGAAATTATACGTCAGTTTTCATTGAGAACTGGTGACACAGTAGAAGGTATGATCAAAGCGCCGGATGAAAATGAGCGTTATTTTGCTATCGTTGGTGTTAACCAAATAAACTTTCAAGATCCGCAAAAAGCAAAACATAAAATTGCATTTGATAATCTTACACCACTTTACCCAGATGAACGTTTAACGATGGAGATTGAAGATCCTACGGTTAAGGATAGATCAGCTAGAGTAATAGATCTAGTCGCGCCAATAGGTAAAGGCCAAAGGTCATTAATTGTGGCACCGCCCAGAACGGGAAAGACCGTCATTTTGCAAAACATTGCGCATAGCATAGAAAAAAACCATCCAGAATGTTATTTGATTGTATTGTTAATCGATGAGCGACCAGAAGAAGTTACTGACATGCAGAGGTCAGTTAAGGGAGAGGTAATATCTTCCACATTTGATGAGCCTGCTACGCGGCACGTGGCAGTTTCAGAAATGGTAATAGAGAAATCCAAGCGTCTTGTTGAGCACAAGCGTGATGTTGTTATTTTACTGGATTCTATAACCAGACTTGGCAGGGCCTTTAATACTGTAATACCGTCTTCGGGCAAAGTTTTAACAGGTGGTGTAGATGCAAATGCTCTTCAAAGACCAAAAAGGTTCTTTGGTGCGGCAAGAAATATAGAAGAGGGTGGTTCATTAACTATTATTTCAACTGCATTAATCGACACAGGTTCCAGAATGGATGAGGTTATTTTTGAAGAATTTAAGGGTACAGGTAACAGTGAGATTGTTTTAGACCGTAAAGTGGCTGATAAGAGAGTTTTCCCCGCAATTGACATATTAAAATCTGGTACAAGAAAAGAGGATCTACTAGTTGATAAGCTAGATTTGCAAAAAACTTTTGTGCTTAGACGAATACTGAACCCCATGGGAACGACAGACGGAATAGAATTTTTGTTGTCTAAACTAAAACAAACTAAAACAAATGCAGAATTTTTTGACTCGATGAATACTTAACCCAATAAGAGAATGCTAATTGGACACTATATTCGCACTTGCATCCGCACCTGGTAAAGGCGGTATATCAATAGTAAGGCTGTCTGGGCCTCTTGCAATTAATGTCGCCGAGAAGCTCACAAAATCAAAATTAAAGGAAAAGCAACCAAATCTAAGAGTGATCTATGATTCTGATAATCATTTTATAGATCAAGCTCTTATACTTGTATTTAGCAAACCGTATAGTTTCACGGGAGAAAATGTAGTAGAATTTCATTTACATGGATCGAGTGCAGTCGTATCGTCAGTAATTAAATTATTAGGTAATTTCAAAGGCTTAAGATCTGCAGAGGCTGGAGAATTTACTCGTTGCGCTCTGGAAAATGGCAAAATTGATTTAGCACAAGTAGAGGGCCTAGCAGATCTTATAGATGCAGAAACAGACGCACAACATAAACAAGCAGCAAGAATTTTTAATGGTGCGCTGGGTGAAAAAACTAAAGAGTGGAGAGCAAAGCTGGTAAAAGCTGGAGCATTATTAGTAGCAACATTAGATTTTGCCGATGAAGAAGTTCCTGAAGATGTTACACCGGAAGTTGAAAAACTAATTAATATGGTGCTCGGCGACCTAGATAAAGAAATTATTGGTGTTCAGACAGCAGAAAGAATACGTTCAGGTTTCGAAGTAGCGATTGTGGGTGCGCCTAACTTAGGAAAGTCAACATTACTTAATTATTTGGTTGGCAGGGACGCAGCAATCACTTCGAATGTTAGTGGCACGACTAGAGATGTTATAGAGGTCAAGCTCGATTTGCGTGGCCTGCCTGTAACTATATTGGATACAGCTGGAATACGTAAATCAGACGATAAAGTAGAAGAGATTGGTATTAGCCGAGCCTTAGAGAGATCAAGTTTGAGTGATCTCCGGATAGTTTTGACTGAGGAAGGAGAGTACCCATCTGGGTTAAAAAGGAGAGATACGGATATAATTTGTATTGCAAAAGATGACCAGGGAAATAGAGGTGGTGTTTCAGGGAAAACTGGTGCCGGTATAGATAGGTTAAAAAACAATATATGGGATATATTGAATGATAAAGCACAATATGTAGGTATTGCAACTCGCGAGCGGCACAAAAGTTCAATGGTTAATGCTAAGAAGTTTTTGGGCAATGCTGTCGTCTCATTGAGGGATGGGCCAGAATATTATGATATAACAGCAGAAGAAATAAGAGCTGCAACATCTGCACTAGATAGCTTAATTGGAAGAATCGGTGTAGAAGACGTTCTAGATGAAGTTTTCTCAAGTTTTTGTCTTGGTAAATAGGTGTTTCACGTGAAACAGTATGATGTAGTTGTTACCGGAGGAGGGCATGCTGGCTGTGAAGCGGCAGCGGCAGCAGCCCGCATAGGCGCTAATACAGCATTAGTAACAATGAAAAGCTCAGACATTGGAATAATGTCTTGTAACCCGGCGATAGGTGGTTTGGGAAAAGGACATCTGGTGCGGGAAATAGACGCTCTAGGTGGTTTGATGGGTCTGGCCGCAGATGATGCGGGTATACAGTTTAGGTTGTTAAATAAAAAAAAGGGTCCAGCAGTACAAGGCCCAAGAGCCCAAGCTGATAGAAAGCTATATCAATCTTCGATGAGTATGCGTTTATTAGGTATTAAGGGCCTGCATTTGGTTGAGGGTGAAGTTGTTGATCTATTGGTAGATGGTCACTGTGTCTGTGGTGTTATACTTGCGGACGGAGCAGAGCTATCCGCCCATTCTGTGGTTATTACTTCGGGGACTTTTTTAAATGGCCGAATTCATATAGGTACAGATAATCGTTCTGGTGGTCGCGTGGGGGACAAGGCGTCAAATTTGTTAGCGGATAGAATTAAAGACATAGGCTTAAATATTGGGCGATTAAAAACAGGTACGCCACCCAGAATAGACGGGCGCACGATAGCATGGAATAAGGTTGAAAGGCAGCCCGGTGATGAAGAGCCAGTGATGTTTTCTTTCTTAAACAGTGCTCCTGTTGTGCCTCAGGTGTCCTGCGGGGTAACTCACACAAATGAAAAAACCCACGAGATTATCAGAAAAAATCTAGATAAATCAGCAATGTACGGTGGTAAAATAGAAGGTGTTGGGCCTCGTTACTGTCCATCAATAGAAGATAAAATTGTCAGGTTTGCAGACAAAGATTCCCATCAAATATTCCTTGAGCCAGAAGGGTTGAAAGATCATACCGTATACCCGAATGGAATCTCGACATCTTTGCCTGTTGAGGTGCAAGAACAATATGTAAGAAGTATCGTTGGTCTAGAGGACGTGGTAATATTACAGCCAGGATATGCTATTGAGTATGATTATGTTGACCCAAGGTCTCTTGATAGCACATTGGCAGTTAAGGACATTGATGGACTTTATTTGGCCGGACAAATAAACGGGACCACAGGATACGAAGAGGCAGCAGCACAAGGATTGGTAGCTGGTTTAAGCGCGGGGCTAGCTTCTCTTGGTTCTGAAGGGGTGCAGTTTTCTAGATCTGATAGCTACATTGGTGTTATGGTTGACGATTTGGTTTGTCGTGGTGTCACAGAGCCTTACAGAATGTTTACATCGAGAGCAGAGTTTAGATTGTCGCTTAGGGCTGATAATGCGGATCAAAGGCTAACTCCAAAAGGGCTTGAAATTGGCTGTGTAGGAAGAGAGAGGGGAGATATTTTTATAAATAAAATCAATAGGATAAAAAAGGCTAGGGAGCTTTTTGAAAACCAAACTTACACACCAAAAACCCTTTCACAAAATGGAATTTCTATTAGCCAAGATGGGAATCGTAGAACCCTTATGCAGGTTCTAGCGTTTCCAAATGTTTCTTATAAGGATCTGTTTAAGCTAGAACCTAAATTGATAAAGATAGATGAGGAGACGCTTAAACAAATCCAAAAAGACGCCACGTATGTTAACTATTTAGATAGGCAAAGAAAAGATATCGATACTATCAAAAAGGATGAGCGCGTCTCAATTCCAATGGATTTAGATTACAATTCGATTCAGGGCCTCTCCACGGAGTTAAAGCTGAAGTTGTCTAGGGCACGTCCAAAAAACATGCTTCAAGCTTCTAACATAGATGGGATTACTCCCGCAGCCCTAATGTTAGTAATGGCCAAGATAAAGTTTTTAGGCAAAGCTGCCTCGGCATGAGCGACAGAGGATTATTGCCCGGACTTGATGTTTCACGTGAAACATATTCAAGGCTAAAAGACTATGAAAAGCTGCTTTTCAAGTGGAATTCCAAAATTAACCTTGTTTCTAAATCAACTCTTTCAGAGTTTTGGAGGCGCCATATCCTAGATAGTGCTCAATTTTTTTCATTATATGGTGAAAAAACTGGAAAATGGGTTGATCTTGGGAGTGGTGGTGGTTTTCCGGGCCTGGTTGTTGCAATTTTATCAGATGGGCTTGGTATACCAAATAGGCTCTCTCTAGTAGAGGCAGATGTTCGAAAATCTGTATTTTTAAAAACCGTTTGTAGAGAGCTCGGCTTAAAAGTTGATGTGTACAATAGCCGAATAGAAGAGTTGCCAAAGATGTCGGCTGATGTTTTAAGTGCTAGAGCTCTCGCACCTCTTAAGACACTATGTTTTTACGCTGAAAAACATTTGAAAAAAGATGGTTTGGCGGTTTTCGCAAAAGGTGAAAGTTGGGAATCGGAGGTGTTTGAGGCCCAAAAAAATTGGATTTTTGATTTTGACGCTGTTAAAAGTAAATTGCATGAAGGGTCAGTTATATTGGCTCTAAGAGGTATTAAAGGTGTCTAATAGTAGTACCAACAATGACTTTAAGGTGGTAGCTGTTACAAATCAAAAAGGCGGTGTTGGAAAGACCACAACCACAATAAATTTGAGCGCGGCTCTTGTAGAGCTAGGAAAAAAAGTACTTATTATAGACTTAGACCCTCAGGGAAATGCGTCGACAGGTCTTGGTATCGATTATGAGCAGAGGAAGCTTACTGTCTATGATGTACTCTTGGCCGAAGCAGCTATTTCTAGCGCAATATTGCCTACCTCCATGGAGGGCCTCGATATTGTGCCGTCAACAGTAGACCTTAGCTCAGCCGATATAGAGTTAATTAAAACATCAGATCACAGTACTGCTCTTTCCAGGGCTTTGGTTGAGGACAAGACCTTGGCGGGTAATTATGATTTTATTTTTGTGGACTGTCCTCCTTCGTTGAGCCTTTTAACTATTAATGCAATGGTTGTCTCAGATTCTGTTCTTATACCTTTGCAGAGTGAATTTTTTGCTTTGGAAGGACTGTCACAACTAATGCTGTCTGTCCGAGAGGTTAGAAAGTCTGTAAACACTGGGCTTCGGTTTGAGGGTGTCGTACTTACAATGTTTGATCGACGTAATAATTTAAGTCAGCAAGTTGAGAAAGATGCCAGAGAAAACTTGGGCGAACTTGTTTTTAAGACAGTGATACCAAGAAATGTTAGAGTAAGCGAGGCACCATCGCACTCTGTGCCCGTTTTGACTTACGAGCCTAGATCCCGGGGAGCGCAGGCTTATAGAAGATTAGCTAAAGAGTTTTTAAAAAATAATAAAAGTATTTAATGCAAATTTTAGGTAACCATTATGAATAATAAAACTAATAAAAACAAAGGCTTAGGGAGAGGTCTCAGTTCTCTCATTGCTGATGTTTCAGGCTTGGCTGATACAGAGATGCCATCAGATTCTATGGTGGCTGATAGATCAGGATATCGTAGTGAACCAATAATAAACATTTTCCCAAATCCGGAACAGCCCCGTCGAACTTTTAGTGATGAAGGCTTGAGAGAGCTATCAAAGAGCATTCAAGAGAGGGGTATCGTTCAACCGCTCATTGTTAGACAAAAATCAAATGGTGATGGGTTTGAAATAGTAGCTGGAGAAAGAAGGTGGCGAGCAGCTCAGCTTGCGCAATTGGACGCTTTGCCGGTGATAGTAAAAGATTTCTCAGATAATGAGGTTCTTGAGATTGCAATTATCGAAAATATTCAACGTGAAGAATTGAATCCAATTGAGGAAGCTCGTGGGTATCAGCAGCTGATGGAAAAGTTCGGAAGGACCCAGGAACAGGTTTCTACTGCTCTAGGAAAAAGTAGAAGTTATGTCGCTAATCTCTTAAGATTGTTAAATTTACCCGATGAAGTAATAGGTTATTTAGTGTCAGGGCAGATCAGTGCTGGTCATGCTAAGGTTTTGGTTTCGTCAAATGAAGCCACCAAATTTGCAAGGTTGATAATAAAGAATAATTTGTCTGTGAGAGAAACAGAGAAACTCGTCAGTTCAGCCAAAAAGAAAAATAATGATATATTATTTAATGAAGAAAGAATTAATCATAAGAACGACAAAGATACCGACACAAAGGAATTAGAAGCATCTCTGACCGCTTCACTCGGGGTAAAGGTGTCAATCTTTCATAACAACGAGAAGTGCGATGGTAAACTTATTATAAAATATAAGTCATTAGATGACTTAGATAAATTGTGCAAATTGCTTGAAGCTCCGACTTAAGTCTCAATTATCGACGCACCAAATGATATTAATCCTCAAA
>CABZJF010000002.1:0-222297 GCA_902525915.1 Paracoccaceae bacterium | reverse complement strand
ATTGCTTTCAAAGAGCAAGGTAAGTTAGAGGAAGCCATCGAAGCTCACAATAAAGCGCTAGCTATCAAACCTGATTTTGCTGAGGCTCATAATAATCTAGGTCTCACTCTACAAGAGCAAGGGAAGTTAGAGGAAGCCATTGAAGCTCACAATAAAGCGATAGCTATCAAACCTGATTTTGCCGGGGCATACAGCAACAAGGGTGTTACTCTATTAATGCAAGGCAAACTGAAAGAGGCGATATGGGCCAAAAATAAATCAGTTTTACTAAACCCTGATAATGCTGAAGCACACCTTAACCTGAGCTTTGCTAAGCTTCAAACTGATCAATGGCAGCATGGGATAGAGCTTCAGAAATGGCGATGGAAAACAGAGCGTTTTCAAGGCCATGAAAGATCTTTTGAGGCCCCAGAGTGGGATGGAATATCACCAATTGAAGGAAAGACGTTACTTGTTTGGGGGGAACAGGGTCCAGGTGATATGATGATCTGGTGCGCTTGTTTGGATTATTACACGTCTCTCGGTGCGAACGTTATTGTCGAGTGCCCTAAAAAACTAGTGAAGCTATTAACCATTTCGTTTCCAAAAATTACGGTTCGAACGGCAATTGAAAACATAGAAACTGGAAAAGAAGACTTTGACTTTCAAATATCGATGTTGACATTATTTGGTCATGCCTGTGTATCTGGTAAGATTACAAACCGTCAGAATACGTACATATTTCCAGACCAAAAGAGAGTGCGGTACTGGAAAGATCGATTAAAACTAGTAACTGAAAAACCGTGTATTGGTATTTCATGGAAAAGCCCAGTAATGGACAAAAGGAGGTTATTTAATTATGCAGATTTATCATTTTGGAAGCCATTGCTTCAAAATGAGAATTACACTTTTTTTAACCTCCAAAGTTCAGATTTTGAAGATGACCTGCAAAAAATATCTCAGGACTTCGGAGTTGATGTAATAAATTTTGATGATTTAGATCATTATGATAATCTGGCTGAGGTTGCTGCTTTTTCTAAAGCATTAGATAAATCAGTAAGTGTTGCAACAGCAGTAGCAACCATTTCTGCTGCAGTTGGCACTCACACAATTATACCAACATGGAAACAAGGCTCATGGAATAACATATTATTTACCTCTAGAGGGCCAAACGTAGAATTATTTTTTCGAAATACCTGTGAGCCATGGGATAATACATTCACCAACATTACTAAGATGTTATCATGATAAAAATATACGTTTCTGTCACTTGTGATCTTTTCCATTATGGTCATATATCATTCTTCAAAAAGGCCCGAGAGTTTGGCGATTCTTTAATGGTTGGCATATGCTCTGATGAAGATGTAGCAGCCTACAAGTGGCCCCCAGTTATGAAACTAAATCAAAGAGTGGCGGTAATTAAGTACTGCAATCTTGTTGATCAAATAGTTCCTGGTGCGCCACCGGAAACTACAGAAAAATTCATAAAAGATAATCAGATTGATTTAGTAGTTGCAACAAAAGCCTATTCCAAGGCAACCCTTAACAGGTTTTATAAGGATCCACAGCGAATGGGTATTCTGCAATTAGTAGATTACAAAGATGGGATTTCTACAAGTTGTATTGTGGAACGATGTGCTGAATTACATAAAAAACGCCAAGGGCTTGAAAAAAAATTATAATATCTCGGCTTGGGTTCAAAAACTCCATTAAGTACAAAATGACTGCAGTCGGTTTAATTTATATAAAAACCTTATTGCATGTCGCATTCTGTACAGCTGAACTAAAAATTAACATTTATTTTAAGTAAACTGATTGCACCAAAATCATTGGATTTGATATGCAAACTAAAAATTTGGCGATAGGCTTGATCATTCTCTCGACGCTTGGTTTCGTAATCCAAGATATGGTGGTGAAACTCTTAAGTGAATTTGGCTCATTGTGGCAATTGATGTTGTTAAGAGCCATCCTGGTAGTTTTAATTCTGATAACCTGGGCGGTGCTAAAAAAGCGCTCAGACATTATAAAAGCAAAAGGATGGAGGTGGCCGATTACTCGGGCATTTTTAATGAGTTGTGCCTATTCTTTTTTCTACGCATCGCTTCCATTTACAGCCCTAGCTCAAGCTGCTTCCTGCTTCTTCACAGCTCCAATTTTTACTTGCTTTTTTGCGGCTATAATACTCAGGGAAAAAATTGGTTTATGGAGAATATCCGCCATATTAATCGGTTTTTTGGGCGTGCTTTATATTATTCAGCCTGGCACTTCCAATATGCAGGCTGTCTTGTTTCTACCTGTGCTGGCGGGTGCCTCTTATGCGCTTGCTGTGGTAATAACGAGAGGGTTCTGTGCAGATTATCCTTCCTTATCGCTTACAATAATTCATAATGCATTTTATGCATTAGTCGGTGCATTTATGGTAACATTTATTCCAGTGTTACCATTTTCAGCAGAACTTAAAGTTGCAAACGCCTTTGTCCTGTCAGGTTGGGTACAGCTTACTTCAGTAGTATTAGTTATGATTGGGATTACATCTCTGACACATATTTTAGCAATGACCTCCTCAATAAGAGCGTACCAAATAGCTGATAGTAGTTTTGTTGCTCCATTTGAGTACATCTACCTAGTTTTTGCTATAGTAATTGATTACCTCGTTTGGCAATATCTTCCTAATACTGAGGGTATCATAGGTCTAACGATGGTTATCAGCGCCGGTGTATTGATTGCAATTAGGGAACGTACCCTGGTACAATAATTATAGAATAAAACTTTTTTATTTATAATGCGAGTAGAACTGAATGAAGTTTTTTATTAATGCTCCGGTTCGTCGCCGATTTCAGCCATCTTTCTTGTAAGCATTCCCTTCATATTTTCAACAATATCTTGATACTTTGGATCTGAATATACGTTAAATAATTCTAATGGATCTTCTTTGCAGTCGAATAGTTCCCACTCTCTATCCTCTCCGCCATGATTTGTCCCTGGTAAGTCATATCCTTCGTTATACCAATAGATCAGTTTGTACCGTTGGTCTCTAATGCCATAATGAGAATATGCATTATGGTCAGGATCCCGATGCATCCAATATCGGTGATAGACTACTGCCTGCCAATTTTTTGGAACGTTTCCATTCATAATGGGCATCAAACTGTGCCCTTGCATATAAGTTGGAATTTCAAGTTGAGCAGCATCAAGAAAAGTGGGGGCAAAATCAATATTACAGGCTAAACTCTTATTAATCTGCGCACTGACAATTTTTTTTGGAAAACGAGCAAGAAAGGGCATCTGTAAAGACTCTTCGTACATGAATCTTTTATCAAACCATCCATGCTCTCCGAGGAAAAAACCCTGATCCGACGTGTAGATAACCAAGGTATTTTCTGTAAGTTTATTATCATCCAAATAGTCTAGCAAAACACCAACACTTTCATCTATTGATGTTATTGTCCGTAAATACCGTTTTATGTATCTTTGATATTTGAAATGGCCCAATTCCTCTTTACTTTTAAAAGTAAAAATCTCTCCACTGTCCTTGTCTATTAATCGTAAGTTTGAGACATCATCGGGGTTTGGTATTTTCCTATGAGACATCTCGGGTCGAACCCGTTCACCGACTTCTGAACCACCTTCTGGTTGAGCAAGGCCCAAATCAGCATATTTCATGTCATCTTTAATGCGCATTTTAGCTTCTGCTGCGGCTTTCGCACGGTTCTTGTAATTATCATCAAAGGTTTCTGGTACTTTTATATCCTCGCCAAATAAATTTCTGTTTTTAGGGTGGGGTTCCCATTCTCTATGAGGTGCCTTGTGGTGACACATCAGAAAAAAGGGTTTGCTCTCATCTCTAGAATTCAACCAATTTATACATTTGGACGTAATTATGTCTGTAACATAACCAAACTCTTCACTCTCCTTGCCCATCTCAATCATGAACGGATCAAAATACTCACCCTGACCTGGCAAGACTGACCAAAAGTTGAAACCCTTTGGTTCATGTGATTTACCTTCGCCGAGGTGCCATTTACCAACAATTGCGGTCTGATATCCGCCAGTTTGTAAATGTTTTGCAACGTTCGGTAAGTCATTATCCATATGTGTATCGAGTGTTTTAACACAATTCACATGATTATATGTTCCGGTTAAGATTGCGGCACGGCTGGGTGTACAAATTGAATTTGTAACATAACAATGGTCAAATCTGACACCTTCATGGGCAATTCTGTCTATATTAGGAGTATCATTTAACCCGCCATCATAGCTACTAATAGCCTTAGCTGCATGATCATCGGCCATTATGAAAAGTATATTTGGCTTTTTTGTCAACGTTAAACCGTTCCCTAATTCCGTTCATCGACACTAACCACAAATGGTCAGCCAAGCTTTGATGAACCATTTTATCTTTTCTTTCTAATTTTGTGAATGCAATACTTAATTTACAAAGTACCGGCGGTTATCCTGTTTTTTGAGTTAAGTCCTAAATTACTGATCTATTATCTGCGGCAAACTGGAGCTTTCTTTGAAGAAAATTTGCACTATTTACCCATGATAAGGAGAAAGCAAATGAAAAAACTTTTCGTACTAATTTTTACTACATTATTTTTGGCGCAACCTCTCTTCTCAGCTGGTTACGGGAGTAGCGATACATCATCTTCGGGATCGGGTGGTAACGATAAAAAAGCAGATCCTTTTGCAAATGTTTATAAGCTGATTGATCTTAACAAATTTACTGAGGCTCATAACGCCCTAAAACTTCTAAATGTTCCAGCAAAGCAAGCTGACAAATTTAATTTGCTGGGCTTTACTGCCCGTAAAAGTGGTGATTTAGAAACTGCTAAAGGTTACTACTTGAGGGCTCTGGAGATTAATCCAAAGCACGTTCGCGCTCTTGAATATCAAGGGGAGTTGTTTCTTCAGCTAGGCAAGTTTGCAGAAGCTAAGCAAAATCTTGAAAAAATTCAACGTATTTGTTGGCTTCCATGTAATGAAGAAAAGCAACTCGAAGAAGCTATTGAACTCGCTCTAAAAAATTGAGACCACATATGCGTTCTGTAAGTTCGGGTCCAGTATTTAATAAGGTTAAGATGAATTTACGACACTACAGCTGCAGTTAAATGCTTTTGCGGATAATTATTTCACTGTTGTTCATTACTTTTGCCTCGATAACTTATGCTGGATCCGAGTGTGATCAGTTGGCGGCGCTAGAAGCTGATCCGCTTTCAGTTTCGATGCCCATAAAGTTCGAAGATCTTAATGCCGAAAAGGTAATTGCCGCTTGTTCAGAGGCCATAATTACCAGCCAGGAAAAAACGGAAAAGGCTCGATTCACACTTCAGCGTGCTAGGGGTTATTTTCGCGCTGGAAACGCCGTCGCCGCCTTTAATGATTTACTCGTGGCGCATGATTTAGGTTATCCTGCAGCATCTTTTGGACTTGCAACGGCACATTTTCTTGGGGATGGTGTAGAAAAGAACATTTCGCAAGCTGAAACACTTTTTTTAGAGTCCTATCGTGCGGGAGTGACATGGTCTGCACGTGGTCTAGCTCTATTATATAGTGAAGCTGGATCTGACTTATATGACACTAAAAAATCAATTTTATGGGAAAATAAATTCAATGAAGAAATTAATTAACGTAATACTGTTGTCATTAGGCACTACAGGTTTTTTTTCATTTTCGGTTGCTCAAAATTCATCCGAACTGACATTCGAGGTCATTTCAGCGGGAACAGGTGAAGAGGCAAAGTCAGGTCAAAGGGCGACCCTTCATTATACTGGGAAATTAGAAGATGGTTCGGTTTTTGATAGTTCGCGTGAACGAGGTGAGCCGTTTTCATTCACCCTCGGTGCTGGTCAAGTTATTCAGGGATGGGAGCAAGGTATTCTCGGAATGCAAATTGGGGAGATCCGAACCCTTAATATACCACCAGAATTAGGTTATGGAGCAAAAGGAGCGGGAGGGGCTATTCCACCTAACGCTCGGTTAATCTTTGAGGTGGAACTCCTGTCTTTGGATAATCCGCCAAAACTAGAGCACGCAAATGTGTTAGAATTTAAAGATGCTCAGCAAAAAGGTCACTTAATAATTGATATCAGGCGACCAGAGGAGTGGGTTGAAACTGGCATTTTAGAGGGTTCACAGACTATCACTGCCTTTACAGAAAGTGGTGCTTTACATCCCGATTTTCAGCGCAAGTTTTTTCCTTTGATTGAAGATGAGAATACTCCCGTTTACCTTTATTGTAGGACTGGAAATAGAACAGGTACTTTAGGTAATGCTCTGGTAAATCAAGTTGGCTTGAAAAACGTAACTCACCTAAAAACAGGTATTGTTGGATGGAAGAAAAACGGGTTTATCTCGGTACCTTATAAATCAGACTAGTTAATTCTCAGGTATTCAAAGTTTAAAAGTGTAGCAAAGGATACCCAGGCAAGGTACGGAATGAACAAGTACGCGGCTATCTTATCTATCTTGTACGAAATTACAGTGTAGCAAACTATTGCGATCCAAAGGAATATGATAATTACCAACGCTCCTAAAAGATCATAGGCTCCAAAAAACACGGGTGTCCATAGAGTATTCAGGCACAACTGTAGGGCCCAAAGTGCGTAAGTTATTCCTTTCAAATGATGAGGTTGCGCAATGACAGTCCTATAGGCGCTAGTTGCAATAAAGATATACAAGATTGTCCATACTGGCGGGAAAAGCCAGGAAGGTGGTGCAATGATGGGCATTATCCAGCCATTGGCATTTAGATCTCCAGCAAACCAAACAGCACCACTTGCTGCAACGAAGGTGCAAGCGTAGAGCACAAGCCAAGTAAAGATGTTCAGATACTTTTTCAAAACTTTTCCTTAGAACCAGGTTAGGATTTAGTGGTGAGGGCTTTCAAGTCCATTAATTTTCGTTGGTTAGTCAACTATCTTCGTCTTTGTAGTTCTCGAAGCCTTGAAGATAAAATGGCCATGACCCCTCTAATAATCATATCACTTTCATCAAGTTTCTTTTCAAATTCTTTTTGCGACACAAAAATTACAACACTATCAGTTAACGCTTTCGCAGTTGCCATTCTCGGGGCGGTATCTATGACCCCCATCTCTCCTAGAATTTCATTCGGTTTCAAAATAATATCTGGTTCTGCCATTTCTTTATTAGTTGGAAAGAATATTCCAACACTTCCGGACCCAACTATATACAGACCGTCGGCTGGCTCACCAACTTTGAAAATAGTTTTACCTGGCTTCATCTCAATTTTCTGCATTTAGAACTCCAAAACCTGTCCGTCTTGTGCCAAATAAAAGCCATTTGGCAACCTTTTTTCAATTCTATCTAATTCTGCATCCGTCCTGAATGGTGCATGATGAGAAATTATAATCTTTCCACAGTTTGCATCTGAAAAGAATTCCACGCCCTGCTCAATCGAAGAATGACCCCATCCAGTCTTCGATTTTAACTCTACTTCTGTGAACATTCCGTCCCAGATCACAATATCAGCATTTTTTGAAAAGTTTCTTAACTCTTCCGATTGAGTAGCTGTAAATTCGTTGTCACAAAGAAAGACAAATTTCTTATTTGCTCTCGTAAGACTATAGCCGTAGCTTCCACCCGGGTGCTTTAACTTAAGAGTCTCAATTTTAAAATCGTGTCTAACCCTCGTCTGACTTTCAGTGAAGTCTGAAAAAGTTACGTTGTCTAAGTTCTGAAATAAATCTATCGGGAAAAATACTCCGGAAAAATAACTTCGAATGATTTTTTTTAAATTTTCAGCGTCAACCAAGGCGCTAGAAAAAAAAGTCTTTGTTTCTGGCTTGAACAGATATTTATTGAACGCTAAACCTTGCAAGTGGTCATGATGAAAATGGCTAAAGAAAATAAATATTTCTTTATTGGGATTTAAGATCGCATTCTGAAACCCAGAGCCTGTGTCAAAAAATACCTGAAATTTATCCAAAATCAGTTCGAAGCAGGTTGTGTTGCCGCCATATTTCATCATTTCACTGGATGAGTTGGGACTTGATCCTCGGCAGCCATGTGTAATTAGCTTCATAGATGATCCAAAAAAACTACTGAAAGAATGGATGCTATTGGTTTTTTATTTTCCATGTACAGGATAGTATTCCAATTTTGCTAAAACCGTCAATCACATGCCAATCCGTTCGATTATAATTTAATCAATTTCTTAGCAGGTTACGTTATCTGACTACACTTTACATATATAAAACAGTCGAATGCATTCAGTTTTTGTTGCAATTCATTATTTATGCAATCTATTGTGGAGAAGTCTTTTTCTTAATATCGCAGGATTTTTATATGGAACGGAAACTTTGCACTATACTAGCGCTAGATGTTGTTGGGTTTAGTAAAATGATGGCAACGGACGAGGACCAAACGTTGAAGGTCCTCAACAGTAGACGGGAATTTATTGATGCATGTATTAACGATCACGGAGGGAGTATTTTTAATACAGCAGGTGACAGCGTTTTGGCTGAATTCTCAAGTCCAGTAAGAGCTGTAGAGTGTGGAGTTCAAATACAGAACAAATCGATGGCCATTAATGCAGAGAGTGACGAAAAGGACCAGATGCGGTACCGGATAGGCATTAATATTGGTGACGTTATGGTTTCGAAAGACAATCTTTTTGGAGACGCGGTGAATATTGCAGCACGTCTGGAAGCACAAGCAATAGCCGATGGAATTTGTATTTCAGATAATATTTATGATCTGGTAAATTTGAAAGTCAAAGTTTCCTATGAAGATGCAGGAGAGTTAGAGTTAAAAAATATTGGCCGACCTATAAAGGCATACAATGTATTGAAATGCAAAGGAGCCACAAGAGGGTTACGCAGTGATGACGCGGAGCCAAAAGTAAAAATAGAATCTGCAGAGCCAGGGTCATTGGCTGTCATGTTATTTAAAAATCTTAGTAGTGATGAAGACCAGGAATATTTCTGTGAAGGTTTTTCAGAAGATCTCATATCGGCATTTTCTAGGTTTAAAAAACTTACAGTAATAGCCAGTAATGCAACCTTCTCTTATGCTGGTAAAGATAAATCTCCTACCGTTGTCGGACAGGAGTTAGGCGTGCGTTATATCTTGGATGGAAAAGTAAGGAAAATGGGAAAGAAAATGAGAATTTCGGCGTCTCTTCTTTCTGCTGAGGATGGTGCTACACTTTGGTCGCATAATTTTGATACTACACTGGATGATATTTTTGATATCCAAGATGAATTAGTTGAAACAATTGTTTCAAATATTGTTGGTAATGTGGAAAGAGATCAAGTTAAAAAATTGGCAAATAAAAAGCCAGAAAAAATGGAAGCATATGATTTAGTTTTGCAAGGTTTAGAGTATCACCGTCGAAGTTCGGTCAGTGCAGAAAATAATAAGAAAGCTCTTAGCCTATTTACAAAAGCCACTGAAGTAGACCCAAATTATGCTAGAGCCCATGCTTGGAAAACTTGTTCGCTTGCAAATAATTCAGAATGGTTTCCAGATGATATGCCCGAAAATTGGATGAACGAAGCATTTTCATCGGTTAATAAGGCTATCGACCTAGACCCAAATGATCCCGAAGCACACAGAATATTGGGTGCAGTAAAACTTTTGTTTGAGGGTGATTTCGAGAAGGCGATATTTCATCACGAGAAAGCAATTGAAATATGTCCGAGCGATACTTATCACATTGCTCGTTATGCGGTTCTGCTGTGTTATTTGGGAGAGCCAGAAAAGGCAATGGTGCAGATTAAAAGAGCCATGAGAATTGATCCATTTTGCTCTGATTTGGTCCTCGAGACCGAAGGCTTATGTCATTTTGTTTCTGGTGATTTTGAAAGTGCTACCGCGAGTTTTAAAAAGATGCAGATAGAGACTAGAACAAGTCTCTTTTATACGGCAGCTTCGTTGAGAAAAATTGGAAAGTTTGAAGATGCTAAGAAAGTTTTAAAAGTTGCCCAAACTGAAAGTGGAATGGAGAATGAAAAATTTGTTTCATCACAACTTTTCCAAAGAGAAAGTGATAAAAGCTCGCTATCGGGTGCTTTAGAGCAGATTCAGGCTAGTCTGTAGCTAATTGTCAACAACCAAAGTGTATTGAGAGTTTACACAATCTGAGTTAGTTTAACTAAATATTATGATTTTTGCACTATTTGGTATCATAGCAATTCTTTTAGTATTTATTGTTTTCTCTGCAGCAAGTCGCTCCGAGAGAACAAACAAATTCATTTGGCCTTTTGCCTTATGCTTTGTATCTTTGTTAGTTTTTTTGGGATACTTAGCTAGTTGAACTAAATCAATAAAAATGACAAAAGCACTGGTGTAACGAAAGTTGTAAGGAAAGTAGAAATTACAACAAGACCCGCAACAGCCTCAGAGTCCGCACCATATTTTTCAGCCAGAAGATAGGATGTAACTGCAACGGGCATAGACATTTGAATGACCAAAACAGCAAAGGCCTCATAAGGCAGATTAAATTGGTAACCAACTCCTATTCCTGCAATAATACCTATCATAATTTTTGATAGACTTATGCCAAGTGTCTTATAGGCTAAGCTTGTTTTAAGCCGTGCGACTGCAACTCCTAAAGTGATGAGCATTAGAGGAATAGCCATCTGCGCAATTAAGTCTAATGCATTTGTTAGAATTTTTGGCGTCTCCCATCCATAGAACATGAATAAAAGTCCTAGTATTGTTGCAGGCACTAAAGGTTCTTTGAGTGGTTGCTTGAAAGAGCCAGTGCCAGAAACCACCCATAGACCAAATGTGAAGGCCACAATACTTGTGAATGCAAAAACTATTACGGCATATCCCAAACCATCTTGGCCAAACGCTAGAAAACACAGCGGTAAACCCAGGTTTCCGGTATTTCCAGAAATTAAAGGCATGAGAAAGGTACGTAAATTTAGTTTGAAAATAAGTGTAAATACTAAAGCTAATATACTCACTAATGCGTATGCTGCGCATACTACGATTATCATATCACTCAGAAACTGGGGGTTTATTGTGTTCTGCGTTAGAGAGGTAAAAACTAAAGCTGGAACGGCTAAGGTCATTGCAAGCCGAGTAACAAACTCAACTCGATATTCGAAGCCAAATTTTACCCAAGAATACCCTATTGCGGCCAGCAGAAATACGGGCGTGACAACCTCTAGAACTGTAAAAAAAATAATCACATTAAACTCAATCGTAATACTAAAGAGGGGCACCTACAAACAAGTATAAGGAAAGTAAATCGCGTTGGAGTTAAATAATCGCTTTTACATTATTGGCGGTGGTTTCCAGCGTTTCCCTGACACTGCGTTCGTTATAATAGCCAATAATAAAATGCCACCGCCAATAAGAGTATTGTTAGAAGCAAGTTCGCCGAGAAAAAGCCAAACCCAAACTGGCCCAAGAACAACTTCAGCCAAAGACAATAAAGTTAAATCTGCTGCCGATAAAGCTTTGGAACCGATTGTATAAAGTACAAGGCCACCACCAACTTGGAATATTCCCATTGAAAATGATATGGCAACATCTTGAAAGGAGAGCGAAAGGGACTGTTTTGAAAACAAACAAATCAAAAGAGTAATAATTATTGCAAAACAGCCAGACAAAAATACTGAGGGAAGCATTTCATCATCTTTTCCCCATCTTAGTGCTACCGAGAAAACGGCAAAGCCCATTGCAGAGCCTAATGCTGCAAGGCTTCCAATTAATGAAAATTTAGTGGACTGATCAGCAAACATGTATGCTATCCCTCCAATTGCAACTATCACCGCACACCATGTTATTATCCGTACTTTCTCACCGAGAAATAGATTTGCTATTATAGCTGCAATGAATGGTGCCGACGCAAACAAAAGCATTGCGTTTGCAACGGATGTTGTTTGAATAGCAAAAATGCCGCCAGCATAAGCTGCTACCAAAGATAATCCGCCAATTATTTTTGGAGCTGTAAATAATTCCTTACTTGCAAGTTTCGTTGAGCCCCCTCTAAAATGAAGCACAATATACAAAAGTAGAGTTAAGCTAATGGAGCGATAGAATAATATCTGCCATACGCCAGCGTCTTCAACAAGCCTTATTCCTAATCCTACAGTCGACCACAACACACCCGCAAGAAAAACAAATATTAGGCTGAGTGTATAAGTATTTGACTTCAATACTACCAATGAAACATTCACTACTATCACTTCTAATTAGCTTTAATATATTGCAGGAAAGTATCAGCTGTGCATTTATGTCAACGACACTTGCTCGGCGTCTTTATTATAGATTTAAGACTTATAAATTTCTGCAGCTTTACTTATTATTGAAGGTCCCCAATGAACTTGAAGTCAAATCGTTTACTGATTGGTCATTTTGAGAGAAGCGATCTTGAGCAATGGTTTTTAATAGAGAGCGACCCGGAGGTGCGCAAATATATACTTGATGGATCTATTTTAAACAAAGAGCAATCACTAGCATATATTGTTCAAAATATTGATAGTTATTCAAAATTCAATTTTGGACGTCATACACTTCGTGAAAAAAAATCCCTAAGGCTAATTGGTATGTGCGGCTTCCTTAAAACTGAGATGGGGATCGATTTCGGATATCGGCTGTCAAAAGATATGTGGGGCTGTGGGTTGGGGTTCGAGGCGGCCAGTGCAGTTCTCAATTATGGAGTAGACTCGTTAGGTTTTAAGCACTGTTTGGCCGGGGTAATGCCCGGCAACTTAGCCTCAATAAAAATTTTAGATAAATTAGGCTTTGTTTATCAGAAAGACATCATTTTTGATGGTCTAATATATCACAAATATGTATTTTCAGCAGATAAAAACTAATGAATTAATTTTATTCAGTTCAATAGATAATCCTTTGGCGGAAACAATAGATCATCATTTTTGCGATTATTTGGTTTTCTGCGTGACGGTGGTCTAGGTAATCCTAAACCTGTATTTATCATTCTTAAGTAATCGCGATACGACATATTCATCAGGGGCTTGATTGGGCCTATGAAATCTGGGTCTTGATCTGAATTGTGCATTTGATCCTCCAAAAATTATAATGGAGCAAATCTTGTGCCATCTATTACCGGATCATCTTAAAATAATTTTGTTAATAATCTGTGGTAAAAAAATTATTTTTTTGAGCAGGATAATAGTTGCAAGGTAAAATTATCTGTCCCAGTCAAGCCGAAAAAGCTTAAGCAGTTTAGCAACAGCTAGCAATCCAAAAGCAGCACTAAATATTTTTATGGGACCGGTTTCGACAAAATATAGTATCGCACTCATGGACGATGCAGATAAAATGATGAGCATTAAATAAGTAGCTTGCTTTTGAATTTCCTCAGATTTTAAAATACTTGCGCCGCATGCTAGGCAGTTTTCTAAGTATGTATCAAACTTATTATTGCATTCGATGCATTTAAATTTTTTGGGTTTTATTTCCAAATTTTCACTATTGATTTTGATTTTTGACAAAAAGAATTTTACGCAATCACCGATGGATTAGGAAATCCTTTCTAAGGACCGTACTTTTAGATGAATTACTTTGAGGCTTTGCAATTCTATCGTACTCAATTTTGCGCACTTGTATTGCCCGAAACCACTGCTCAGTGGTATAAATAACGGCGCCACTGTCATTAGTTTCTGTTTTGTGATCAGTTAAATGCATTTTATGTCTCCAAGTTACCAAGTAGTTGAGCACTATCTATGCCAACTTTACCCAATTAATTTAATTTTTGAAAATTTATTTAATCCCAATAACAGCCAAACCTAGAAGTTATATTTTGAAATATTCAGTTAAAATGTTGTTTGACAGTTAATTTGTTGAAATTTGTATCTAAATTTCTCCCCAATTGGTCGTACATTTTCTCAGTAAACAAAATTAGGTTATCCGTGGGTACATCAAAATGAAAAGACTTCATTTATTTGCTGTGAGTGTAATTATTGTTTTATCAGTTCCCCAAATTGGCAATTCTTCTGTCGGCGCAACCAAATTGAAGCAATGGGGAGAATTAATCGCTAGTTTAGATTCTTATTTTATTCAGCATTCAGATATTTTAGCCAAAAAAAAACCAGCAATGTCAGGCTGGCAATCGAGCGAGCCTAAGCTAGTTAAAAAAGTTCCAAGTCTGATAAAGCCCGATTACCAGTTCGAGCTTGGAAATAAAAATAACTGGAAAAGTTCATTGATAAGTAAGCGCCCAAGAGAAAATATTCACAAGAATAATTTAAATACACACACTACTCGGTTGAAGCATGAATTTAGCAATACCATTGATATTCCACGTATAGAGGTTGAGAAAAAATTTTATAATTATATTTCTCTTCAAAACCATCTTTTAAAGCCTAGTACGGAAGATGTTGCACCATTGCTACTTTTGGACGACTCTTTTCTATATCAAAACTATCCTGACGCTTTAAAGCCAGTAATTGCGCTTATAAAAATTGGTGATCAAAAATTACAACTCTATGAAAGAGGAAAGTTTCTAAGCCAATGGGATATATCTTCAGCACGTCCGGGAAAAATTACACCTCGAGGGAGTTGGACGGCAAAATGGCTCTCAAGAAATCACAAGTCTAGCATTTATGACGGTGCTGAGATGCCTTACTCTGTATTTTTTAATGGTGATTATGCAATCCATGGTACGCGTCAGGTCAATAAATTAGGAGAACCGGCTTCCGCCGGTTGTATAAGATTACATCCTGAAAATGCAAAAATATTCTTTGAGCTTGCTAGACTTTATGGTGTTGAGAATACACTGGTCAAAATAGTTAACTGAAGGACTCTAGTTTAAAAAATGTCTTATATTTTCATAACCTGACATGCCAAAGAACCAATAAGTCCAAACGATTGCAAAGAAAGCGGATATGAACCTGATTTTTCCACCCCAGATATATCTCCAATTTTCTTTTTTTAAATACTTGTAGTATTCAAAATCATCCCAAACTTTGTAGGCAATGAAAAGACCTAAAAAGTAGATCCCAAATGAAAATAGCTTGGGTAGTATGTCATAAGCATCCACCTTCAAATCATATCATAAATATCCAGAAATTTAAATATTTTTATGCTAAGCGCTTTTAATCAGTCTAATGATTCTCGCTGTGATATAGAAATTACAGGGGTACATTTGTACTGCGCCTGACGTTTTTGTGCTTCTTCAAATTTCTCTTGCCATTCACGACCTGCGGGATCTTCTTTATACAAACCGTATGCAATTTCTGCCAAAGCGCGATAGCTCTTGCACTTACGTGTAGAATCCCTGTCTTTTTGTTGGGCCTCAAAATACTTTGGAACATAATGATAAGCAGCAGCACCAAGAGCTAAAACACTCAAGCAAAGTGTCAGTGCAATTAAGATAATTTTTAATTTTCTTTTTAAAAAATAAATTATTTTCATCTTCTATTCTGTTTGCTCCATCTGCAATACATATCCCTGAAGCATATTCAAAATAAGACGGTTGATTTATTTATAAAACTCGCGCCTTGCTCCAAATGTGTTCACTCTTTTGCGCCAAGCTCTGTAAGATCCCTTTCTCAGAGTTTCTCGCATAAGTTTCACTACATCTTTCTCTGCGAGACCATATTGCGAACTTATGTCTTTGAATGAAACATGATCGGATAGTGCCATCTGCACAATCTCACTCAACTCAGCCGCACTGTATCTTGCTTTCATATTCTTTATTTGCTCAGTTTATATTGCTAATAATGACGTGATTTAATGCAAAATAATTTCCCATCAAATAATTATCTAGATTATATTTTCGAATTCTTGAATTACAAATGCCACTATATCACTTAGCCTCAATTTAATTGAAATGTAGTATGTAATTATTTTATACTGTGAACGGTAAGAACTTCTTTACAGCTGGAAGGTATAGGTTTGCATTTGTATACCGCCTTAATATTAGCTCTAATGGCTACTTTGGTTATTTTTATTCTACAAATGTTTTCAACACATGGACTTATGGGCCTTCAGATTGATTTTGGTTTCTGATTTCAGTTTTATTTCTTGTTAATGTCCGTACACCCGAAGTCTTTCCTTAGACCTTCTGCTGCCATACTCTCTCGTACCCATTTCTTACCATTAGGATTGAGAGCATAACTTTTCTCAGACTCAGTAAGCATTTGCCGATATTGCAGACATCCCAAACTGCGATCTCTTTGTTTTTGTTTTTTTTCCAGATATGCCGGTAAAAAAAGAATTAGAGTAATGATTACCAGAATTACAACGATTCCTAAAATTATGTAGATATACTTCAAATGCTTTACTCGGGGCCAAAAAAGATTTATTCACTACTTCTTTCGATGATATTTTAATATTAGCTCACTGCAAATATAGCAGGTTCCGTCCTTTGATGGTACTATATTTTGTGTATGTGGGATATATAACACAGCATAAGTCCATATAAATAAATAGAAATATTCTAAAAAGCACACTTATGGTACTTTAAACCAAAACATAAAAAGAGCAGGTATTATGGAAAATTCATCAACACCATCTGTAATGGTATGGAGTGCTTTGCGTGTTCTGCTAGTTGCACTAATATTTATTGCACCAGTTTTTCTAGCATTCTCAATATTATTCTGGCTTTAAAAGGTATTTCGTCGAGGCAATGAAAACACGTTATGACGACTGATACAAAACCCAAATTTAGGGTTTTGCACTCCGCTAAAATAGTATTTTTTAAAAAGGTGCTTATTTCTTGGATCCGTTTCACTAATCATTGTTATTACTTTTAGAAATTCCTAGCAAATTTTATCTTGGCAGTTCTAAAAATCTTCATTAGCTTAAGATGTACAAGGAAAAGTTGCAGGATCATTTTGGGAGAAAATTTTCTCTATCAAGAACTACTCATAAATTAAACACAAATTTGATAATTCTTGAATCATGTTTTATGGAGATTGAAGAACTAATGGGACTTATCTGGGGTCGTTTTTCTGTATTATTTTACGTTTGGTTAATAAGTTTAGTCTTTACAGTTTTAGCACTATATTTCTCTATATTCTTTTTTGTACCAGCAGTGATAATCGGTTGTTTAGGATTTGTTGGCATATATGATCGTCTACAAAAGAGAAGAGCAGTTCTTGCTAATTTTCCACTGCTAGGCAGACTTCGATTTATGATGGAAGCTATTCGTCCAGAGTTGAGACAGTATTTTTGGGAGTCAGATAAGGATGAGCTGCCCTATTCTCGCAATCAAAGATCAATGGTTTATCAACGTTCTAAAAGGTTGCTTGCTGCTAGGCCGTTTGGCTCTGATGAGGATCATTACGCTGATGATTTTAATTGGCTGAATCACTCAATTACCCCATCGCATATTGAAAGCGATGATTTCAGAATTGAAGTGGGAGAAGACCAGAAGCCATACTCTATGTCTATACTAAATATTTCTGGCACTAGTTTTGGCTCGCTATCGCCCAAAGCTATCGAATCATTGTCTGCTGGAGCAAAGAAGGGCGGGTTCGCACATAATACCGGCGAAGGGTCACTGTCAAAGTATCACCAGGCTGGAGGCGGTGATACAATTTGGCAGATATCTACCGGATATTTCGGTTGCCGATCAACGGATGGCAATTTTGATGCTAAGAAATTCTCTGATAAAGCAAAGCTTAATCAAGTAAAAATGATTGAAATTAAATTAAGCCAAGGAGCGAAACCTGGGCATGGAGGCATGCTTTTAGCCCCAAAAGTTACCCCTGAAATTGCTGAAGCTAGAGGAGTTGAGCCATTTAAGGACGTTATTTCACCTCATAGGCACTCAGAGTTTTCTACTCCTCAAGAATTGTTAATTTTTGTCTCAAAAATTCGTGAATTATCCGGAGGAAAACCGGTCGGTATAAAACTATGTATCGGTCATCCATGGGAATTCATTGCAATTGTCAAGGCTATGATACAGATGCAGGTGTTTATCGATTTTGTCACAGTAGATGGCTCTGAGGGCGGGACAGGCGCTGCGCCAGCTGAATTTACAGATCACCTAGGAAGCCCTTTGCGAGATGCCATTGTTTTCGTTGATAACACACTAAGAGGCGCAGGTTTGAGGGGTCGTGTCAAAGTCGCTGGTTCCGGAAAAATAGTCAGTGCTTATGATATTGCAAGAGTATGCGCGTTGGGAGCCGACTGGTGTAATATGGCCAGACCGTTCATGTTTTCCTTGGGGTGTATTCAGGCAAGGGACTGCTCGTCTGGCCACTGTCCAACGGGTATAGCCACAATGGATCCATCTCGGTATAGTGCGCTAAGTGTGTCGGATAGATCAGAACGCGTTTTTAACTTCCAAAAAAATACTCGTGAAGCACTGAAGGAATTATTGGAAGCTGCTGGCCTTTATCATCCGGTTGAACTGAATAGAAGACATATAGTTAGACGCCTGTCAGCCAGTAAAATTAAACTCGCTGAACAAATTTATCCTAATGTTGAAGACTCAGCTTTGCTAAATAATGGGCTTGTAAGAGATCCAAGGCTAAGTTCTTATTGGGATAGAATGGATAAATCATCTTTTTCACCAATAACTTAATAAAGTTTTTAGTATCAGTTCTCAAATTAGTATTTTTCAGCAATTTAATCTATGTGGATCATGCTTCTTTACATTTATGACTGGTTGAAAATAAAAGTGTAACCTGGATGCTTTTGTAATAGGTTCTTACTCGTGATTTTTTTTAAATATTTTTTGCTCATACTTGCAGGTACAAGTTTTTTATCTGCCTGTGAAGAAATTAATGAAAAAATTATGGCTGAACATAAAACCGTTTGTTCTGAATATGGCTACGCTGCGAACTCATCTCAATTTATTAAATGTGTTGAAAGGCAAAATATTATTGCTAAATACGAGAATGAAAATTGGCTATTGCTAACTCTCGGACTTAAATAGCAGAAGTTATGCTATAATTCTTGGTATCATTATGCTATCCCTAAGATATAATCAAAAAATAATAATTTTTTATTTGGACTTAAGTTAGTGGCGAAAAACCTTAGTTTTTTAATCTTTATATTAACTTATTCTTTTTCTTTAGCTGATACAGCGAGTGAAGTCCTCGATGTTCAAAGTAAATTAGAAAAAGAGGCTTCATGCGAATTAGTATCACGCTTAGCATTTCTGGCTGTAGAAAATTTTGGTAAAGAGGTTGAGCTCGATCAGGTAAAAGAGTTACTTGATCCGGTATTACGTTCTGCATTAGAGAGACTAGAAACCAATGCTCAAAAAAACTTTGTTGTAACTGAATATGAGAGAATAATACTGGAAACTTATCTAACAAACGATTTAGCTCCAAAGTATTACGCCAAAAGATACCTCTCCTTATGCAACAAATTCTGACACAAACACCGGCATGTGTTAAATTTTGAATTTGTGTAACCACAAGTATCTAAATTTTTGAGGATTGTTTTATATTTTTAGAAATTATGGGTTCTTTTTTCATAGCAAAGTTGGGCTCTTTATTCGTATTGTGGGCCGCCTCTGGATTACGCGGTAATAATTCAGGTTGTTTTGGGCTTATGATATCTACTTGAGTGGCTTGAGGTTCTTCTTTGTTAATTAATTCATCAGCAAGAGGGCCGCTGTTAAGGTTGAAGCTGAATATTTTATAGCAAGCGTAAATAGACCAAAGTAGTCCAAGAACGGCAACGCCTTTTAATAATTGTTCCTGATAAAGATAAGAACATATCGCTGAAAGTGAACAAGTCAGTGCAGCGGCTATTAACTGTAATTGTCTAAGAAACATAATGAAAAACTGAAACCCATTTTATAATAAAAGCTATATTTCGCTATAAAATTTAATTCAAAGAATCAAGATGGAAATGTCTTTAAAAATAATTATATTATAAAATGTTAAGTTGACATATTTGATGATCAGGGAAGCAAATCCCAATAGTTTTTGTCCCCCTCGGAATATTCACCGCAATGCCACTTCGGTAATATCTTGGGGAATTTTGCTAGGCTACCACTAGTGATTATTGTTGGAGGATATTTACGGCATTCTATAGACACATCATCGTGGTTATCTACTTCCATATGAGCAAATTGACATGTACCACATACTTTATCCATTTTAGTTCCCTGAAAATAATTATGTACTTAAAAGCATTTAACTTAATTTAGTCAACCAATATCAAATATTATCAGACGGTCAATTTTTGTTCTTGAAGTAATTAAGAGGCTAAATTAAGAATGCAGTAGCTCTAATATTAGTTACTTATTAAACTTTTCTTTCAATTTAGTATCGTACAACTTTTTTGCCATGAGTTCTTCGGAAGATAGCGAATATGGATCTTTCTCAAATTGTTGTTTGAAAATTTATAGCCCAATATATCAATTTAATTAATTCACTATTTTTCATCAAAACATAAACGACTTAGAATTTGAAATTTTAGAGCTTCAAATTTCATCATAAATAACTTTTAGTACAGTTAAGGCACTTTCTAAAAATATTTTTGTAAATATTATCGATACCTTTCTTCTTAGATAAGACCAAGTCTTTTAGGAAAAATACTGTTATGGCATTAATATTGCTCACTCATTTCATGTCTAAAAATATATTTATATCAAAGCGTATGTTCGTATTGGGACTTGGAGCATCTGGCGTTTGTCATGCTGCTAAACCCTTAATTGATTTTGATATATCACATGGTGCTTTAATAGATTTTGATCAAAACGGTAGTCTATTTGGTAATCAGAAAAGTTTTAATTTAGAGGAAGATCCATATAGTTTATTCGACGCGGAGCCAGATTTAACTGAAAATGAGGCAGCAAATAAATTTAAGAAGCGTAAGTCCTCCTATAAACCGAGGAAAGACTTTTTAATTAATCTTCATAATGTAAATAATAATGAGAAATTATCACACATGGTTACCCGCTTTGACAGTGGCATTGGATATTACAATTCGAGACTAGATTATTTTTTTCGGGATTGGAGAGAAAATAAGTCAATCCCGATGGACTCAGAAGTTTTAAAGAATTTATTCAGCATATGTGAGGAAGTTCTCGGTCAAAACAGCAGTATAAATGTTCAGATAACTTCTGGGTATAGGACTAAAAAGACTAATGAAAAATTAAGACTTAGAAGTAAGAAGGTAGCTAAAAATTCACTTCATCTAGAGGGAAAAGCTATTGATTTTGCAATTAGAGAAATATCACAAAAGAAACTTAGATCCGCAGCAAAGAATATCTGTTCTGGAGGTCTTGGCTTTTATCCAGGCTTTGTTCATATTGACTCGGGCCCTATAAGGAGATGGGGCATTTGAATATTAGGCCGTGATTTGTTAAAATAGCCAGGTCAATAACAAATACATTTAGGCTAAACTTATAATGGATAATCAGTACCAGAAGTTTCAGGGACATGTTTTGCGCATTCTGGAACCTGCAGCGGTGGGTGATAAGCTCTCGAAGTTTTGTGACTATGCATTGTCAATTCTTGTTATATTAAATCTTGTGGCCGTAACTTTAGAATCTGTACCAGAGCTGGAAAGCAAATTTAAAGAAGCTTTTTATTTTTTTGAAATATTTTCAGTAATTGTCTTTACACTCGAATATCTTGCACGAATATGGTCCGCTCCTGCCAAACGTCCAATTGTTAAGAGAAATCATGCTGCTCATACCAGATGGTCATATATGAAGAGTTTTTATGGGTTGATCGACTTTCTATCGATTATGCCCTTTTACTTGCAGGCTTTTTTCCCAGGTTTAGACTTGCGTGTTTTGAGAACTCTTAGGCTTATTCGAATTTTAAAATTGAACGCTTATAATTCTGCTCTGGAGGATTTATTTGGTGCTATAATGGAGGAAAAAAGATCTTTTCTAACAACGCTTTATATATTTGTAGTAGCCTTCGTTATGTCTTCTTCATTAATTTATTTTGCTGAAAATAAGGTCCAACCAGAGGATTTTAGGTCAATTCCAGATGCTATGTGGTGGGCTATTATAACGCTTACTACAGTGGGTTATGGAGATGTTAGCCCAGTAACAGTTATGGGTAAATGCATTGCAGCGTTTACTGCAATTTTTGGGGTCACTGTTGTGGCACTTCTTACTGGTATTGTTGCTAATTCTTTTAATGCTCAAATGGACCGAAGAAAGATTATCTTTGAAGATCAGGTTCGGACCGCTTTATTAGATGGGTTTTTGGATAGTGAAGAAGAGATAACCCTTGATGAACTTAGAAAAAAGTTTGGTATGTCTAAGATGCAGGCAGATGCGCTGATAGAACATGTAAAACAGACAAAATCAGAAACATCGTGATAAGTAAATGATTGCAAATTCAAAATTAAACTATGCAGTTAACTTTACCATAACGTCAATAATTATTGGATCCATTTTAGGACTGGTTGGAGCATCAGCTGCTCACTACTTCAGGGTTGGAATTGTTTTGATTTCAAATGGTTTCTCACAAATTATTAGTAGTTCATATGGATTTTTTTATTATGTATTTACCCTGACTGTTGCCGCTTTCATAGTGCATCAAGTAAAGAAAATTAATACGGGGAAACCTTTTCAGGGCATTGCAGATAGTATTTTCTACGCACATAGACCAGACAATGAGGCAGATATAAAATCTGGTATACTCAGTACATTTGCGGCCTTTATATCCGCCGGTGGTGGTGCAAGTGTTGGTCAATATGGGCCACTCGTTCACTTTGGCTCTACAATCGGTTCATGGTTAAAGGAAAAGCTTCCATTCAAATTATCTTTAGATTTATATATTGGAGGAGGTGTAGCTGCTGCGATATCTTCTGGGTTTGGCGCTCCCCTCGCTGGAATGGTGTTCGCGCATGAAGCAATAATGCGGCATTATTCCCATAAAGCCGTTCTCTGTATAGCAATAGCATCATGTGTGGCCTTTGGTTTATCTACTTCAGTTTGGGGAGGAAGCTTAATTTTTCCTATTTCAAAAGTAGAATTTGATTTCCTAACTATTCTATACGTATCATTTATTGCAGGGCCACTTTTTGGCCTTGTTGCAATAATATTTATGAATAGTTTGATTTTTTTTAACAAACTTTCTGTTGAATTCTTTTCTAATGTATTCCTTCGATATGCAATTGCGATACTTTGTTTGAGTGCAATAGGCCATTTTGTTCCAGAGGTAATGGGCTTAGGGACTGGTGCCGTTCTTGGCGCTGTATCAGGTGAGTATGTTCTATATTTTGCTCTCATAATTTTGATTGGAAAAATTTTAGCGACGTCAGTTTCGCTTGGTTTTGGCTTTTTTGGTGGTGTATTTTCTCCAGCTTTACTAGTTGGTGCTAGTGCTGGTGCGGTGGTTGCGGAATTATTTGTTGTGGTTGGGTTTTTGGAAAAATTTGAACCTGCATTAGTAGTGAGTGGTATGGCGGCAGTCACTGGAGCTGTAATCGGAGCGCCGCTTTGTATGGTGGTAATAGTTATGGAATTAACTTCTTCATATATCTATGCTCTTGCGTCGCTCGTTGGATTAACCTTGTCCGTCAGTTTATCTCATATTTTGTTTGGGGCATCGTACTTTGACAGGCAGCTGGGTACTCGAGGAATAGATATATCCACCGGTAGGTCTGGTATGTTTCTCATGGAAAAAAAGGCGTCCGATTATGCGTCATTAGACTATATTCAATTGCACTGTGAAGATTTAGTTAGAGATGCTTCTACGCTTATGTCAGAGCAAAATAAAAATGAAGTCATAGTTTTAGACGCTAATGAGCAATTCTATGGGAAAATAGAATTACATTCACTAATTGGGAAGCCGGCAAGTAGTAAAATTGAAAAGTTTGTGGATACAAATTGCGTAACAATAAAACACGATGCTTCATTGCAGCAAGCAATGGAGGCCGCTGCCAACTTTGTTGGCGAAGCAATTCCCATTATTAATCGAGAGACTAAGCAAGTTATTTCGGTTATTACAGAGGGTGCAATTTTTGATGCTTATTTGAAGGTTCAGGATACCGTAATCGATATGGAAAAACGGTAGATGCTCAAATTAAAATATTTGCAGGATAAGGATTGGATTTTGAAATTTAAATTTAACACTTGGACTATTAGATTAAGTAAAACTTATACAAAATTATTGATTTGTTGTATCTTTTGTCTTTTTTCCTATCAATTTGTACAGGCTGAGCAAGATTTCAGATGTGCTGTCAGATTGACTTTTGATAGTGATAGTAAAGGGTCTGTTGCAAATTATATTCTTAGTTTGCAGCTGAAGAATACCAAAGGTCGAAACGTTAACGGTGCTTCAATTCTTTATAAAGATGGTCAAGGGCAGGTATTAGGTAATACATTTTTAGAGTGTTTGAATGACCCTGAGGGTATTAAGCCGGGCAGCTATGGTGATTGTAAGGTGGTGCTTCAGCGTGTAGATGGTGAATTTATTGATACTTTTGGGAGGGATAAATGGACAGAAATTGTAAATACCCAATTAAGTTACCTCAGTGAGATACAATACTGCGACTTGCTTGGCTTTTCGTACTGATTAATCAAAATATAGCTCTGCAATAGTCATTTCAAAATCAGAGATATCTGCGTTGTAATATGCTGAATGCAATATATCGTAAGTTTTCCGAATTTTGGGCACGTCTGATCTAATCAGGTGACTATATTTTGTGGTTGAAACCATCTTATACTTAACTTTTTCATTTATAATGAATTCAATAATGAAACCGTCTTTCCCTTTAATCATCAGCTTAATTTTTGCCCCAATTAGATTTCTTTTTGTTAAATTTTCAACTGTAGCCATTATTCTGAACGCATGAATTTTTTCATCAATAATGACGGACTTGAAAAGGGGTAAATAGATTTTTAGATGTGGCTTATCTATTTGTTGCTTTGAACAAAAAACTGGAGCCGTATCCTCCAAATAGCAACTCACCACAAGTGAGTTAAGATCGTCCTTTCTCAGGTATTCTGCCTTAGCAAAACCGGTGGTTAGGAATAAGCTTAATAATAGCGAAATATACTTAAAGCTTATCATCTCATTTCAACATTACCGGAAAGATTTAAATTTCAACGAAAGAATTTTTTTTGATCCTACGTGTGAGTGCCAGGTGAATATCCTTAGCCTCATTGGTATCATATCTAAATAACTTGCCACTGATTTTCTTTTCTGCCTCTAGGCGAGAAAATGTAAGCACTGCTGCAAACTTTTCCTCGATCTTCTCTATGGAAGAAATGGCATATTTTACGTCTTTTGCTTCTAAGTACTCATTTTTCAAAGCAGATTGCAGTCTTTGTATCTCTGCCGCCTTACCCTGGGAAATTGAGCTTCTTGCTGTGTTAGCCATGACTTTTATTTTCTGGACGGCTATTTCTATATCTTGATCGCTTGGTCTGGGAGTCTTACAAACCATCACGTTATTTTCGTTAGAAATCATTTTCAACTTATGCTCTTTAAGTACTTCTTTTATGTGTGGTATGTATTCATCTGCACTATATCTGACACTAATTGTTGTTTCCGTAGTGCGCTCTCTCATAACTTCTACATATTGCCCAAGCTTTCTTGGTCGAAACTTTATCCATACAGTCACAGTTTTAAAAATTTGTGAAAAATCATTAAGCGCAACAGAATTTTCAGCGTTATTTACGAATGTCGTTATTACATCATGCATCCGTTCTTTCGCGCTGTTGATATAAGAGTTTTGATCCTCAATCAGTTTTACAACATTTACAGCCGCATTCGTTTCTTGATTTTCATCGATTTCTGTTTCTGCCAAAACGTGACCTTTCTGTGCTTTGCCGTTGTGATGTTACCACTGTTTTTGATTTCCATTCAACTTCTTTTGGATTAACTTTGAAATGTAGCGCCAAAAATTAACCCAAATAGTTGAGTACATTTTTTGTCAGAAAGCTTGGTTGATGAATTTTTGAAACGGTTTTTGTGAAAACTCTTCATCAAAAAACTATCTATCAAATTTAGTGCAGTTTGTACTTTTATCATATTCTGATTCATTTTTTTCTTATATTGCTCTTTATCAATAGCTATTACACACTGACGCAGATCGCTTTGACCTTTTTTATCCAGTGCTAGGATGGCGTATTGATAATTTCTATTGATAAATTTTGGTCGTGTACTTTTAACCGTTTTAGTCTCTCTATGAAGATTATTCACTAAGGGTTTGTTAGTATTGTTGAGTGAATGTCGATCTTCTAATGATGAATAGCTGCTAATTAATATTGGCGATTTCTTATTAATGATATTTGCCTGCTTGAAGCTGGTTAGATTATTTGACAGCTCCCAATTCATCCACTGGACTTTTTGCCTCTCTGACTGCTTACAAAAAATGCTTGATTTACCTTCCTCACAATCGTGGGCAGTTTCAGATTTTACAGAACTGAATATTGTTGACAGTGTAAGTGCCAATAGAACTGATTTTAAAATTTTACTTTTTTGAATAATCTTCATAATAATTGACCTAATTTTTTTTATAGAACAATCTAGCAAAGAGCGTGCCATCGAGAAAAAGTCCTTTAATATCAATTTTAAGAATTCTTTTTTGACAGAGTAGTTGAATAATTATATTTTGGGCGCAACTTAGAGGATTTTGATATGAAAGTTTCTGCGGAAGTAACGGTCAACAACGGAACTTATGCTCAGTGGCTAGAGTTTTTTAATAGTTATAAAAGTAAACGATCTGAATTTGTGAGAAATGAGGTAATCAAACAAATTAGTGATAACAAAGCGCAGATTGATTTTGAGATTATGGATTTGGAAGGCTTAACCGCACTATCTGCTGATCCAGCAATAACGGATAAGGAAGAAAGATTAGGCGTTGTTACTATTATCAAGTAGATAAAAAAGCATATCTGCTCTGATTGGCACACATATTGCTCCTCAGTTTTCAGAGGTGAAAAATGTTCTTAGCGCAATTGATTATTCCAGCTATGCTAGTATTTGCAGTCTTTTTGACTGGGCACCTTTTCGTTGATGCTCCAGGATCTGGCATTTACTTGCCAGAAACTGATTGGGATGGGTCGCCGGAAGAATTAGTTGACATCGATCAAGAAGAAATAGATTCAACCCTTATCGATCCAGAAACCGGTGGATTGCTCCCTGATAAATATAATTACTTAAAAGTTGAGAATATATTTACAGGAAAGATAATCGGTTCTGAAAAATTATTTAGTCTTGAAATAGCACTCTTAACAAAACAGCCGTCTATTGCGTCAGATCTCTTTATATCAGCTCTATTAGAAATAGAGCCAAAAGTTGTATCCGAAGTCACAAATGTTCTTCTTGACGTTAACATCGAACAATTAGAGACACTTGATGGAAGAACGGTTTTAACAAATAAGATTAAAGACCATGTAAACCAATGGCTTGAAGAGGACCAGGAGATGTTTCCAGGGATTACTCAAGTATATATAATAAACTTTAATATTGTCTGACAACGGCAATATTTTATCAAATTAGATTAGGATATATCTATGAATTATGAAGCTGTAGACACACCCACAAAGTCGGTCAACCTTGGTTTTAAGTTTGAGTGCAAATTATTTGATAAAAACGAAAATACGACTGCTAAATTCCCGCTCGAAGCTGAACTAGTAAATAAGGATTATGTGATAGTCGGGTCAGATAAATAAATCTAGCTATTTATCCAAAATTTTCTTATTTGCGCCAATAAATAATAAGATAGCAACAGCGAATGTTACAACTGTTGGAAGAAACAAGAGATCCATGATAGTATTTGTTTTAAGTTCAAAATAGCTCCTAATAATGTAGTTTATAACGATAAGAAAACCATAATTAGAGATAAGTCTCGTTCTGATTTTTTGACATTGACTACATTTATTTTTCATATTTTTTGCAGCTCTTGAATACTTTCTAATTTTACTTTAGCATATAAATATGCAAGTTTCATACCAAAATGACGCTAATACAAATGAAAGAATAGCATCAAATTCTTTTGGAGCAGCTCAAGGCATCAGTAAAGGTGGTTTGCAAAACTTTAAAGCAGCTCAACAGTCAGTACTATCACACAAATCGCAGAATGAAACCTACGAAAATACCAGGATTTTCAGTCCTTATCAAAGTCCTTCTAGTGTAGTTGTTGCAGATAAAATTATTCAGAAGAGTTCATTCAGTCCAATTTTCATCCATAATGCCGCTATTACAAAATTTTATTTTATCTCTAAGCCAACACAACCAAAGGATCATTTAAAGATAAATATTTTCGCTTAGTCTTCAGTATTTGCTCTACAGTCTTATTTATCAACTTACTAATATATAATACATGTCTTACACGGATTGTATACTTTAACCGCCTACCTCAGTGTCATAGTTTATATATTCACTAGGCTTCGTTGTTCATACCTTCCCAGCCTTCGTATATTGTGTTTATGAATAAAATCGCTTTTTCAAGCGTAGCCTTAGAGTCTACTATAGTGAATTGTATAACTTGTTTTCGACAGTACTCGTATACTTTAAAAAGTCTGATAGCGAGTTCGCCGCCCTTTTCAAAATCTAAACACTTTTGGAGAAAATAGATACTACTGAGCGCGCGCTCTGTATGTTTTTCTCGTATCTCTGGATCAGGGTACTCTTGGAGTTTTTCCATACTATGAGAAACCTGTTTCAAAGCGTACTTCACAGCTTCGTATCCGTCAGACTTAGGCAGAGACGTTTGTGCCTTGGTTTGCTGGTACACATTTCTTGCGAGAGCTACATTCATATTAATTCCTCCATACCTATAAAAACGGCATAGAAAAAATAATTTTAGCCTAAATGTCAAAACTTTGAAATTTTTTTATTATAGTAAAAAATTTGAAGAAATATGTCTAACATATTGACAAAATTGATAAAAAATAATTTGGCACTTAGTTTGCTCAGTATTTTTTGGAGGATTTTAAATGTTTGTTATTGATGATAAGCAACCAAAATTTTTGAGTAAGTTAACGGATGCCTTTGCTTGTAGAGGCGTTAATAGTGTGTCTTTAAATGATTATTTGGCATTTGCTAATGACTCGTCTTCTGATGGAGCTAGTGATCACTTTTTTGTTGGTGAAGTTCAGTGTGGTTTTGACTGCAATAAAGACAAAACTTTCATATCATTTTTAAAATCGCACAAATTTAGAAAAGCTTTTTTAGTTATGTCAGGCTCTGAAGACTTTAAGATGACTACCTACTTCAACTCAGCTGTGACAGTCCTCAACATCCCAGCCAGCGTAATTGAAGATTGTTTGGTTGCTAAATACTACCTAAATGTATTTCTCGAATTTACTTTGAATCGGATCCCAAATCTTCCATGTGCTTCCTCTGATAGTAAGAAATTAGTTGATCTTATTCGTAAAATTGCACCCACAGATGCGACAGTTCTTATAACTGGACAAAGTGGTACTGGAAAAGAGGTAATTTCAAATTTACTTCATAGTTTTTCAAATCGAAATGAAATGTCGTTTGTCGCCCTGAATTGTGCGGCGATCCCCGAACAAATGTTGGAATCTATATTATTTGGACATGAAAAGGGGGCTTTTACTGGAGCCATTCAAGCTAACAAGGGTCTGCTACGGGCAGCTGACGGTGGTACAATATTATTGGACGAAATATCTGAGATGCCAATAACATTACAATCTAAACTATTAAGAGTAATCCAGGAAAAGAAAGTAATGCCAATTGGAAGCAGCTCAGAAGAGCACGTTGATGTAAGAATCATTGCCACCACAAATCGTAATATGATGGAAGAAGTCAAATTAGGCAATTTCAGGGAGGATTTGTTTTATCGATTAAATGTTTTTCCCATATACAATCTTCCTTTAGCAGCCAGATTAGAAGATGTAATACCAATTGTAGCTCATATACTTTCTAAAACCTTTTTTGAGAGAGAGGAATTCTTTTCAATAACGGCAGAAGCAATTGAAACTTTGATGGGCTATAATTGGCCAGGTAATGTTAGAGAGCTCGACAACGTTGTACAAAGAGCAAAGATATTATCCGCTAATAAAAAAATTGAAATTGGTGACCTCATTTTTGATACAGACAGTATCTCTGACAAACCAAACACAGCAGAAATTCTTGCTGCAAAATTCAAGGCATCTGAGCACAGTGAGGTACTTTAATGAAAATAACGTCAGTTAACGCGCAACAAATCACTGCTAATATTCCGAAAAATAGAGATATTTCGAAGCTTGAAAATATTGGGGATGCTAATGCCCCTTCTTTTCAAGAACGCTTGGCAGCCGGTTTGCAAGATGTAGCTAAAGCACAAAATAGTGCTGCCGAGCTTGCCAAAAATTTTGAATTGGGCACCGAGAATGATTTGGCAAAAGTTATGGTGAGCCAACAGGTAAGTTCTTTAGCCTTTCAGTTAACTTTAAATGTAAGAAATAAGGCACTGAGCGCATATAAAGATATAATGAATATGCCAGTGTGATGGGTTGAATTATGGCAAATGTAGATCAATTTGAAGCAGAGACAGCTCTAGTCGAACAGAGAAGTGGGTTAATGGCTGCTCCAGCAGCGGCACTTGCAAAGATTAGGGAGACCCTTGATCAACCCGGTTTCAGAAGAGCTTTTCCAACTTTGCTTGCAAGCTTAACGGCAGTTGCGGCAGTCATTCTTTATATAAGTATGCAGAAGCCAGAAATGACTACTTTGTATTCCTCAGTATCCGAGTCAGAAAAATCAAGAATAATAGATTCTCTCAAAAATATGGGCGTAGAAGTACAATTAGATCCTGTCACAGGTGAAATACTTGTGCCAACGGATGTGTATCACCAAGCTAGAATATCTCTGGCTGCACAGGGATTGCCAGAATACGGTGGAGATGGTTTTGAATCTATTGATAATTTGCCGTTAGGTATTTCACGATCTGTTGAGGGTGTTAAATTAAGACAAGCTCAGGAAGCAGAATTAGCCAAATCAATAACTGAAATAAGTAGCATCCAATCATCGAGGGTTCATCTTGCTTTGCCTGAGAAGTCAGTTTTTGTCAGAGACCAAACACCTCCAACTGCTTCAGTATTCGTAAGTCTAAAAAATGGTAGAAAACTTGACCAAACGCAAGTATTAGCCATTACAAATTTAGTATCTTCATCCGTCCCTGGAATGAGCCCGTCCAATGTTTCAATTATAGATCAATATGGCAATCTATTATCAAACGCCCCCGATGATCCCGATCAAATGTTAGCTGATGGCCAGTTAGAATATCGTATGCGCCTTGAGAATATTTACCGAATGCGGATTCAAAGTTTAGTCACTCCAATTGTTGGCGCAAATAATGTTAATGCTCAGGTTAATCTTGAGATAGATTTTACTCGCAAAGAGATCTCTCAGGAAATCGTTGATCCAGACACAACTGCTACATTGAGTGAACAAAATTCTCTTAATGTTACCGCAAAAAAAGATGCTTTAGGTATACCTGGCGCAATATCAAACGAGCCACCACAAGAAGCTACTGTTACTCAGGACCAAAACCAGGCAGGTCTTGCCTCTAATGTAGGAAAAGAAACAACTGACCAATTTGAAACAAAATCGTCGACAGAATTAAAGAACTATGAGGTAAGTAAGAAGTTTGAAACTGTAAAAAACCCGTCTAACCTAATCACGCGTATCGATGCAGCATTATTGGTGAGGGATAAAAAAATAGTTGATCCAGATACAAACGAAGTGACTTATCAGCCAATTGCACCAGAGGTTAAAGTTGAGCTGGAGAACCTTATTAAAAGTGCGTTAGGTATAAAACCAGAAAGAGGTGATACTCTGACGATTGCTTCTCAGCCATTTGTTGATGAATTTGAGGGTTTTATAATAAGTTGGTATGAAACGCCATGGTTCAGATCAATAGTTGAAAAAACACTTCTTATCTTGCTAATTGGTGTAGTTGCTCTTGGAGTAGTGCGCCCAATGCTCAATAAAATTTTAGTTCCCACTGCAAGTACTAATTCAGTAATGGAATTATATGCTGAAGCTGAGACAATGGCCGAAGTCGCTGCCAAAAGGGCAACGGAGACAGCAGCTGTTGAAGTGGATGAAGGCGAAAGCTTGGATGAAATTAAGGCAAAACTTAAACCGAAAAAACGGGGTGGAATTTCTGCAGATCTTTTGGATACAGCCAATACCTATGATGATAAAGTTGCACTGGTTCGAATGATTGTTACGGATGAGGCCGGAAGGGTTGCTAACGTTTTCAAACAAATGATGCGAGAAGATCTCGAAGTAGTTAAGTAAGGATTTTTAAATGGCAGAAGAAAATCAAGAAGGTAATGTAGAAGACTTATCAGGCACTGAGAAGTCAGCTATTTTGATGATGCTTTTAGGTGAGGATGAGGCTGCTCAAGTTCTGCAAAAGCTTACTCCCAGAGAGGTACAGCATCTTGGTACAGCAATGTATTCAGTAACAGGTGTAGATCAAACTACAGTAAATGCTGTTTTGGATGAGTTTCTAGAGACTATTAAAAAGCAAACAGGTATTGGCTTGGGAGCTGGTCAATATATCGAGAATGTTTTAACAAAAGCTCTTGGAGATGATAAAGCTCAATCTGTTCTTGGCAGAATTACTCCCGCAAGCTCTGAGTCGCAAATTGATATTTTGGACTGGATGGATGCTAGAGCGATATCTGAGCTGATCTTAGATGAACACCCGCAAATTAAGGCTTTAATAATTTCCTACCTCGATTTCGGATTGGGCGCAGATGTGCTCACATTATTGCCAGATGAAATTCAAGCAGACATAGTTCGACGAATTGCTACGCTGGAAACCGTAGAGCCTGGAGCTATAAAAGAGCTTGAAAGAGTTATGAAAGCAAAATTTGCCGCTAATACGTCGCTGCGCGCATCACAAATTGGAGGTGTAAAAGCAGCTGCAAAAATCATGAATTTTACAAAAACGGAAATGGAAGCTCGGATTTTAAATGCCATTAAAAAGGAGGATCGTGATTTAATGGCAGAAATACAAGATAACATGTTTGTATTTGAAAATTTAGGTGGTTCAGACGAACGTTCGTTACAGACCCTTCTACGATCGGTAGATCAAGATGTCTTAGTTATAGCTATGAAAGGTGCTGACACATCTCTTCAAGACAAGTTACTTGGATGCATGTCAACAAGGGCCGCTGCAAACATAAGAGATGAGATGGAAGCATTAGGTCCCGTGAGATTAACTGAGGTCCAGGAGGCGCAAAAGCAGATTATTAACGTTGCTAGAAAGCTATCTGATGATGGAACTATTGTGCTGGCAGGCCGTGGTGGTGAGGAAATGGTCTGATGTCAGATGATATTGAGGTCCTAGAAAATTCTGAGGATATAACAGCTGCGACATCAGACTTAGAAAGCCTTTTAGCCGTTATTAATTCAAAAAATTTTAATCCGTCTAGTGGTTTAGTGGACGAACCCGCGAAATTTGAAAAGGTTGATAGTTTTTTTGAGCTCGTTAAAGACGCAAATAATGATGAAAATCCCATAGATGAAAATGATGAAAATCCCATAGATGTAACTTTAGAGACTGAAGTGGGTAATGAACCTGCTGAGCCGGAAAATAGCGATAAGAGCAAAATCGACCAAAATATAGCCGAAAATGGCTTTTTAAATGAGTTGGTTGAAGATGAGGTCGACTCAGCCAAAGAAGAATTTTCTTACGATAGTTTGGACACTGCGGGCGATACTTTGGACACACAAGAAACAAGCGATCCTACCAATGATATTCTGGATGACCCTAGTTCCTTATCTGAAAATGGTGACAAACAGGCGACTTCCAATGATTTTGAGGACGATTTCCAAGAACCTGCACATGCGACTAATACTGAAAATACAATTGAAAATGCTGCCTTTGATAGAGGTTATCAATCAGCCATCTCAGAATTTGAAAAAGCAATGGAGCTCGAGAAAAAGGCACTTTCTGAGCTTGGATCCGTGATGTTTAAAATTGACAGTAATCTAAAAGATAAATTAAGCGATGTTCTGAAAAAAAGTATAATTAAACTTTCTGGCGAATTCATTGGATCTAAAATTGACGAAATTCCTGAGCAGTATATTACCCATATAAAGAAATGCGCTGATGAGATTTTTTTTGAAGCAAAAGAAATAAAAGTACAACTAAACCACTCCGATTTTGAGTTGATTAAGTCGATCGTAAATACACATGATCTTGATTTAAAAATAATGGAATCGTCTGATCTCAGACGGGGAGAGTTTGAGATAAGTTCTTTTGGCTCGGGTTTAAAACAAAAATTTGCCGATTAGTATTAGAAGGTTAAGTTGATGGGACCAGCGAATGAAAGTTGTAATTTTTCGTTAAATTGGATTGACCAGTGTTTGAATGCTATATCTGATGAGCATATACGGCAGCATCAAATTGTTAGTACAGTGCTGTCTTTCAATGGTCATATCGTTACAGCATCTCCAATTCCAGCAAACATTGGCTCCTTATGTAATATAGAGGTTGCAACTGGAAAAAAAGTGAAGGCAGAAATAGTTGCTATTAGTCAAGAGCAAGTTGAAATATTACCTTATGAAACAAATACAAATATAAGGGTGGGCAATGAAATAACATTAATTGAGGATGGTCGGGAGGTTTACGTTGGAGAGGACTTATTAGGTCGTGTAGTCGATGGATTGGGTGATCCACTTGATGATTTAGGTCAAATTAAACTCGCGGAAAAAATGGCATTGAACGGCTCTCCAATAAACCCATTTGATCGGCAACCTATTTCGGAAATCCTTGATGTTGGCATCAGAAATATTAATGCTCTTTTGAGTCTTGGCCGTGGCCAAAGGGTAGGCATCGTCGCTGGTTCTGGAGTTGGTAAATCTATTCTACTCTCAATGATCACAAAAAGTACTGATGCAGATGTTGTCGTTGTTTCGTTAATCGGTGAGAGAGGCAGGGAACTGGCTTCTTTTAGTAAACAAGTGCTTTCCTCCCATTCGCGAAATAAAGTTGTAGTAGTGGCGGTTCCTGCAGATAGGTCCCCACTTTTAAGGATCCATGGAGCCAAAAGAGCTACAACCATAGCCGAGTTTTTTAGGGATCAAGGAAAAGATGTGCTTTTGATAACAGATTCTTTAACTCGAGTGGCACATGCTCAAAGAGAGCTTGGCTTGGCACTTGGAGAGCAGCCTACGTCTAGAGGGTATCCTCCGTCAGTGATTTCTTTAATTCCAAATTTAATCGAACGGACTGGCACAAGTACAAAAAATTCAGGTTCCATTACAGCCATCTATACTATACTTGCGGATGGTGACGATACTTCGTCTGACCCAGTTGTCGATTCTGCGAGGGCTATTCTCGATGGTCACATAGTCTTAAGTAGGGATTTAGCTCAGCAGGGAGTATACCCTGCGATTGATGTAAATCAATCTGTTAGTAGGGTTATGGGTGATGTTGTACAACCTGACCATTTAAGCAGGGCAATTGAATTCAGGAAGTACTTGTCCAAATACAACGAAAATAAAGACTTAATCCTGATGGGTGGATATATGCAAGGCCAAGATTTAGACTTGGATAAAGCTGTCGCGCTTTGGCCCAAGATGGTTAATTTTTTAACTCAAGGGGAAGACGAAGTTTGTGACTACTCTTCTTCACTAGATGGCTTACAAAAATTAATCGGTATTTAAAATGCGTCGATTAAAAATTCTTGAACTACTCAAAAAAAGGGAGAATGTTCTTAGGCACAAGACAATTTCACAATTGAATGAAGTTTCGGCAAATGCAGAAAAGTGTAGAAATATTAGTACTGAGCTAGATAAACTGCTTAAGGAAAAACATTTCGAAAATCACGGATTAAATGCAAACTCTTTTATCACTGACAGACACTTAATTCATAAAATGATGGATCAGAAAGAGATATTAGAAAATAGACTTGAATTTCTGGAAAATGAGAGGTTAGCGGCTATAGCTGATCTTGATAAATCGAAAGAAAAGTTAAAAGTTTTTGAAAAGAAGAGAATAGAGCTCAAAGCGAAACAACAAAGCGCACTAGAACTTAAAAAAGACGAAAACGCAAGTCTATCTCGAAAAGTGAGATGAATGGCACGTTTATTGCTCAATTCCCACTGAAAGAGTCCGGAGAAATTTAATGACCGTTTCAGGAATGGATATAAGCAAGCTAGCACCAGGCCCACATGGGCTAAGCTCACCAACTGCTTCTAACACCGGTACCAAGCCGGCATTGGACTTTGCGGCTTTAATTTCAATGATATCAAATGGACAAGACCACGGTATAGTAAACGCTGAGGGAGTCGACACCTCTTTAACTGGGGATGTGTCAGTCTCTACAGAAGAATTAGTCAAAAAAATGTTATCATCCGTTATTTTGTCTGATGAAAACATTCCTGAGTTATCTGAGTCTGAGGTAAATACATTAAGTGAAAACAGAAATTTAACAGAATTTGCGGAAATTTTTCTGGATTTTTTATCTCAAAAATCTGAGGGTAGCGATTTTCGTTTACCAGCAACTGAGTACGCTCATTTACAAAATTACAGAAATTTTGATATCTCACGTGGGGAATACCAATTCTCAATGAGTGACGATCCATCTTTAATTTCCTCAGGATCTAACCTATTACTTAACTTGCTGATGAAGGATCTAAAACTAGCCAACGATCCATATCTAGCTGGTAAGATTCAAACTACATTACCTAGTCAAAATACAGTACCTAGTATTGTAGATAAGATTTGGAATACATCTGTTCTAAGTGACACAAATAGCAAAATTCTTTCAATTAATTATGAAAGTGTTATTGAGGATCTAAACTTAAACGACGATAACGTTGCGCATTTCGTTAAGGTTTATGCAGCCAATTCAAAATTTCTGGAAGGCAGCAGTTACAGTAGTCAAGAGCCGAAGATACTAAACTTACAGGTGAATGCAAAGTTTTCGAATGACACTGATGCCCTGGAAACTAAAGTCAATGTTATTGACGAAAAAGCTACTTCATTTCGCTCACAAAATTTTGTGTCCGTATTTGACCGGGGTGCAGAAAATAATACTATTATTTTAAATATAAAGAATGTTGATGCAGTTGTGGCTCAATTTAAATTAGAGTTAGATGGGCAATCTAGCTTGCAGTCTGACCGTGTTAATGACCTAGCAATCGTACTCCATCAGGGTGGGATTTCTGATCACGAAGTTGCAGAGATCTCATTATCGGTGCTGAAAGACAAGAATGCGCCTCGTCAGTTTGATAGGTTCGTGGATTCTGATCACGCTGTAATTTTTGAGAGATCAAGTTTGCCAAAGGAAATATCAGAACGAAATGTAGATTCTTACGTGACTCTAAAATTTGTTAAGAATGATCTAACTTTGGGTGATGACGGAGTAAAAAGAGTAAACTTTACAAAACTTGATCAGTTGGGGTCTATTTCTGAAGAATTTTTACAAAAATTGTCTGATGTCCAGTCTGGAAAATTTGGTGCAAAATATATGAACGAAACTTTGGGTTCCGATTTAGTCGATCATAACTCAGCAAATTTAAAACTTGATCAATTAAAGACGCATTTTAGCAACTTTATATTTGAGCTGTCAAAAAAACCTTCAGTTAATTTGAAAATTTCAACAGCTGACATTCTCTCATACCGAAACATTATTACAAAACCCTCAAAACAGAGGATAAATATAAATGCTAGCAATGAAAAAATTCTTTTACCTAATAGTAATGAAAAAATATTTTTAACAGATAGCAACGAAAAAATATCTTTACTCGATCCCGAAAAAACATTTTTACCTGATAACTTAGAGCGACCTTTTGAGCAAAATATTAAATTTGATGCACCAAAAACCCGTATGACTTCAGAAGCTTATTTGCCTAATAGTAACTTTGTAAATTTCAATGACATTGGAACCTCATTAAATCGTGTCATGCCAACTCAAGGACCAAGTGGCTCTATTGTTAATTCACTTTCGTTATATGATGCTCAATACTCTTCCAGACTTGGAATGCTTATCACAGAAAATATTATAAAGGGTCAAGAAAACTTTGATATTCAGCTTGAGCCAGAGTCTTTTGGTAAAGTACGAGTCAGTGTTTCTATGGAAAACGCAAATGTAGAAGTCAAGATGTTAGCAGAGAATTCCGCGGCTATTATGGCCCTGCGCAGTTCTGAAGCTATCCTTCAAAGTATTACTGAACAAAATGGATTAAAGCTTTCCGATTATAGCGTTGATATGCAAAACAATGCTAGCAATGGGGAAAGACAGGGAAAGAATGAGAAAGATAATAACTTATTAAATAGCTCTCGATACAGCGATAAAGAAGTCGCCAGTGACGATATATTAACAAATTCAGAAACTAGTCATAGTTTGAATCTTCTAGCATAGGAAAGCATCATGGCTGAGGAAGAACCGAAGAAAAAAATCAATATAAAAAAAATTGCACTTTTTGGTCTTGGTCCAATTGTGTTGATAGGTGTTGGCTTGGGCGTTGGGGCATTTTTGTTTATGCCAACTCAAACGCCAGTTGAGCAGGTAGAGGAGCTTATTGAAAAAAAATTGCAACAGGCTGGTCAGCTACCAAGTGAAGATGGCGCGGGTGAGGAGAGTGCAGAACCCGAAAAAGTTTTCAAGGATACTCCTAGCACGGATACTTTTGTAACCAGCTATTATACGTTCCCTGATAATTTCACAACTAATCTTAAAGGATCAAAGGCTTTTCTACAGATCAGCGTAGGTGTTTCTACTCAATACGACGAGACCGTAATTGAGAATGTCGAGTCGCATCAACTTGCACTTCGCTCAGAAGTTCTTGGAACAGTAAGCGAATTTAGTGTAGAGCAAATTGAAGGTAAAACTGGTCGTGACGAGCTGGCGGAAAAAATAAAGGACGCGATGAACGAGCGGCTTGAGGAACTTGAAGGCTTTGGGGGCGTTGAGGGCGTTTTCTTTACTTCTTTCGTATTACAATAACTGAGTTGAATTCATGGTTGGATCTAGAAAACTATCAAATGATGAGGTTGAAGCTCTACTCAGTGGCCTTGAGTCTGAAAGTAAAGAGGACGGGACACAGCAGTTTGATCCCAACGAAGTAAGAGAATTCAAGTTTGGAACTGAAGATTTATCTTTATTAGGTGATTACTATGCATTAAGAATGATAAACGAAAAAATATGTAGGTTCACTCGATCCGTTTTCCTACCTATGCTAAGAATAATGCCGCGAATTTCATCATTTCCCCCCGAGGTAAAATCCTTTGATGAATACGTCGAGAGCTGTGATAATTTTGTTAGCGTTACGAACAGTAGAATTGAAGAGTTAAGAGGCAATGCACTCTTAGTTATAGAAGCTCCCTTTATCTCACATCTTACTAACTCCTATTATGGTGGCTCTAAAGTACAATCCCTATTTGCACAACAAGGTGAATTTACTGCTACTGAACAGAGAATAATTGAGATAATTAGTGAAGGTATGAACGCGTCAATGGAAGCTGCTTGGAAGGATCTTTTGCAGACAAAATTTGAAGTTCAGTCGCGTGAAGAAAATATCCAGTTTGTATCGTTCGTTGATGGCGCAGATACAGTTATTGTGTGTGCTTTTATGGTACAAATGCCTAATCATGATCCGGTAAGCTTTGACGTTGTCTATCCACTTCAAACTTTAAAACCGATCTCATCACAATTGCGCTCTAGAGTTCAAAATGAGTTTGCTCATGACGATCGAACTTGGAAAGAAAGACTACAGAATGCGATATTATCGATACCTTTGACATTAACTGCCGAACTTGGAAAACCGAAGACATCTTTGGGAAAGTTGTTAAAAAGCGCAGAAGGGGATGTTTTTTCTATGCCCACTCCGGAGCATGTTGTAGTTAAAATTGCTGGGGAAAGTGTATTTCATGCAGATATCGGAAAAGTTGGTCCGAATGCTGCTATTTCAATGAAGAAACGAATATCTGAAAATGGAGAAAAAAATGGCTGAAAATGAAGAGGTTGAAAGTACCGAAGAAAAAGATGTTGGAATAGAAAACCTAAAAGTTCTTGAAAATATTGATGTTGAGCTAACTGTTGAGGTCGGACGTACTGAGATCACAATTCGTGATTTGCTTAGATTGAATGAAGGATCGGTAGTCGAGCTCGAAAGACTAGCCGGCGACCCCTTAGATATCTTAGTGAATAACACGAAAATTGCTAAGGGAGAAGTTGTAATGATCGGGGAGCGTTTTGGCGTGCGTTTTGGTGAAATTGTTGATCCTGAAAAACGAATGGAAAGCATTTAATTCTTTGCTTGTAGTGCTGTCATTTATTTGAACAACAAAAAAATATCTTTTAAGATATTGAATATAAACAATAAAATTAAAATGGTATAAGGCTTGCTTTAACCTCTTGTAAAGAGGGATTAGAGTATGAGTTACGAAAAAATAGCTTTAGTAGCGGTCTTTTTGGGCATTCTGATCAGCGTTCAAACGTATCTCTATTTTAGACGCAAAGATAAAGATAATTCTAAGTTTCCAAATCATGGTCTTAGAGTAGTATCTAGGTTAAAGCTGGCCAGAAATACTGATCTGGATGTTGTATCAACTGGCGCCGAGTCATTTCTAATAATTTCAAATAAGAATACTCAACCTACTGTAGTACAACTCTCGCAGAATGTATCAGAGCAGAGCTCATTGATGAGAGCGAGCCAAAGTGAATAAGTTTTTAACCATTATTTTTATTTGGGCTTCATTATTTGGATTTACTCCGGTAATGGCTCAAGATCTAGGCGCTTTAGGATTACCCGCCATAACTAGTTCACTGGACAGTAGTGGAGGTACAACGTATTCACTTTCGTTGCAAATTTTACTCTTAATGACAGCACTAACGGTTTTACCATCTCTTGTTTTGGGAATGACTGCTTTTACTCGAATTATAATTGTACTCTCCATCCTAAGACAAGCTTTGGGGACACAACAAACCCCTCCTAATCAGGTCTTAATCGCGATTGCTTTATTCCTAAGCTTTTACATTATGAGTCCAATTTTCGAAATCTTGTACGCTGAAACAATAACACCATACTTGGATGGTAAACTGTCAGCAGAAATTGCGATTAGCCAGGGGTTATCACTTCTCAAGGAATTTATGGTGTCCAATACAAGAGTGGATACTCTTAATATGTTCGCGGAGTTATCTGGTGAGGGGCCTTTCGAAAGTAAAGATAGCATACCATTATCAATCGTACTGCCGTCTTTTATAACTTCCGAACTAAAGACGGCGTTTGAAATAGGTTTTTTAATCTTTTTGCCTTTTCTAGTTATTGATATGGTCATAGCCTCGATCCTTATGTCATTAGGCATGATGATGTTATCTCCAATGTTGATTTCATTACCTTTCAAGTTGTTACTATTTGTTTTGGTAGATGGATGGTCCATGACAGTTGGTTCATTATCTGCAACATTTCTTGTGGAGTAATTTATGGCTTATGATCAAAACGTACATTATTTGAGCCTTGCGTTTTGGCAGATAATAATGACTGCTGGTCCAATCTTGGGTATTGCATTGGCAATCGGTCTTTTGATTGGTCTAATTCAGGCAGCTACGTCAATTCAGGAAATGACACTCAGCTTTGTTCCGAAACTTTTTGTGGTGCTGGGAGCGATGGCGCTATTCGCAACGTATACGCTATCAACTATGACTGATTATTTTATATTTATTTTTGATGAGATTGCTTTGAAAGGACTGTGAATGCAGGAATTAACTAATTTTCCTGGTATAAATATCCAAAGTTTGTCTCAATATATTCTGTTGTTGATGCTATCAACATTAAGGATAGGATCTTTCTTATTGTCATCACCCTTTTTTGGATCTCGTATGATCCCTCTTCCAGTGCGAATTGTTTTTTCATTCAGCCTGGGTATTTGGTTTCTCAACAATCTCAAGTTTCCATACATTGAAACACTGCAAGGAATTGATTTGGTCCCAATAATCTTTCAAGAAATTTCAATCGGCCTAATTTGTGGTATAATCCTATCAATTTGTTTTGGAGCAGTAATTTTAGCGGGTGAAAAAATTGCGACTACTTCGGGGCTTGCATTTGCTTCACAGGTTGATCCATCCAGTGGTGCTCAGTCACCTGTGATCAGTCAGATTTTCTCTTTATTTTTGTTGTTACTTTTTTTTTCCGTCAACGGGCATTTAGTTGTATTCGAACTAATAATAAAGAGTTTTGAGACCTTTCCTGTCGGTAGTGCAGTTAACCTTAAAAATGCTTTGGGAAGTGCTATTGGCGCTACAGGTTTCTTGTATAAAACAGCAGTTATCATAGCGCTACCGATTTTAAGTATATTATTTTTTCTAAATATTGGTATTGGGTTTATCACCAAATCAGCACCACAGTTAAATCTTTTTTCTTTTGGGTTTCCTTTAACAATTTTGAGTACGTTTTTTGTACTTTATTTTTCCGTCGATGCGCTCCAGTTTGTATTTAAAGAGTTAGTTGATAAAGCCATTGGGATATTACAAGTAATTCTAGAAGGGTTTAAGTAATGGCTGAAAATGAACAAACCCAAGAAAAGACACAGGAGCCAACTCAGAGGCGTCTTGAAAAAGCGCGAGATGATGGAAATGTTCTATCTTCTAAAGAAATGTTTGTGTTTGGTTCGAGTGCCATTAGCCTACTAACGATTGCGGTTTTAGGCTTTTTTTCAGAACTTTTGACGGACTATTGGGCTACTTTTTTTATTTTCTCCCATCCGGAAGAATTATTGGATAGCCATACCAGAAATGCATTTCACGCCTTTAGTATTATTTTAGGAGGTGCTGCTATTTTTGGTGTCCCAGCTTTAATTGGTGCGGTTATAATTCAATTAATAGTTGGACGAGGAATTAGTATGAGTTCTAAATCTCTTTCATTTAAATGGGATAAACTAGATCCAATCAAAGGCTTAGGTCGAATTTTTTCGATAAAGGGACTAGTTGAACTAGTAAAATCTGTTTTTAAAGTTGTATTTCTCACATGTCTTGTAGTTGGATTTATTTGGTACTCGTTGCCCAACATCATTTACCTCAGTGCGGGCATGCTCAATCACAGTTTAGAGATTTTGTACAAATTATTAATGACTTTTATTCTATTAATTGTGGTTGTACTTTTTGCTGTAGGCGTTGGTGATTATCTCTGGAGTAGGCACACTTGGTTAGAAAAATTGAGAATGTCTAGGCAAGATCTAAAAGAAGAGTCGAAAGAAAGTGAGGGGTCTCCTGAAGTCAAAGCGCGAATTAGAAGGTTGCAAATGGAGGCGAGTAATCGAGCGGCGCAGCGTTCATTAGCTTTAGAAGATGTTAAAGAAGCTTCAGTGGTTATCACAAACCCAACTCATTTTGCAGTTGCAATAAAATATGATCCGATTGAAAACGAAGCCCCTTTAATAATTGCGATGGGAAAGGATATACTCGCAAAGCGTGTGATTGAACAAGCAGAATTAAATTCAATTACTCTAGTGAGATCTCCATTATTGGCTAGAGCTCTTTACTACACTGGTGACATAGGACAAAATATTTCTGAACAACTCTACTCGGCTGTGGCATCGATTTTGGCTTATGTTTATCAAATCGACAAAGGAATGAGTGTAGAGTTTAGTGAGCCAGAAATCCCATCTGACTTTGTATTTGATGAATTTGGAAAACGTTTAGAGGAATAATTATCAGTGAAGCGTAAAAAAACACTTGGTCAATTAATCTCAACTTTAGTATTTTTATTTGCGGGAGTTTGGTTAATATTTGAAGGAATAACTTTCTACCTTAATAACGAAATATTGAAAGCAATTTCAGTTTGGTTTGGTGCCGGGCTGTCTTTGCTTGGCTCGATGAGATACGTTATTCAGAATTTAGTCTCTGGCGGTAAGCGATAAAATGAAATCTAGTTGCTTTAATTGTAAGTTTCATTTTATTACCTACGATTTAAATCGACCTTGGGGATGCAGAAAATTTGGATTTAAATCTAATATTTCACCAAAAGTTGAAGTTAAAAAGGAAACTGGCATGGAATGTGCTTACTTCACTGTAAGAGAAAAATTTAACAAAACGCAGCGAGAAATACAGAAAAATGGCTAAATCTTCAAATAGCAAAAATTTAGAGGACGGCATCCAAGTAGCTCTGGACGCTGCAGATACTGCATCAGGCGTGGTCAGTGAATTCAACAATGTTCGTGAGCAATTCGAGGTCGTTAATATACAAGCTAAACGAATTTATCAGTCAGTTCTGATAATCTTTATCAGTTCAATTGTTGCGGCAATCGTTTCCTTGGGTGCAGGAATGTTAATGTATTACAAGTCTTTAGGTACCTTGAAGACCAATTCAAATATGGCGATTGAGTCACTTGCAATTTTCTCGGAAAACGTAAGCTCTTTAGATGCATCAGTTAAGACTGTAGAAACAAATACCAAAAACCAAGAGATTATTAAAAACTCTTTAGAAGAAATTCGCAAAGCATCAGAAAAAGCATCTAATGATATAGCTTCCGCAGAAGACAAATATAATAAGGCTATTAAGCTCAGCGTAAAAGATACAGAATTAATGATAAAAGACTTTGCTGAAAATACACTTATAGATCTTAAAACACAGGCCGATCAGACTCTTTTAGTACTATCGCAACAGATACAGGGTATTCAGAAATTTTTCGAACCTGAAGTAAGTAGTGAGGATGGAGAGCTTGAGCCGGGTGACAACATTGTAACTTATAAGCAATTTCAGCTTCTAGAGGAGAAAGTTGATCGTTTAATAATTCTGCAAAAAGAGCTCGCAGCTAATATTATGGAGATGAATAGGGTAAGGCAAGTTGAGGCCCAACGTAAAAAAGTGCAGGCAAAGAAAGTACCTGTTAAAAAACCACCAGTTAATCCGTTGAAATTCCCATGAGCGAAGAAGAACAAATTAATAATACAGATCAAAACCAAACGGAAAATGATGAATTTTCAGACGGTGACAAAAATTCTTTGCAAGAAGATTTTGATCAAAATGGGTTGCTACTTAAAATTGCCACGAACGGTATTGCTGTACAAGATTATGTGAAACGCCTTAAAGAAAGTGATATTTTAGTTGCAATTGACGGTGAGGTTTTCCTGGACGGTCCTGTAAAATTATTAGAAAAATTTTCGTTAGAGGTTGGTGATCAGCCAAAATGGCTTCTTACTTTTTGGAGGGATGGAGAATTATTTGACATTCTCCTTACCTCTCCGATTCAAAGTCAGTTTGGTCTTGCTACCGAACAGGAAACACAGTGGGCACTTGAGCAATTTTCCCGACATGTCTTCGGAGAATTTCCTGCTTATGAAAATTTTGAGATATACAGAGACTCACAAGGTGTATGTGATATTTTAAGCCTCCAGAGGGATCCATTAGCTTTTATTTTGCCAGCGTTCTGGTGTCTGAAATACCGTTTATTTCCACCATTAGGGGCACTTCTAGCGGCTTATATGGTTACATTTTTTATAAATATATTTTTGTTTTTGATAACATATCTAATTCTTTCACGATTTATATACAATTCGCAGGATAATGTACTTAGGTCTTTCACCTTATACGCTGGTAAGAGCCACTATATGACAATAGCTGCAACAAATGAGAAAGACGTGGGTGTAATAATAAAAAAGATTGACCGAAAAAATACAATTAGATTTGAAGCTAATTCAATTAAACCTAAAAACCGAGATGTGGTGCATAAAGTTATTGTAAATAAGGGTCCTGCGGAATAATTGAAATCTAATTAGGCCAGTAATTATCTATACAGCTCCAGAAATTACATTTCTTCGTTTTCGCGCAAATGATGAAGGTATACTCTCCATTTTACGATACTTTGCAACTGTTCTTCGTGCCAAATTGATACCTTGGCTAGAAAGTATTTCAACAATTGCATCATCACTAATTGGCAATGAGGGATTTTCTGCTTCAATTAGTTTTTTAATTTTATATTTTATTGATGCCGATGAAGTTAATCCAGCTTCATTGTCTTGCTGCAACCCAACGCTGAAAAATGACTTGAGTTCTAAGGTACCCTGAGGCGTTTGGATTAATGACCCAGTAGTTACTCTGCTAATTGTGCTTTCGTGCATTTCCACCGCATCTGCAATATCACGCAGAACCATCGGTTCAATAAATTGTGCACCTTTTTGTAGAAATTCCCTCTGTCTTTCAACAATTGCTGTCCCGACTTTCAGCATCGTTTCATTTCTCTTTTCAATTGCTTTTGCAAGCCATTTCGCTTCTGAAACTTTTGTTTGAATGAAATCTCTATCATTTTTTTGTACAACTTTGTCTCTCAAATCTTTAGCGTAAGTCTTTTCAATTTTTATATTTGGTAAAGTTGAATTATTCAGCTCGACAAGCCATCCATCTTCCGTTTCATATACTTGTAGGTCAGGTTCTCTAATCGGTAGCTCTAGTTGTTCAAATTTTAATCCAGGCTTTGGATTGAAAGATTTTATAATCTTAAACATGCAAGATATGTCTTCATCTGAGCACCCACTTCGCCTTTTTAAGAGATCAAATTTTCCTTTTTCAATTAAGTGAAGGTTGTCCAGTATAACTGCTAAAGTTTCACAGTATTTATTTGCGTCAATAGCTTGTAAAACTAGGCATTCGCGCAGGTTTCTTGCGAATAATCCTGCTGGTTCTATATCCTGAAGCTTCTCCAAAACCTTCTCGACGAGTATCAACTCACACTTCAATTCTGTAGCGATTGTCTTTAAGTCAGTCGAAATCCACCCAGTTGGCTCCAGTTCATCTAGCAAGCGCATAGCAATTACTCGCTGTGCGCCGTGCATTTTTAAATTTTCAATATATTGAATACAATGAGAATAAAGTGATTTTGGTTCTTCAGTAATTGCACCTATTGCATCGAAGTCGGTTTCAGCCCTAGTAACGGTCGATTTTGGTATGTAAACATCCCCTGTCTCAAACTGGTTCTCTATTGATACTTTTGTCTGGTTTGCTTCCGCTTTGTATGGAGTTTCCTTAAAAGAATTATCTAGCTCTTGATAATTATTTTTTCCATTTTCGCTTTTATAATTTTTTTCTGAAAAAAGGTTTGTTTCTATAAACGGATTATCCTGAAATTCATCCTGTACGAATTCTTGAATCTCTTGATTAGTCATGTGAAGCAATTTAATTGCCTGCTGAACCTGCGCAGTTAAAGTTAAACCCTGCCTTTGATTAACGTGTATATTAAAATCCAACTTCATTATTTCAGTCTCCTAAAAACTGAAGTTAATTTACATTAGATTGAGAAAGGATCCAAAATTATTAATTGACACTAAAAAACGGTCAAACTTTTGACATTTCATAAAATTTATATTTTATTTTAAAAAAAACTAAACTTTTTTAAGAAAAGACGTTCAGTTCTTCATAAGCATTTAGACCAAATGGTATCGGAGAATTATAATGGCAAATATTGGAGCATCGCAGGCGTTTTACAGAGTTGAAACTTCGTTGACGCGGGCAAACAATAACGTAAATAACAGTATGGTGCGACTATCAACTGGTAAGCAACACGCCAACGCTGGAGATAACTCATCATATGTTGCAATGGGTGCAACTTTTAAAGTTGATTATGCTGGCACAAAAGCTGGCATGAAAAATATTGCGGTGGTACAAGGTTTTATTGATACTGCTGTCGCAGTTCTTGACCAAGCAACTAATATTAATACTAAGTTAATGGAATTGGCTATTTTATCCAACAACAGTACAAACACTACCGCTGATCTTGCCGCTATTCAGGCTGAATATAACGCAATGACTGCAGAAATCACCGCGCTTTTGGCATCAACATATAAAGGTGCGTCTTTATTTGGAGGCACTTCAATGTCGGTTGGCATTGATGGTAGGGCTACACAAAAAACATATGGTACAACGACTCCAACAGTTTCTGCGATGACACAAACTTTAGCCGTGACTACCGCTTCCACTGCTGGCCTTGTTACAGTTCAAGGAAATCTTAATACTGCCAGAGGGGCCCTTGGTGCTAACTCTGCTGCGCTGGCTGCTGCTGCTGACTACCTAACCGATCTTACTGCTATGTACGAAATAGGTTACAACACAGTTAATGATGTAAACTTTTCACTAGAAACCGCAATCTTGGCAAAAAATCAGATTTTGCAGCAAGCATCAACAGCCATGCTGGCGCAGGCAAATACATCTCAGCAGGGTTTATTGCAACTGATCCAGGGCTAATTATTTTTAGCATTGTTTATGAAAAAAGTGGTATTTCTACCACTTTTTTTTCATTAAAAGTTAAAAATTAATTTCCTAGATAATTTTAATAAACTCGTTATAACTTAAATGCGTTTTGTCTTGGGGTTTTACTATGATCGATGAAAACATTGATAATAATGAAATAGTTGATGATACGGAAAATACCACAGACGAGAAAGAAAACCTTGAAGTAGAAAAAGAAGAAGCATTTGAGCCTGAGGAAAGCTCTGAATTAGCTTTGAGAATGATAAATTCAGTTAAATCTCTTAATAGCGATCAGATCAGTCATTACGAAATGGTGAACGCTTTCACTTTGGCTGATGAACTAAAATGTTTGTACTTGTTTATTAAGTCCTTACCACACAACCCAATATTACCAATGTATCCTGAAACACCATTTTTATTTTTTAAAGGGGTAAGTTTACCCAAGTCGTTCAACCTGACGGAAGAAGTTGCTAATGACATTGAAAATTTCATTAAAGGTAAAAATAGTGAATACTTCGATGAATTACACTTACACGATTTAAGTCCACATTATTTAGACGCTTACGAAAGTGGTGTCCAAATGTATAACGATATGGTGGAGAAAGCTCGTGTTTCCTATTTATCAAGCGTTAAACAAGCAAAATCACAAGTTATTGAAATTTCTGCTGCCATCATATGTGGATTTATTATTATCCTGGCACTGATAGGTATGAGTTAGTCGTCTTGCACAAGTAAAACAGGTAGACGTTGGTAGCCAAAAAATCTTGAGTAAGAATGACCTGTCATAAAATTAACTGTCCAATACATTTTTTTATTTAAAAAGTTTTTTTTCCCACTCCAATATGCCTCCGGAGATACGTTTGGGAAATATTTTTGCTTTATCTTAGGAGGTCCACAAGTTTCACATACCAAACCTTGAAGTTCTTTCAAAGTTGGTAAACGCCAATTACCTCCTAATTGCTCTGAGGCTTGTGCTATTGCTATCGGTATTTCTTGTTGGTTTAGCTTTACTATTTCTCCCAAACATGTCTGCTCCTGCAAATGCCATGTTTGCCCAACTGAGCATCGCAGCCAAGAAATTCCACTTCTTACGTCTCTGACTGTGTGTTCTTTCTCAAAAAATTGTGAACTGGCTGTTGTTGCTAAAATCATAAATATGAAAGTTAATTTGGCAAGCGAAGAATTCATTTTGAATATTTACCTTTTAATACTATATTTTTTAGACCTATCATAAATATTACCGATTGGTACGATTCTTGAATATAGCATTAAAATAATTGGAGTTTTTTTATGGATTTAGCTTCCCTCATTGGACTTATAGGTGCGGTAGGAATGATACTTGCTGCTATGATAGCTGGTGGTGGTGTCGCGCCATTTATCGATACTCAATCTATATTAATTGTTTTTGGAGGTACGTTTTTCGCCGTTATGTATTCAAATCCGATGCCAGTCTTTTTAGGAAGCTTTGGAGCTATGGGTAAAGCATTCCTACCTCCAGTTAAGAAATTGGATGAAACTGTCGAGCGAATGGTTGAATTAGCTGCTATGGCCCGTAAAGACGGCATGATGGCTTTAGAGGGTCAGCCCGTTCCTGACAAGTTTTTTGAAAAGGGAATGCAGATGCTAGTCGACGGTGCCGATGAGCAAAAGCTTGTGAAGCAAATGAAGTCTGAGATTGCTTCGATGAAGTCCAGGCATGAAAATAATCAAGGTGCAGTGCAGGGCTGGGTGGATCTAGCTCCAGCCATGGGTATGATTGGGACATTGATTGGTTTGGTGCTGATGTTGGGTAATATGGGTGATCCTAAATCAATTGGTCCTGCTATGGCTGTTGCGTTGCTTACTACCCTGTATGGGGCTTTTGTTGCCAACGTTATGTTTGCACCAATCGTTGGTAAGCTAGAATACTATACTGCTTATGAAGTTGTGTATAGAGAAATGGTTCTTGAAGGGCTTAGAGGAATAGCACGAAGTGAGTCTCCCAGAAATATTCAAGATCAAATGGCATCAGCGCTCCCTCCAAAATTACAGAGTAAATTTGAAGTGGCTGCATAAAAAAAATTGATTTTAACTATACTAAGCGAATGAATAATGGCTGAAGAAGCTTTAGAAGAAGAACAAGACGAGGAAGAATGTCCGAAATGCCCTCCTCAGGGTGCACCGGCTTGGATGGCAACATTTGCCGATATGGCTACGCTGTTGATGGCGTTCTTTGTTCTCATTTTATCATTTGCAGAGTTTAATGTCCCAAAATTTAAACAAATATCGGGGTCCTTAAAGGAGGCTTTTGGTGTTCAAAAAGTTGTGCCTGTGGTTGAACAGCCTAAAGGTACCACGGTAATAGAACTTAACTTCAGCCCAAATCCAGATCCGGCAATAACTGACACCCTTAGGCAGCAAACTACAGAGTTACAAAAACCAGAATTAGAATTAAAAACAGATACTGAAAAGGCTCCAGAGGGTGAGGGCGGTAATGATCAAGGGAATTCTAGTAACAACGACAATATGAATGAAAATACTGAGAAAATGGATGCAGACGAGCTTGCTAAACAACTTAAGAAGGCAATCGATACTGGTGAAGTAACAGTAGAAACATTAGGTGAGAATGTTGTGATTAATTTTCCCGAGGAAAAAACTTCTGATCAGGATATTGGAACCATGATCTCCGAGACTCTAGAGGCTTTAAACGACGCGCGTTCCAAGTCTGGAAAGTCTGAGAGTGAAGTTTTGTTTGGTGGAGTGGAGCAGGAGCTTGAGAAGCTAGCAGCTGCTCTAGATGAAAGCCTTCCACAGGATAAAAACAAGTCGGGAGGTTCAAGTAATTCGGAAAGTGAAAAAGAGCAGCTCGCGTCTAGAACAACTGAAGAGTTGACCGTAGCGCTGAAGGAGCAAATTGATCAGGGCTTGATTGAAGTTGAAAAAAGAGATGGAAAAGTTTTTGTTACGGTTGGTTCGGGAGGGGCTTTCCCATCGGGTACAGCAGATTTAACTGCAGAGGCTCAACGCATTATCGATCGAATAGCTTTAACCGCTATGAGCCCAGATAGTTCAATTATGGTTACAGGCCATACGGATGATGTGCCTATATCTAATGATCAGTTTAGAGATAACTGGGACTTGGCTGCGGGCCGAGCGGCGAGTGTTGTGCAAGCTCTAGAGAATACGGGACTTATTTCTGGTGATAGGATGTCAGCTGTAAGTAAAGGTGAAACAAAACCTGTAGCTGACAACAATACGGCCTCTGGCCGCGAAAAAAATAGAAGAATTGAAATTGAGATTAGCTACTGATTTAACAATCTCAGAATTAAGTCGTTAGATTAGACAGTAAATGTGAGATTAAATATGGTTGAAGTTTCAAAGCCAGATTATATTAGTTTAGTTAATAAAGCTGGCTCTGGTTTCAATGTAACAGAGATAGTTACCGCTATTGTTGACGCAGAGATTGAACCCAGGCGTGTGATCCAAGAAGGATATAAAGAGAAAGCTGAAGGGGCAATTTCTGGTATAGGTATACTAAATTCCCAAACTCTCTTAACAAAAAGTGGTCTCGAGACACTTCAAAGTAAAATATTCCACACATCAGCATCTACAAGTTCCAACGAGATTGATTTGACTGTAACTGATGATGGCAAAATTTCGACAGGGGTCCACAATATCTCTAACGTTGTAACTGCAAAAAAGATGGTTTTTGAATTACCAGGTTTTACTGATTTAACCTCTAGCATTTCAAAAAGTGTTACCTTTAACTTTGGTTCGTGGACCCAAACCAGTACAGCTGCGTCTTCTGCTACAAATACAGTGGAAGCTGGCAAAACCTATGTAATTTCGTCAAAAGCTGATGCCGGGACCGGCACTGCGTTTGATGAATTTACAAGAGATCCAAATGACTCTGCGGATTCTGATGAATTCTTGACTGCGAACCCGATACCTACGGGTGCGTATTTTCGTTCTTCTGCAAATTTTACTAATTCTAATTATACCTTTACAGAGGTTGATGCATATGCTTTCACAGCGGCTGCTGACAATACCCCGGTTACAATAGCTCTTTCAGGAACATTAGATAATGTTGTTAGTCAATTAAATCAGGTCAACGGAATAGGTGCTAAACTGGTTAAAACTAACAGCACTGGAACGGCAACTTACTCTATCGTAATAGAGAGTGATGCCACTGGTCTAACCGGCGGTTTTAAAATTACTGAAGCAGGGGGCGATGCCCGCTGGGAAACAACTCAGACACCCACAATAAACTCAAGTAATAACAAGTTTAGTCAGCTTTCAAGAGATGCATCTCTTGAGATTAACGGGGTTCCCGTCACGAGAGAGACTAATTCAATCACTGACTTAATTACAGGAGCAAAAATTAATCTCAAAAAAGACACTGCAGCAGATGTAACTCTTACAGTTTCCAATTCGAAATCTGAGATTGAGCAGCTCGTAAAAGATACTCTTAGCCATCTTTCTGGTTTTCAACAAACTCTACAGGATTTAACTTTTGTAGATACAACAGGCGATAATGATGGGAGCCTATCCAGTGACTTGTCTGTAAGAAGGTTTAAACAACAATTTAAAGATGTTTTATTCAATCCGATTAGCGGTTACGGTGCGAACAATATTTATTTGTCACACTTAGGTATTAAAGTAACGAAAACGGGTGTCTTGTATTTCGATCAGGCTGCATTCGACTCTACATATCAAAATAATCCAGGTTATTTTGCTGCTTTGAAAGACCCAAGCGTATCTGCAGATTTACCAAGCGCCACCGTTACAAAATCGCAGTATTTAGATATGGATGCGGGGACATATGCTGTCTCAGACTCTTCAGGCTCTTGGAAAATTGGGGATAAAACTTTGACAAGAGCTGCTAATGGAACTGGCAGTAGCTTTACCTCCTCCACATATCCTGGTTTGGTTATTGAAACTATTGAGGCATCGCCGGATGATTTCAATGTCTTCATTGGGAAGAGTTTCATCACAAAATTCACTGACTTTGCAGACAGTATTCTGAGTGTCTCGTCATATATTTCGGAAGCTAAATCAAATTATCAGGCCAAATTAATTGATATAAGTTCACGATTGGAGCAAATAAGTGAACGAGAAAAAATATTAGAAAATAGATATAAAGAGCAATTTACTAGTATGGAAAGTGTGATGTTCGAGACAAATTCCACAAAAAGCCTTTTAGAAAATCTTGTGGCGCAATGGAATAAAGACTGAAGTTATAAGCCATATTTTTTGGTCTTTTCAATTAGAGTTGTTCTTAATAATTTAAGGTCTTTGGCTGCATTACTTGTATTACCGTTATTGCGATTTAGCGCTGCATTGATTAATACAATTTCAATATCTCTTAGTAGTACACGTAAATCTATAGAATTATGCGTGTCGAATATTTTAGCAAAACTCTCGGGTTTAGGAGGATTTGAGTCAATTTGAGCTGGTTCAGATGAGATATTAGAAGGCTCAATATTATCTAGCTCAGCCCATATTGTCTCTTGTTCCTCTGCACGCGTGACAACATCATTACTTATACGAAAAAGATAATTCTTTACATCATCTGAATTAATTTTTGACTTTGGAAAAAAAATAAATGCGCGTTCTACAATATTTCGTAACTCTCGTATATTACCTGGCCATTCATATTGTTTTAAGGTCTCGAGGGCGTTATCTGAAAAATAAGGACGACTACTTGATGAGCTGCTAGAATATTTTAAATTGATTATGTGTTCTAAGATGTCTGGTAAGTCTTCTTTTCTAGATTTTAGACTGGGGACGTCTATCGGAAAAACGTTCAACCTGAATAATAAGTCTTCTCTAAACTTTTTTTCTCCAACTAATTTTTCGAGGTCTTTGTGAGTAGCGCAGACAATTCGTACATTTAGCTTGATGCTTCTTGATCCACCAACTTTAGTAACTGCTGCACTTTCAATGACTCGCAGCAGTTTTGTTTGAACTTCGGCCGGCATATCTCCAATTTCGTCCAAAAACAGCGTTCCATTTTGAGCTTGCTCAAATTTTCCAGGCGATGTTTTTAGTGCACCGGTAAACGATCCTTTCTCGAAACCAAATAATTCAGCTTCGATTAACTCTTTTGGAATGGCCGCACAATTTAAAGTAATAAAGTTACCCTTGCGTCTGCTTTCCTGATGAAGCGCCTCTGCTACTAACTCCTTGCCTGAACCCGTTGGCCCATAAATTATCGTGGGAGAGTCCGAGGGTGCCACCAAAAGTATCATTTTTTTCAATTGGGTTACAGCTGGCGAGCTTCCAATTATTTTTTTATCAATATTTTTCAAAAATATCTGCCTTTGAATGCCTCAAGAACTTTGTTAATAATAATACGAAAAGTATGATACTTCTAACTCTAAATCAAACGACTTGCTTTGTAATAGTCTCTATTTTCAACCTTGGGATAAAAATTGTTTAAAAAGCTTCGGAAAAAATTTAATTTTAGATTATACAAGAAGAGCGTGGCTGCCCCTAAACTTGATTACCTAGATCAGCAAGATTTATCGCGATTTAACGACCAGGATATTATTTTAGAAAACGAAGAGCAAATACAAGAGTTTCTTCCAGAGGTACTAGGACAAGCGCTGGCAAGAACATGGATTGACAAAAGATTTCTAGATGCGTTTCATAACTTTCCGGTGGAGATACTTGAGAGGGGAGGGGTTTATTTGCCAGATCATATTTCTGTAGAATTCAGTAAAGAGGAAAAATCCCGGCCGCGTGTCGTTGTATATGAAAATACAAAAAAAAATAAAAGAAAACTGCTTGAATTGAAACTAATAATGGTGGCAGAAAAATGATTTTGAGAATTTACATAGTAACAATTTTCGTTTTTTTATCGATGCAAATATTGAATGCAGAAAAACATCTAGGCGGTGAAGCTGAGATAAATTTTGATAGTGCCGTAAAGTTTGTTGAAAATAAAAATTTTCGGGAAGCCTTTCCTATATTTTTAACCTTAGCGGAACAAGATTTTCCTGCGGCACAATACAATCTGTCAGTTCTTTATTTTAATGGGCTGGGCGTACCTAAAAATTTTAAGTGGTCTTTATATTGGGCTTGGCAAGCAAATTTAAATAATCACGAAAAGGCAGGAGCTTGGCTGGATACGGTACTTTCTAACATTAATGAGGATCTCCGGAATAATGTTGCGCAAACTATATCCGACGAATTTACTAAAGCTGCGAATGATGGAAAGCTGGTGGCACCCCTGAAGCTTGGAAGAACTTATTTAAAATTATTTGTACAGCCAAACAACCAAATGGCGTACGTGTGGTTGTCAATAGCTCAGGCGTACGGATACGAGGAGGCCAGTATTTATCTGGAAGAAGCAGCAAGTCAATTAACGCTAGAGGAAATTTTAATTGAGCAGGAAAATGCTCATAAAAGTTTTCAAGCGATAACACCAGACAAGAATTGAGGGGTCAGGAAGAAAGGTTGATTTTGTTTAAGAAATCTAATCTTGCAAGACGATTTTGGCACAAGTCATCTAGATCTTGCAATATTTTGGATAACTCGTTTAATACTTCTTTAATATTGTTGTCAGAAACAAGTTTATTGCTCTGTTGAAGTTTTATCCTTCTAACAAGCAATTCAAATTCTTCAATTTTTTGTTCAACTTCACTCTTACGAGTATCGTTAACGTGAAGGCTTAGTGATTTCAAATAGTGGGAAACTTCTTCAAGGTTTTTCAGAAGCTCTTCCATTATAATTTTACCTAGCCTTCACCATCCTGTATGCTCTCGAACAGCTTTGCAGAAATTGCGTCTAAGTCAATAGGGTAACGTCCTTGTTCGACTTTGTTACGAATTTCAGTAACCATCTCCATATTTACTGGGGGAGAGGAAGCTAATGTGCCGATTTTCTCACTTATAGATAAATCCACGCTTACAGCGGAATTATCAGCTTTAGCAGCGTCCGATTCAGCAACCTGACTTGATTGACCACTGGACAGGTTAGATTTTTTTTGATCATGAACCGCCAGATTGCCTACATTAGGACTGTTTCTAACTGAATCTACCATTGTCTTTATACTCCTTTCGAGTATCTATACGACATAACCTTATTACATGTTAGTCAAAGGAGTAACTTTTTTTTCATCAATTATAATAGCCTTGAAATTATGATCTGAATTAATATTTTTAACGGTAATCATGTCGCCTAGTTGTCCTTCCCCCATGGCTAGTCCATATGTTACAACTGAGATCTTTTCATTTCCAACTACTACTATAACAGTGTCATCCTTATTAACCGTATTACGGTACTTAACATGCCTCGCTTTTATTATAGTACCTTTTGATAAATTTGTAGTTACTTTTTTACCAATTAAATTTTTGAAATCAGTAAAAGCCGTAAATGTCTCAGTATTTTTAACTGCAACTAACTTCAAGTCAGATTGCGCAATGACTTCGCCTCTAGAAATGTTTTTTGTTAATACAATAGCGTTATTTTCAGGAATATTAGTTTGGTCTTCCTCGTTTGCAGGCTGTAAATAACTTGCATTGGTACGTAAAATTAATTTCCATTTTTTACCGTTGCATGAAACCTTAATTGTTCGCCAGTCACCTGGTGTCTTGGCTGCAAATTTTAAACCTTTTGGACATTCAAAAAATGCTCGTTTGTCTGAAACAAGAACTTCCGCATCAATTTTTTCTTTAGTAAAAAAATTTGCAGCCTGTTCTTTAATATCTGAACCATATAAAAGTTTTTCTGTTGCAAAAACTGATTTTGCTGCCATGTTGCATACTAGAAAAATTATAATGGATGTTTTGAATATGTTCATTGATTTTTACTCAATAGTTTTGCCGTTTTACCTTGCAAAAGACTTAAATTCGCTCGTTGAGAAATAGCTTCCAATATAGTTTTATCAGGCCCTATTTTTGAGACTTTCAAAAAAATCTTATCACCATTATCAGACTCAACTTCAAACATATCATTTATAGTTAATCCATCTAAAGAACCATATTCTAAGGATATATCGTTATTAGTGAGTACTATTTTAGGATTTATTGATATGCATTGAAGAGCATAAACATGCTTTCTCAGTTCAGACTGAATTTTTTCTAAAACAATTTCTCGTTGTACTTTCCAGTTTTGTCTCTTTGAAGATAAAAGAGTGAGATCAGCGACACTATTATATATGCCAAACTCAAATTCATTATTATAGGTATTTAATATTTTTTCATCCCTTACAATACGGGTAGAAATTTGCAAATACATTAGAGAGATTTTCGAAATCAGAGAGCGCTCAACTTTTTTCTCGAATGACAAACTCAGTTCAATTTTATATAAATTTGGCTTTTCCAAGGCTTCTTGCTGCTTGTAAAGCGTATAAAGATTGGCGCCCTTAGATGACTTATTCTGGGGAAATTTTACGTTAATTCCGTTTAGGGAATTAATTTTTGTAAGCTTGTCTTGTAACCATCGTGAATTAAAGTCCAACCAAACTGGAAACTTTTGTTCATCGAGTCGAATTTTAGTTATCAGGTCAATTTCTTTTACTTCTGTCTTTCTACATTGTGCGCTTGGCTTGGCATCGTTACTAGAGTTTTTTTTGTCTTGTATTAGTGCTTCGATTGTAACATGGAAAATATTTGTTTTAATTTTTTCGTCGATGACTTCAAAACTTAATATCTCGATTGAAGAACTCGACTGAATTTGATCAACAAGAATTTTTCCATTTTCAACTAGTGAGAAACTATTTAATCTTATGTTTTGATTGGTTGAAATGTTTTGAAGAGCATCTTCTATAGCTAACTTGCGGTACTCCTTTTTGTCAATTTGCGAAGTTATAATCGCCATTCCATCTGCTTTAACCAAAGAAGCAGCTTCTGAACCACCGTAAGCAAATAATACGATGAAAAATCCCAATAGATATAATGAAATAGCGCGAGCAGAATACTTCATTTGTAACACTTAACTTATAACATTCCGCGTCTATATGCTCTAATCAGACGATCAATGTGTGTTTGATTTACGGAAAGCTCCACTTGATAAGTATCACTACCCGTTGGTTCAATTTTCGTCATTTTTGCTCCCATCACAGTTCCTCTTAGGGCAGCACCAAGCTTATCGGAGGTAAGCACTGCTTCGCCTACTGTAGTTTCTCCCTGGATGTAAATTCCGTGTATTTGCTCTGTCAGACTTCGGTAAGCATCTAATTTAGCAGCTCTAATAGCCATTAGTCGACGCTGATTTAAACTTTTAGACGGTTGAATAGCTATGGAAGAAAAACCAACTGCTGAAATGCTTGGAACATAATATTTTGATGTTTCTGCATCGCGGCGTTCATTGAGTAAGGCAGTTGTGCTATCAATTGCCGATTCTGGCTTGATTTGACTCGAGCTCTCTGAGTTCAGAGGAATGGTTAGTTCTGCAAATGGGTTCGTTGAAGAGCACCCTGCGAGGAATGAGCAGATTACCACAGGTATTATTGGAAATATTCGGCGTAGGTCTAAAAGCATTTTTTCATCCTTTGTCTATTCTACATTCTGTGAGCAATTTCCGTGCCAGAGTAATTTGTTTCCAAATGGTCCTAATGAATTTTGATCACTATTCACTTTTAAAGCACGGTAATTCAGGTGTTTAAAGAATCTACAAAAATTAAATGGCATAGATAATGCTTATATTTATTACGTTCATATTATCTGTAATATAAAATAAATTTTTATTAATAAAATCAGATAGTTAATTGTCAATTACTTGACACGAAGGCTGGTGATAGGAAATGCAACAGACAGTAAATCTAGGTATGAAAAGCTTAGGTCCAAATTTAATTAACTCACTGCTACCATTTGGCATTATTGCTCTGGTTGCTATGTTGGTAATCCCACTTCCTATTGCCTTACTTGATACGTTTTTTGTCTTTAACATTACAATTTCTCTGCTGATTTTAATGGTAGCAATGCATTCACATAGACCTCTAGATTTCTCGTCTTTTCCTAATTTGCTCTTAATTGCCACAGTTCTTAGATTAGGTTTAAACGTTGCTTCTACGAGGATCGTATTGAAAGATGGGCATACCGGTCCAGGCGCAGCTGGCCAAGTAATTGAAGCGTTTGGAGATTTTATTGTTTCCGGAAATTATGCTGTCGGAATTTTTGTCTTTTCTATTCTTGTTATTATCAATTTGGTGGTAATTACGAAAGGTGCTGGGCGGGTTTCTGAAGTTTCTGCGCGCTTCACTTTGGATGCGCTGCCAGGTAAGCAAATGGCCATAGACGCTGATTTAAATGCTGGCATACTAACTCCAGATGAGGCTAAGGCACGGCGAGAAGAAGTTACAAAAGAAGCAGACTTTTATGGATCAATGGATGGTGCCTCGAAGTTTGTGAAAGGTGATGCGATTGCTGCAATATTAATTTTGCTTGTAAATATAATAGGTGGATTGATAATTGGGTTAGTACAACATGATTTAAGTATTGGAGCTGCGGCTGAGGCGTATATTTTACTAGCAATCGGTGATGGCCTTGTCGCTCAAATACCATCCTTATTACTATCTATTGCTACTGCTATAATTGTCACGCGTGTTTCGTCTGCTCAAAATATGTCAGAGCATATTACAAAACAGGTAAATCTATCCTCTGCTTGGGTACCCACTTCTTTGGTCATTTTAGCATTGGGACTAATTCCTGGGATGCCAAACGGATTATTTATTTTATTTGCTATTTTCGCGGGGGCGCTTGCCTTCATAGCTTACAGAAGAGAAAGCTCACAAACGCTTATAAATGATAAGCAGGAAGAGGAGGCTAAAGATGAAGATGAAGCAGACTTTGATATCTCGTCGGTAAAGGATAATTCCAAAATTTCTCTTAATATAGGGTATGGTTTAGTCACACTTGTTTCCAGTGAAGATGAAGATAGTCTGGTTCCAAGTGTTACTAAGATAAGAAAAGAGGTTTCTAAGCGACTAGGCTTTGTGATCCCTGGTATAAGAATTAGAGACGATATGGATTTAGAGCCGTCACAGTACCAAATAAAGATTGGTGAAAAAATAGTTGCCGATGACTATATTTTTGCTGACAAAATTTTAGCCATTCCAGAAGATAATGTGCAAGTAGAACTACATGGCTTGAAAGTCACTGATCCAGCATTTGGTGTGGAGGCTTTCTGGATTGATCCCGCGTTAAGCAACGATGCTCAGTCCAAAGGTTACGTAGTTATTGACCCAACATCTGTTATAATTACACATATTGGTCAAATTTTAAATAACTTCGCATCTGATCTTTTAGGTCAAGACGAGGTTCAAGGTTTAATTGATGATCTTGAAAGCTCACATCCAAATTTGGTTCAATCTGTTATTCCAAAAATTATACCGCTACACCAATTAACAGCATTATTGAAAAACCTTCTATCAGAGGCCGTTCCAATTTCTGACTTACATGTGATTATTAATGAACTCAGTAATGCTAATGTGCAAAAACTTTCTAATGACGATATTTCGGAGCAAATACGACCTAAATTAGTACCATTGTTAATTCAGCGGCTTACAAAATTTAAAGAAACTCTTCCACTCGTTACGCTTTCCCCTGATTTGGAGCAAATGATACTTAATGCAGTTAAACAAAATCCTGATGAAAAAATGCTTCTCATAGATGGAACTTTAGCAAAACGAATTTTATCGAATTTAAATAACGCAACGGAGGAGTTGAATAAAAAGGGTAAGGCAGTCTTTTTGATTGTTGCACCACAAATCAGGAGACATGTGTCAAGATTCGTAAGGGCGCAAATATCAGCGGTAAATGTTCTAAGCTTTACGGAACTGCCTGAAGACCGTAGTGTCGAAATAGCTTATACTATTGGAGAGGCCGATCCAGATGAAGATTTGGATAAATAATTAAAAAAGGAAAGGGTAGATGACTGAGATTACTGTTCGAGCAGCTGATAGTAGTTTGGCAATGGAAGAAATCCAAAAAAAATTGGGTGATGACGCTTACATTGTCTCGACACGAAAGACTGGTGGACAAATTGAAATAGTCGCAACGGATGATCATGCTGCATTTACAAAAAAAGAAAAGCCGTTTGTTTTAGAAGGTGATTATAGAATTAAATCTTTTCCCTCTATTTTAGATGAAACAATTACTGCAGCATCGGAACCGCATGTTATTGATACTCCTACTGACATGCATACTACCAAAAAAATAGACCAAGTAATCTCTGAACTTTTAGAGCTAAAACAACTTTACAATGAAAATCAAAAAAGTTCTTCTGAAGAAGATCCATATACAAGGTTACGAGTGATGGGTTTCAGTAAGCAAGTTGTTGAAACGATAAAAGAAACGGCTGGTGAAGAGAAAATTGATTCATTAATCAAACGCATTTCGAAACAATTCGTAAGTGGGAAAAACAAATACTTTGATGAAAGCGATGTATTCATCGTCGTCGGTCAAAAAAGTTCTGGGAAATCACTATTTGCAAAGAAATTTTGCTCTATGTTGCAAGATGACCTCGAAGATCGTGAAATCTCCCAGATAGATGATAAAAATTCTAAAAAGCTATTTAAAGTGGCCAAAGATTCTTTTGGCAAATCTGCACAAGCATTAGTGATAGAAAAGACCAATGAAAATTTAGATCTTGATTTTCTTTTTCTCGAATTAAAAAAGATCAAACCAGAGGTTAAGATAAGTGTCATCAATACAATAGCCGTTGGTTCTAGCTACGATTTATTGATTAAGTCTATACAACCTAAAGTACATCAAAGCCAATTTGTAGCCTTCACTAAGCTAGATATCTGCGACATATCTGTTCCTGAGATTTCTGCAATACTAGAATTTGATTTAAAGTGCTTATTTTTTTCTGGTATAGATCAAGCAAATGATGGTTTATACTTTGCTAAACTTGCCCAAATAGAGTCATTCTTAGCAAAAAAAATTAATGAAAAGGCATAGGTAGATTATGGTCCACACGATTGCAATTGCTAGTGGAAAGGGAGGTGTTGGAAAAACATCGATAGCAGTTAATTCGGCTTTGAAATTGGCACTCGATAAAAAAAGAGTCGCATTACTTGATGCTGACTTTGGTCTGGCTAATGCGCATATCATGTTGGATCAAAAGGTAGACGTTAACGTTAGTGATTTTTTAAATGGATCCAAGAATATTGACGAAATCATATATAACTGTTTTGCCGACTTGCAATTAATCCCGGGGGGGTCCGGTATATTAGATATCATGAACATTGACAGCCAAAAGCGTTGGGAAGTTATAAGGTCAATCGATCATTTAACGAATACCCTTGATTACTTATTTGTCGATACGCCTGCCGGTGCTTCTGATTCAAGTATCGAATTTGCATCTGCATGTGACAGCGTTGTTATAATTTTAGTTGGTGAGCCAACAAGCTTTATGGATGCATATGCATTTATAAAAGCCCTTAATTTAGAAAAAGGCATTGATAAGGTAAGTGTGATTGTAAACTTAGCAGAAAGTGAAAAATCGGCTACCAATAGTTTTGAGGCATTTCAAAAAATATGTGTGAAGTTTCTCAATATTGAATTAGAATTATTGGGCTGGTTGCCTGATAGTAAGGTAATAAGTAACTCTATTATTTCTAGAAAACCCTACATATTGAATAAGAATCTCGATAGCAATTTAAGAAAGCAAGTTAATCTGATTGTTAATAACATATCGGGCTTAAAGCCAGTTAAATCAAATAATGTTAGGTTTTTTAATAGTAAACTTGGGTGATATTAATGCATGGTTACGCACAAAAACTGGACGAAAAGTCAGAACTCATAAATAAAAATATGAGTGTGGTTAAAAAGATTGCGTACTATTACTTAGGACGGGTGCACCAGGTTGTAGAGGTCGAAGACCTGCTTCAAATAGGTATGGTTGGGCTAATAGAAGCGGCCCATAATTATGAACCACACGAGGGAGTCGTGTTTGAGAGTTATGCAAGTTTACGTGTTAAGGGCGCTATCGTGGATTATTTGCGAAAGTCTTCAAATTTGTGCAGAGGCACAATTCGGCGAAAGCAAGATTTTGATAAGGCGATGCGCAAGTTGGAATTAGAACTTAAACGTGAGCCTGACGCTAATGAAATTGCTAAAGAATTGAATGTAGAGGTAAGCGATTTGATGTCGTGGAAGCATGATTTTGCCGCTAGTAAACATCAAAGTATAGAGGAAGCAACCGAAGCTTACGGTGACTTCTTATTTTCGATGGATAAGTCCGTTGAAGAAAAAATTCTAAATGGTGAATTAAAGCAGATATTGAGGGGAAAAATTGAGAAATTGAACCATCAACAGTTGATGGTTCTTCAGATGTACTATGTACAAGAATTGAATGTTTATGAAATCGCCGAGGTATTGTCAGTATCTACTGGTAGAGTTTCGCAAATAAAATCGGCAGCAATTAAGACGCTGAGAAAGCTCATTGAGAGTGAGGTAAATGCATAGTGCAAATTATTTAAATGCAGAACGGATTTATAGTCTTCATTTGACAGTACAAAGTGTTGAACTTGTTAGAGGAAGTCTGAGCAGCGCTTGTCAAATATCGGTGTCCTGCGATATCTCGGAAATTCCGTCAGTGAATTGTACGTTATTGTTCAACAAAAAAAAACAAGATATTGGAATAATTGGTTCATTGAAATTTGATGAAAAAAGACCGGTTGCGGTTGCCTCTATAAATTTAGATCCAGAGCCATACGATGAGCTTAGAGATTTGTTGTCTAATAATCCTGCTCGGCCAGCTTCTATATATTTGAAAACGTCAAAGTTTCAGGAAGATAGTAAGGGTATAATAAGGGTTAAGAATACTGGTCTTTGTTTAGATATTTCTGATTTAAGTTGGCGATATCCAATTCTCTAGAACTATGATCTAACATAAACGTTTACCTACTACTTGCTATCATGTATTTTAGCTTTGCCCTGATCTACCAAAGTTTTTGCTAGTTCTTCATCGACTTCCATTATTGTGTCTTTGACAATGTCCTTCTCATAAATCTTAGTTTTCTTCAAAACTATTATTTCGACCATTTTTTCTTTTTTTACGTTTTCCTCATCGTCAAACAAGCTGTCGAATTCATTGTAATCCTCATCATCGAAGCCATCAAAAATGCCGTCTTCTTCGATTTCACTTAGCGCAGATATGTACGGATCATGGAGTGCCACATAAAGTTGTTTTCTAAGTATCCAGCTCTTAGCAGCTAAAAGCCCTAACTTTTCTATACTGTCGTCGTTTTCCAATGTTAGAGCGTCATTGACTTCCTTAAGTGCAGAGCTGAAGGAATGATTTCCAAATTTTCGCAATAAATCATTTCTTTCGCCTAATACAGACGGCGACAATACAGTCTTATTTTCTTCATTCATTTCTCGTCTCCGTTATTTGGCACAGTACTTGCAATATTTGAACCAAATTAAACTTAAATGGACAAAACCGTGAAATCTATTGAAAGTCAATTAAAGGTGCATTCAGAAGCTCTAGGCCTACGGTCCAGGCGTAATGAGATATTATCATCAAATATTGCGAACGCGGGTACACCTAACTTTAAAGCAAAAGATTTAGATTTTAGTGACTTGTTAAAGAATAAAATGGGTCTTGGTGAGGTTAATATTACAGACAACCGTCACTTTAAAACAAGTATAGGCCCAAATGAAGAAGGTGTAAAATTTCGACAAAACGTTACTCCATCAAAAGACGGTAATACGGTAGAATTGCATGTTGAACAAATGCAATTTTCTGAAAATGTGATGCGTTATCAAACTTCGCTTGAGTTTTTAAATCGTAAAATCTCTGGTTTGATGTCGGCAATAAAAGGTGAATGAGATGGCTGATATAAAAAATGTATTTGATATAGCGGCACGTAGTATGTCAGCCCAAATGGTTCGATTAAACACAGTTGCGAGTAATCTTGCAAACGCTAGATCTGTGGCTTCCAGTGAGGGTGATGCCTATAGGGCAATAAAGCCTGTATTTAAAACTATTTATGCAGATGATTTACAGAAAAGTGGGGTATCTTCAGTCGATGTCGTAGACATCGTGGCAGTTGATAGGTTGCCGGATAAATCTTATCAACCTGGGCACCCTAAAGCGGATGCAAATGGCTATATTTATACTGCAGCCGTGGATGCTGAGGAAGAAATGGTCGAGATGCTAGAGGCATCTCGGCAGTATGAAAATAATGTAGAAGTTATAAGTACTCTTAGAGGGCTTATGATGCGCACCATAAATATGGGTAAATAGGAGCTATTATGACATCAATCGATCCCAACAGTGCTCAGGCTGCACTCTTTGAAAAGTTAGGAATTGTGAAACAGACTGAGGCTGAAAAAGCAAAAAAAGATCAGCTTGGTCAATCAGATTTTCTAAAATTAATGACAACGCAATTGCAAAATCAAGATCCGTTTGCACCAATGGATAATGGAGACTTCATTGCTCAAATGGCCCAATTTTCTACTGTGACAGGTATACAAGAAATGAATGGCTCTTTAGGTAAATTAGTTGAAGAATTTGACCAGGCACGGATAGCTACCGCGTCAAATCTATTGGGTCATTCGGTATTGGTCCCTGGTAGTTTTGGTCGTCCTGATGAAAAAGGCGAATTACACGGAGTATTAGATCTGCCGGAGGCCACAAGATCTACAACAATTTCTTACTTTGATGCAGAAACTAATGAAGAGTTATTTATCGATGATTTAGGATCAAAGTCGGCTGGTTTGGTAGGCTTCAAGTGGTCCGATATTCCGGAAGATATTTTGGAAAGTGATAAACGAATTAAAATAGAGGCAATAATTGATACCGGTAATGGGCCTGAACAGCTAAGTCCATCAATTTATTCGCGAGTTATCTCGGCATCAGTCGGTTCTGGGGAAACCAAACAAGTCCTTCTCAATGTTGAAGATTATGGAGATTTAGATGTCTCATCAGCTGTAAATTTTAGGTAAAAGCTCAAAAAATCAATAATTGGCATAATTATTGCAACAAATTTTTAAATTTTAATACTGCTCAATAGGAGTCAAACATGTCTTTTTTTACTGCACTAACAGGTTTAAAGGGTGCCCAGACCGATATTTCAACCACCTCGAACAATATTGCAAATGTTGGTTCTACTGGTTTTAAAAAGAGTCGCGCTGAATTTGGTGATATTTTCAGTACGACCCCTCTGCAGACAAATGTCGTAGGTAGCGGTGCAGGTACTAAGTCAATTACTCAGCAATTTTCTCAAGGAAATATTGTACAATCAACTAACACGTTGGACATGGCAGTTTCGGGACAAGGTTTTTTCGCTTTAAAGGCTGGCGGTAACACTGGGCAGGTTGTTTACACAAGAAATGGTTCTTTCAACTTAAATGACTCTGGCTTTATTGTGGACAGTAATGGACAATTTTTACTCGGTTATCCTGTTGACTCAGACGGTGCGGTCTCTGACAAGACATTCACCGGGGCTATGAAAATGCAGCTTCAAACTGAATTCGGTGATCCTAAAGAAACAAATAATGTAAGTATGGGTGTTAATTTGCCCGCAGACGCGCCCATTATCCCTGCTTCAGTTACTTTTGACGTAAATGATCCTAAAACGTTTTCTGCTTCTTCTTCTGTCACAATTTTTGATAACATGGGTAATCCAAAATCAGCCACAATTTTTTACATTAAGACACAAGACCCTTCCAATGATGATGCAACATTCAAGTACGATACTAAAATGTTTGTAGACGGAGAAGAGATATTGCCCGAGTTGACGCGTGCTACGGACAAGAAGGGTGTTGCACAGTTTATCGATAAATTTGGTCAAAAAACCACAAATGTACCAGACCCAGCTTACATCTTAGAGGGTAAAGGTTCCGCTCTATATAAGGCAGACGATCTCGGGGCGGCGAAGGACTCAACACCAGCGAAATTGACTGGCTTTAATCTTCAAACATATCTTGGTGATGGTAAAACGGTTGAGATTGTTACTGACCCTATGCACTTTAAGCGCACCCATGAGTTTCAAACACTTAATGGCACTACTCCGACGGCAAATAGTCCTTTTTGGGGTAAAGATTTCCTACTTGTTGACGTCGATAGCAGTGGACCTGTCTCAGTAGATATTCCGCCAGGTACTTACAATGGGGTTCAGCTAGCGGCTGCCGTTGAAAACGCTTTACGAGATGGCTTTGGTGACGATAAAAAAGTACAATTAACAGATGATATAGATAATGTTTTTACGCTTGATCTGAAAAAAAATTCTGGAGATGGTAAGTCGACTGGCTTAATTACTCCGATCGCGGTTGATATGCATACGACTTCTATTGTTGAGTCTAACGTCACTACCATCAAAGAAGGGTTAACTTTAGATAAATTTCTTGTTCACGCACAGATGTTAATGACAGATGCTTTGAATAAATATTCCCATGCTGCAACAGGCGAAGGTGCAGATGGAACCAAAGCCGCTGAGCTTGGTGTAGAGGGCAGACTGTTTAAAAGGACAGTGGGCTCTGCGATAGCAAATAATGCAATTCCAACGGCCTACGACGTGATTACTGTCGCACACAAAAATGATGATATTACGCCGACTGGAGGAGCCGCAGGCGATGCGGTAAATCGATTCATAGCTTATTCTAATGTTGCAAATGTACCGGATGTTACAACATATGACGCCATGAATTCGGCGGCGAAAGCGGCATACTCCGTGGATGGCGATGGAAGGTTGAACGTGACGTTACCAACTGGTGACCTTCCAGCAGCACCGGAGGTTTTCCGTTTCCAACCAGTAAATGCCGCCGATGCACCGTCTACGGCTTTTATTTCACAGGTAGGATCGGGGGAAGTAGGTGTTAAAAGTGCAACCGTCGTGGGCCTAAATACAGTATACGTATTGGATCATATAGTCACAGGTACTGTAGTTGCTGATGTGGTTGCTGGTGGTGAGGCCAACCCTTTTAGAATTTTGGCAAAACCTTCCGCTTTTCTAGAATCTTACTTTGAATCCACCAAAGATATCGTAGAGGGTGTGGATGAAATTTACTACTCAAATAAAATTGTCGTTCGAGAAATTAAGGACGCTGCTAAAAGAGAGTCAGGCGATGCTACCACGGCTGCTGCTAATTCTATAAATTTCACGGGCGTTGCGAAGGCGGCTGGCGCACTATCAGAATATGGTCTTAATGCCGTTACTACTAAAACAAATTGGATTGATGAAAGAACACCGTCTTTTAAAATTGGCTACGACGAAACAAACCAAAATTTAACGTTTGACGGCTTGAATAAGGATCTTGGTAAAGGCACCGGCATCGGCTTCGATTCATTCACAGTTTATAGTAAGAAATTAGATAGTGGCACGAACGGTCTTGGTGTTCCATCTTTTGGTGAAAATCCTGAGATAGACCTTACGACTGATACTCTGCTGAGAGGCACTCCGTTTGTAATTGACGGTCCAGATGTTCGAGCACAAAACAAAAGATATGGTATGCAGGTTGAGTTTGACACTGTTGCAAACAATTTCAATATAACAAGTGGAACGACTGGCGAAGCATTAGCTGCAAACTCTGCCGTAGGAGTACCTAATGTTCAATCTGCCTCGAGTATTGCGGTCGGACGATATGGGCTAGACCTTTTTGGTGCTCGAGATGCAACGGATGATGCAGCCTATGCATTTAATAAGATTGGTAAGGGAACAAACACTGTTATTGGCTTCCCACGTGATGGGGTAGAAGGTTTCACCGGTCCAACAGGCTTGGTTTCAAGACCTGCAATATCTGAAGGTGGTGAAGGCCTGATGGATATGACAAAGGCATTTACAGTGACCTCTTTAGCGAATGAAAATAAATTTACTGTCGTCGTCAATGGAGTAAGCGGCTTGATCACTGTGCCAGAGGGAAACTATAAGGGCTCGACCCTTGCAAAGGCATTAGAAACACGAATCAACCAAATGGTTAATCCTGTCTCTGGTGAAGCCGTAGGAGGTGTAAAAGTAGTCTATGACAGTGTAAAAAACAATTTTACTTTTACCACAGCCACTACGGGAGAAGGCTCTTTGTTTTCAATCAAGGGTGCCTTACGCTTTGGATTGAATGACATGCCTCTAGGGCTTGGTGAAACAGCTGAGGTGCGTACACCCGTTCAGGCCAAAGATGAATTAGGACGACCACTTTTCATTTCTCCGACTGGTGAGATTACCGCCAATAATCAAGACTTTGTGGATAATATGGTTGAAGATTTTTATCCGCTCTACCTTGATGAAGGAGAATTAACATTTGGCTTAGCAGGTGAAATTATTAGTCCCATTACCAAGGTAAAATATACAGGTTTTCCAAGTAAGGAACTTACAGTAGATTTTTCTACTGCATCTTCTTTTGATCAGCCGTTTGCAGCTAATGAAGTCACTCAGGACGGGTTTACAAAAGGACGATTATCAAATTTAGAAATTGATACCTACGGAAATGTTCAAGCTGGTTATTCAAATGGTCAAAATGTGGTTTTAGGTAAAATTATGATCGCAAGTTTTACCAACCAATCTGGATTGAAACAAATTGGTAATTCGACTTTCATTTCAACTGCAGCAAGTGGGGATCCGGAGTTGGGCGAAGCTTCTGAAGATGGTTTTGGTCAAATTTTATCTGGATCTTTAGAGCGCTCAAATGTTGATATTACTGAGGAATTGGTAAACCTCATCACGTCACAGCGTAATTATCAAGCTGCTGCTAAAGCTATTGAAACATCTACGAGCATGACCCAAACGATTATTAATATTAGGAACTAATGATTGGCTCTAGGTTTTCTTTATGGATAGATTAGCACAAACGGCCCTATCTGCTATTAGGCAAATGCAGGATCTAAAATTTGATCTTGCTAATAACTTGGCTAACGTCAATGTTCCGGGCTTCAGACGAGATTTGCCTAATGAGGGAAATGCTGGATTTTTGAAAGCTCTGGATCGAGAAACAGCTAAGGTATTACCGTTGGAAACAGATCGGCGTTTGTTTTCCAGTGAGATGGGCCAACTTCAGAATACTGGGGTTGAGACAGATATTGCTATTTTAAATGAGGCTTTCTTTTTTATTCAGCCAGATAATGGCCAGATTGCTTTGTCCAGGCGGGGTGACCTCTCTGTTAACGCTCAGAATCAATTAATTAATGGTGCTGGAGACTTAATTCTCTCTGATAATTTGGAACCAATTACACTTCCACCATTCTCGTCTATAAATATTACAGATATTGGTGAAGTGCTAGTTCAAGAACCTGGAGCGGCTAACGGAGATCTCACGGCCGTAGGATTTATTGGGTCTACCAAGACGGAGTTAGACCAATTATCCAAAAGTATCGATGGAAGAATTAGAAAGATTGATGGCACCGTTCCTATTGCTGATCAAACTGGTAAATTTGGTCAAGGTTTTTTAGAGGCTTCTAACGTAAACGCTATTGAGGAATTGGTTAGAAACCTTGATATGCAAAGGCAATTCGAAATTAATGTAAAGCTTATCAAAAAGGCTAGCGATTTAGATTCTGCTGGAGCCAAGCTCTTGGGTTTGCCGAATTAATCAAGCTAAAAATCTTAATTGGCATAAAGTTTGCTCATATATATGAAAAATATAGGGTACTAATATGTCAACTTCAGCAATGCATGTTGCAAAAACCGGTCTAACGGCGCAACAATATAAAATGCAAGTGATTGCAAATAATTTAGCGAACGTTAATACAACAGGTTTTAAACGCGATAGAGCAAATTTCGAGTCTCTTTTTTATCAAATAGTAAAAAACGCAGGATCACAAACTGCAGACAATACCGCTCTAACCTCTCCACTTGCTGTTGGTACGGGTGTAAAGGTTGTGAGTACCCAAAAATTATTTACACAGGGTGGTCTAGTCAGTACTGATAATTCGCTTGATTTAGCAATTGATGGCGCCGGGTTTTTTCAAGCACTTCTTCCCGATGGTAGAGTTGGCTATACCCGCTCTGGCGTTCTTTCAAGAAATGCAGAAGGACTTTTAACGACTTCAAGCGGATATGTTGTGCAGCCACAAATTACGATACCTGCGGATGCTACCGGTATAAATATTTCTAACAGCGGTATTGTGAGTGTGACAGTCCCTGGTAATGATTTTGGGCAAGAAGTAGGACAAATATCTTTAGTTAACTTTAGTAATCCGCGCGGTCTTACGCCAATTGGGGAAAATTTCTTGGTAGAGTCGGCAGAGAGTGGTCAACCTCAAGAGGGTGCGCCCTTGGATGGTGGCTTCGGCAAGGTTTTGCAAGGCTACGTAGAAAGTTCAAATGTCAATGTGGTTCAGCAATTAGTTGATATGATCGAAACACAGAGAGCTTATGAAGTGAGCTCTAAATCAATTACAGCAGTAGATGAAATGATGCAATTTATTTCAAGAAACCTCTAGGTGAGAAATGTTTAGATTTTGTATATTAGTATTTTTTCTGATGTCCTCATGTGGGCAGTACGTCGAGAATCTGAGGAGTGATGACTTTGAGCCAATCTATCTAGCAACTACTGACGAAGAAATAAGTGAGCCTGGATTCGGCGCTATTTACAATAAAAACAAAAGTGGTTTGTTTGCTATGGAGAGTAGAGCTCACAGGGTCGGAGATATTCTAACTGTTTCATTCACCGAAAGTTTTCAAGCAACAAAGTCGCAAAATGCCGCTAGTGCCAAGAAAAGTGACTCCAAGGTTACACTTCCGAATATATTAGAAAACCTTGCCGGAACTGAATTAATACCTGAGTCTGCAGATTTATCAGCGAGTTCAGAACAGTCTTTCACAGGGTCAGGTTCAAGTAACCAATCAAATTCTCTTAAAGGATTGATCTCTGTTCATGTCGTAAGGGTATTTGGTAATGGCAACCTTGAAATACTTGGGCAGAAGAAGCTTACCTTGAATAATGGAGATGAATATATCAGAGTTAGCGGAATTGTTCGTCCACGTGACATCTCATCTGACAATGTTGTTCCATCTGATAGAATAGCTAATGCTGATATTGACTATATAGGTGCCGGCGATACGGCTATTTCAGGAAAAAAAGGATGGTATTCTCGATTTCTAGAGAATATTTCCCCAATATAGGAGAGTTAAATGCGAAAAGTTTGTTTTTTAACTTCGATACTTTATTTTTTCTGTTTTTTAGGATCGGTATCATTTGCTGATAGATTAAAAGACTTAGCGTCTATCGCGGGCGTTAGGTCTAACCAACTCGTTGGATATGGTGTTGTGGTAGGTTTGGCTGGCACAGGTGACGGTAATACTGGAATTACCTTGCAATCTATGCAGTCTCTAGTTTCACGATTTGGTGTTAGTTCAGATGTTAAAGGTCTGAACGGGGATAATTCTGCGGCAGTAATGATTACCGCCGAACTTCCACCTTTTACGAAACCGGGTCAGGCTATTGATGTGACAGTTTCAACGATTGGAGGTGCAGAGAGCCTTAAGGGTGGCACATTGTTAATGGCACCGCTACTAGGTGCTGATGGGGAGACATATGCGATAGCGCAAGGTAATGTTGTCGTGGGCGGTCTTGGAGTAACTGGTGCTGACAATTCTTCTTTGACAGTAAATATTCCCACTGTTGGTAGAATTCCAAGAGGCGCATCTGTAGAAAGGATTGTTCCTACGGAGTTTTTGAATGCAGATTTTGTTATCTTAAATTTACATCGAGGAGATTTTTCTACTGCCAATAATGTAGCGGCAAAAATCAACGACAGCTTTGGCGCAAATAGCGCGGTAGCTTTGGACACGAACAGTATTAAGGTGCGTGCTCCAAGTGATCCAGGACAAAAAGTTTCGTTTGTTTCAATTTTAGAGAACCTTGAAGTGGAGAGAAGTGAACCTCCGGCAAAAATAATTGTTAACTCCCGGACGGGCACTCTTGTTATCAGTGGTAATGTTAAAGTAACGCCGGCTGCAGTTTCTCACGGAACTTTGTCAGTTCGAGTTAACGAAGACCAAAATGTCGAAGCTGGTGATGCAGTTGCAATTGGTGCCGGAGCAGAGGCAAATGCAGGCGCAGCCGCGGTTCCAGATACAGATATACAAGTTGATGAAGAAATAGCAAAGGCATTTCTTTTTGACGCGGGTGTGTCACTTAGTGAATTAGTTGACGCAATCAATGCAGTTGGCGCAACTCCATCAGATTTGGTAGCGATTTTAGAAGCATTAAGGGAAGCTGGAGCCCTCAATGCAGAGCTAATCGTAATCTAAGGATGCCAAGATGGCGGATTTCCCAATCTCAAACTATCTTGAAGTTCCAAACCTGGGATCAATAGATCATGGTCATTTAAAACATAGACATAATTTGTCTCCTAGGGTCACTGAAGATAATTCGAGCCAGGCCCTTAACAAAGTTGCTGAGCAGTTTGAGGCAATTTTTATAGAAGCTCTGATGCGTCAATCGAGACAGAGCAAATTAAGCGAAGGGCTGTTTGACAATAAAAATGATGACAACTTTCAACAGATGCTAGATCAAGAATTAGCTAATAAATCGAGCTCATCGGTCGATATAGGTATTGCGGCCTCTATCGTGCGGCAAATGTCAAGAACTGGGACATAGTTATGAGTGATCTGTTTGGAATTGCTAGATCTGGCATCAAAGCTTATAAAGAAAGTCTAGCTACAACTGGTCAAAATATTGCTAATGCTGGCAATACAAATTATGCGCGCCGAGAGGCTAACCATAAAGAAGTTAAATCGAGTTCTGCTGACGTATTATCTGTAAATTCTCATACAAGCTATGGTGTTGTGGTTGACGGTATAAGTAGGGCCTTTGATGAGTTTATAGAAGTTCAACTAAACAATGCATCATCCGATTTGTCTTCTTCTACTTCACAAACCCTTATACTTGAAAAATTGGAAAGGATTCTGAGGCCTAGTGATATGACAGTATCTGAAAGGCTCCAAAACTTTTTTACAAGCCTTTCGACAGTTTCTGAAGATGCCTCTAATTTAGCCGCACGTCATATTGCAGTTGATGCTGGGTTGGCAGTTGCAAATTCTATAAGCACTGCCGCCAAAGGAATTGATGATTTGAGAAATTTCGTTGCAGAAAATGTTATTGATAACGTAAGAGATTTTAACAATATCTTGAAATCTGTAAATGCAATTCAAAAAGAAATACTCGGAAATGCAAGTCCGAAAAGTGTCCCTAATAATTTATTGGATCAGCGTGACGGCCTTATTAATGATTTGAGTAAAATTACAGCTATTAGTGTTGATTACAAATCCAATGGGTCTGTACGAATTACAGTAGGCACGTCCGGCCAAGGCCAAACCCTTGTTGATGGACTTGAAGTAAATCAATTGAATGTTCAATTGGTAGATAATGTGCCAAGAATTTGCTTAGCAAATGGTGCAAATGGTGCGTTGTCAAAAATTCAAGTGCAATCTGGTGAAATTGCTGGTTATCTAGCAGCTGATATCACACTAACATCGGTAAAAGGCGAGTTAGACCAACTATCCAGGAAGTTAACTTCCGAGTTTAATGAACTTCATAGATTTGGAATTGATTTAAACGGTAATAACGGAATTGACTTCTTCAGCCTTGACGCAGTGAAGATAGAAAAAAAACCTCAAAAAGACAGTAATACTCAGTTGCAGGTAGAGGGTTTTTCAGATGTCTGGGTTAATAAAATACTTAAGGTAAGCTTTCAGGCGGAGGAACAATCTTGGTCAATTTCGGACTCTAATGGATCAAAATTAAAAGAATTCAAAAATAGTACCACACTTGATGGTCTTCGATTTAATTTGGAGGGCTTACCGGCATTAGGCGATGAATTCACTGTTCGGGTTTCCAACAATTTGTCTGAAAATCTTAAGGTTAAACTTGCTGATGGACGACAACTTGCAGCTAGCTCGTTTTATACAGTAGAGCCATTGGGTAGCAATAATAGTGAAGCAAAAATTGATCTTGCCCGTTTTGCAGATAGCAGAAACGATGATCTTGATGATCTAACTGAGCTTTTAGCAGTCCAGAGGAACGTTGCAAATTCAGTAAGTTTCGTAAGTAGCGGTGTGCTCGGTACACTTGAAGATTTAGACAGTATTTCAGATCTGACATCTCTAAAGTCACAAGCTAAAATTCAATATTCCGTGCCAATCCCCAGTCTTGATACTAACTCAAAACTTAAGGTAACTCTTGGTGGCGTAGAGCATATATTTTCACTGAATACTATATATGATCAGATCACCGACTACAGTGATCTTGCCAAGTTTTTGAATAACGGTGGAATCAAATCTGATGGCAACTTGTTTTCTTTTTCTGATCTGGGTCTACACGCGGGTGGGAATTCGAAAAGTTTAACCATTTCGTCTGCAGGTCAGCCACCTTATGGCTCATACAGTAAGTTAACATCAGGAAGTTTAAATAATGTAGATGGGATTATGATCCCATCGGATGAGGGAATAGCAAACTTACAGATATTTACTCGCGAGGGAATACAACTTACCGGGAAGCCTTTGTCAGAAAAAGAAGCAAATGAACTTATCTTGCAAGTAAATGGTTTTTCTGATCAAGCGCAGTATTCTGCAAAGTACCTCACTAAAGGACAAGCTAATGACTATCTTGGTGGAGAAATAAAGAGGCTTACTACAGAAGGCTCTCATATTGCATCAATCACTGGAGTTGGGTTTTCCGATAACTTAAATGTATACGCTGCAAATAGTTTTCCAACTTCTAGGGCTGGAATGTCATCTGAAGTAACAGTAGGTACAGAGGCGGGTCGGTCTGCGCAGTTCTCCTCAGAACAAGGAATGATGGCTGGTCAAATTGCTGATAAGTTTAATGACGAAATTGAACAATTCGGTATTACTGCATTTGTCTCCAACAAAGTTGAATTGTTAAATATTGCAAATGGTAGGATACAATTTGATCTATTTGGCAAAAATTCTGTGGCAGAATCTATTGATATTACAATCGCTAACTTAGACACCTCTCAGTTAGCAAAAGAGATCAATTCACGATTTGAAGAGACTGGAATAAGTGCTTCGGTTTCAGGCGCTGGAGCATTAGTTTTATTTAGACCAGATGGTAATGATATTTCGATAAAAAACATGGCTTTAGTCTCAGATATCTCAGCGCGACAGTTGAATAAATTTGGTGAATCCATACAAACCACTCTAACAAATATTTCAAATGGACAGCATATTGTTTCTGGTGGGCAAGTAGAGCTTATAAGCCCTTCATCTTTCAATTTGATTTTTAATGGTGTTAATAAAAACAGTGCTCGATCAGTTTTTGATGATGGTTTCATTAACAAGTCGAATGATGCGCAAACTAACTCGACAGCTTACAGCTTTTATACTAATTCTCTGATTGATGGGAATGCGGTTGATGAAAATAGTTCAATTCCAGTAGCTGCTTCTGCTTCTTACGGCCTTACGGTTTCTTCTGACAACTCGAATTCAAATATTTCAGTGAGTGTGAAACCCCGTAATTTAAATGATTTTTCATCTGGAAACATTGCAAATCAGATTGTGACTGAGATAAGAAAAAATAACCCGAAAACAAAGTTTTTGGGAGATAATTTTACTATGAGCGATGGATATCCTCCGAACGGTGCAACCTTTGAGTTTCAACTCGGTGAGCAAAAGTATGTTGCTACAATAAATATAGATGTTGATTATAAACTTGAGGGATCAAATGTTTTAATTGGATCTGAAACTCTATCCTTTTTAGAAGGTTTGGAGAGAATTGTGGCTTCTTCAAGATTTACTGTTACCGGTCCAGAAAAGGATAGAGTAAGTGTAGGTTTCGAGAAAAATGGTTCAAACTATAGGTTTTTTGCAACTGCAAAAGATGGTGTGCTCAGCGGACATGCACTATTGGCTTCGTCCACAAATTCAGCTTCTCAAAAAAATAATTTTCATGTCTCTAACTCTTCGACTGCTGAAATAATTTCCGAAGAGATTGATTTAACTCAAGCTGATCAGACAGATTTTGCGAAATTGGTAATTGGATCTACCTCCTATTCTTTGTCCTTTTTGACAGCCGGCGATACTATTACAGTAAACCCGGCTTTACCAGCAGGGGCTGCTGTTTCGTTGGTATCAACTGGTTCCAACAAGGCAAAAATAAAAATTGAAATAAATGAAAGTATAACCGATAAAGATGTCCGTTTGATGGCTACCGATAACTCAAGTACATTTGGAATTGTTACCAGTAGTTCTCAAATTACGCTGCGAAATAGCGATTTAGTTATGTCTAATTACAATAATAGCAGAGTGGTGACTTCTGGTAATGTCTCGTCTTTGGCAGATGAAGTTATATCAATTAACAATTTAGCTGGTGAAGATCTTATTTTAGTTTCTTCAGGGTCCAAGAAAGCCACCATCATTGGAAATGTAGGCATCAATTCAACGGAACTGAACCCGCGGGAAATGCTAGTAAAGGTCAAGAAAAATGATCCGAATTTAGTTGATATTTTTGATCTTAAATCTGGCGATTTAATTGGATCTCGATCAATTAGTTCAAACAACAATTTTCTGTTCCGAGGCTTTGATTGGCAAATTGACGGGCAATTACAAAAAGCTGATGAATTTAAGGTACTAACTTATAATCAAAAAACTGATGATGCCTCAAATTTAACAAGACTTATTGGATTGTCGAACTTAGCCGAAGATAGTGGTAGAGGCGGCTATTCAAACCAATTTAATGATTTAGTTACGACCGCAGGGTTTCATTTAAGGGCCGGTGAACAGAATTTGGTGAACTCTAACGCAATTTATGAAGTAGCTTTAGACAGAAAATCTGAATTCTCAGGTGTGGATTTGGACACCGAAGCTGCAAATCTTTTAGAACAGCAGCAGGCGTATCAGGCTCTCGCCAGAGTGCTTACTACCGCAAAAGAAATGCTAGATACCCTATTGAGATCAATATGAGGCTTTTGGATACAATATGACAGTCGGAACAACACGCTTACACGAAAAAAATGCAGAACTTTTTGCCCGTCTTAGTCAAGAGATGCGTGCTGCACAAGCTCAGGTTGGGTCTGGGCTTAAAGACTTAAGGTTATCCAAAAACCTGCACGAAATCGCAAGATTGAGCGCGGCTGAGGAGAAGAAAGCTGAGTTGCAACAATATACAGAAAGTTCAAAGAGAGCGTTTCTCGATTTGGAAGTCGTCGATTTGACTCTTGATAGAGCACAAAACTTACTGATGAAGCTAAATGAAATGTCGGTACAAAGCACAAATGACGTCCTTAATGAAACAGAAAGGCAAATGTTCAGTGTCGAAGCTCGGGCTATCAAAGACGAATTATTTTCATTAGCAAATCAAGAGGATAGTTTTGGTAATAGTATATTTGGTGGGATTTCAGGTAAAAAGAAGCCTTTTTTAATCGATAAAAATGGTAATGTTTCATTTGTAGGCTCAGGCATCCCAAAGCAAGTAAAGGTTGGGTCTGATGCATTTGTAAATCAGAACCTGTCTGGCCAAGATGTTTTTCAAAACTTAACTTATGAAAATCAATCTTTCTCTATTTTTGAACTTGTAGATGATTATATAGCTAGTCTGGATGTGGACCTTTCATCATCCCGGTCAAATAATTTATTCTCCGACGCGACATCAGTTGATTTGGTTTTTCCTAGCTCTGATGATGAAGCTACAGTGGAATTCAAGCTTGATTTTGGTAACACAGTTCATTCGATTTCTTCAAAAGTTTACGGCAATGATTATTCTGTGATCGCTTCCGAGATTAATAAACTTACCGCCGCTACAGGTTTGTCTGCATCGGTTACAGCACAAAACAGATTACGGCTTCAGAAATTGTCTGGCGAGGTACACCTTGAAAATTTTAAAATTTCTAACTTTGCGCCTGGTAAGGCTGAAGTCAAAGTAATAAAGGATATCGCCTCTTCTAATGTTGTAGATACAATTTCTGAAGATAGACTTCGGCATCTTCCAATTACGAGAAAAATTAATGAGGCATTTACACATTTTTCTACTGTAAAAACTGAAATCGGGGCATACTCTCGGCGGGCACAAGAGAACCAAACGGCAGCTCAGGATATGCTTTTAGACCTAGAGGATAATATTGCTGATTTGCGGGATGCAGATTTAGCTGAACTTCTTACCAAACTTGAATTCTTGATGACTAATAAGGAGGCTGCTCAAGCAACTTTTACGAGAATTACGAGTAAATCACTTTTCGACTTTCTTGGTTAATTTAATCAACTTTATATTTGAATATTTATTGGCATAGTTTTTGCTTCTCACCTTAAAATAGGAGAAGTACATGTTTTCGCTTATCAAATCTGGCATGGCCTCAGCCATGCATGAATTATCGGTTGTTTCAAATAATATTTCAAATGCAAATTCGATTGGTTTTAAAAAGTCTTTGGTATCATTTTCTGATTTAGGTGATGATTTCACTCCCGAGGCGGTTGCTAGAACGCAAATTGGACAAGGAGCGATTATAAACTCGGCGAGACACAGTGATGCACAAGGTTCCATTCTAAACACGCAAAGCAAAACGGATTTAGCGTTGATTGGAAATGGTTATTTTACCTTAAAAAACCCAACGAATGGAGATGTTTCTTTCACTCGCAACGGTAACTTTGAATTAGATGAGCAGGGTTTCCTCCGATCAAACGAGAATTGCTTTATTCTTGGTACTCCAGCACTGGACGGGGAGTTCGCTAATTTAGAGTCTGACCTAGATAGCCTTAGTCCTATTCAAATTCCTCTTATGCAGGATGGAGTTTCTATGACTGATTTAAAAATATTTGGTGATGGAAAAATTGGCGTAGAATATGGGACTGCTGATATAATACCAGTTGCGACCTTAGCTCTAAGTATTTTTTCAAATCCCGTTGGTTTAATGGGCAAGGGAAATGGTCGCTTTGTTCAAACGGATAATTCAGGTATTTTGAGCGTTGGTGCTCCTACGGATAGAGGTTTTGCAACGTTGCAGGCAGGCGGTCTGGAGCGTTCTAACGTTGATATAACGGACGAGCTAACAAATATGATAAAAGCACAGCAGCAGTTTAATGGCTCAGCCAGATTGATGCAAACCAATTCAGAAATGGTGGAAAGGCTGACTAGATAGCTCTGAGAGTGAGGTTATTCTAGCAGGAGAAACAACATGGCAAAATGTTTAGAGTGTAATACGAAAATGGGTTTCACTGAGTCAAATGTAGCTCGAGAGCATGAGGGTTTGTGTGTTGCCTGTCACGTAAAATCGTTAGTAAAAGACAAAGTGGCAGCTGCAAATAAACCTCACAGGCCAACTAATGTTAAAAGCATAGACAACTTATTTAATAAATATGAGGACATGTTAGTTACTTGCGAAACTGCAGTGAATTTTAGAATTCGTAAACGACATGGGATAGTGCAAGGCGAAGGTCTTTTTGTTGTGCAAAGTCATGGGTTTGTTAAAAAATTTCTGTCCTTATTTTCGCGCAGAAAGCCAAAGTTTTTCGAGAAATCGCTCAAAGCTGCAATTAATGAGGCTCTTGTTGAGCTTAAAGCCTCTGCTCTACGTAAAGGAGCTAACGCAGTAGTCGGATACGATATCAAGTATACTAATGTCACGTTTAATGGGCGTGAGCATGTGATTGTATCTGCATCTGGTACCGCAGTGGAAACACCCTAGCTTAGGCGGTGTTTCCACTCAATTGCTATTTACAAGCCACGTTTTGAGTGGCAATCAAAAAAGTGCGCTGTAAGCGTTGTATGGCCGCCATGCTCGTTCCATCCGGTTATAGATAAAGCATTAGCACCAGTAACCAAAGCTCTATTTCGTAAAGCAACTAACGTTTGCGTGTAGCTTAATGCGCTGCTAAAATTCAGTGCAACAGTACGAGAACAAGAGTCGCTTCCTCTAGTGTAAGCATAAGCGTGGACGGTTACATTTTGTGAACCCTTTATAGGATGGGCTTCCCGCACTTCCAATGTATTAGCATTTGTTGTGTGTGTAAGTTGCGGTCCTGATACTGCAGATTGGGGAATTGTTAAATGACACCCGCTTATAAGAAGTAATGAACACGCACCAATGATTTTAGTAAATAATTTCATATTTTCAGCCTTTTTGTCCTGCATATTAATTAGAACGACATGAAAGCTTTATATTTTAGTATTTAATTTTCAATGATACGCTTGGGCCCCAGAAGCTCACTTTTTTCATACAGAAGTCATATTAAGAGAAGCACAATGAAAAATTTTCAAAATAAAATTGCAGAGATTTATGATCGCAAGTTTAATGAGTTTGGCCCTGTTCCGGAGGCAAGTTTATGGTATTCGGCAAACCGGCAGGCTTTACGGTTTCGAGTTATTACTGAGCAATTTTTGAAATATAATTCTGAAGAATTATTAAGAATTGGTGATATCGGGTGTGGATATGGGGCCTACTTGACGTTTTTATCTTCCCTATATCCAAACAAATTCAAATATTATTATGGTTTCGATATTTCTTCAAATGTAATTAATTATTGCCAAGAGAAGTATTTATCCGAAAGGGCATCCTTTTTTCTATCTTCAAAGCCTCATATACCTATGGATTTTACAGTAATGTCAGGTACGTATAATTTTTTTCCTTCATCAAGTTTCTCAGACTGGTTGGATTATTTTTTAACTTCATTAAACGAAATTTGGAGTAAGACAGAGATTGCCATGGGCTTCAATTTGCAAATTGCTGCTCAAAGAAAAATCACAAATCAAGGAATAGTATATTTTTCTGATGACGAAATTATTGGATATTGTGAAAAATATTTTGGTGTCACAACAGTAATATACAATAAGAATCTACCAAGTGATGGAACATTTTTGATCCGGAAAACTTAGAATTTTAGAAGTTTCGGTACTAAAGAACACAATAATTGTGAAGTGTCCGATCAGTTGATTGGTACGTTTATTGCAGCTTTTCACAGGGAGTTCTTTATATGTTAAAAATTGCATTTTTTACAATTGGTTTAGCTGCTATCGGATGGCAATCGGGATATATAACTATTAGGACCTCCCCAGATGTTTTCGTTGCAAGGGTAAGTCTCGAGGAGACTTGCGAATTGGATACAAACGTGTTTGCCATAAAAAATATGAATACTGGTGAGGTAAAACAATTTTTACACGGCGAAGCTTTTATAAGGGCTTCTCAGAATGATGAATTGAAAGTAGTTTTGAGCGAGAAATATGGCGAAATGACTTTTGATGGTAAGCAAGTAAAGGCAAAAAAGAGGGTAAATATTTATCAAAGTTGCAAAGCTCCTACATCATTAGAAAGTGTATTTGAGAGTTTTAACGAGACTTTTTCCTCCAACTGATATCGGTTACACTGCCAGTTTCTTCGGCCTTATACATTTACACCTATATTTGTATATTTCTTAGTTTAAAGCTATTTTTAATAAACGAGCTCCGCTACCATCTTCAATTGCCCATAAATCTAAATTAGGGCTGATAGTTACTGCTCTTATACGTTGACCTAAGTAGAATTTTTCTTGCTTGACTACCTGCTCGTTTTGTACTTCCAATCTGAATATAGATTTACTTTTTAATCCGGAAATAACTGCATTTCCCGACCACTTATTATCCTTGTTAATTGGCATAAACGCCAATGATGAAGGAGCGATGGTGGGTACCCAAAATCTTACTGGCGGAGTAAATTTTTCATTAGTCGCATGGCTTGGGATGTGTTCGCCATTGTAATGATTTCCTTCAGAAACTTCGGGCCAGCCGTAGTTTGCTGCTTTAGAAATTAAGTTCAATTCATCGCCGTGTAATGGTCCCATTTCGTTAGCCCATAGATTATTGTTAGGTGCAAATGAAACCCCCAAAACATTTCGATGTCCTAAGGACCATATAGTGTTTGCTGGAAATCCCATTTCTTTAAAAGGATTATCGTTTGGTATACGTCCATCATCGTGTAGTCTTATTATTTTACCCAAATTATTATCAAAACTCTGTGCCGGATCCATAATCTGCCTATCTCCGGATGAGATGAACAGCATTCCATTATGAGAACTTCCTGCTGGGCCAAAAGCTAGGCGATGGGAAAAGTGACCTCTTCCTTTCGTTTGTGGTAGTTGTTCCCAGATTAGTTGATGATTGCGGAGTGTAAGGTTCTCTAATTTCGCTCGGATAACTTTCGCGCCACGTGTTCGTCCATTATTTTCCGATGCAACAAAAGACAGATACACAAGACTATTTTGGCTAAAATTAGGGTGGGGTAAGATATCTCCCAATCCTCCTTGACCGCCATAAGTTATATCTGGTAACCCATCTATTAGAAACTTTGTTCCATCTTTCTTCACCAACCAAAGTTTACCTTTTTTGGTTGAAACTAATAGATCATTTTCATTGATAAATGTTAAAGCCCATGGTTCATCAAATACTGCTATCTTTTCAATTTTTATTGTGCTGCCGATAGATCCAACGATTGACACTTCGGCTCTCGCAGTGTGAGGCAGATTAAAATAGCATACCGACATTACCAAAATATTTACTATAAATGAGCATAGAACTTCGGTGGACTTCTTAAATTGCATTTGGTGCGCAGCTTCTCTGAGTTATAATATTGCGATATGTTTTAATTCAAAATAGGATATTTTGTGTATGCGAATACTTAAGACTACTATATTAATTTTTAAAATATGTCTTTTTGGAAATATTTCGAGCGCAGATACTATTTCTTGGTTGGAAGTTTTAGATCAATCAAAGTTCAATGTCATTTTTCTGCGTCACGCTCTTGCACCTGGTTACGGTGATCCCTCTGAATTTGATATTAATGATTGTAAGACCCAAAGAAATCTAAACCAAGTGGGTCGAGATCAAGCAATATCTATTGGTATATGGCTTAAAATGGAGGGTGTTTTGTTCGATAAAATATACTCTAGCGAGTGGTGTCGTTGCATAGAGACAGCAACTCTTATGAATATAGGTGAAGTAACTATGTTTTCTGGTTTAAACTCTTTTTTTCAGGGCCACTATGATAAAAAAGAAATTCTACGCAAATTAATGAAAAAACTTGAACATTTGGACGAAAAAAATCGAATTTTGATGGTAACTCATCAAGTTGTTATTTCTTCAGTTACAGGCATAAATGTTGGTTCTGGAGTAGCTGTTGCTTACAGTACTACGGATGGATCTGCGATCAAAATTTCTGTGCCTTGACTATAACCTCTCAAACCACTTCACTAAGTTTAGAAAAAATAATAAAATTTACATAAGTGCATAATTCTGCCCTAATAAAGCTGTTCGAATGCAAATTTCTGTCTGACCGATTGGGCGTAATAATGGGTATCGAAAATGACAACTGAATTTTTTAATGGCATAAGTCCAGTAGAATACAAGGGTGTGGAAAGCAGTGATCCCTTATCATACCGGTATTATAATCCTGACGAAATTGTTTTTGGTAAAAGAATGGAAGAGCAGCTTAGATTTGCGGTGGCCTGGTGGCACAGCTTTGCGTGGGAGGGCGGTGATCCTTTCGGTGGGTCGACTTTTGTACGGCCATGGCATCCACAGGATAATATGGAACGGGCGCGACTAAAGGCCGACATTGCTTTTGAAATGTTTGATATTTTAGGAGTTCCATTCTTTTGCTGGCATGACGCTGACCTTCGGCCTGATCAGGGAAATTTCAAGGATAATTTATCTACTTTAAACGAGATTACGGACTATATCGGTACCAAAATGAACTCCGATAGTCCAAAATTGTTATGGGGTACAGCTAACATGTTCAGTCATAGACGATGGATGGCTGGGGCAAGCACCAACCCTGATCCCGATGTTTTTGCTTTTGCCGCTGCAACTGTAAAGTCTTGTATGGATGCTACACATAAATTGGGTGGTCAAAACTATGTATTATGGGGAGGACGCGAGGGATATGAAACTTTATTAAATACGAATTTATCCAAAGAGCTCGACAATATGGGGCGATTTTTAAGCATGGTTGTGGAATATAAATATAAAATTGGTTTTACAGGAACAATTTTAGTTGAACCGAAACCACAGGAACCTTCAAAGCATCAATACGACTTTGACGTAGCTACATGCATAGGTTTTTTAAGAAAATATGGATTAGAAAAAGAGGTAAAGTTAAATATTGAACAGGGCCATGCAATTTTAGCGGGGCATTCATTCGAGCATGAGATTGCTCTTGCAGCGGCTGAAGGAATGTTAGGTTCAATTGATATGAATAGAAATGACTATCAGTCTGGCTGGGATACGGATCAGTTTCCAAATAATGTTCCGGAAGTCGCCCTCGCATATTATCACATTCTCAGTTCTGGTGGTTTTACGACTGGTGGTACAAATTTTGATGCCAAGCTTAGACGACAATCAATAGATGCGGTCGATCTCATAGCCGCTCATGTTGGTGCAATGGATATCTGCGCACGTGGATTAAAAGCCGCTGAAGCTATGATTAATGATGGGGACCTTGAGGCGAAATTACAAGAAAGATACCAGGATTGGTCCAAACCTGAAGCTTTGAAAATGTTGGGTAGTGGCTTGGAGGAAATTACTCAGTTAGTATTAGAAAAGAATATCAACCCAGAACCGCGATCGGGTAATCAAGAAATTTTGGAAAATTATGTAAATCGTTTTGTTTAGTTTAATTTAATGCCTAGAGCTAAAGATTACTCGCTATATCTTACTTTTGTGTTCCATGATCTACATTTTTCAAACAACTCGGGCTCGAGTTTGTTATCAGTAAAGAAACAGTCTAATATAGATAATGGAGCGATTTTGACCGGAGCTTTTCGCAAAAATTTTGTATGATCAGCAAGTAAATACGTTTTATCAGCTTGGCTGATTATGCTTTGATTGACGAGTATTTCTTGAGTATCGAAATCCAGCATATTGCCTTCACGGTCTAATGCCGAGCATCCTAGTATTGCCAAATCAAACTTAAAATTTTTAATAGTTTCTAGAGCCGGTTGCCCAATTAATGCACCATCTGATTTCCTCAGGTTGCCTCCTGTGATGACGACTTCACTTTTAGCATTATTCTTTAGCACATTGGCAATATTTAGATTATTGGTCACTATCAACAAATTTTTATGTTCCAAGAGCAATTTTGCTGCGGTCTCAGTACTTGTGCCAATACCCATGAACAAGCATATGTCATTTGGAATCTTTTTCGCGCATTCTCGGCCAATGGCCTGTTTGCCAAGCAAATTAATTTTTTTTCGCTGCTCGTATTCAATATTTTCTATATGGGATGGAATTATTGCTCCGCCGTGGACCCTTTCAAGTTGACCATCAGAGCAAAGTTTATTTAAATCTTTTCGGATCGTTTGCAGAGATACGTTGAAATATTCTGCGAGCTCTTCAACCCTAACAATACTTCTTTGGTTTGCCAGCTTAATTATTTCGGGTGACCGTAAGTTGTTAACCATCCTGCAGTGCTCATAAATAAATTATATGGAAGATAGTCTCAAATATCATAATTACCAACAAGATTCTTTCTTTTCCGTTGGAATTTCTTCGTTTTTGGATTATACGAAAATTATTCGAATAAAAACGAAAGAAAAAGAAAATCATAAGTAAAATTTGAGAATGTAAATTGAATAAAAAAGTGCATGATTTGTTTATTATTGGTGGTGGCGTAAATGGGTGTGGCGTTGCCAGAGACGCGGCAGGACGTGGCTTGTCTGTTGTTCTAACGGAAATGAAGGATTTGGGCTCAGCAACTTCCTCCTCTTCTACAAAGTTATTTCATGGTGGGCTAAGATATTTAGAGTATTTCGAGCTTAGGTTAGTAAAGGAGGCTCTTGAGGAGCGTGAGGTGCTGTTGAAAGCAATGCCGCATATCAGTTGGCCAATGAGGTTTATATTGCCTTTGAACAAATCTCAGCGATTTGAGTCAACTACTCCAGCATCAAAGTTACTAAACAGAATATTTCCATTTTATAAAAATAGAAGACCTGCATGGTTAATTCGTTTGGGTTTATTTTTGTATGATTTAATGGGGGGACGAAAAATTTTAACTCCAACTAAGAAATTAGATCTTTCGGTCTCTTTGGAGGGAGTTCCGCTCAAAAAAAAATTTAGAAAAGCATTTGAGTACTCGGATTGTTGGATTGAGGACTCTCGGTTAGTTGTACTGAACGCAAAGGATGCAGCAAAGCTTGGCGCAAAAATTTATGTGAATACAAAAGTCATTTCAGCGAAAAAAGATGATGGATTATGGTGCGTTGAAACAAAAGACCAAACAACAGGTAAGAGAGAAGTGTTTTTATCAAAGGTGTTGATAAATGCTGGTGGTCCTTGGGTTAGCGATATAATTCATAACGTGTTGAGGGTAAATTCGCCCGAAAAAGTTCGGTTGGTGCGAGGAAGCCATATTGTTGTTCCAAAAATCTGGGATCATGGTAAGTGTTATTTTTTCCAAGGAAATGATGGTCGTATTATATTTGCAATTCCTTACGAGACTGATTTCACCTTAATTGGTACAACGGATATTGACCATATAGAATTAGATGAAAAGCCACAGTGTAGCGAGCTTGAGAAAAATTATTTAATTAACTTTGCCAACCAATACTTTGATACTGAACTGAAAATTAAGGACATCGTATGGACCTATTCAGGCGTGAGACCGCTTCAAGACACCTCTAAAGGCAATGCTACTGCTGTGACGCGTGATTACAGCATAAAAGTGAATTGGGAAAATGAATTACCTTTGATAAATATTTTTGGTGGGAAAATCACAACTTATCGAAAACTTTCAGAGAGTGTATTAAATGAAGTTGCCGCGTTCTTTCCAAAAATGCGCGGACCTTGGACAGCGAAAGCTTATCTGCCTGGAGGTGATTTTCCAGTAAATGGAGTGTCAGACTTAATTATGGATCTTTTAAAAGATTATCCATTCCTCACTGAGAAGTGGGCAGCACGTCTGGTTAAGGCTTACGGCAGAGAAGCCTTTGAGATGTTAGGTAATGCTCGTAATGAAGATGATTTAGGTATTAATTTTGGTGCTACATTAACGCAGAAGGAAGTTGAATGGTTAATTGGAGAGGAATTTGCGACCTCTGCAGAAGACATTCTTTGGAGGCGATCAAAATTAGGTTTGCGTATGGGTGCTTTACAAGTCAAGAATTTGCAGAATTTTATAGCTTCTCAAACTTAGAACAAAAAAAGTAATTATTCAGATTAGAACACAATATCTCCAATAAGACAGAAGCAAGATATGGTGATCTCTTTCTTTCCAGCTATATTAGCAACTATGAAGAGTTTTTAAGGTACCCAAAAATAGATGCAGATAAAAAATTATCCAAATTATCCATCCAGAAGATCTCCTGTGATTGCTCAGAATATGGTGGCGGCTAGCCAGCCGCTTGCAGCTCAAGCCGGGTTGCGTATGCTGATGCGTGGGGGCAATGCTGTTGATGCAGCATTAGCCACTGCTATCACCTTAACTTTGGTTGAACCTACGGGATGTGGGTTAGGATCAGATGCTTATGCAATTATTTGGGATGGTCAGAGCCTTCACGGACTTAATTCTTCTGGCAGATCGCCCGCGTCATGGACGGAAAGCCGTTTTTCTAATTTAAAAAAAATGCCTTACAGAGGATGGGAAAGTGTCACGGTTCCGGGTGTGGTAGCCGGCTGGGTGAGTCTTTCAGATAAATTTGGTAAACTACCCTTTCAAGAACTGTTTGAACCGGCTGTTGGTTACGCGGAATCCGGTTTCGCAGTTTCGCCCATCATAGCGCAACAGTGGAGCCTTGGAGCGGCAGAGCTTTCTGATCAACCTGGATTTGCTGATAATTTCCTACCAAATGGAGTTTCTCCTGCAGCAGGTGAAATTTATAATAATATTGAGTTCGCAAGATCTTTAAAATTGATTGCTGAGACAAAAGGAGAGGCATTTTACTCAGGCGCTCTGGCAGAAAAAATTGATGCCTACGCAAAAAAGCATGATGCTGCGCTACGAATAAGTGATTTAGCAGAGCATCAAGCGGACTGGCCAGGTACAATTTCGAAAAATTTTCATGGGGCTTCTTTGCATGAAATTCCCCCAAATGGGCAAGGTATCGCTGCGTTAATGGCTATAGGGATATTAAGCCATACACCCCTTGATAATTTGGAATGTGATAGCCCGCTCTCGGTTCATCTTCAAATTGAAGCAACGAAGATAGCATTAGCAGATACTTATAAGTACGTTTCGGACATAGATTTTATGAAGAAAATAACTGTGGGTGACTTATTAAGCGACGATTATTTAAAAGAGAGAGCAGGTCTTATCAAATATGATCAAGCCGTAGATTTTAAGGCTGGAGCTCCAAAAAGTGGGGGAACGGTATATCTAACAGCTGCAGACCAAGATGGTATGATGGTCTCATTTATTCAGTCTAATTATGCAGGTTTTGGTTCCGGGGTCTGCATACCAGGAACCGGTATACATTTGCAGAATCGGGGAGCAGGGTTCTCGCTTGATCCTGAAAGTCCGAATGTTGTCGGGCCAAGGAAAAGACCATTTCATACGATCATACCAGCTTTTCTAATGGATAATGGGTATCCTCTAATGAGTTTTGGCGTAATGGGAGGACCAATGCAGGCTCAGGGTCATATTCAAATGGTTGTAAGGAGCCATTTGTGGAGACAGAACCCGCAAGAGGCGATTGATGCACCGCGATGGCGAGTTGAGGGCGGATTAGATGTTGTTTGCGAGGCGTCTATGAATAATAAACTGTTATCTTTTCTATCAGAGCTAGGCCATAATGTTTCTACCAAAAGTTCTGATGATGCATTTGGTTTTGGAGGGGCGCAATTGATACGACGATTACCAAATGGCTTGTATATTGGGGGCTCAGAGTCGCGTAAAGATGGTCACGTCATTGGTTATTGATACTTCAAATCCAGAAGTGGCTCTTAAAGATAGCATGATACAAATTCTCTGTTGATTTCGTTAAATTTATAGTGCTACACGACCTATGGACGATCTAGAGCCATGGCAAATCTGAATACCCCCCGATTGCCATGGCTCTCGCATAAAAGCAGAAGAGACAGAACTTGAATTACTTCATGTCCTGCCTCTTCTTGGATAACTACTGTCCCCATCTGCTTCATGTATGAGAAAAACTAAGTTTATCTCCTACCTGACCTGGATAACACTTTCTGTTAGACAGGAGTTATTATCCAATTTCGAGCTCCGATCCAACCGAAAGGTTGTGGACGATCTGAACTCTATGCTTATGGGGTTGGTTTTGTCCGTGTTCGAAAACAATAAATGCCAAAGCGTCTATTTTTTTCTTAACTTCTAATACCCCCCAGTTTTTATCCTTAGATCTAAGATGTCATTAATTTTCTGCAGCTCAAAATGAATTTTTACATATCCACACCTTGCACGTTAGTTGTCCACAAGATTTTAAAACTTATCCCCAGAACAGGTCAGAATTACTTAACTAAATGACAAAAATTTTTTTCAATTTACCAGAATCACCGAAAAATTTAACAAATTTTGTGACCAATATTCTCTAATGATTTCTTTAGATCAGAAATTTTCAATTTTTTGGTAGGCCTTTATAGCGATAGTTATCCATCGATATATCACCATTCCATACGTAAACAGACATGAAAGCCTTTTTTTCTGTTTTTGAGGCGTGCGGCATTAAAGACGGATGATAAGAACTTTCACCGGGAAGAAGTTCTTGGTACTTATCACTTCCACGCTTCCAGTATGACACTCCGGCCAATGCGATATAGATTTCCTCTGCGGGATGAGTTCTAATCCCATATTCGGATTGGCTGAGCATTCCATATAGTCCGATTCTCACCGAATTTGAGCTGATCAAGCCATTCGGGCCCAATATCTCAACGTGAGCTTTTCGTTTGCTGTGTTCGATATATAATTTATCATTAGAAGTTGTTGGCGGACACCAATCTAGTTCTGCTCTCAGAATGCTTTTGCAAATTGGATGAGACTGCTCCTCCTCCATCACATTAACAATTTCTGCTGGCAGAGGAGTGCTTTTCGCTGATTTAAACTTTTGGATTGATGCTTTCTGGAGTGCTTCCAGTGCTCGACGCTCAATGTCTGTTGCACCTGAAAAAACTGATTGAAGTTCTATAATTATTGCTTCTAACGACATTATAATCTCTACATCACAACTACTAATGATTATCTATTGACTAACAATCATTTCAAGGGGTTTCTTTGTAAGCCGCTTGTTTAGTTTTGCTGAACGCAGAAAAATTGAAAACTAATAGTGTGAGCACAATCAAGGCACCACCAATAAGACTCCAATTACCCGGGTACTCGTAAAGTACCGCCCAAACTAATACGGGTGCCAGTATAGTTTCCAAGAGTATGAGTAGCGACGCTTCGGGTGAACTTATGTATCTTGGTCCTATGGCCAAAAAGCACGTTCCAGCGGCTATTAAGATCCCATGTAGAAGATAGAAATTGGCATTTGCCTCAAATCCTATAAATGGGTCTGTGAAAAAGAATAAAATTAATGCTGAGCTTAAATAGGCGACTGGTAAGGCTGGTAAGATAGAAATATTCTGGAGTTTTCTTATTAACGTTAATGCCGCTGCATAGGCAATACAGACATAGAGCGCTAATAAGTCACCCTTCCAGTTTGATACTTCATTTTCAGTGGAGCCATAAGCAATTAAAACCAGGCCTAAAGAAACGGTGGCAATTGTTTTTTTTACTCTTGTTGCAATCGGTTCTCCAAGTAAGAAGTAACTAAATAATGCGGCAAAGATAGGCATCGCAGCAAAGATAAAAACTACATTTGCAACACTTGTATTTTCTACCGCGCAAACAAAAGCTGGTGAAGTAGATCCTATTAAAAAACAATATAGCCAACCTAATTTGCCCATCAAAAACAAAGATTTTATACTTTTAAAACCAGCAAAAGTAATTAACGCGGTTAAGATAAATAAACCTGCTGCAAAGCTTCGCCAGAAAGCAATTGTCAATTCATCTGAGGATATAAGACGAACGAATAACGAGTCGGGCGTTACAAATAAAACACCAAAAAAAGTTATTAATATTCCTTTCTGATATTCGCTCATTTAAACAAAAACATCGCTATCATTTTTCCTCTCTTCGTGATTAGCTTAAACCGCTGGATTAGCCTAAAAGCTGATAAAGAAATGTCCAGTTGTATTCAGGGGAATGGTTGTGCAAGCGGGATCGGTTCAGAAAGCTTCATTCTATGTGTTTTTAGGAATGCTGTGCATATCAATAAATGATTTGTTCGTGAAACAATTTTCTAAAAATTATCCATTGCATGAACTTATATTTATTAGATCGTTAATTGCAATTTTGTTTACGCTTCTCCTAGTAAAGAGTGAGGGTGGGCTCAAAATTTTAAAAACTCAGCAACCGATACAACATGCTTTACGGGCGGTAGCAATTTTTTTGTGTAACATGATCTTTTTTTCGGCGATCGCAACGCTTCCTCTAGCTACAGCCACAGCTCTTTTCTTTGTAGCACCAATTTTTATTACACTATTATCAATTCCGCTTCTTGGAGAAAAAGTCGGAATAAGGCGGTTGTTAGCTGTCATTATTGGTTTTTTGGGGGTATTTATAATGATGAAACCAAATACTTGGAGCATGTCTGATATTCCGCCTTTTATATATTTCCTTCCTGTTATTGCAGCAGTTCTATACGCACTAATGCAAATAATGACCCGTAAACTCTCAAAGTCTTCTAAACCCGCAGCATTAGCATTTTATATCCAGCTAACCTTTGTGATTTTTAGCCTAATTTTTGGATTGATCTTTGGAGATGGAAAATTAGCAGATGTTAGTTCAAATACTAGTCTACAGTTTATCCTAAAAGGTTGGACTTTTCCGAAAACATCAGACCTACCATATTTTGTTGCGCTAGGGTTTTTGGCTGCCGGTGTGAGTTATTTTATGTCAAAGGCATACAGTACTGCGGCCGCAGCGAGCGTTGCGCCATTTGAATATGTGTTATTACCACTGAGTATTTTCTGGGGGTGGACTTTTTTTGGAGATATCCCCGATTTATATATTTTGACCGGTATTATATTTGTTGTTGGCTCAGGGTTGTATGTTTTGATAAGAGAGAAGAAAAAAGAAATACCATCTTCGTCCTTTCCAAATAAAAGTTAAAAGCTGATGCGATGCTTATAGTTAAATCCCATAACTTTCTTCACTTTTTATTTGATTTTAGTTCTGTAAAATGAAAGTGCAGAAAGTAATCCTTAAAGCATGAGGAAGAAACTTGACTATTTCTATTGAAACTTTGAGAGAGCTTAGGCATGAATTTCATCGATTTCCCGAGCTTGGTTTTCAAGAAAAACAAACAAAAATAAAAATTGCAAGTTTTTTGAAAGCCAAAGGACTTGAAGTCGTTGAAGGGGTCGGGGTGGTCGGTATCCTCAAATCCGGAGCAGGCACAAAAACGATTGGGTTGCGGGCTGATATGGATGCTCTTCCAATTCAAGAAACCTCTAAGCACTCATATTCGTCAACGTATCCCGGTGTTATGCATGCCTGTGGTCACGATGGTCACATGACGATGTTACTAGGAGCAGCTGAAGAGTTGGCCCATAGTTTAGATTTCGACGGTACAGTGATTTTTATTTTTCAGCCAAACGAAGAAAATGGCTTGGGTGCGAAGGCAATGTTAGATGAGGACCTACTATCTAGATTTCCTATGTCTGATATATTTGCTCTTCATAACTTGCCGGGTATTGAAACTGGGCACTTATTGACAAGAAAAGGCTTAATTTGCTCCTCTGAAAGTCTTTTTGAAATAAGATTGAAAGGCCAAGGAGGACACGCCTCAATGCCTCATGTTGGACGTGATACGATTTCGGTAGGGTCCGAAATTATCCAAAGTCTTCAAAATATTATTTCCAAGAGGCTTCCGCCAGGATCAGGCTCTGTACTATCTGTAACTGAGTTTATTTCCAATGGTGCTCGCAATGTTTTGCCTGGAACAAGTTCAATAAAGGGTGATGTTCGATCAAGAAATGAGGCAGACAGATTAGAGATTAAAAGATTAATAAATAAAATAGTGGAAGGAATTTGCCGGGCACATGAAATTGACAGTAAAGTTTCATTTGAAACTGAATTTGTGGAAACGATAAATTCAGCTGACCAAACGGAGACTGTGATTAAAGTTGCTCAAGAGCTTGGCTTAAATTTTAATGGAAATTGTGAGCCGATGAGCTTTTCTGAAGATTTTGCTCACTTCTCTAATGTTGTCCCTGGGTGTCTCTTTCTCTTAGGTAATGGACAAAGTGGACGTGGTTCTGATCCACTTCACTCCAGTTCATACGACTTTAACGATAGCTTATTGCCTATTGGGGTGAAGGTCTGGAGTAGCTTGGTGCGCAAACTTTTACCAAAAAGTGAGTTGCAAGCTTGAAAAACCTTTTCGAAGCAAGATTAAAAGACCTTAAAGATCGTATGTGTGAATGGGGAATTGATACTGCCTTAGTAACGGATGATGATAATGTTTTTTACCTTACCGGTTATTATGATTATCTTCATATGGAGTTTGGAAGACCAACAATATTCATTGTAAGTGTTAATGGTCCCAGTGTAATTATCACTCCTACGATTGATGAAAATTCTGCTAGGTCTCTTGCCCACTGTGATGAAATTTCCACTTGGAACGATGGGATGGGTGATGAATGGCGTGAAAAATTACCCCATCTATTAAAGTCATCAAAAAAGATAGGTATTGAAACGGATAGAATGCCTCAAGTAGTATTGTCTTACCTTTACTCATTGAGCTCAAAAGAAAGATTTATAAATTTTTCTAAGATTTTAAGTGAAATGAGAATGATTAAATCTCCAGAAGAACTTCAAATTGCTCGTCACGCGGGGCAGGTGGCAAATGCTATGATGAAGGCAGGTAGGGAGGCAATTATCGATGGTAGACCAGAATTTGAAGTTGCAATAGCAACTTCGGCAGCCGGAGCAAGATCGGCAGCTGATCTATTAAACAAGCATTATATGCCAACTGATATGTCTCCCAATACAAATTTTCTGCAAATTATGGCATCAGGCCAAGACATTACAAAAACTCACCATAGAGCTTCTAACCGTATTATGAAAAATGGTGATCCAGTTTTCTTGTGTTTTTGTGGGATGACGAACTTTTACAAATTTAAATTAGGGTTTGATCGCACATTTTGGATCAATTCGGCGAACCCGGAGCACATAAAGGTCTATGAAACAGCTTTAGCAAGTCAGGAAGCTGCTTTGGCTGAACTACGGCCCGGCGTCAAAGCAGAACAAGTGCATGAAGCATATGCAGAGGTAATTCAAGAAGCGGGTTATGATTATCCATTTCGATGTGGGCGCGCAACGGGATACAGCTTTTTGGAAAACCCGCAGCTAATAAGAGGTGATAAGACAATTTTGGAACCTGGTATGGTATTCGCTGTTGATGGTTCAGTATTGACGAATGACTTCAGAGCGCAGGTTGGTGATAGTTTTATCATTACAGAAACTGGGTATGAGCAGATAACTCAGCATCCTAAGGCAGTAGATGAAATTATAATTTGAAGTTACTAAAAGAAAATTTAAGTTATACTTTATTAACGAGAGTAAATATCTCTATCTCTGAATTAATTGGGTTAAAAGATGCTTAAGCTTTTGCGGATTGCTTGTATTCTCTTTTTTGCATCGAGTGCATTTGCAACAGCGAATTCCTTAGACATTACTTATGTGAACCCCGATACTGAAATACGAAACTTAATTTGGGAAAAGCGTCTAGTGCTAGTATTCTCAAATTCAAATTTAGATCCAAAGTTGAAACAGCAGATCGAAATGTTTACCTCAGATCCAAATGCACTTTTAAGCAGGGATGTGGAAGTATTTGTAGATCATACGCCGGAATCCAATTCAAATTTAAGAAAACGGTTTAGGCCAAAAGGATTTTTGATAATCTTAATTGGTAAAGATGGTCAAATAAAACTGAGAAAAAATACTCCCTGGAGTGCTAGAGAAATAACAAGGGTTATTGACAAAGGTTCATGATTAATTCTGTTTTTCTAATACTTTGATTTAAAAAAATACCTTGCCACGTAAGTTACTTGATTACATACTTCTGTCTTAGTTGTGAAACGTTTGTTAGCTATTACTTATAAAATATTAAGTGTAGCCATAACTTAGTTATTGGATAATTTATTCTATGGCTGTTTCAATCATATCAAGACGAAATTTTGGACTTGGACTTATCGCTCATGGAATAGCTGCTTGTGATAGAATAGAAAATTACGCTATTCCAAATAAATTTGCAGAGCAAAATGTACCTGCAATTGGTACAATTTTAAATTTAAATGGCTTGCGTTCGCACGGATATGTAGAGGGGGATGGATCTCAAGATATAGTATTTATTCACGGAGCTTTCATAAATCTTCGTGATTGGGTATTTGCCACACGCTTACTTTCAAAACTCGATAGCAGGTTAATTTATATTGATAGACCTGGTTTTGGATATTCTGAGCGAGATGAAAGCAAATGGGGCGCTGAGCGGCAGGCAGCTCAAGCTAGGGCATATGTAAAAAATATTTACGGAAAAAATCTTATCCTTGTTGGCCACAGTTGGGGCGCTTCTGTCGCTATGGCCTGGGCTGCAAAATTTCCAGAGGAAGTGAAGGGTGTAGTTTCCATAGCGGGCTTAAATATGCCTTTTTCAGGAGTTTCAAAATTAGCTAACGATATTGGCCTTTTTAGGCTGGCTTACGAGTTATACTTTTCTAGTGTCGCCAAAAGAGCTGAGAGTGGTTCTATTGAAAAGTTTGCGGCGCGAATGTTTCAACCGCAAGATATTCCAACAGGATATCTAGATTATGTTGGTTCAGATCTTTCCAGGCGGCGGTCTACAGTCAAAGCAAACGGAGGCGACTTGCTTGGTGCTTCGCAAGCACTGAAACAAAACTTTGCATCTTATGGTCGTATAGAAATGCCAGTCGAGATAATCCACGGTAAAGAAGATTTTTTATTGCCCTTTAGAAGTCAGGCTGTTGCTTTCAACGAAGTAATTCCGAATTCTCGCCTCCATATTTTACCAAATGTTGGGCATATGGCTCATCATTTTGCGTTTAAAGAATTATCTAATTCAATTAGTTATATAAGAAATTTTAGTTAGACATAGGTTGAATATATTCTTTATGCTCCAGATCTTCATTATAACTGATGACTAATCCTCCTACAGGTTTCCATCCGTCATTCATGTAAGCAGTTACCGCTTCTTCTAAAGCGGCGTCTGTCAACTCTCGTAATATAGCATAGCGACTTCTTACAATTTTTTTCACTGCACTCCTCCGTCATTGTGATGACTTGAACTGTTACACTTAAAAAAAACCTTACGCCAATATTCATTTATTCAAAGAACGTTATAATATTGAGTAAATAAAAAAATTGTAGAAAAATTTTTTGGAGACTAGTGCCAAAATTGGAAATCTTAATATTTAGAAAACGCAACTAAATAATAATTTTCATGCGCACTTCACATTATATGCCCAAAAATACGGAGAAAATTTTTTTCATATTTTATCAAGAACCATCTCAAAACTAGGTCAGGTAGTGTTTAATGGCTCAATACCGAATTTTCAGAGCTTCTTTGATTTAGTAACCATATTTTATTTGTAAAGATATGCATAAAACTTCTGGATGTGGAAATGTGAAGATTATATCGATATTAAAACATTGCGCCTAAACCATGGTCATTGATAAGAACGTAAATTTATTGATCGAGTTATGATAATGTTCTATCTTTTCAATAAGCAGCTCTACTGCATCGGTTATTCTGTTGGAATTAGCACTAAGCCAGTTTTTTCGAAAAGCAGTTAAGGCTCATGAAGCGGGTCAACTTCAGGAGGCTGAGCGTGCCTATACTGCCGTACTCGATTTAAACCCGCATCATCCTGATGCTAACCACAATTTGGGAGTGCTGGCCGTTATCGCTGGCAAACTCCACGATTCATTGCCTTTTTTCAGAACTGCCTTGCAGGCGTCCCCAGAAACAGCTCAATTCTGGCTAAGCTACATCGAAGCTTTATTAAAATTAGGTAAAGTTGATGATGCAAAAATTGTATTAGAAACAGCCATTAAAAAAGGTGGTAAAGGGTCAAGGTTCGATGAACTCAAGGAAAAACTAAATCTATCTAAATTATCCGCGATTCAAACTGAGAGGTCGGCTACAGTATCAGACGATAAGTTAAAGTCGATAATTTTACTGCTTAATCAAGGTAAACTAAGCGATGCTTTGAATGCTTGTTGTGCTGAACTAGAAAAATGTCCTGGATCTATTCCTTTGCTAAGCATCCAGGGTGCCATTTATCGACGTCTCAATAAATTCGACTTAGCCTTGGATGCGTATCAAAAAGCACTGTTAATAAACCCAGAATCTCCTGAAGTATTAAATAACTTAGGTAATGCTTTAAAAGAGCAGGGTAATTTACAAAAAGCAACTGAGGTCTACAAAAAAGCACTTGTTTTGAAGCCTAATAGCGCTGATATTTGTTATAATCTCGGCACTATTCTAGAAGACCAAGGTTTTTCGGAAATCGCCTTGGAGCTATTTGAAAGAGCTTTGATTAATAAACCCGACTTCGCTGAGGCATATAATAGCATTGGAAATGCTCTAAGAGTGAAAGGAGATTTGGTAGCATCAATCAGTAATTTTGAAAAAGCCCTTCAGATTAGGCCTCAATTTGCAGAGGCGTCAAATAATCTTGGAGTCGCATTTCAAAAATGTGGAAGGCTTACTGAAGCTGTAAAGATGTATAATCAGGCGATCGATATAAGGCCAGATTTGGTTGAAGCGTTTTATAATTTGGGCAATTTGTATCACGAGGAAAAAAAGTTTGAACAAGCAATAGCATGTTATGTGGCATGTTTAAAAAGAAATCCAAATTTCAATACAGCCTATGAAGCTTTGGCCTTTGCCTTAGCCAAAACCACAATATTAAAGCCAATTGATGGTCTTGAAGAGGTTATTCTAAATCTTTTAGATAAAAAGAAATACGTTAGACCTTATCGTATTGGCCATACTTTGGTGCAGTTACTTAAAATGCATAAAGACGTGAGTTATTTACTCTATTCTTGCTCTGAAAACTTCATCCAGTGCAATCTAGAGAAAACTATTCTAAAGCTATCAAATATTCCATTATTAATTAAAACAATGAAAATACTTCCAATTCCTGATCTGGAAATAGAGGCACTTTTTAGGCTATTGCGGGCAAAAATTCTGTTTAGCAATTCAACATTTTCAGACAACGAAGAAAATACGAAATTTATTTCCGCATTAGCTCTTCAGGCATTTACAAACGAATATATATACAAAGTGACGCGCGAAGAGGAAGAAAAGCTTCAGAAGCTAGAAGAAAAAGTTCACGAAAAGCTTCTCACTAATGTTCAACCTCGCACATTAGAATTGCTATGTATTGCTAGTTATAAATCGCTATCCGAATGTTCTTGGTTTGATTTGATTGATATTAATACAGAGCTGTACGAGGTGGGGAAAAGACAAATTCAAGATTTTAAGCAGGAGATAGTATTAAAAAGTGAAATAAAAGTGCTCTCTTCAATACGCAATTCTGTTTCAAAAAAAGTGCGGCGCCAATATGAAGAATATCCCTATCCACGCTGGGTGCAGACCCATCTATTCTCATCACCTAGTACGATTTTAAAAGTTTCAGAGGATGCGCAACTCAAAATTGTAAACAAAAATATTTTAACCTGTAATAATCCTGACATTCTAGTTGCCGGATGCGGGACAGGTCAGCATGCAATAGAAACGGCATCCCGTTTTAAGAATTCTTCAATAACCGCGATTGATATAAGCTTAAATAGTCTTGGCTATGCAAAAAGAAGTGCATTAGAACTGGGCCTTACTAATATAGATTTTATCCACGCAGATTTATTAGACGCAACTAAGTTAGGAAAAAAGTTTGATATAGTAGAATGCTTGGGTGTTCTGCATCATACTCAAAATCCAATTGAAGGCTGGAATGTTTTAAGTCGATGTTTAAAGCTAGAGGGCCTCATGAAAATTAGTTTATATAGTGAAATCGCGAGAGAACCAATTGTGGCCCTTCGGCGGCAGATTTCAGAGCTTAAACTAGGCAACAATGCTCAAGATATGAAAGCGTTTAGAGATACTATTATTCAATTTTCTGATAATGAACTGAAAAAACGTATAGTAGAGTCACCGGATTTTTACACTGTTAGTACATTGAGGGATCTTCTGTTTAATGTCAAAGAACATCGGTTCACAATGCTAGAAATACTCAAACATCTAAATGAGCTAAATTTAATTTTCTGCGGTTATGAAGCAGATACTATTTTGGAAAAATTTAGGATAGTTTATCGAGAACAAGATGATATTTACGATTTGGAAAAATGGCATCTTTTTGAGATACAAAACCCAACCACGTTTAGTGGTACTAATGGATTTTGGTGTCAGAAAATTATTTAAAGTTTGCAAACATCAAACATAAAGGTTGTTACACTGTTGGTGTCAAAAATACTCTTTCTTTATATTGTTATTGTTTTGCGAAGGAGTGAGTTAAGATGTTGGAGGCGGGTACCGGAATCGAACCGGTGTACACGGATTTGCAATCCGCTGCGTCACCACTCCGCCAACCCGCCTAGAATCAATAAACTGAGAAATGAATGACTATATGATTAGTTACTTAAACTATTTCAATATGGCAAGTCGCTGTCAAAAAATGAATGTAAGGTTAGGCCATATTTGCGGATACAAAATTCTTATATTTTCCAACATATAGAATTCTCAAAAATGCTCAGAAATTTAGCCTTTTGAGACTTATTCTAATCCCCTTTTTTTCTTCTGCGATGATATAAAATGTTCGACATCGGCAGTAGATAGATTTGGATATTGTTTAGCTATTTCAAAAATTTTTTCTGAATGTGTTTTTTCAGACCAACTGCCTGATGGACCACCGGTTAAGGTGCTTGTCATAAAATCTATCGGGTTAAACCAATCAAAAGGGCCATCGCGGTACATTTCATATATGTCTTCTTCAAGTGCCATAATCTATTTCGTCCATTAACTCTGTATTAAACCCCAAATAGCAAACTAATACAGATCCGAACTTTGTTGGTGTTTCATCGGATGCAAGATATTCTCTTTTTTGAGCATGCTGCTTTGCAAGACCGATATCGTCTGTTCTCATTGAGCGACGAAAGAAATCTAATAGAAGTTTCTTTGTTTTTGTATGATCAACAGGGTCCATATTTACCTCAAACGCGCTAAAGATGACTGTTGGCTACAACGTTGAAATATCTTGAACAAAAAACTTATCAAGAGGTGGTGTTGATAATAATGTTTTTTTCCAGCTTTCGAGACTTAAGTTTTGCTTCAAATTAATAAAACTCCAGTTCTGATACAATGATATCCGCCGTATGGTCCTTCCCATAAGCTACAATTCCGATTGTCTTTATAGTATTAGGATCAAAAACACGTTTCATAAAATTTGAGGACCTTTTAAATTTTCGAAAGGGAATATTTACTTCTTTCCAGGTCGGCTCTGATTTAAAACTGGCTTGATAATACTGCCAGGGAAGTCTTGAGCTTCTATTTCTCAGGTGTAAGAAATATTCTTCACCGTTGCCTTTCATCTTGATTTTTATACCCTTATATTTTTCTGCTTGGTCGATCGAATAAGGCATGCGTACCTGGATAAACCCTCCGTTGTTTTCAGTGGATACCTCACCATAAAGCCGTATTGCTTTCCCTGATACTACTATCACATATTCAGATGATCCTACAGATATGCCACCCATAACGTTGTCAGCGAAATAAATCCACCTACCGCTCTCTATAAGGTTTTCCGCAATCAATTGTGAGTTTCCAATAATAGTAAATGAGAGAATTATTAACAACGTTTTCAATTTAAGTGCTTTTTTTGGCATTAGTGCAAACCCCTCTTAATCGCAAAGTTAGGTTGATCAACAAGTATTGCAACACAGGTTGATAATAACCACTTACTAATAATGTTATTATAGCAATGGTATAAATTACGTAAATTGTTTGCGCAGATTTCTAGTGCTCTCTGCCAGTAATACCATGTCAACCCCGACAGCTGTAAAAGTAGTGCCGGCAGAAATATAACGCCTGGCACTATCGAAATCCAAAGTGAGTATTCCAGATGGCATTTTAAGTGATTTCAATTTACTAATTGCATCCATTATTGCTTTTACTACTTTTGGATGGTTTATTTCGCCAGGATACCCCATGCTCGCACTAAGGTCTGCCGGACCAATAAAAACGCCATCAATGCCCGGGGTTAAAGCAATAGCTTCTATCTGCTCTATCGCCTCCGTAGTTTCGACTTGAACTAACAGACATATTTCTTCGCTTGCTTTTTTGAAATAATTTTCGACTGACCCATATCTTGTTGCTCGGGTCATTCCAGCCATTCCTCTCAAACCATTTGGACCGTATGTTACAGATGATACAGCATCTTCCGCTTCTCGAGCTGATTGAATGTAAGGAAGAAGTAACGTTAGAGCTCCCATGTCGAGTATTCTTTTTATCAAAATGGGATCGTTTGCTGCTGGTCTTACGACGGCAGAAACATTTTCATATGCTGCTATCGATTGCAAACTGCTTTGAATTTCTACAGTTTCAACGGGTGCATGTTCTGTATCAATGAGAACCCAATCAAATCCGCATGTTGCTAAGAGCTCTGGTACTGAGTTTCCTGATATGGAGTTCCAGATTCCAAGTTGATGTACTCCATTTATTAAGTTTTTCTTGAAATTATTTTTTGGTAGTTCCATTAGGTTCACCCATCAATTTTTATTTATTTTTTCTCGCCATATGATAACTAAACCTGCCGCAACTATGAAAAGAACACCAGGAAATAGTGTATCCAACGGGAATTCCCCAAAAATTACCCAGCCTAGCACAAAAGCCGATACTATTCCGAAATAGTTGAATGGTGCAATTGCAGAGGCTTCAGCAGCCCGATAGGCGAACATGAGGCATACAACACCCAATCCTCCGCAAAAAGACATTGATAGCAGCAAAATCGCATCTGAGTAGTTTTGAATTGGTGTAAATGTGATTGACAGGCTGGCATATAGGCCGGCACCAAGAGCAGCTGCAGTCGCGGAATATAAATACAATATAGAGTTTGAAATTTCTTTCTTAAAACTGCGAAGAGTGACTATAGATAGAGCATAGCAAAATGATGCGCCGATTGGCAGTACTGAATTCCAGTTAAAAATATCACTCCCTGGTTTTATCACTAGAACTGTACCCAAGAAGCCAATAAAAATTGCTGCCCAGCGCCAGACCCCAACATACTCTTTGTAAAGAACTATTGCTAATATCACTATAAAGATCGGACCTGTCTGTCCTAAAGTTGCGACTGTTGCCAATTCTAGTTTACTTATTGCTGTATAAAAAAGTAACTGAGCCAGCGCCACTATAAATCCACGAAAAAAGGCAAGCTTCCATAGCTTAATTTTATAATCTTGAAGTTTAAAAGATAATTCTGCTGTAAAACATAAAAGAAATATGCTCGGAATTAGGCCGAGTGTGTTTCTATAAAAAGAAAGTTCTTCCGGGGTATAGGTGATTGATAGATATCGAATATGCACAGCCATAAGGTCGAAACATATAATTGAGAATAGCAACCATGTTATTGCTTTAAATGTTCTTTCGTTAGCCAAGTTTGACATGTCCAGATATGTGCATTGGAATAAACTTAAAAAAGCAAATAACTTTTTCAAATTTTAGAAATTAAGAAGTATACTTAACTCGACATATACAAATCGCATTATATCTTCCAGTCGATTAAGTGCTGCCTAAATTTTTAAAGCCCGAATTACATGAAAATATAGGTGAATACTTAGTTGCAGTTTGAAGTCTACATTATCCAAATAGTTATTAATCCTGCTACTAACGTCGCTGAGACAGATTTTGTTAGATATGCAAAGATAACGGCTATTGATGCGGCCAATAGTTTTTCTGCTTCATATAAAACTTCTTGACCATTAAAAGAAATAAGACTGCTTGCTATGATTGCTGATAACACTGAAGTAGGCACATATACGACATATCGATTTAGCGATAATGGTAAATGAATATTGCGAATTCCAGAAAACATAGAAATGCGAAATATAAAATTTATCAATCCAGTTAAAACCATAACAAACCAAATCATTTGTTGTGATTCCATTTTTCGACGAAAGCACCCATCAAAATTCCTCCAAGAGCTGCAATAATTATCCAAGTATTCCAGGGTAATGATTGGCCACAAACAGCAATTAATCCGGAGGTTAGTGCACTAACGATAGTCGGAGTACTCCGTAATAATGGAACTACTATTGCTATGAACGTTAATGGTATTGCGAATGCAAGCTCCCAATTTCCTGGTATAGTAGATCCTGCAATCACGCCAATAATTGTCGAGGTCTGCCATGTGAGCCAGAGTGTTAGACCCGCCCCAAGCATGAAAAAATGCACTGGTCTAATGGTCCCATGGGAAGAAAAACGCTTTATCGATACTGCAAAGGCCTCATCGGTTAATAAGTAAGCTAGGAGTATTCTCCATTTAAAATTTAAATTTTCAAGGTATTGAGCTACCGCAGCGCTATATAGAACATGTCTTAAATTTACTAGTGCCACCGAGCTCCCAATAACAATATAGGCAGAGCCAGCAGCCCATAATTGTGCAAAAACAACCTGACTAGCTCCAGCGAAAATAATACTCGACATCAAAATGGTCTCAGTTTCTGACAGGCCACTACTAATGCCTAGAACCCCAAAAACTAAACCAAACGGAACAACTCCCAATAAGAGTGGGAGCATAGCGCTTACACCTAATAAAAACTCTTTTTGTTTCATTTTTTCCTGATGTGAAAATGTCTTTTCTTGGTGGCATCCACTAAAAGAAAAATTTAACTTGTGCAACTGAACAGCGCCTGACATTTTGGCATTGATAAAGCAGTTATAGTTGGACGGTAAGAATGCCCATCAAAAATCGATTTGCAGAGTTATACCCGACGATTGTAGAATGGAGACATGAATTCCATAGACATCCAGAACTACAATATGAACTTCCTAAAACTGCAGCCAAGGTCGCTGATCTTTTGAGAAGTTTCGGTTGTGACGAGGTGGTTGAAGGCATCGGTAAGTCAGGTGTCGTTGGAGTTATTCATGGTCAAGTTGACAGGTCACGGCGTGTAATTGGTTTGAGAGCTGACATGGATGCACTCCCTATCGATGAGAAGTCAGATGTCTTATATAAATCTGAGGTTCAAGGCGTAATGCATGCCTGTGGTCACGATGGGCACACATCGATGCTTTTGGGAGCCGCACAGTATCTTTGTGAAACAAGAAACTTTGATGGAAAAGCCGCTGTGATTTTTCAACCTGCGGAGGAAGGAGGTGCAGGAGCCAAAGCAATGATTGATGATGGACTTGTAACTCGATTTAATATTGATGAGTTTTACGGCATTCACAATATGCCTGGAATTGAAACAGGTAAATTTGCAATCAGGAAGGGACCATTAATGGCATCGGCTGATCGTTTCAAAATTATACTCACAGGTAAAGGTGGACATGCAGCAATGCCGCATTTAGCAGTAGATACGACTTTAGTAGCTGCACAAATACTTGTGAATTTGAATCTGATTGTATCGCGGTCTATTGATCCGCTTAAACGTGTGGTTGTCACAGCTGGCACATTCAAAACCGACAGCAGTGCACTCAATGTTATAGCAAATACAGTCGAACTAGAGGGGTCTGTTCGTAGTTTGGATGAAGATATGCGTGACCTTGTTCAAGAGCGCTTGCACCAAGTTGCAGAGGGTACTGCAGCTGCAAATCAATGCAAGATAACTATTGAATATGAACGGGGCTATCCAATAACGGATAATAATGAAGAAGCTACACAACATGCTATCTCGGTTGCATCATCGGTGTCTGAAGTTGATACAGATACACCACCAATTATGCCATCAGAGGATTTTGCTTATATGCTGATGGAAAAACCTGGCGCATTTATTTTTTTAGGAAATGGAGATAGTCAAATGCTGCACAATCCAGAGTATATATTTGATGACGAGGCTATCCCATTCGGTTCCAGTTGGTACGCTGGAATGGTGGAAGAGCGGCTTCCAATAACAGGATAAAAATATCTTTTGTTTTGGTACTTACAATTATTGTAGGCAAGCAGATATTATTTAATGAATTGCATTGATAGTATACGGTTGTTGTGTCAATACAAGTTTGAGCTTTAACTTTTTGAGAGTTGCTAATGTCTGATAATGTAGCACGTCGTAGGATGATGGTTGATAATCAAATTCGTCCATCTGACGTTACGAAATTTCCAATTATAGAGGCTTTTTTATCAATAAAGCGCGAGGCCTTTGTTCCATCAGAGAATAGAGACACTGCATATGTTGGAGAACATATTCGTATTGGAAATGACAGAGTAATTTTGGATCCTCGTACATTAGCAAAGATGCTTGATGTAGTAGATGTTAATGACGGCGAACTCGTTTTGGATGTTGGCTCGGCTTTTGGATATTCTGCTGCTATTATAGCGCATCTTGCGGAGGCGGTAGTAGCTTTGGAAAGTGAGGATAAACCAGCCAATGAAATGCAAACCGCTCTTACTGAGCATGGTATAGACAATGTCATTGTTGAAAGAGGGCCTTTGCATGAGGGAGCACCAAGCCACGCACCATATGATGTAATTTTCATACAAGGTGGGATTGAGCTGGTAACGGATAATATATTGTCCCAACTAAAAGACGGTGGAAGAATGGTGGCCATTTTTATGGAGGGGGCACTTGGCAGAGTTAAAATTGGGTATAAACTAAATGCTGAAATAAGTTGGCGATTCGGTTTTAATGCTGCAGCACCTGTTCTAGATTGTTTTAAAAAAGAACTGACCTTCACATTATAAACTTAGCCGTTGCCTCAATCGTTAATAGTTGGATAGTAAAATGAAACTTATTCTAAAGTCTTCAATAGTTTCAGTAACTTTTTTATTTTATTCCTTTTTGTTACCACTCCATGCTATGAGCCTTTCCGAAGCGCTTGTAGCGTCATATAATAATTCAGGATTGCTCGATCAAAACAGAGCCTTATTAAGAGCTGCTGATGAAAATACAATAATAGCATCCTCCGCTTTATTACCCATAGTTTCGTGGGCTGCTAATTTTTCAGGAAACTGGACTGAAACTGAAACATCAGGTAGTGCAACGAGCGAAGTTATCTGGCGAGGCAGTGTTGGTTTGAACTCCTCTTTAACTATATTCGACGGCGGTTCCAACAAGCTTGCTGCTGATGCAACCAAGCAAAATGTTCTCGCAACTCGCCAAGGACTGATAGCGTTAGAGCAAAGAGTTTTAAGAGGAGCAGTTAGTGCGTTTATGGGAGTACTGGAAGGTAGGGAAACTGTTCGATTAAGAGAAAACAATTATTCTGTTATCGAAGAAGAACTTACAGCTGCAAAAGATCGCTACGAAGTAGGGGAAATTACAAGAACCGATGTAGCGCTCGCGGAAGCTCGGCTCGCATCTTCAGCAAGCTCACTTTCAGCAGCCAAAGGTCTATTGGTTCAAGCTGAGGCAGTTTTTAAAAATGCTGTTGGAACATTGCCGTTAGATTTGCTTCCTCCAAAAGAAATGCCAGTTGTCCCAACAAAAATCGAGGACGCATTATCTATTGCTTCTTCTTCCCATCCTGAGCTTAGGCAATTGCAGTATCAAATTAAGGCCAGTGAGTTAACTTTAAAGCGAGTTAAAGCTTCATCAAAAGCCAAGGTGACTTTAAACGGTGATATTGGACTTTCAGATAGTGATGCTCAATCTGACACACTACAAGCGTCTATTGGCCTTCAGTTCAGTGGCACAATTTATCAAGGTGGTTCAATATCTGCTAAAGAGAGGCAGGCCCTTGCTAATTTACAGGCTGTTCGTTCTAGTTTGCATGTACAGATTGATACGGTCGAGCAAACTATTTCTTCGGCATATGCAATGTTAGAAGTTTCTAAGGCGAGTAGGGCCGCGATCGAGAAACAGATAGAAGCTGCTGAGGTTGCTTTTAATGGGGTTAAAGAGGAGGCTTTTCTTGGAGCTCGAACTACCTTGGATGTGCTTAATGCTGAGCAAGAATTATTGGATGCAAAATCTCAGTTAATAACTGCAATTTATGATGAATATCTGGTTGCTTTTGATGTTCTTTCTGCCTCTGGTTTGTTGACAGTTGAACACCTAAACCTGCCGGTCGCGCGATATGATCCTGAAGAGTATTACAAATCTATTACTAATAATGGAACCGTGGGCAAAGAAAGCTTCAAAGCCATTAAAGAATTACTACAGGAGTTGAATAAAGACTAGCAAACGGCTTAGAAGTCTATGCTGCCTCAGCGTGATCAGAGGCTGCATTTCGTCTCTCACTTTCTTCTCTAGAAAGCGCAACGGAAGTCCTAATACCTTTAGCAACAAATTCCATTAATCCATTCACAACCCGTTCATTTGGATCAATGCCTGCGCACGATAAAACTTCCCGCCCATCGCGCGACCTTGCCCAACGAGCTATCTGCTCAGGGCCGTTTCCATATTTTCTATCATCTGCAATTGCATCGTCCAATGCCGCCAGAACGACCGCAGCGAATAATTTCCTAGCACGGTTTCCTTGCTCTGTATTAAACGCTGATGCGTCAACGAAATCTTTCATCTCGTCGTCCTTTTCTTTGTATTTATGGCGTAAAGAGGCTTATGTACCATAATGACTGATTCGGGTAGCCCAAAAATGCATATCTAATATGATTATATTGCATACCTATGGGCGACCAACTTCAAAAGCCTTGTCTAAACTAATATGTTTAGGTAGTGCTGCTGTCTAAACAATCAACAAATAGGTTTTTCTTTAAAATGCCAAAGATAAATGGAAATGAAATAAAACCTGGAAACGTGCTTGATCACGATGGGGGACTTTGGGCTGCTATAAAAGTTGACCATGTTAAACCGGGTAAGGGAGGTGCTTTTGCTCAGGTTGAATTAAAAAATCTTCGTACAGGAACCAAACTTAATGAGCGTTTTAGGAGTGCAGATAAAGTTGAGAAGGTTCGCTTAGAACAAAAGGATCAGCAGTTCTTGTATGAAAATGATGGAATGCTCGTTTTTATGGATACAGAAACATTTGAACAAATAGAATTACCGTCCGACCTGCTTGGTGATCGTAGACCTTTTTTGCAAGATGGTATGCAAATTGTTGTCGAATTTTACGATGACGAGGCGCTGAATGCTTCATTGCCTGCTAAAGTAGTATGCCAAATTGTTGAGACAGAGCCTGTTGTTAAAGGGCAAACAGCAGCAAATAGTTTTAAACCTGCGATTCTGGATAATGGTGTGAAAGTTATGGTACCGCCGTTTATTTCTCAAGATGAAGCCATAGTAGTAAATACGGAGACGATGGAATATTCCGAGAGAGCTTAGTTCGATGGAATCGGGTTTTTATCTACGAATATCCTTTTAGTACTTTTTGTAGACAGTATTTCATCTCTATTTTTTAAACGTACATATGCTAAAGCTGACCTATCATAAACCGTCAGTACAGATCCTATTGGCTTATCATTTAAAAATAATTCTTCCCCATTTACCATGGTCTGCTCGGAGCCTATCTTTACCAACCCTTTATGCAATTCTGTTTTATGTTTCATCCTGGCCGTAACTTCTTGTCCTACGTAGCAGCCTTTTTTGAAATCGACACCGTTTAGTCTCTCAAACCCCATTTCCAATATATAACTTTCGCCAGTTAGTTCGCTCCGATACTCCGGAATTACGTAATCAACCCGTAATTTTGTCCAATTTATGGGCTGGTTAAATTTTTCTGCATCTATGCTGTATAAACGCCACCCTAGTTGTGGATGCCGAGGATCCGTGAAGGCCCCTTCTGGGGGATCAGTTAGTCCCAATGCGACAGTGACTTCCAATTCTTTTATTTCAACATCTGACCGCAGTTTATAAATATTTAATCTTTCAAGTAAGGTTTGAGCCAGATCTGCGTGAACATCAATTCCGAGTGCATCTTCAAGCGGTACAACGAAGAAATCAGCTATATACTTGCCTTGAGGTGTCAGTAAAGCGCTATAAACTAGACCATCATCGATTAAATTAATGTCATTACTTATTAAATTTTGCAGAAATTTTTTACAATCGCGTCCTTTAAGCCCCAAAACCTTTCGGTTATTAAGCGGTGTTACCATTTTATAGCTCCTTTTAAAATTTACCGCATTTTAATCATATGGAAAACTCATGCGCGCACCAATATCAATAGTAATTCCAACATTGAACTCACAAAATACAGTTAGAAAGACACTTGCGAGCTTATTTGAGGGTATTGAAGCTGGAATTATTAGAGAGCTAATTGTTGTAGATGGTGGCTCTACAGATGAAACAAGAGAAATTGTGGAGGAGTGTGGAGGAAAATTTATCTCAAGTGCAGCCTCCCGAGGGTATCAACTAAAAAAGGGGGTGAATTTAGCCAAAGGAGATTTCATATTTGTCTTACACAGTGACTCAGTGCTTGAGCCTGGCTGGAGTGAAATTGTAAAAAAATATTTTAATAAAGACGCTGGATACTACTGTAAATTATCTTTTGATATAATTCATCCACTGGCTTCAATGACATCAACTTGGGCAAACGCTCGATCGTTAATTTTTAATCTACCTTATGGTGACCAAGGATTGTTAATACCTAAAAAGTTACTCATGGAAAATGGCAGTTATTCACCGATACCCATAATGGAAGATGTAGAATTAGCATTACGGTTTAAAGGAAAATTATTCTGCATGCCCGTTGTTATAACTACCTCATCAAGAAAATATCGCAAAAATGGCTGGCTAAGACAAGGAAGTAAAAATATTGTTAGGTTACTCCGGTTTTTACTGGGAGCAGATCCTAATAATCTGAGCGATGATTATAATCCAGGCTAACTTATTTTCCCGTCGATTAATTCAACAACTCTGTCCATTCGCTTCGCCAGATCTAAATTGTGTGTCGCGATCAAGGCAGCTAAATTTGTTTTTTTGACAATCTTCAGCAAAGACTCAAAAACTGACAAAGTGGTGTTCTGATCTAAATTTCCAGTGGGCTCATCTGCTAAAATTATTTTGGGTTTATTCGCAAGCGCTCTGCAAATTGCTATTCTTTGCTGCTCACCGCCAGACAGCTCTGCTGGTCTATGATCAGATCTATTTGCAAGATTTACCAAATCTAACAGTTCGTTTGACCGTCGTTGAGCATCTTTTGACGGAACCCCATTGGAAAGTTGAGGCAGATCAATGTTTTCTCTTGATGAGAATTCGGGCAATAGATGATGAAATTGATAAACGAAGCCAATTTCTCGCCTCCGTATCATGGTGAGTTGATTATCACTTTCGTTTTGTATTTCTTGCCCGTCTATAAATATTTTACCGCTCAGTGGTTTATCGAGTAACCCAGCAATTTGAAGAAGGGTAGATTTACCCGCGCCAGACGGCGCAACTAAAGCAACAATTTCTCCTGGAAATAATTGTAAATCTACTCCCTTTAGAACTTCAATTTTATTTGAACTTCCTTTGGAAAAGCTTTTTTCAATAGATGCTAGTTCTAATACCGGTTTATTCATAACGAAGAGCATCCACTGGGTGAAGGCTGGCGGCCCTTCTTGCAGGAATAATGGTGACTAAAAAACTCAAGCCTAAAGATAAGCAAGTCGCCTTTATTAGGTCAATAACATGTAACTCTGCGGGCACAGAATATATTCCTCTAATGGATGGGTCCCAAACACCACCACCGGAAAGAACATTAATTACAGAAAAAATGGGGTCAATATATATTGCGAATAGGCAGCCTAAAGCTATGCCCAGAATGGTACCTAAAATTCCAGTGAAAGCCCCACATATCATAAATATTCGCATTATTGAGCCTCGTGATAGTCCTATAGTACGTAATATCCCAATATCTCTACCTTTATTTTTAACCAACATGATTAAACCAGATACAATATTCATACTTGCTATCATTACCAAAATTGACATTAGAACAAACATTACATTGTCTTCTATCTCAAGAGCTCGCAAAAAACTGCTTGAAGCATCTCTCCAAGTCCATAACTGAACATCAGGAGCGACGACATTTTCTATCTGGGAAGTAGCTTCGGTGAGATTGCTTGGATTATTTAAAAGGATTTCAATTTCGTCTGCTAATCCTTCTCTGTTGAAGTACTCTTGTGCGACACTGAACGGTAAATATGACCTAGTTCTGTCAATATCATACCTGCCGGCTGTGAATATATAAACTATTTTGAACTGTTTAACTCGCGGCGAAGTGCCAAATGCGGTCCTTACTCCATTTGGCGAAATCAGTTTGATGCTGTCACCAATTTTTACGCCTAGTTCCCTAGCAACTCCTGAGCCTATAGCGATGCCATTTTTAAAATCACTTATATCACCTTCGAATTCTTCTGGGTTGGCAATTCTATCAAGACCAAGCAAGTTGTCATAAGATATGCCGAAAACCTCTAATCCAGTGTTACGATTGTCAAATGTCGCCATAATCTGACTTCTAATGAGAGGAGCACTCCCTTTAACACTTGGTAATGAAAGCAGGTTAGACGTTATTTCGTCATAGTCTTTGAAAGTCCTGCTAACGTTTCCGTACTGATCCTGAGAGGGTGCTTTATATAGTGTTATATGTGAGTTAGCCCCTAATATTGTGTCAACAATCTCAGTCCTAAAACCGGATCTTACTGATAATGTTGCTACCAAAGCAAAAACTGCGAGTGTAATTCCAATGAGGCTAATCCAAGTCATCACACTTACACCGCCTTCAGCTCGCTTGGCTCTCAGATACCGCCAAGCGATTTTCCATTCATAACTTGCAAAGGGAAGTGCTTTGTTGTCCAATGATATGCCCTTTAATCAAAAATGGTCGTCTCTTTTTTGGATAGTAAATGGGTTATGTTAAATCTGCAACGGCTCTTGCTTCCTTGAATAAATTGGTTTTGTATCCTCGTATGAGTGACCATCGATTAACAAACATTGTAAAATCACTTCCGGCCAGTATTCCATTTGTTGCTCCGGAGGAGCATGAGCGTATTGTAGGACAAAAATTTTCAGCACGACTTGGTGCTAATGAGAACTGTTACGGTCCATCACCGAAAGTTCTTGAGGCAATAAAAAACCTGTCTGTTGATATTTGGAAATATCCAGATCCAACAGCCCATGATTTAAAAAAAGTACTGGCAAATTTCTATAATATTCCTGATAATAATATAGTTATAGGGGAAGGCATTGATGCTCTTTTAGGCTATTTGGTAAGGTTATTTGTCCAAGTAGGCGACAAGGTGGTCACATCAAATGGATCCTATCCAACCTTTAACTATCACGTCGAGGGTTTTGGTGGGCAACTTTTTAAATGTGACTATCTAGACGATAAAGAAGATCTACAATCACTTATTGATACTGCTTCTAAAACTAAAGCAAAACTAGTATATATTTCTAATCCCAATAACCCCATGGGCACTTGGACACGTGGCGAGCAAATAGTTACACTACTAGACAAACTGCCCAATGATAGTTTGCTTATTTTGGACGAAGCATATGCTGAATTTGCTCCAGATGAAGCAAAAGTCCCAATATTTTTAGATGATCCCAGAATGATTAGATTTCGTACTTTTTCGAAGGCCTATGGCGTTGCTGGTGCTCGGATAGGATATGGTATTGGAAATGAAGCGCTAATCGCTGAATTTGATAAGATAAGGAACCATTTTGGAAACAGTTTGTTGTCTCAGGTGGCAGCAATAGCTGCTATAAAAGATCAAAGATATTTGTCAGAGATAGTAAAAAAAATTTCTCTTGGCAGGGAGGAAATTTACCAAATTGCTCAATCAAACGGTTTATCTGCGATACCATCTGCGACAAACTTTGTTGCTATCGACTGCGGAAAAGATGGAAAATTTGCAAATCAAATTATGAATGGTCTGCTTGAAGCGAAACTTTTTGTAAGGAAACCCGTGGTTACCCCACTTGACAGAACAATCAGAGTAACAGTTGGGCGAGATGAAGAAATAGATTTACTTAAGAATGTTCTTCCTGATGTCCTTAAAGCTCTGCGATAACTGATGCTGCCTTGTTGATTGCATTATTGCCATGAGGTACCCCAACAGCGATCATAGCGGTTTCCAGAGTTGCAATTAACGCCATTATCATTTGAGCATTTACGTGACCCATATGGCCTAATCTAAAAAAACCATCTCCATTAGGGTCTTTAGGCGTAGCCATACCGAGACCTATGCCGATTGTTAATCCAGTATTTTCTTGTAGCCACGTTCTAAGGAGGGTACCGTTTGGTGTGTTAACACGTAGTGAAGTGACGGCATTTGATCTCAAATTCTTATCTTGAATGTTAACCTTTAATTCTCCACCCTTAGCCCATTCATCAATAGCCGCCCATATGGCTTTAGCAAGTACTTCATGCCTTTTCCAAACCGCCTCGATACTTTCTTTTAAAAGCATATCCAGAGCCACATCAAGCCCGTAGAGGTGGTGGGTTGGAGCGGTTCCTCCAAAATACTTATAATAATAATCTGGATTTATGCGAGGATCCCAGTCCCAATAAGACGTCACCATTTTAAGAGATTTTTGTCGATCTTTTGCTTTTTGGTTAAAAAATACAAAGCTGACGCCAGGCGGTACCATGATACCCTTTTGACAGGCAGCTACCATCACATCTACACCCCAGGCATCCATATGAAATTCATCGCATGCTAGTGAAGCGATACAGTCAACCAACAGCAAGGCTTCGTGATTAAGATTATTTAACAAAGCTCGGATTGGTGCAATTTCATTTTTTACAGAAGTTGAAGTGTCGACGTGTGTGACCAGAACCGCTTTGTAGTTTTTGTCTTTTTTGAGAGCCGATTCCAGCTGAGCTAAGTCTATAGTGCTGCTGGTACCAAAATCTAATACGGTTGTATTCAGGCCATTTTTTTGTCCAATCTCTCCCCACCCGTGTCCAAATCGACCTGTTGCAACTACCAGTATTTTATCGCCTATATCAGTTGTGTTGGCTAGAGCTGCCTCCCAGGCGCCATGACCATTGGCAATATACATTGCCACATGGCCCTCAGTTCTGGCAACTGTACATAATTTAGGAACAATATTATCTGTTAATTTTACAAGTTCCCCTTCATAGATATTTGGCGATGATCGATGCATCGCCTGCAGAACTTTTTCAGGAATTACAGATGGACCTGGAATGGCCAGATATTCGATACCGTTACTTAAATTCATTTTATTTCCTTGTGAGATTTATAGTGATAACCCATAGGTCTAGCACGTCAATCCTATATTAACTTTTCCTTCGATTTATCGTAATTTCAAAGATCCATTAGTGAACTTATATTAAAATTGATCAAAAGATTGTTCTTATGAAACTGCAATGATAAAATCGATCACATAGTCCAAAAACTCCTGCAACATTTAGGACGAACTGCTTACTTTTTTTATCGTCAAAAATTTAAAAATAAATACTAACATAAATTAAGAAATTTTAAATTACTTCTACAAGGTTAAACATGGCTACACTATCAGTCACGAATATTTTCAATTTTTCTAAAGCAACTCTGGTAAAATTTGGAGCACTCGACTGGATAGCAGACGCGGTGGCAGATGCAATCGCAAAATCTGAGAGTGTTGGTAATAGGATTTGTGGTCTATACTATTTGGAGAGTTATTGTCTTCAACTTAAATCGGGTAGGGTTAGGGGTGATATTGAGCCGATCGTTTCTCAAGAAAAAGCGGGGATAGTGCGCGTTGATGCTAAGTTTGGATTTGCCCAGCCAGCATTCCAAAGAGGCATAGTTCCAGCCCGTGAAGCAGCATTGAAAAATGGCATCTGTTCTTTAGCAATCGGGCATGCGCACACATGTACATCACTTGGATATTTTACTGAACAGATTGCAAAGAGCAATCTGATTGGTATTGGGTTTACTAATGCCTCCCCAATTGTCGCCGCACCGGGTGGTAAATCACGCATTATTGGAACAAATCCAATTGCATTTTCGGTGCCTGACGGAAAAGGAAATACTGTAATTCATTTTGATCAATCTACTACGGCCGTTGCCTTAGGCAAAATTACAATGGCCAAAGCAGCTGGTGAAAAAATACCTTTTGGTTGGGCCCTTGATAAGAATGGTGAACCAACAACCGATCCAGAGGCTGCTTTAGAGGGTTCTTTAGTATCAAGTGGTGGTTATAAAGGATGGGGTTTTGGGCTTATGGCAGAAGTATTAGCCGCAGGTATTGCAGGAGGCTTGGCGTCACAATTCGTGCAACCCCTAAAAGCTAAAGATGGAGAACCGCATAATCTAGGACAATACTACATTTTGATTGATCCCCAAAACGCTCCTGCTCTTGAAAATCTTCTAACTGATTTAGAAACGGCCGTATCCAAGGATCAGGGAACACGTTTGCCGGGTCAGGGCAAAGTTGCAGAGAAATTTGTTGTCGTGCCTGATGATCTTTTAGTTTTGCTAGAAAAACTCACTGGACTGGAGTGGAAAGACTAGACATCCAGTTCGTTGACAAAACGAGCATTGCTTTGAATATATTGGTATCTTAATTCAGGTTTTTTTCCCATTAACCTATCAACCAGATCCACAGTTTCACCCGGCTGTTCCTCATCAATAGATACCCGAATTAGCTTTCTACTTTTTGGATCCATTGTAGTTTGCTTGAGATCCTTGGCATCCATTTCTCCCAAGCCTTTGAAGCGGCTGACTTCTATTTTACCTTTGCCACCCAGGCCGTCGGACAGCCATTTATCGCGCTCAATTTGATCTTTGCAATACACTCTGTGTGAACCTTGAGTAAGACGAAAAAGTGGGGGGCAAGCCAGGTAGAGGTGTCCTTGATCGATGAGTGGTCTCATTTGTGTCAAAAAGAATGTCATCAAAAGAGATGCAATATGTGCGCCGTCCACGTCTGCATCTGTCATTATTATTACTTTGTCATATCTGAGGTCATCGATATTAAATTTTGACCCCAAGCTTGTACCCAATGCTTGTGTCAGGTCATTAATCTCCTGATTAGTTCCCAGTTTTGAGCTTGCGGCACCAAGGACATTCAAAATTTTTCCTCTTAATGGTAATAGTGCTTGAGTTTTTCTATCCCTTGCCATTTTTGCGGAACCCCCGGCACTATCTCCTTCAACAATAAATATTTCAGTACCGTCTCGTGTGCTTTCTGAGCAGTCAACGAGTTTTCCTGGCAATCGAAGCCTTTTGGTTGCTGACTTTCTGGCTGTTTCTTTCTCTTGTCGTCTTCGTAGTCTTTCTTCTGCCCTTAAGATAAGAAAATCCAATATAGCAGTTGCAGACTTACTATCAGATGCTAACCAATTATCAAAATGGTCCCGGACTGAGCTCTCTACTAATTTTTGAGCCTCCACAGTTGCAAGACGGTCTTTAGTTTGTCCAACGAATTCAGGTTCCTGTATAAAGCAAGACACTAGTGCACAGCTGCCTAATGTAAGGTCTTCTCGCGTAATATCTTTTGATTTCTTACTATTAATGCGTTCACCGTAGCTTTTGATACTTTTTAAGATAGCTGCCCAGAAGCCACTTTCATGTGTACCTCCTTCGGGTGTTGGGACTGTGTTGCAATAGGATTTAACAAAACCATCTCTCGTCGGTGTCCAATTTATGGCCCATTCAACTTTACCCGGAATTTGAAATTTTTCATAAAAATCAACTGTGCCAGCGAAAGGGTAATGGGCGTAAGTAGATACTCCATTCAGGGTTTCGTTTAAAAAATCTGAAAGGCCGCCAGGAAAATGGAACGTTGCATCGGTTGGTGTTTCTCCATCACTTATTTCTGACTTCCACCTTATTTCTACACCAGAAAATAAGTACGCCTTCGACCTAATTGATTTAAAAAGTCGAGAGGGTTTAAATTTATGATTTCCAAAGATTTCGTTGTCAGGCACAAAACTTACATAAGTTCCTCGCCTATTCGAAGCGTTTCCAATCTTCTCTAAATTACCAAGAGCAATACCTCGAGAGAATTTTTGTTCATAAAGTTCCTTATTGCGGGCTACTTGTACTACCATAGAACTAGAGAGTGCATTAACAACCGATGCACCGACGCCATGCAATCCTCCAGAAGTTTGATACGCTTTCCCCGAGAATTTTCCTCCAGCATGTAATGTGCAGAAAATTACTTCCAGTGCTGATTTGTTAGGATATTTAGGATGTGGATCAATCGGAACGCCTCTTCCATTATCTCTAATAGAGATTTCATAATTTTCTTTGAGTTCCACTTCGATGCGATTTGCGTGACCTGCTACAGCCTCATCCATAGAATTATCTAAAATTTCAGAAACCATATGGTGAAGGGCGCGTTCGTCTGTGCCACCGATGTACATCCCGGGGCGTTGTCTCACAGGTTCTAAACCTTCAAGAATTTCTATTGAAGACGCATCGTAATCTTGATTGTCTAAGTCTGACAATAGGTCAGTCATCTACTGCTGCTCTTTTTTACTCTTTTTTAAATCTGCAAACTTAAATAAACAAGAGTAAGAATAATTTTTCTAGTTTAATAAATCGACTTTATGCATGTAAATTACAAAATATGCATCTCTAAGTTTTAATGTTTCACACAAAATAAACTCATTCAATTTACAATTGACTTGAAAGAGGTCTGTTCAAATGCCATGGATTTCTAATGGAGAAAGAACAGACTTTCCGTGCAAGTGGGAAAAATCTTGTTAAATTAGCTATACCTCTTATTGGCACACATCTGGCTAATGTAGCACTTGGTATCACGGATACTGTAATGATGGGTTGGTACTCGATACCTGCTCTGGCTGCGCTAGTCCTTGGGAATGCTTACTTTTTTGTTTTCTTTTTGTTTGGTGCTGGATTTTCTTTTGCAGTTCAGCCTCTTGTTGCCTCGACTTCAAGTGCAGGCGAGATAACCCTTGCCAGACGATACATGCGTATGGGTTTATGGTTATCGCTACTATATGCAATTTTAATTCTACCATTATTTTTCAATGCAGGTCCCATCCTAATTTTTCTTGGACAAGCGAGTGATATATCTGGCTATGCTGAAAATTATACTCGTATTGTGGGGTTTGGATTGATACCTGCTCTATGGGCTATGGTCTTCCGGTTTTTCCTGTCCGGCTTGCACCTTACCAAGGTGACGCTAATTATCACATTAACTACTGTGCTTTTAAACATACCACTCAATTATCTTTTAATCTTTGGAAAGTTAGGCTTTCCTGAATTAGGAGTTTCCGGAGCCGCTATTTCTTCTGTAATAGTCCAAATTATAACTGCACTTTTGATCACTGCGTATGCACTTTGGAAATTACCTGAATATAAGCTATTGGTAAGGTTTTTTAATTTTGACAAAGTTGCGTTCCTCAAGGTTGCAAAACTAGGATTGCCGATTGGTACAAGCATTGTCGCTGAGGCTGGTTTGTTCACTGCCTCATCAATAATGATGGGCTGGTTTGGAGCTGTAACGCTTGCGGCTCATGGCATAGCACTTCAAATAGCATCTGTTATGTTTATGATCCATTTAGGGTTGGCAGAGGCATCTACAATTAGAGCCGGCAATGCTTGGGGATTTAAAAATTTAGAATATTTAAAAAAAGGAGCTAAAGTTGCCGCGTCCTGTTCGGTGCTTTTTTCTTTTATTGCAATGATTTTTCTGATTATATTTGGGGACATGCTTGTGTCATTTTATGTTGATATAGATGATCCAGCACGAGACCAGATAATTTATATCGGCGCACTACTACTGATTGCTGCGGCACTTTTTCAATTTGTAGACGGTGGTCAAGCAATGGCTTTAGGATTGCTAAGAGGTATTCAGGATACGACGGTGCCGATGTTGATTACTATCTTGAGTTATTGGTTGGTGGGTATTCCATCAGCATATTTTTTTGCATTTGTAATTAATTGGGACTCCCTAGGTATATGGGCTGGATTAGGCACAGGCTTGGGGTTTGCAGCAACCTTGCTCGGATTCCGGTTTATTTTTCTGGTTAATTCGGATCGTAAGGTGACGCTATAGTATTATAGACTAATCAATCAAATTTTTACAAAATGAAGATATTCGATCACAAGCAGTTTGAAGCTCATCCATTGATGTAGCAAAACTTATACGGAAGTTTGGCGAAAGACCGAATGCTGCTCCAAATACAACTGCTACATTTTTTTCTTCTAGGAGTGATAATGCAAATTGCTCGTCGTTAGAAATCACATTTCCCGATCGAGTTTTCTTACCAATTAATTTGCTAATGTCTGGGTAAACGTAAAAGGCCCCATTCGGAATCGGGCAAGATATACCATCTATAGTACTTAACTCTGTTACAACTAGGTTTCGACGCTCTTCAAAAATATATTTGTTCTCATGAATAAAATCTTTTGGTCCAGTCAAAGCGGCCAGTGCCGCCCATTGACTGATCGTGCAGGGATTAGAAGTCGATTGAGATTGGATTTTACGCATTGCTGAAATAATTTTTTTGGGCCCACCTGCATATCCAATGCGCCAACCAGTCATAGCATAACCTTTAGAAACACCATTGCATGTAACAGTTCTATCATAAAGTTTAGGCTCCACCTCAACAGGTGTTACGAAATTAAAATCATCGAAAGTTAAGTGCTCGTAAATATCATCAGATAATATGTTAACTTTTGGGAATTCCAAAAGCACATCTGTCAACGTTTTTAGTTCTTCTGCTGAATAAGCTGCACCAGTCGGATTCGAAGGTGAATTAAAGATCAGCCACTTTGTTTTATCTGATATTGCAGCCCTTAAGTCATTTGGCTGTAATTTGTAATTATTTTCCGAAACTGTTTTTACAATTTTAGGAATGCCTCCCGCAAGTTTAACCATATCTGGGTATGAGACCCAATAGGGCGCTGGGATAATAACTTCATCATTCGCATTTAGTGTAGCCATCAAAGCATTGTATAATATTTGCTTTCCACCTGTTCCCACTGATATTTGGGACGGCTGATATTTTAGATTATTCTCTTCCAGAAACTTTTGTGAAATTGCGTCCTTTAATTCGGGCATTCCATCTGGGTCTGTATATTTTGTCTTACCCGCTTTGATAGCCTCAATTGCCGCCTCTTGAATGTGTTTTGGGGTCCCAAAATCTGGCTCACCAGCTGATAGACTGATTATATCTTTACCCTCTGATTTCAATCTATTAGCAAGCGCAGACATTGTAATGGTTGCAGACGCATTAATTTTAGAGAGCGATTTTGACAGAGTTACCATCATATACCTATTTGAGTTTGATATCTATGTGTCTTATGCTCCCGTGAGTAACCATTCAAGGAAATAATTGGAGCCTGTCATGATTGATGATCTGGATTGGTACGGACCTGAGACTGCCACTTTTGGTGATCGGCTATCCGCCGCCATTGAAAAATCTGGCATGACTCAAAAACTGGTTGCGAAACGACTTGGCATAAAATTGGTAACGCTTAAATCATGGGAGCAAGATATCAGTGAGCCACGGGCCAATAGACTGTCTATGCTAGCTGGTTTGCTTGGTGTGTCTGTTATGTGGCTCTTGCATGGTGAAGGTGATGGAGTTGAACATTCAGATAAAGAAACTCAGGTTCCCCCAGAAATCAATGATATACTTTTTGAAATAAGAGCGGTTCAGACTGGGCTATTATCATCCGCAGATAAGTTGGCGAAGCTTGAAAAACAATTAAGGTCGAGATTAAAGGACATATGATGTCAGATGGAAGAGAGAACAAAATCAAAAAACTCAAAATGCGGTCAATGAGGCGTGGTATTAAGGAGATGGACGTTATACTCTCATATTACAGCGAAGTTTGTCTAGAAAAGATGCCTGGAGTTAAGTTGGATCTATACTCTGATCTTCTATTTGAAAATGACCAGGATCTGTATAGCTGGTGCTCAGGGCAAGCGGTCCCGAAAAAAAAGTATACAGCGATTATCTCAGAGATACGAGAGGTTCTAAAGACAAAAAAATTCAACTAGGTTCAGTTTCTAGTTCGTTTTACTTCAACAAATATAATTAAATTCTACCAGTGGCCAATATTTGGCATGGAAATCCATGGTTCACTAGGTTCCAAGGCTTCACCACGTTGGAGTAGTTCAATTGAGATATTATCTGGCGACCGTACGAATGCCATTCGTCCATCACGTGGGGGTCGATTGATTACTATGCCATTTTCCTGAAGGTGCAGACAGGTTTGATAGATATTTTTTACCTCATATGCTACATGACCAAAATGTCTGCTGTCAGAGGGAAGTTTATCATCACCATCCCAATTAAACGTCAATTCTAGTGGACATTCGTGTTGCCCGTCGGGTGCAAGAAAGACAAGCGTAAATCGTCCCATCTCACTTTCATTTCTTTTTATTTCTTTGAGTCCAAGTAAGTTGTAGAAAGCAATCGATTTTTCGAGAACTTTTACTCTAACCATCGTATGTAGATATTTAATTTCCAATTTTTTTCCAATTCTTTTAAATTTTTGGTAGTCACCTCGCCTACCGTTCATGGTATTTCAATTCAAGGCATAGTGTCTAGGATGGATAAATAGTTAATTGAAGCCAAATTTAGAATTTACTTAAAACGTTTCTTCATGTTGTGGTTTATTCACGGCTATTCTCTAGATATAGTAAAAGCTAAGTGATTCACTAAAGGACTTCAAAATGCCGCTATCGCCCGAACAGACGGAAGAAATACGCGCCCAACGCGAGCAGCTAGCTAAAACACGCAGGGTTGTAAGTGCTGGTATGGAAGAGAAACTATATACAGCTTTTCAGGTTCTTGACCATGGGTTTGTGCGGGTTGTTGATTATATGGGAGATGATAGTGCAATATGCCAAGCCGCTAGGGTTAGTTATGGGAAGGGTACTAAGTCAGTCCAGAACGATGAAGGGCTTATAAGGTATTTAATGCGTCATTGGCATTCAACGCCATTTGAAATGTGTGAGATAAAATTACATGTCAAACTGCCAGTTTTTGTGGCGCGACAATGGATCCGACATCGAACTGCAAATGTAAATGAATATTCAGCACGATACTCAATATTAGATAGAGAGTTTTATATACCAAGCCCTGAGCATATTGCAGCGCAGTCCGTTGTAAATAATCAGGGGCGGGGTGAAACCTTAAAAGATGAAGAGGCCCAAACTGTTCTAGAGCTTTTAAAAGCTGACAGTGCAAGGTGCTATGATAATTATGAGAAAATGATCTCTCAAGACGGACAACAGGGATTAGCACGCGAGCTGGCGCGTATGAACTTGCCGGCCAACATTTACACACAATGGTATTGGAAGGTTGATTTGCATAATCTACTTCATTTTTTGAGACTTAGGGCTGATCCACATGCACAGTATGAAATAAGGATCTATGCTGATGAAATTTGTAATTTAGTCAAAGAATGGGTGCCTCATACTTACCGAGCTTTTGAAGATTATAGGCTAGGTGGAGCTACACTTTCTGAACCCTCCGTAAATGTTTTGCGGCGAATGATCAAAGGTGAAAATGTAGATATGCAGAGCTCGGGGATGAGCAAAGGAGAGTGGCAGGAATTTAAAACTCTTTTTGTAGATTAAGGAGAGTTGTAATTTACTTTGATTTTTTGGATTCGATTTCCAGAATTGTCATAAATTAAGATTTCGTGTTCATCTGTAACTATTGCGTACCAGTCTTTTGTTTGTGTATAAGCTATTGGTTTAACACCGTTTTGTAACTTTAGTGTGACCGGAATTGGAACATGACTTTTCTGAAAGTTTAAAACAAAAAGAGATACTATGATAATAAACCCGACTATCATTACACACGCTAACACGGTGACAAGCAGCTTTAACAACTTTATACTGGGCGGTATTATAATTTCTGCTTGAGGGACAATTTTGTCGTCTTCCATCTTATCCTTCTTAGTCACTGCGAATCCTCCTAAGCGTCTTGATAAAGCTCTTTCGCGAGATGCGCCAGTTTCCGCTAGTTTATCACGATCTCGACTTCGCAAACTAATCGAGCAAGGCGTGGTGCGCGTAGACGGATCAGTTGCAACCCATATTGATGCATCAGTATCTGAAGGGCAGTTAGTGGAAATAATGATTCCTGAAATAAAGGATATTGATAATTTACCTGAGAATATCCCTTTGAATATCGTTTACGAGGATGAATATCTTATCGTTGTCAATAAACCCGCTGGAATGGTTGTCCATCCAGCGCCTGGCTCTCCTAACAAGACTTTAGTTAACGCATTGCTCTATCATTGTGGGGATACTTTGTCTGGGGTGGGTGGCAGCAAAAGACCTGGCATAGTACATCGAATTGATAAAGATACAAGCGGCTTATTAGTGTCCGCAAAATCAGACTTCGCTCACCAATTGCTTGCAAGGCAATTTGAAAATCATTCTGTTGAAAGGAGTTATCAGGCTTTATGTTTTGGAGTACCAGATGCCAATGATCCCCGACTGAGGGGTGTTAAGGGTGTCAGTTTCGAGGCTGGTAATATTTTGAAAGTTACTACTAATTTAGCTCGACACAGGACGAACAGGCAGAAACAGGCAGTCCTATTTGGTGCAGGGCGTCACGCAATTACCAGAGTACGAGTTCTCAAAAATTATGGGTCCCTGTCTAGTTTGGCTTTGATAGAATGTCGTTTGGAAACAGGGAGGACCCATCAGATCCGTGTCCATTTAGCTCATGTTGGTCATGGTTTGGTCGGAGACCCATTGTATGGTGGGCGTAGAAAAATTCCCTCAAAATCTTTTTCCGAGGATATTGTTCAGGAAATTATATCTTTTCCTCGGCAAGCTTTACATGCGGCGAGTTTAGGCTTTGTTCACCCAAAATCAAACGAGACTTTACATTTTGAAGCCCCCTTGCCTGATGATATGGGTGACCTTATTAAAAAGTTGAGTTAAGTTTTCCTTTTAAAGTAATTAGCTCGTTGCAGATTTCACTCAGGTTACCTTTTTGATGGTAGATAAACTTGAAAAGATAAGTTTGTGTTACTACATAAAAGCGCAGCAAAGGATTATAAATGACGAACTATTCAAATTTACCCGCTCCGAGTCCTGAAGCCGGACTCAGCCGTTATCTACAGGAAATACGCAAGTTTCCAATGCTGGAGCCGGAAGAAGAATATATGCTTGCACGACGATGGGCGGATGAACAGGACCCGGAAGCAGCCCACAAGTTAGTAACGTCACATTTACGTTTAGCAGCTAAAATTGCTATGGGCTATCGTGGTTATGGTTTGCCTCAAGCTGAGGTGATTTCTGAGGCAAACGTTGGATTGATGCAGGCAGTAAAGCGTTTTGATCCAGAAAAAGGTTTTAGGCTTGCTACCTACGCAATGTGGTGGATTAGGGCAAGTATTCAAGAATACATTCTTCGTAGTTGGTCATTAGTTAAAATGGGCACTACGAGCGCTCAGAAAAAACTATTTTTTAATCTACGAAAAGCAAAAGCAAGAATAGGTGCGTTGGACGATGGCGATTTGCATCCAGATAATGTAAAAAAGATTGCTACTGATTTGGGTGTGTCAGAGGATGAAGTAGTTTCTATGAACCGTAGATTAAGCGGTGGAGATGCCTCGCTTAACGCCGTCGTTTCCTCTGATGGCGATGGATCAATGGAGTGGCAGGATTGGCTGGAAGATGAATCGGCGGATCATGCTGCAGACTTTGAGAATAAAGATGAGGTTGAATTTCGCTTGGATTTATTAAGAAAGGCATTGAGCTTTCTAAATGATCGAGAACAGGATATTTTGCATAAGCGCAGATTGCAGGATACACCCTCTACTCTGGAAGAGCTTAGTTCTGAATATGGTGTAAGTAGGGAACGAATAAGACAGATCGAGGTGCGTGCTTTTGAGAAACTTCAGATGCAAATGCGTGAACTGGCCTCGGAAGTAACTCTTGTTAGTTGATACTTGTAAAAATCCCTAACGCCTTTACTATAAAATTTCATAGATCTTGAAGATTGGTCGAAAGTTTTGATTTCAAGTTTCAAATGGGGAATATTAGGTGCTTCCAAATTTGCATTAGAACAAATGGCACCTGCCATTCATTCTGCTAAAGGTAATTCGCTAGTAGCACTTGCGACAAGGGATTTAGAAAAGGCTAATAAATTTCTGGAACTGTCAGATAGATTAGTAATTTACAATGATTATAATGACTTATTAGAAGATTCTAATGTTGACTCAGTATATATTCCCTTGCCAAATCACATTCATATTGAATGGGCAACGCGCTGTTTGCAAGCTGGAAAGCATGTTTTGTGTGAAAAGCCGATCTCAATGGCTGCGGACGAGATAGATCGTCTAATTCACTTGCGCGATAAGGCGCAGCTTCTAGCAGCGGAAGCATATATGGTAGTGCATCATCCACAGTGGCAGTTGGCAAAAGAGTTTGTTAACGCGGGTAAATTGGGAAAATTAGTGCAAATTGATGGAGTATTTAGTTACAATAATGCTGATGATCCATTGAATATACGCAATCAAGCACGATTTGGCGGTGGTGGTATTCCCGATATCGGCGTTTATCCCTATGGCGTAAGTAGGTTCGTTACAGGTTCTGAACCTATAGAAGTTTTATCTGCTGATATTGTTTTTGAAAATGAAGTTGATGTTTGGGCAAATGTATCAGCTCAATTCCCTGGTTTTAAAATGCAGGCAGTCACGTCTATGCGAGCAGCTCCTCGGCAGGAAATGACAATTCAGGGTACAGAAGGGTTTTTGAAGTTTACCGCGCCTTTTAACCCCAACGTGTATGACATTGCCCAAGTCATTTTTAGAAAAGGCAATGGGCAGGAACAAGTTTTTAAATTTCCGGGTGTAAATCACTATGTCAATCAAGTAGAGGCTTTTTCGATATCGGCCAAAACCAATACGGTTTATGGGTGTTCGTTAGAGTTTTCTAAAGGCACACAAAGTATGATTGATATGATTTATGCAATGAATAAACAGCTTTCAAAATAGTTAATTTAAAAACAATTCCATCTATTGATGGCTGTCAATGAATTCAATTACTTTAGGACGGATATTAGTTCTCCAGTTTTTTCCTGCGAAGATGCCATAGTGGCCAGCATCAGGCTCCACATGGCTGTACTTATTCTTTCGTGGCACATTCCTGCAAAGTTCAATTGCAGCTGAGCATTGTCCGGGTGCTGAAATGTCATCTTTGCCACCCTCTATAGTCATTATGGCAACATTTGAAATTGTATCTATGTCGACGTGTTTTCCCATAATCGTAAATTTGTTTTGGGCTATCTCTCTTTTTTTAAAAATTCGGTCTACTGTTGATAAATAGAATTCTGCTGTCATATCCATCACAGCTAAATACTCGTCGTAAAAACTGTTATGTTTGTCATGCTCACTTGCTGTCCCTTGGGCAACTCTAGCTATCTGATCTGAAAATGATTTTGCATGTTTCTCGGCATTCATCGACATAAAGGACATTAGTTGTAATAAGCCGGGATAAACTTGCCGCCCAACGCCTGCATACTTAAATCCTACGCGCTGAATTACAGTCTGTTCTAAGTATTCTAAATTAAACTTATTGCCGAACTCTGTGATTTCAGTTGGAGCTGCACTGGGATCAATTGGCCCCCCCATAAGGATTAAACTTTTTGGTTGGTCATCTTTTTTTTCCTGAGCAAGGAATGCTGTTGCTAAAAGGGCCAACGGGGCGGGTTGGCAGATGGCAATCACATTTATCTCTGGACCGAGAAATCTAATATAGTCAATTAAATATTTAGTGTAGTCCTCAATATCGAAGCTCCCCTCTGAAACTGGGATGTCTCGAGCATTGTGCCAGTCTGTTACATATATTTCACTATCGATGATTAGACTGTTGACCGTTGAACGAAGCAAGGTTGAATAGTGCCCTGACATAGGTGCTACCAGCAAAATTTTTCTTGGAGCCGCTTCTCTGCCCAGAACATTAAAATGGATGAGGTCTCCAAAAGCTCCTGTTATTTTTTTATTGATCTCTACTAAATGATCTCGTCCGTCGTAACACGTTATACTTTCAATACCCCAATCAGGTTTTGCAGTCATTCTTTCAAATGATCTCTCAGTTACTTGACCCCAGGCAGCAATCCAATCAATGCTTGGATTAGGGAAAACTGACATTGCGGGGATTGAGGCTGCTGCCTTTGCAGTAGCTCCAATCCATTGGTTTGCGTTACGAATTGCTTCGAAATAATCGTAACTTAGCATTTTATGCATTTTATTTATCCTTTACCAAAGGTGCGGTAAAAAGTGCATGGTAATTTTTGGTCTTTAAGCTATGCTGCACTGCAGCTAAGATAGTCGGAAAAATTTTGTATGACAAGTTCAGATAAAAATTTGCAGTCAATTGATCCGCAATTAGGTAAAAATTTGCAGAAATTAGAGGAATTGTCAGGACGTTTTTTTGAAGTTCTGAGTACCAAAAAGCAGATTAATCCCGCATTGAACGGTCCTGGGCACGATATTTTTGTAAAAACAGTAGGTGCTTATTTAAAAAGTATGGCTCAAAGTCCCACTTTCATACTTGAACAGCAAGTATCCTACTGGGGGAAAACCCTGGAATATTTTGCGGAGACTCAAAAGCAATTTTTTTCTGAGGCTAATGATGCACTAAACACTGAATATGTTGATAGACGTTTTACACATCAATTATGGAAGAGTAGCCCGTTTTTTAAATATGTTTTAAAACAGTACCAAGTTAATTCGGCTATGATCAAAAGCGCAGTGGCTCAAGTAGAGGGTTTGTCACCGAAAGACCAAGCGCGGCTAGAGTATTTTTCTAGTCAAATTATTGATATGATGGCTCCCACTAATTTTTTTGGAACAAATCCTGATGCCCTGGAGAGAGCTTTTTTAACCAAAGGGCGATCTTTAGTGCAAGGTCTCGAGAATTTAATACGGGATTTAGAGGCTAATGATGGGGAGTTATTAGTCCGCTTAGCAGATGAAAGTGCTTTCAAAGTTGGATCAGATTTAGCGGCTACCCCTGGTAAAGTTGTCTTTCGGAACAGACTTTTTGAATTAATTCAGTATACACCTTCCACTGAGAAGGTGTATAATACTCCTTTACTCATGTTTCCTCCCTGGATTAACAAGTTTTATATCCTGGATTTAAGAGCTAACAATAGTTTGATACGTTGGATAGTTGACCAGGGCTACACATTATTTGTGGTATCATGGGTGAACCCGGATTCAACCTACTCTAATGTTGGTCTTGAGGACTATATTGAGCAAGGATATCTGGAGGCTATTGACCAAGTAAAAAGCATTTGCAATGTCAAAAAAATAAATGGTTTAGGATATTGTATTGCAGGGACAACACTAAGCCTGGTCATGTCTATAATGAGTCAGCGAGGTGATAGTTCTTTAAATTCAGCCACGCTTCTTACCACATTAACTGACTTTTCCAATCAACGTGAATTTACACCATTCTTACAAAATGATTTCATTGACGCAATCGAGAGTGAGACTAAAAGCAAAGGCATTCTAGAAAGCTTTATTATAGCGCGGACATTTAGTTTTCTTCGTTCGAACGACCTTATCTATACTCCAGCAATTAAGAGTTATATGATGGGCGAGGCTCCTCCCTCTTTTGACTTACTATTTTGGAATGGAGACGGATCAAATTTACCCGGAAAGATGGCAATGCAATACCTAAGGCACTTATGCCAGGAAAATCAATTTGCAAAAAATGAATTAATAATGTTCGACGAGAAAATTGGCGCTGTAGATATAGAAACGTCTGTCTTCGCCATAAGTTGTGAAACAGACCATATTGCATCTTGGAAAGATTGTTTCCGAGGGTTACAAAATTTCAGTTCTAAAGAAAAGGTTTTCGTGCTTTCTGAGGCTGGACATGTTGCTGGCATTATAAATGCTCCGGATAAGAACAAATATGGATATTACTTCAGAAAAGATGACGTAAATGATCCTGAACAGTGGAAGATTGGTGCAGAATTTGTGAAAGAAAGTTGGTGGCCATTTTGGGAAAAATGGCTGAGGGAGAAATCAGAAGATCTCGTCCAGGCTCGCATACCCTACCTTAGTGGTGACATGGATTTGGGAGATGCTCCAGGTTGCTATGTTCACCAAAAACCACATCTTTAGCAATTGAAAATAAAATATGCCGCAGTGCAGAAAAATTACTTGCATTGCTGCGGCGCAGCATGTATAAGTATATTAATTTAGTTAATTTATAGAGGGCATTCGTCATGGCGGGTACGCAAGAAATGAATAAGTTTTTTGAGAATTTTATGGCTTCGTTTCCTATGGATACGGCCATTTTCGACGACGCAGTCGAAAAACAGTCGGCTATAAGCAAGGAGTATTATGATTTATTTTTAGGCGTGGCTGAGAAGTCCACCACAGTAACATACAAATGGGCTACTGAGACAATTGCTAAAATGCAGAAAGCTCCAAGCTACGATGGTGATCCATCTAGTTATGCTAAATCTATAGGAGATTTTGTCTCTGCGCAAGCTGACGTAGCGACCGAAAATCTTGCAGCATATGCAGAGATCGCGAAAAAAGCACAAATGGATTCATTATCATTATTTCTTTCAACAGCGAAGGAAGTTCAAACAGAAGCAGCAGCAGCAGTAAAAAACGCTGCAAATGATGTTTCTTCAGCAAAGAAAAAAGCGGCTAATTGATTTTATTTTAGTTAGACTTATAAATCTTTTGTAGATTGAAAAGAGGTAGCAGTTTGTTGCCTCTTTATTTTTTGCTGCATATGCTTAATAATTGCTGCAACGCTGTAATGGGGAGTTCACAGTGGAAAATAAGTCAAGTACTTTGCTTATCAAAAGATACGCCAGTCGCCGTCTGTATAATACTGAAACAAGTGATTACGTTACCCTTGATGACATAGCAGGTTTTATCAGATCTGGTCGCGATGTGCAGATTATTGATCTAAAGTCTGGAGATGATTTAACCAGGCAATATTTACTCCAGATAATCGCTGAGCATGAGAGTAGGGGAGAAAACGTACTTCCAATTGATGTTTTGACAGATTTGGTGCGAAGTTATGCAAGTCAAACGACTTCGGCTCTTCCAGAGTTTTTGACAATGTCCCTAGAAATGTTTCGTGAAAGCCAATCTAAATTTATGGAAAATATGAATAGCATTAACCCTATGCAGGGAATGCCTGGGTTTGAAAGTTTGCAGGCTCAGCAAAATGCATTTTTGAAGGCGTTTATGGGTAGTTTGTCCGACTATAATTCTAACGATCCCTCTGAAAAAAATCCCAATGATCCTTCAAGCGGAACAAAAGATGACCTCGAAGCGATAAAAACTCAATTGAGTGAACTACAAGAAAAGCTAAATAAATTAAGTTAACTTTTAGAAGCCAATCTTATCTCTCAATGAATACCAGGTCATTGCCATCACCAGAAGAGGTGAACGGGCAAAACGACCTCCTGGGAAGGGCAGTGAGGGTACCTTTTCCATCGCATCGAAGCCATCACTGTCTTGATTTAATATTGTTTGAGCAATGAGCTTGCCGGCGTGAGTGGCATTGCCGACACCATGGCCAGAAAAGCCAGAAATATTGAATTCATTCTTGCTAAGACGTTTGAAATATGGCATACGACGCATCGTGATCCCTAAAGTGCCCCCCCAAGCATAATCAATTTTTATGTCGTCTAATTGTGGAAAAATCTTGAGCATTGGTTTGCGTACCTTAGAGGCGATATTTTGTGGAAATTTGTATCCGTAGCTTTCCGTTCCTCCAAAAAGTAACCTTTTATCGTGAGCCATACGAAAATAATTTACAACAAATTTTGAATCTGCAACTGCAATATCTTTGGTTAAAATCGTATGTTTTGCCTCAGTTAGTGGTTCAGTTGCTACAATGTAGTTATTTATTGGCATCACTCGAGCAGCTACTTTAGGTTCGAGATCACCCAGATATCCATTGCAGGCATAAACAACATATTTAGCTTTTACTGAAGTCCTACTAGTTCGCAAAGTAACGGTATCACCCTTATATATTTTTTGGACTGGTGATTGCTCGAAAATTCTTAACCCATTTTCCTTACCTGCCTTTGCGATTCCTAATGCGTAGCGTAATGGATGCAAGTGAGCGGCGTTTGAAAACAAAATACCACCTTTGTATGCATTGGAAATACAAAGTTCTAAACTTTCTTCTTTGCTAATGATATCTACATTTCCTTGCTTATATCTTTTTTCAAGAAATTCTGCGTAAGAATGAAGATCCGATGCCTCAACATTTGAATTTCCAAGATTGGCTACGCCTGGACGCAGAAAACAATCAATTTTATCTCTATTTATAATTGTTTTCACAGTATCGATCGCATCATCTGCCAGATGCCAAAGTTGGTCTCCTAGGTTTTCTCCCACCAACTTAATTAAGTCGCGTTGATCCATACGTTGTCCGGCACCCAACTGTCCGCCATTCCTTCCAGATGCCCCAAACCCTACTTTCTGTGCCTCTAACAAGGCAGTATCAGCGCCGGCTCTAGCTAGAAATAGCCCTGCAGTTAATCCGGCATAACCGCCACCAATAATTGCGACGTCCACTGAAATTTCGTGGGTTAATGGTTCAAAATCTGGTAGTAATTCTGAGGTTGCTGTATACCAACTGTTATTTGGATATCGGTTGGTTTCATCATTTACATATAATAAATTCATACATTTAACAAAAGATGCTCCCTTTCCCAGGGACTTATAACTTGTAAAAATTCCTCGTGCTCTGCCCTTTTCACGATCGAATAAACTCGACAAAATTCGGTACCAAGAATTTTATGTAATGGGGTTGCTTCCTCAAACAAGTCCAAAGCCGAGCCTAGCCCACGCGGAATGTCTTCTGCTCCCTCATAAGCATCACCACGGAATTGCTTAGACGGACGGATTTCGTTCTTAATTCCAAGATAACCGCATACTAGAGAGATCGCGATACCCAGATAAGGATTACAATCCATACCCGCTAGGCGATTTTCGACGCGTCGCGCAGAATTACTTGAAAGTGGCACTCTAATGCCCGTAGTTCTATTGTCTCTTGCCCATTCTAGATTAATTGGCGCTGCATGGTCTTTGACATAACGTCTGTATGAATTCACGTAGGGCGCCAGCACTGCGATAGCGGAGGGTAAGTATCCCTGTAAACCGCCAATGAAATGGTAAAACATATCAGTCTCTCCACCTTGCGGTCCAGAAAATAGATTTTCTCCTGTGTTTTTATCTAAAATTGAATGATGAATATGCATGGCACTCCCAGGTTCATCTTCAATTGGTTTTGCCATAAATGTGGCAAAACAATTATGGCGTAATGCAGCTTCCCGTATTAACCTTTTGAAGTAGAAAACTTCATCGGCCAACTTTAGCGGATCCCCGTGTTGAAGGTTGATCTCTAATTGTCCTGCTCCCCCTTCTTGAGTAATTCCATCGATTTCAAAACCCTGCAATTCTGCAAAATCATAGATATCGTCAATTACGGGTCCAAACTCATCAACAGCCGTCATAGAATATGCTTGACGTGCAGCAGCAGGTCGACCTGATCTGCCCATCATTGCTTGGATTGGTGTTCTTGGGTCTGAATTTCTACTGACTAAATAGAATTCCATTTCTGGTGCAACGATGGGAGCCCAGCCTTCTTTCTTATATAAATCTAAAACTTTCTTTAAAACGTTCCGAGGTGCAAAAGGTACGGGTTTATTCCTCCTATCGTAAGCATCATGTATTACCTGTAGCGTCCAGTCTCCGGTCCAAGGCGCTGCAGTAGTAGTTGAGTAATCAGGGTCCAAGATCATATCTCGCTCAATAAAACCTTCTTTTCCCGCAGCCTCTCCCCAACCACCTGTTATCGTTTGAAAGAAAATGGAGTCAGGTAAATGAAAAGTTTTTTGCCTTAGAAATTTTTGCGCTGGCACTGCTTTTCCACGTGCTATGCCTGGAAGGTCAGAAATAATGCATTCTACTTCGTCTACCTTTTTACCTTCGACATAAGCCCTTGCTGCATCGGGAGCTTTGCTAAGAATATTTGAGAATGTTTTCATAATGAAATTCTCTTTGCAAAAAATGATTTAATTTTTGTCGCAAAAAAGTCATTGTCATTTGAACCATCTAATTTTGATTTCGCAGTGTAGAGAAGATCATCTGGCACAATTCCTTTTCCTCTATTTTCAATCAAACCTTCGATGTAATCAGAATTAAACTCTGGATGTGGCTGAAAAGTAATAATATTGTCATCATACGCTAGTCCTGCAAATTTACAGAAATCATTAGTCATAACTGTTTCAGAATTAGATGGTGGTACGATCACTTGATCTTGATGCCAAGCATTTAAGTTTACGTCTCTGTCTCCATATTTATATAGAGTTGAACCAACTGACCAACCGCCTTGAAATTTTTCAACTACGCCACCTAATGCCTGTGCTATAATTTGGTGACCAAAGCATATGCCGACTAGTGGGAGCTTTTCATTGTGGATAAGTCTAATAAATTCGCGAAGTGGATCTAGCCATTTATGGTCCTCATATACGCCGTGACGCGAGCCGGTTATCAGCCAGCCGTTGCATTCATCCGGTGACTTTGGGAATACCATGTCCAAAACAGGATATGTTTCAATAACAAAATGTTCTGAACTTAAAAACTTTTTAAACAAGTCTGGATAATCGCCAAATTTATACAAAAGACTTTCATGGCTTTTTCCAGTTTGTAAAATACCAATTTTCATAAATTCTCCTAACGTACCCAGTCACACGCTGTTAATATAGTATTTCCACTTATCTGCCGAGTTTATTTTATCAAATTGCTTAAGCTCTTGCTTTTTTGTTAATACTAAGTTTGTAACTAAATTTTCAGGAAATATTTGTTTTATTAAGTCTTCATTTTGAAAAAGATCAATTGCAGAGCTCAAATTCTGTGCCAATTGAGGTAACTTTAAAGAATATGCATCTCCGTGAATTGGTTTCGGCGCATCTATTTTTTTTTCAATTCCCTGAAGAGCGGCGCCTAATACAGCAGTAAATACCAAATATGGGTTTGTATCACCACCAGCAACTCTGTGCTCAATACGTTTGGAAAGAGGATTACCCATTGGTATCCTTATCGCAGCAGTTCTGTTCTCATATGCCCAAGAAATTCCCGTTGGAGCATGAGCTTTTGGTGTTAAGCGTTCATAACTATTTTCAAATGGTGCAAAGATCAGGGTTGAGGCTTTCATGGCCAATATACATCCGCCGACAGCATGTTTTAAAATATTTGAGCCAGCATCTCCATCATTGCTAAAAATATTTTGCCCTTCGTTATCTAATATGGAAAAGTGCATGTGCATTCCATTGCCTGGTTGGTCAAGATATGGCTTAGCCATAAAAGTGGCGGTCAATCTATGCTTTAGCGCCACTCCTTTGGTAATGACTTTAAACAAAAGTGCATCATCTGCTGCTAACAATGCATTACGATGTTTGAGGGTTACCTCAAATTGGCCACAGCCTGACTCGGAGGTTATACTTTCAAAATTTATCCCAGCCTCAATGCAAGCTTCCTGAATTTCATTCAAGATGACCTCAAAATCGTTTAAATCTTGAGTGGAGAGCACATCTGCACGCACCAGTTGTGTGTTGGTTTTAGGATTAATCGGTGGTTTCAGCGAGCCATGTTCTGCATTGACTAAATAAAATTCCATTTCTGTCGCGGCTGTTACAGTCCAACCTTTTTCTCTGTAACCTTTTAACGTTTTAGCCAAACTATGCCTTGCATCGCCAAGAAAACTTTTATCATCATCTGTAAACATCCAACATGGATGAAACACCGGTGCTTTTTCTAGCCAGGTTAGCTTAAAAGGTTTTCGTTCGGTGGGAGTAATATATCCGTCCGTGTCGCCAGACTCAAAAACGAGTGGACTATTCTCAATATCCTCTCCAAATAAATCAACGTTTAGAGCTGATAAGGGCAGTCGGATTGACTTAGTTTTTAATTTGTTTGCATTTTTAATTGGTAGTATTTTGCCCCTAAGAATGCCATTTAAGTCTGCAACTGCTACCTGGATTGTTTTCGCCGATACTTTCGACATACTCTCACCATCAATATTTGTTTAGACAATTTCATCCAATTCATTATTTGTCCACAAAACTCTCTTGGCTAGTATTCAATAAATATCAGGATCTAAAGTTGTCATCTTCAATAATTTTAGCGCTTGGAGGCTTTTACATGGATACCGGTAGATTTATTATCAGGCTTGAAAAATAATACCTTCTTTTATGACTTGCCCTGAGCAGATTTGCGGGCCAATGCGCTTTCCACGTCTGTAACTCCCAGTAATTTAGCTGCCAAGCGAATTACCGCATCTTCCTCGCTGTCACGAGATCCATCTGCTAATGCGACCTTCCATAGACCCTGAATAATTTGCCGACGGTTTTCATAAGGTATATTATTTTTCAGTGCTCTTGTAAAACGAACTGTATCTGGGGCTTCTTGCTCAAGTTGTTCTGCACCATAGAGTACGGTATTAGCTTTTTCTTCCGGCATTTTAAATTGTTCCATTAATACCTTTTTTATCGTCGCCACCTCACTCTCATCATATTGTGAATCAGACTTTGCTATACGCACTAACAGAGCTGCCAAAGCAATTTGTGCATCGTCTGTTGAAACTGGATCGGATCCTTCAGATAATAATGACCTTAGAAAATTGGAAATCATAAAATCCTCGTTGTTTAAAATTGGTTACCTGCAAGTACTGATTTTATTCAGACGAGCCGTGAAATATTTTTTGCTGCCTTTACAAAGTCTCTAAATAGTGGATGTGGATCAAAAGGTTTTGACTTTAATTCAGGGTGAAATTGTACTCCTATGAACCAGGGATGATCACTTAGTTCGACAATCTCTGGTAGCCTTCCATCTGGAGACATACCTGAGAAAAATAATCCGTTCTTTTCAAGTTCTTTGCGGTAATTAATATCTACTTCATAACGGTGCCTGTGGCGTTCCTCTATATCAGTCGAGTTGTATACTTTTGCAACATTTGAACCTTCAGCCAGTACGGCAGAATATGCCCCAAGACGCATAGTTCCTCCCTTATCATCTTCTACATTTCTAGAAACTTTATGATTTCCTTGAACCCACTCTTTTAGATGATAGATTATTGGTTCGAAACGGCGCCTGCCTGCTTCATGGTCAAACTCTTCTGAACCAGCGTTTGAGATTCCAGCCATATTCCTGGCGGACTCAATTACTGCGGTTTGCATACCCAAGCAAATTCCCAAATATGGAATTTTATGTTCTCTAGCAAATTTAGCCGCCATTATTTTTCCTTCGGTTCCCCTTTCACCAAACCCACCTGGCACCAGGATGGCATGAAACCCGGACAAATGAATTTCTGGATCCTCTTTTTCGAAAGTTTCTGCGTCTACCCACTTAATTTTTACTTCAAGCCTATTGGCCATTCCGCCATGTGTTAGTGCTTCAGCTATAGACTTATATGCATCTTCTAGTTGAGTATATTTACCAACTATCGCAACATTGACATATCCCTCAGGATTGTTTAATCGATCTTTTACATCTTCCCATTTTGACAGATCGGGTTTTGGAGCTGGCGTAATATTAAATGCATCAAGAACTGCTTGGTCCAAACCTTCTTGATGATAAGATATCGGCGCTTCATAAATGGAATTCAAATCTTTCGCTGAAATGACGCTTTCAGGACGAACATTGCAAAATAGCGCCAGCTTTTCCCGTTCTTTTTGAGGAATTGATCCTTCGGATCTACAAACTAATATATCTGGCGATATTCCAATCGATCGAAGTTCTTTTACACTATGCTGTGTGGGTTTTGTTTTTAATTCTCCGCTTGCCTTCACAAACGGGAGTAAGGTCAAATGCATAAAAATACATTCTCCCCTTTGCTTGTCTTGTGAAAATTGCCGAATGGCTTCGAAGAATGGCAAACCTTCTATGTCGCCTACAGTTCCACCTATTTCGCAGAGCATAAAATCAACTTCATCCTCTCCAATTTTTATAAATTCTTTTATTTCATCAGTAACATGAGGAATAACCTGGATTGTTTTCCCTAAGTAATTACCACGACGTTCCTTTTCGAGCACGTTGGAGTAAATTCTTCCGGAAGATACAGAATCTGTCATCCTTGCAGATACTCCTGTAAATCGCTCATAATGACCTAGGTCTAGATCTGTCTCAGCGCCATCATCTGTTACAAACACCTCACCATGCTCAAATGGACTCATTGTTCCTGGATCGACATTTAAATAAGGATCTAATTTTCTCAACCTCACACTATACCCGCGAGCTTGCAACAGTGCGCCCAGCGCTGCTGACGTTAAACCCTTCCCAAGAGAAGAAACCACTCCGCCTGTGATAAATATAAATCTAGCCATAAACGAAGTTCTCCCATGGTATCTAGCCAATAAAAATTGCAGCTATACTACTGCATTAGCCTTGAAAAACTAAAGCTATCACGGGGGTTAAGTATAACAGGATTCGCATTATATATGCAAGGCGTACCAATCTACATATTGGTAATATCTAGTATATAATAACAAGAAGTTGTTAATCTGCGCTGGGTACTAAGCCTTCTGCAGAGCCTTCTGTGGGTGGTAACAACGCATCTATATCATCTAAAGAGGGATCAGGCTCTTTATCATTATTAGACGACACACCTAGTCTATCCATCACTGAGGTTTCTGATGATTTGTTGGCTGCAATTACTGTTAATGAAATTGATGTTATTATAAATGCTACAGCAAATATCCAGGTTAATTTTGTTAGAGCACTCGCAGCTGCTCTCCCGCTCATGACACTATCTCCGCCGCCAGATCCCATACCTAGCCCACCACCTTCGGATCTTTGAATAAGTACAATACCGACTAAAGCTAGAGCCAACAGAAGATGAACCGTCAAAACAATATTTTCCATAAATCCACAACCTCATGGTGATCTTCGAGGTAAATATGTAAATTTAAAGTATACCGCAAGAGCCAATTATAATAGTTTTGATATTATCTAATATGGTCATGTCGCTCTTTTACAAAATTAAAAAATAATTTAATTTTTGTATTACAGCTTTACAGCCTTCAATCAGGCGTTATACCGAGCCGGTCAAATTTTTACTAGAAAGGTTATCCGATGGCAAATGTTGTTGTAGTGGGCGCGCAATGGGGTGACGAGGGGAAAGGTAAGATTGTTGACTGGTTAAGTGAAAGGGCCGATGTGGTCGTAAGGTTTCAAGGTGGGCATAATGCGGGGCATACTCTAGTAATTGATGAAAAAATATACAAATTGCACGCGCTTCCATCTGGTGTGGTTCGTGGTGGTAAGTTATCAATTATAGGTAATGGTGTAGTGCTTGATCCCTGGCACTTATTAAGTGAAATAGAAACGTTAACAGGTCAAGGTGTAACTATTGATGCGGATACGTTAAAAATCGCGGAGAATACCCCGTTAATTTTGCCTGTTCATGGTGAATTAGACCGGGCAAGGGAGGCCCAAAGTGGCATTGCAAAAATTGGCACTACTGGACGAGGTATAGGGCCTGCTTATGAGGATAAAGTAGGACGAAGAGCGGTAAGGGTTTCGGACCTTGCGGATGAGACCACCTTGTCTAATCGAATTGATAGGCTCCTTCAGCATCACAACACTCTGCGAAACGGGATGGGTTTAAAGCCAATAGAAAAAGGAAATCTTTTTAAAAAACTTCTCGATGTGGCGCCTCATATACTCAAATTTGCCGCACCAGTATGGAAAATTCTAAACGATAAACGAAAGTCGGGACAACGTATTCTATTTGAAGGTGCGCAAGGGGCATTGCTAGATGTAGATTTTGGAACCTATCCATTCGTAACCTCGTCTAATGTTATTGCTGGTCAGGCTGCCACTGGCTCAGGGCTTGGGCCAGGAGGCATAGACTTTGTGTTGGGAATAGTAAAGGCTTACACTACTCGGGTTGGAGAAGGGCCTTTCCCGACGGAGCTAAACGATGATTGCGGTAATATGCTTGGAGAGCGCGGGCACGAGTTTGGAACAACTACGGGACGGAGAAGACGCTGCGGTTGGTTCGACTCAGTTCTGGTTCGTCAAACTTGTGCTACTTCCGGAGTAGACGGAATATCGCTTACAAAATTAGATGTCTTGGACGGGTTTGAAACAATTAAGATCTGTGTTGGTTACAGTCTAGATGGCGTATCAATCGATTATTTGCCAACCGCGGCGGACCAACAAGCGCGCTGCCAGCCAATCTTTGAAGAAATGGATGGTTGGAGCGAAACCACAGAGGGTGCAAGGAGTTGGGCTGAATTGCCGGCTGGCGCAATAAAATATGTGAGAAGGATAGAGGAGTTGATTGAATGTCCTGTCGCGCTACTTTCCACATCACCAGAGAGAGAAGATACAATATTAGTAAGGGACCCTTTTGAAGATTAATGAGTATTAGCTATAAAAACAGAAGGCGCATCTCACTTTTACTGCTGCTAGTCGGATTACCAATTTATATAATTTTGGCCGTAAACTTAGTATCGCTATTTGAGCGACCATCAATTCTCGTTGAGTTAGTAATTTATTTAGGTCTCGGCATTATTTGGGCATTTCCGTTTAAATTTATATTCAAGGGAGTAGGTCAGGCCGACCCTGATCATAAAGAGTAGTGGACTTGCTTACCAGATAGATTGTTAGTCAGAATCCAAATAGATTACTAGTCAGAAAATGAGTGATACAAAACTCCCAGCTAGGTTTTTATGATTGTATGAGCAGGCAGGCCTTAACATTTAAAGATCCCATAACCCTTGTAGGGAGTGCTTACGTTTCTCCTGAAAATTTTAAAGCAACTACCCAGTTTGCAGCTAATGTTGTCGCGGCAGATGGCGGTGCGAACATCTGTATTCAATATGGTATTAAACCTAATGCAGTGATCGGTGATTTGGACAGTATAGAGGAAACATCAAAGGCTCAAATAGACGAGGACAGCATCCATTTCGTAAGCAGTCAAGACGATACTGATTTTGAAAAATCCTTAAAAAGAATTAATGCGCCCTTAATTCTGGGAGTTGGTTTTCTTGGGGATAGGGTCGACCACCAGATGGCAGTTCAGACAGCACTGGTAAAACATTACAATAAAAAAATTCTTCTGATTGGTAGTCATGACATAGTTTTTTTAACTCCCCCAGAGTTTTCAGTAACTCTTGAAAATGATTGCCGCGTCTCCCTTTATCCGATGGCAGAATGTACTGTTGTCTCCAAAGGTTTAAAATGGAAAACGGAAGATATTGTTTTTTCACCACTAAATGCAATTGGTACTTCGAACTGTACCACTGAGGATAAAATTGAGCTCTTTCCGAGCGAGCCGTTAGTACTAACGATACTCCCGCGGGATTTTTTAATCCCTGCTTCGCTTGCGTTACTAGCCTCAAAACCTTGGTCTTCTAAACAGAAATGACCCCGTATACCCAGTAATAATTAAATATTGCAATTGTGTATTAGCAATTAGGTATGTTCACGGCCAATCCCCCCATTGATGTCTCTTTGTATCTCTCACTCATGTCTTCACCAGTTTGGCGCATTGTTTCTATGCAAACATCTAAAGGAATAATATGAGCGCCATCACCTCTGAGAGCCAGACTAGCTGCAGAAATTGCCTTAATTGCGCCCAGCCCATTGCGTTCAATGCAGGGCACTTGGACAAGTCCTTTGACAGGATCACAGGTCATTCCCAAATGATGTTCGAGAGCAATTTCAGCAGCATTCTCAATCTGTTCTGGCGTTCCTCCATTTACTGCACAAAATCCTGCTGCAGCCATTGCACTGGCTGAGCCCACCTCTGCTTGACACCCAGCTTCGGCTCCACTAATGGAAGCGTTGAATTTGACCAACCCGCCAATAGCGGCTGCTGTTAATAAAAAATCTTCAATCTTTGACTGTGAACTCGTTGGAACGTGGTCTAAATAATATCGGAGCACCGATGGTACAACACCTGCTGCACCATTGGTCGGGGCAGTTACTACTTGCCCGCCAGCTGCATTCTCTTCGTTTACCGCCATAGCATAAACACTCATCCAATCGTTAGTGGTATGCGGGGGAGTCAAATTTTTGCCCTTTTCTGAAATTAAAGCATCATAAATACCCTTAGCACGTCTTTTTACATTTAACCCTCCAGGGAGCTGTCCATCATTTTCAAGGCCTCGCTTGATGCACATATCCATGGTCTTCCAAATTCGGGAGAGCCCATCTTTTATCTCTGCGTTAGAATGTATGGCTTTTTCATTATCCCTTTTCATTTCAGCTATGGATTTGCCAGAATTCCCTGCCATTTGAAGCATTTCAGCTGCGGTTTTAAAAGGATAAGGCACTTCGGTTTCAATTTCATTTTGGGACTGCTTTGAGAATTCGGATTTTGTTAGTATGAACCCTCCACCGATAGAAAAGTATATTTCTTCCAGTATTACATCTCCCTGGTGGTCTATGGCGTGTAAAATCAATCCATTTGAATGTTCGTCTAGTCTTGGCCCATAATCAAAAATTAAATCTTCTGATGTATTAAATTTTAACTTGCCAAGTCCATCAGGTTCTAAAAAATGTGTTGATTGGATTCTGGAAAGTGCCTTACTTGCTTTTAGTTCATCAAAATTCTCTGGTGTAAACCCTTCGAGGCCTAGTGTAATAGCTCTGTCGGTCGCATGGCCTGCGCCGGTAAATGCTAGTGAGCCATGTAAACGACAACGTACGCCCGCAAAGTTAAATGGTGAAGATCGCATTAATTCGAGAAAATTATTTGCCGCCACCATTGGGCCCATCGTATGAGAAGAGGATGGGCCGATCCCAATTTTAAACATATCAAATACTGAAACAAACATCAGAAAGTTCCCATATTTCTTCTAGTGTAGAGAAAAGTTATATTTTTTCACGTGTCCAGCTTCGTATAACGAAATTTCTACTAAAAAGCTTTAACAATAATTACCTTTTGCAATCTAGGGTATTAGATCACTCAAATTAGTCATAGAAACGACTGTTAATGACGAAGAAATGTCAATATAGAGTAGATGCAGTCCATCATTTTTGCTGTAATTTTTGTGAAATAAGCTAGAGGGAGATAATGCTTACTGATTTGTCACCAAACGAGCGAGCAAAATACTTGTGCGCAGAGAAAGCTGCTGAATTTGTCGAGTCTGGAATGAAAGTTGGTTTGGGTACTGGCAGTACGGCTTACTGGCTTATTAAGCATTTAGGTCGAAAAGTACGTGAGCGGGATTTAAAGATCAAGGGTGTGCCTACCTCAAAAAAAACAGCAGATCTTGCCGAGAGAGAGGGCATTCCACTCATTACGTTGGATCAGGCTGGTTGGTTAGATGTGACCATCGATGGTGCAGATGAAATCAGTCCACGTTTCAATTTAATAAAGGGTGGAGGAGGCGCTCATCTCAGGGAAAAAATAGTCGCTATGGCTTCCGATCAAATGATTGTTATTGCCGATACATCGAAAAAAGTCTCTGAATTGGGTTCATTTCCACTACCCTTGGAAGTGATACAATACGGCTGTGAGTCTACTAAAATTCAGGTACTTCGATATCTAGTGGAGATTGGATACAAGGACCCACGAGCAGTGTTTCGCTCGTTGGAGGGCGAAAGATTTATTACAGATGAAGGAAATTTAATATTGGACCTTCACCTTAATTCTGTTTCTGATGAAGATAATCTTTCAACTGATTTAAATTTAATTCCAGGCGTCGTAGAAAATGGCTTGTTCGTTAATATTTGTAAATGTGCTGTCTTGGCTGATGAAAATGCGCAGGTCACCGTAGAATTTAAAGACAGTGATGGTTGAGATTCTTAAAAGCCATTATAAAAAATGGTTGAGTAAATTTAATGGGCTATGATTTTGATTTGTTTGTTATAGGTGGCGGCTCAGGCGGTGTAAGAGCTGCTCGCGTAACTGCCGCATTGCGTAACAAACGCGTTGGGCTGGCTGAAATGGATAGATATGGCGGCACGTGTGTCATTCGAGGATGCGTGCCTAAAAAGCTCATGGTGTTTTCTTCTGATTTTCCCTCTGCATTCAAGGAAGCTGTAGCGTATGGATGGGAGCTCCCAAAAGCGAACAGAATCGACTGGGATCTTTTCTCAAAAAAACTTAACGCTGAAGTATCTAGATTGGAAGGAATATATCGTAATCTTTTAAAGAATTCAGGCGTTCAAACGTTTGATCAACGTGCGAAAGTTGTCGATGCTCATACTATTGAGTTGGAGAGTGGTACACAAATTACGTCAGAATATATCCTGCTCGCTACTGGAGGCAAACCGGACTTACCAGATATACCTGGAATTGATAATGTAATAACATCGGATCAGGTTTTTTCGTTGAGTGCCCTCCCCGAAAAGCTCTTAGTTGTCGGTGGTGGCTATATTGCATGTGAATTTTCTTCAATATTTAACGGCTTTGGTTCTAGCGTAACTCAGTTCTGTAGAGGTCATACTATCCTCCGAGGTTTTGATGTTGAAGCCACTTCTTTTGTTGCCACCCAAATGAAATCAAATGGTATAGATCTACAATTTGGTGTGAATGTAGTAAAAATAGAGAAAGAAAAAAATGGCTTTCATGTTACTGATAGTTCTGGGCGGGATCAATATTTTGACCAGATTTTATTTGCCACAGGTCGCATTCCCAATTCAAAGGAACTGCAAATTGGATCAACTGGCTTGAAATTCGGTATAAATGATGAGGTTTTGGTTGATAAATACTCCAGGTCTTCAATCGGTTCTATTTACGCAATTGGTGATCTCACGAACCGAAAACAGCTTACTCCTGTTGCAATCAAAGAGGCTATGGCTTTTGTTGAAACTGTGTTTCATAAAAATCCAACTTTTTTAGATTATAATTGTATTCCTACAGCAATATTTACAAAACCAGAAATGGGCACGGTTGGTTTGAGTGAGGAATTAGCTGTTGAACGAGGCCCAGTTGATATTTTTACAACATATTTTAAACCAATGAAGACTGGGTTTGCTGATAACGAGGACAAATCTTTCATCAAGTTGGTAGTGTGTAAAAAAACAGATAAAGTTTTAGGGGTGCATATCGTCGCACCTGGCGCGGGTGAGATGATTCAAATGGCAGCTATTGCAATAAGTATAGGGGCAACAAAAAAGGACTTTGATAACACTTTGCCTGTCCATCCAACGCTTTCGGAAGAAATAGTTACTATGCAAAAACCAACACGGAGTAGTTGAAATTTACAGATTAATTCCCAGTTATACTACAAAGCACACGCTAACGAAAAGGAAAAGTTAATGGCGGGTAATTCTGGCGGCCCTTGGGGCGGTGGATCTGGAGGACCGAAGCGTCCCGGCAATGGCAATGACGGTGGAAGGCCCCCGAAAAATAGCAATCAGGGGCAAATGCCTCCAGAAATTGATGATATGCTTAAAAAGGGCCAAGAACAACTCCGTGTGCTCATGGGCGGAGGTTCGAAAAGAGGTGGCCGTGGCTCGGGTAATCCTGGTGAGGGGGGTATGGGCCGCAATAGCTTTATACTAATTTTTTTACTACTTGCGGGTCTATGGGCATTTGTAAGTTTTTATACAGTTAAACCCGAAGAAAAATCGGTAGAGTTGTTTTTAGGAAAATTTTCATCAATTGGAAACCCTGGTTTGAACTTTGCGCCTTGGCCATTAGTAACTAAAGAGGTCTTGCCGGTCACTCGCGAGCAGAACGAGCAAATTGGTGTTGGTGGTCGTGGATCAGATGCTGGCCTAATGCTTACTGGGGACGAAAATATTGTTGATATAGACTTTGAAGTTGTTTGGAATATAAGGGATCCTGCTGAGTATCTCTTCAATTTGAGGGATCCGCAGATTACAATCCGTGCGGTAGCAGAGTCTGCAATGCGTGAAATTATAGCTCAATCGGAGCTAGCTCCGATCTTAAACCGAGATCGTGGTTCTATCGCCTCAAGGTTACAAGAGCTTATACAACTTACCTTGGATCGTTATGGAAGTGGTATCAACGTGGTGCGTGTTAACTTCGACAGAGCGGACCCTCCCGAGCAGGTAATTGATGCGTTTAGAGAGGTTCAAGCTGCGGAGCAGGAGCGAGATCGACTTGAAAAGCAGGCTGATGCGTACGCAAACAGGGTGCTTGCCCAGGCTCGGGGTGAGGCAGCCCAAACCTTAGAACAGGCAGAAGGTTACAGGGCTCAGGTAGTAAACGGAGCGACTGGTGAGGCTAGTAGGTTTACCGCTGTCCTCCGAGAATACGAAAAGGCACCCGCAGTTACTAGAAAACGCTTATATATAGAAACAATGGAGCAGGTTTTTTCTGACGTTGAGAAAGTAATAATTGACGAAAGTGGTGGTGGCCAAGGCGTTGTTCCATACTTGCCGTTAAACGATTTGCGCAGGGAGAATAAGTAATGCGTAGAATTTCATATGTAATCCCCGCGTTAGTTGTTATTTTAGTTTTAGCGCTCTCATCAGTTTTTATTGTTGATGAAAGAAACAAAGCGTTAGTTTTGCAGTTTGGTAGGGTAGTTGCCATAAAAGAGGAGCCTGGGCTATCTTTCAAAGTACCCTTCATCCAAAATGTGGTGTATTATGAAGACAGAATACTTAGTAGTGTAATAGACCCTCTTGAAGTTACGCCTCTAGATGATCGCCGTTTGGTTGTTGATGCATTTACGCGATACCGTATATCAGATGTTAATCAGTTTAGAGAAGCAGTTGGTACAGGTGGAGAGTTAGCTGCGGAAGGTAGATTAGATGGTATCTTGCGGAATGAGTTAAGGGAAGTTCTTGGTTCAGTCTCATCTAATGATATTTTAAGTTCAGATCGCGCTTTATTGATGGAGCGCATTTTAAGTGGAGCTATTGTCAAGGGCCGCGCCATTGGAATAGAGGTAATTGACGTTCGGCTTAAACGGACCGATCTTCCCAGAGCAAACCTAGATGCTACCTTTGCCCGGATGAGGGCAGAGAGAGAACGTGAAGCAGCTGACGAAATAGCCAGAGGTAACGAAGCTGCTCAACGAGTTAGAGCGTTAGCTGACAGAACCGAAGTTGAGATAGTATCGGATGCGCGTCGCGATGCTGAAATTATTCGTGGTGAAGCAGATGCAGAACGCAATGCTATTTTTGCAAATGCATTTGGAGAAGATCCAGAGTTTTTTGAATTTTACCGGTCTTTGACAGCATACAAAAATGCTCTTCAAGGCAAAAACTCTACCATGGTAATTTCACCTGATTCTGAATTTTTTGATTACCTCAAGTCAGATATTGGTTTGCAATGATAACGACTCTTGTTTGGGGAGTAGGATTGGTTCTATTGTTGGAGGGTATAGTTTATTTAGCTGCGCCCTCCTTAGTAGAAAGCGTTGTAAAAATAGTAGCTAAAACGTCAATTCAGCAGAGGAGAATGCTGGGGGCCTCAATGGCATTAGCAGGCTCATCGATTTTATACGTAGTAAAATTGCTAAGCTAATGATGGTAAAAGCTATCCAATTTTTATCTCGAGCTATTGTCGTAATATGCTTGTCACCCTATCTGTATAAAAACAGAAATACGTTTCATTAAGTTCAACTTTAAAAAAACTTCGGATCGACAATATGCTTTATAAATCGCAATGTATCGTGCGCGGCAGAACAGTAGAAGTAAGAAGCCAAGTTAGCATACTTATTTTGGTTTCTTGTTTTTTGATTTTTCAACTAACTGCAAGTATAATAAAAGCTGCCCCAGAAAGCCTCGCACCATTGGTCGAGAAAATCAGTCCTGCTGTGGTAAACATCACTACATCGACAACGGTTACGGCTCCAGTTGGTCCACAAGGGATCGTGCCGGAGGGTAGTCCATTTGAAGATCTTTTCCGTGATTTTCAGGATCGTAACGGGGGCAATGGAGCCCCAAGAAACTCTTCAGCTTTGGGATCAGGGTTTGTTATTTCTAACAACGGGTACGTAATAACGAACAACCACGTAATTGAAGACGCTGACGAGATACGTATAGAATTTAGAGATGGTATGGAGCTTGAGGCAAAGGTGGTCGGTGTAGATAAAAATATTGATATAGCGCTGCTTAAAGTTGAGCACGATGTAGATCTACCCTTCGTGCAATTCGGTAATAGTGATATTTCTAAGGTAGGAGATTGGGTAATGGCTGTGGGAAACCCACTAGGCCAAGGTTTCTCAGTATCTGTAGGAATAATCTCAGCCAGAAATAGAGAGCTTTCTGGTGCCTATGATGATTACATACAAACCGATGCAGCGATAAACCGGGGTAATTCTGGAGGGCCTCTATTCAATATGGACGGTGAAGTTGTCGGTGTAAATACAGCTATCTTGTCGCCAAATGGGGGGTCGATAGGCATAGGTTTTTCAATGTCATCCAATGTGGTCGCTCCAGTAGTAGATCAACTGCGAGAATTTGGAGAAGTTCGGCGAGGCTGGTTAGGTGTTAACATTGGAAATGTCACTGATGATATGGCAGAGGCTCTTGGCTTGTCAGATACCTCGGGTGCAATAGTTTTAGACGTTTTTGATGGTCCTGCTTTGGATGCCGGACTGAAAAGCATGGATATAATTATATCTTTTGACGGGCAAGATGTAGGAAGTTCGGGAGAACTTGTAAGACTTGTAGGTAAAACAGCAGTTGGCAAAACAGTTAATGCAATTATCGTCAGAGAGGGTAGCGAGCAGACCTTATCGATCACGCTAGGGCAGAGGCCTGATCCTGACGCATTAGCCCAACGGCAAGAAATAGTACCAGAGAAAGAAGAGCCGAAAACCATATTGGGAATGTCTTTAATAGAGATTACGGATGTTCAAAGGCAAGAGATGGATCTTCCATCTGAAAGCTCAGGTCTGATAGTTATGGAAGTGGGAGAAGAGAGTGTTGCGTTTGAAAAGGGTATTAGGCCTGGCGACATAATTAGCGATGCTGGTCAAAAAGCGGTTTCCAATTTGGGTGATTTTCTTACTCGAATTGACGAAGCGAAGAAAGCTGGTCGAGAATCTGTATTGTTGTTAGTTCGCCGAGATGGGCAGCCGAGGTTTGTAGTGTTACCTATCGATGACTAAATTAATTTAACCTTTTATTGGGTTTTAGAGAAAATTAATTTGTCCAAAAGGTTTGAAATATCTTCAATTTTTTCAGCTATTACGTGGGTTGTGTCTCCTTCATGCTGGAGTTTACCAGTAACTCTTAACAGTCTTCCTGATATTATAGCACGTCTATTTTTTTCATATATCTTGCGCCAAATTATTATATTTGCGTAACCTGTTTCATCCTCTAAAGTAAGGAAGATGACTCCCTTTGCCGTGCCTGGTCTTTGGCGTAAAATTACCAAACCTGCAACACAAATTGGAGTTAAATGGGCCGCCTTTTTAAGCATATTTGCGGGACATGCACTAGGTGGTTTAGGCCAGTTATAAAGCTCTTCATAAGACATAGAACAAATATAGAACATTGTTATTTTGTCGCAAGACATAAAATCAGGGGTCGCAAATTTCCTTTTTGAAGGTTAAGTAGTCGCTTATAAAAATTTATTTTAGCGAAGAGAGTGACAAATGCCTAAGATTACATATGTTGAGCACGGCGGCAGTGAACATGTAGTAGAAGTCTCTACCGGTCTTACAGTAATGGAGGGAGCCAGGGATAATAATATACCTGGTATTGATGCTGACTGTGGAGGTGCGTGTGCATGCTCAACTTGTCATGTTTACGTTCATCCTGATTGGGTTGAAAAACTACCAGCGCGTGAACCCATGGAGGAAGACATGCTCGATTTTGCTTATGAGCCGGACCCAGCAAGATCTAGGTTAACTTGTCAGCTCAAAGTCACAGATGCATTGGATGGATTGGTCGTTCAGATGCCAGAAAAGCAAATATAATTCTTTGTTTACTGGTGAAACTATAATAAAGCTCTCCATCCGATATCAGTCCGATAGAAGCCGTCTTTCCAATCAATAGATTTAGCCATCTCATAAGCAAGTGATTGCGCTTCCGCCAAAGTTTTCCCCCTTGCTGTAAAGCTCAGAACTCGTCCACCGTTTGCTACCAAATTATTGGCTTCTTTCCTAGTTCCTGCATGAAAGCACATTTGGGACGAGGAGCTAGACAGGTTGTTAACACCTTTTATAACTGACCCTTTTTTAATTTTTCCCGGATATCCAATAGATGCCATAACTACGCAAAGAGCATGATCGTCCGCCCAACTTATCTGGCACTCATCTAAGTCGCCCTTGCTTGTTGCTATAAGTAAATCTAGGACTTGAGCGCCTAACCTCATCATTAAAGGTTGACATTCTGGATCACCAAACCTCACGTTATACTCTACCAAACGTGCCTTCTCATCTTTAATCATTAATCCTGCATAAAGTACGCCTTGATATGGCTCGCCTCGCCTCTCCATTTCACGCAAAGTCGGTGCAATGATTTCCTCAATTACGGTGTCTTCAATTTTTCTTGTTAAAACAGGTGCTGGTGAGTAAGCACCCATTCCACCTGTATTTGGTCCCGTATCACCATCGCCTACGCGCTTATGATCTTGAGCTGTTCCAATCGGTAGTAGTTTTTGTCCATGACAAAGTACAAAAAAAGATGCCTCCTCACCGTCCATAAACTCTTCAATAACAACTTTTGGTTCTAGATCCTGACTGGCAGAATTGAATATATCTTCTAATGCTTGATAAGCAGTTGGCAAATCCATTGCGACAGTAACGCCTTTCCCGGCGGCGAGACCATCAGCTTTTATTACTATTGGAGCGCCCTTTTCTTCTGCATATTTTTTTGCTAACACCAGTTCATTGAACTTTGCGTATTTTGCAGTTGGTATATTCGCAGACGTGCATATTTCTTTCATAAAGCTTTTTGAAACTTCTAAATTAGCAGCTGCTTGGGTTGGGCCAAAGACAAGGAAACCATTATTTTTAAGTGCATCTGAAACGCCTACAGCCAAAGGCGCTTCTGGGCCGATTATAACAAAATCTATTTTTTCGCGTCTTGCTAAATCTACTACCTGGTCACAATTTTCAATGTTGGTCTTTGAAATTTCAGCAATATCTGCTATCCCGTCATTTCCAGGGGCCACAAGTAACCTACTACATTTTGGATTTTGTTTGACAGCCCAAGCTATAGAGTGTTCTCGAGCACCACTGCCAAGTATAAGGATATTCATGTTTCAAGACCCCTTGGACTCCATCTATAAGCGTTTTATGCTTGCATTAATTAGAAAGCAAGGGCGGTAAATGTCTGAAGTAATAGAGAATAATCTAGTGGGCGATAACCAACCTGAATATAGCGTTAGTGAAATTTCGGGCTTTGTTAAGGGGCTTATTGAAAGTGAGTTTGAATACGTTCGGATTCGAGGTGAAATTGGTCGAGTTTCAAATCCCCGATCTGGTCATATCTATTTGGATCTTAAGGATGAAAGGTCAGTTTTAGCGGCAGTTATTTGGAAGGGAAATGTCCGAAACCTTCCAGCAATGCCAGAGGAGGGTTTAGAAGTTGTTGCATCGGGAAAGTTAACCACTTTCGGGGCTCAATCTAAATATCAATTGATCGTAGATCAGATCATGCCCGCGGGTGAGGGTGCATTGATGGCTTTGCTCGAAAAGCGTAAAGAAAAGCTTAAGCAGGAAGGCATGTTCGATGTGTCAAGGAAAAAGCCTTTACCCTATTTGCCGGATGTTATTGGCGTCATAACGTCTTCATCCGGGGCGGTGATAAGGGATATACTGCATCGGTTGAAAGACCGTTTTCCGAGAGAGGTTTTAGTTTGGCCCGTTTCTGTTCAAGGCGATAGATGTGCGTTGGAAGTGTCCAGCGCTATTGATGGCTTCAACAGATTGACAGAATTTGATGAAATTAAAAAACCAGATCTAATAATTGTGGCTCGGGGAGGTGGATCATTAGAAGATTTATGGGGCTTCAATGAAGAAATTGTATTGCGTGCTGTTGCTGCATCGGACATACCTGTGATTTCTGCAATAGGACATGAGACCGATACCACTTTAATTGACCTTGTTTCCGATGTAAGGGCGCCCACACCAACCGCTGCTGCAGAAATTGCAGTACCGGTTTTAAGTGATGTATCCAAAGCTTTAGATAAGATCGTAAATAGACAATGGCAGCAACTCAAGCAAAAGCTATTAATCTCTGAGCAGAGATTGGTTGCTGTTTCACGGTTGATGCCGAGAAGTGAAGAACTTTGTGCGTTACAAAGTCAAAGATTAGATGTTGCCTCTGAAAGACTACCCAGGGGTCTCATAAGTCTACTTCAGCGTAGCAAATTGCAAAGCGCAAGGGTGTTTGCAGGTCTACAGCCGCGGTTTCTTAAGCAAGTGGTACAGGCGCAGTATGAAAGAAAGACGAATTATTTTCAGTCATTAAGGGCTGGTTTCGAGCGAAATTTAGAAACAAAATCTATTAATCTTAAACTAAAACTCAGTGATTTACGAGCGAATGATTTGCATCGACAGATTAAAACAAAGGAACTTAGTTTTAACCGGTTAACCCAACGTTTTTTTGGTTTAGGGCGCAATATTATAGTGCCAAGATTAGCAAATTTAAATAGCCTGGATCGGCTAAGAGAAACACTTGGTTATAAAGAAACTTTAAATCGTGGTTACTCGGTAATCAGAGCCGATGGATCAGTCGTGACATCTACTGTAGAGGTCATTGACAAAGCTGAACTTGAAGTAGAATTTAAAGATGGGAGAATTGGAGTTTGTATTTCCGACAAAGCCGATATTACAAAAAAACAGGTTGCCAAGCATAACAACAAATCCAAAGCTAAAGGTAGTAGCCCTAAACAGGGTACCCTCTTTTAGCGCTATATGGAATTTTTGGTCAATGAAGATAGCAAAAAAAAATCACTCATGAAACTTTAAGCTGTATTGTTAATTTAATGGATAGAAAATTGGGCCAGAGTTATCTTAGGAGACATAATGTCTTTTTTTAAGAAATTGAAGGATAGGTTGTCTAAGTCGTCGTCAAAAATTGACAAGGGCTTGGAAGCCATTGTTCAAGAAGCGGCAGAAGATGTGCGAATTGATCAGGATCAAGAAAAAGTGCTGGTTCTGGGAGACGGTGTTGACAATATAAAAGTGGTCGAAGAATTGCCTTCAGAGTCAGAGTCAGAGTCAGAGTCAGAGTCAGAGTCAGAGTCAGAGTCAGAGTCAGAGCCAGAGCCAGAGCCAGAGCCAGAGCCAGAGCCAGAGCCAGAGCCAGAGCCAGAGCAAACTGGTATTATTGGTAAAATTTTTAAACGCGGCCGAAAAAACGCTATTTTTTCAAAGCGTGCTTTAGACAATGAGATGATCGAGCAATTAGAGGAATTGCTAATTTCAGCTGATATTGGCGTTGACACAGCTCTACGGGTTGTCTCCAATATGGCTCAAGGTAATATGGGTAAACGTTTGTCAGTGGATGAAATTAAACTTTTATTGGCAAAAGAAGTAGAAAGAATAATGGAGCCAGTTGCAAAACCCCTACCTATCTTCGCGCCAAAGCCTCAAGTGATTTTAGTAGTGGGAGTAAATGGGTCTGGTAAAACAACAACAATCGGCAAGATTGCGAGCCAACTTAAAGTTGCGAATAAATCTGTCATAATTGCAGCAGGAGATACTTTCCGGGCAGCCGCCGTTGAACAGCTTCAAATATGGGGTGAACGAGCAGACGTACCAGTTTTAACAGCGCCCGAGGGATCGGATCCAGCTTCGCTTGCCTATGACTCTCTGTCAAAGGCGCAAGACGAAGGCTCTGACATTCTTATGATCGATACTGCTGGGAGATTACAGAATCGCACAGATCTAATGGAAGAATTGGCAAAGATTGTCAGAGTATTAAAGAAAAAAGAAATATCAGCTCCTCACAATACCTTGTTGGTGCTTGATGCAACAACTGGCCAGAACGCGCTAAGCCAAGTTAAAATTTTTAAAGAGCTCGTAGATATTACAGGATTAGTCATGACTAAGTTGGACGGTACTGCCAAAGGCGGCGTTTTAGTTGCTTTAGCTGATCAATTTGCACTGCCAATCCACGCTATTGGGGTGGGAGAGCAACTTGACGATTTATCTCCCTTTGATCCAAAAGAATTCGCAAGTGCGTTACTTGGAATTGATTACTAATAAAATGCAAAATATTTTTTTATGAGCATTGCTCTATGATTGCTGTAACGATTTTATAATGGTTGAGTGGTTGTTGCAGGCTGAAAATACTCAGCACGGAAGTAACTTAGCATTATTCTTGGCTATAAAGGCAGCTTTTTTGCATGCTATTTTTGGTGCTTTACAAAAAGGTAAATTTAATCCTTGGCTCATGAGAGCTGCCATTGATCTATCCTATGGATTAATGGCATTGCCTTTTGCGTTATTTATTGTTCCGTGGCCAGAATATTACATGTGGCCAATATTTTTAGGAGCTTTTATTATCCACACTGCATATAAGGTTATGCAAGCAATGGCTTACTCTCGAGGGGCATTCACTGTAGTTTATCCGATTGTTAGGGGCATTGGTCCATTGCTTACAGTCATTGTGGCCTACTTTGTCTTTTCGGAAAGCTTCAATCACATACAATGGTTTGGCGTTGTTATTCTGCTGTTCGGTATACTGGGCTTGGCCAACTATAATTTAAGATTTTTATCAAAGGGTAGAGAAACATTAGCTACTGCTTTAATTTTTGCATGTATAACTGGTGTCTTAGTAGCCTTGTATACCACATATGATGCCTATGGTATTCGAGCTACCGCTAATCCATTTACTTTTCTTGCATGGTTTTTCTTAATTGATGGAATTGCAATGCCCTTAATAGCATGTTGGAAATCCAAAGAAGCTATTAGATACAGCGAGCTAAAAAGTTTGATACCAAGAGGAATAATTGGTGGTTTGATTGCTTTTTTTAGTTTTGGATCAATCATGCTCGCAACAAGGCTAGACAAAGTGGGTGAGGCGGCTGTACTACGTGAAACGTCTATCGTTTTTGCAGCAATAATTGGCTGGCTTTTTTTAAAGGAAACTGTCGGCCCAAGAAGAATAACGCTGATTTTATTGATTGTAATTGGTGCGGTAATTGTTGAGTGGGGAGCTTAATATGTCAGAAGAAAATGAGAATACACTCCTGAAAAACCTTTTAGAGTATATTCCGATCGCTGTATTTTTTCTTGTTTTTATCCTTTTTAAGGACGACGTAGTTGTATTATTTGGGCGCGATTTAAGTGGCTTTGTTTTAGCAACATTAGCGTTCGTTCCACTTGTGGTATTTGCTACCGCTATTAGTTGGATTGTATTGAAAGAAGTGTCGCGTGTTCAATTATTGACGCTTGTGCTAGTTGTAGTTTTTGGGGGAATGACAATATTCTTCAATGATGAACGCTTTTTGAAGATAAAACCTACCCTTATTTATTCTCTTTTTTCAATTATTTTACTGATAGGCGTTTTTCGGAAAACCTCTTATCTAGAAGCTCTTCTAGGGAAAGCGCTACCACTTTCCTACGATGGTTGGATGATTTTAACGCGCAGGATGGCGTACTTTTTTCTTTTTTTAGCAGCTCTAAATGAATTTGTTTGGCGCACTCAATCCACAGAAGTGTGGGTATATTTTAAAACATTTGGTCTAACAGTTGCCATGTTCGCATTTTTTATTTCACAATATTCAGTATTCAAAACCTATGGCACTTTTAAGGATTAGCTCGTCTGTAAATGTTTTTGGAAATGTTATCTTGCGCCTCAGTTATTGACTGCGAGCCTGCATAGCGTTACGTGATCACTGTGGCGATTTGTAACCAGATTGCGGGCCACACACAAAAAAACCGCTAAAAGGTCAGGATGGAAGCGCTTTCTTTCGCTTGGCCGCGAATTGAGGCTTTTATTTTTTTAAACAGAGTAAATTATGAAAACTACTTGGAATAAAAAAACCAATCTTGTCCATGCTGGAAATCGACGTAGCCAATTCAATGAAGTCAGTGAAGCAATTTTTTTAACCCAAAGCTTTGTTTATGAAACTGCTGAGGACGCTGAAAAAAGATTTGCGTCAGATGTACCAAACGATGATTTTATTTATACCAGGTACGGTAATCCCACTATTGCAATGTTCGAAGATAAAATTGCTGCAATAGAAGGGGCTGAGGCAGCTTTTGCAACTGCATCTGGAATGGCCGCGGTTAATGGAGCATTAATGTCTATGCTTTCTGCAGGTGACCACGTTGTGGCAGCAAGGGCTCTTTTTGGGTCGTGTTTATACATTTTAGAAAGTATTTTACCAAGTTTTGGCGTGAGGGTGACATTTGTTGATGGCACGGATATTAATCAGTGGAAAAAATCGATCTCGCAGGAAACAAAGGTTGTTTTTTTTGAAAGTATATCAAATCCGACGCTTGAAGTTATTGATATTAAAGCAGTAGCGGATATTGCTAAATCTGTGGATGCTTTAACAGTTGTAGATAACGTTTTTACAACTCCAATTTTTTCGAATGCTTTATCTTTAGGTGCAGACGTTGTGATTTATTCTGCTACCAAACACATTGATGGCCAGGGACGTACTCTCGGGGGTGTCATCTTAGGGTCGGAAGATTATATCCGAAATACAATTGAGCCATTTATGAAACACACTGGTGGCTCAATGAGTCCATTTACAGGCTGGGTGTTACTTAAAGGATTGGAAACATTGGATTTAAGGGTGCAAGCCCAATCCGACTCCGCTTTGGAGATAGCAAAATTTTTAATTGGTCATGAAAGCATTTCTTCTGTGATATACCCCGGTTTAGAAACGCACCCTCAATACGATTTATGTAGGGAGCAAATAGAAAAGGGTGGGACAGTAATTGCTTTCGAGTTGCTAGGTGGCAAAGAGGCAGCCTTCTCTTTAATGAATTCGTTAGAGATAGTGCTTATTTCTAATAATCTAGGGGATGCAAAATCAATTATAACCCATCCTGCGACTACTACCCATCAGCGACTTTCGGCTGATCGGAGACAGCAGCTAGGAATAACGCAAGGGTTGCTCCGATTAAGTGTGGGATTGGAGGATTCTAAGGATCTCATCAAGGATTTGTCTTCCGCTTTAGGCAATCTTCTCAGATAAAAATACATGTTTAATTGATCTACAAGTTGTTTTTCTTCGTATTTTAAGAATAAAATGTAAAAAAATTTTACATAAGGACTGGAATACATAATGAATGTTCATGCTCCCAATCATAAAAGTACCGTAGATACTCCTCAGAGATCCGATAGTCTTGACACACTACGTCAATGGCTCTCCGAGGGTGGTAAGCGGAAGCTTACAGAGGAAGAATTGGTAGCTGTCAAATGTTTATTGCCTAAAAAAGAGGACTACCCAGTTTTTAATACTGAATATCCACATGATTTTGAAGTAAACAAAGACTATGCTTCAAGAATGCCAGACCTACAAAATGGTCCTGCTGCAATGATTAAAGGTTCCCGTCAATCTATACAGCACGTGGGTATTTCTAATTTTAGGCTTCCACTCAAATTTAGGAAAAAAGACGGTGGTGAGCTGACGCTTGAGACTTCCGTGACTGGATCAGTAAGTCTCGACGCGGATAAAAAGGGAATAAATATGTCCCGAATAATGAGAAGTTTCTACAAGCATTCAGAAAGTACTTTTAGTTTTGAGGTTATTGAATCTGCCTTAAATGACTATAGAGAGGATTTAGATACTTTTGATGCAAGAATAATGCTCCGATTATCTTTTCCGCAATCTATCAATAGCTTGCGGTCAAATCTTCGAGGATTTCAATACTATGATATCAGCGTCGAGGTGGTGGACAAAAAAAACGTAAGGTCGCGCTATATCCATTTAGACTATGTATATAGCTCAACATGCCCGTGCTCTCTTGAATTATCTGAACATGCAAGAAAAGAACGAAATCAGCTAGCCACACCTCATTCCCAGAGGTCGGTAGCTAGGATTTCTGTCGAAATCTTAGATACTCACATACTTTGGTTCGAAGATTTAATTGACGTTTGTCGAAGTGCAGTGCCTACGGAAACTCAGGTTATGGTAAAAAGAGAAGATGAGCAGGCATTCGCGGAAATGAATGCCGCGAACCCAATTTTTGTTGAAGATGCTGTACGGCTTTTTTGTGAAGCATTAAAAGCAGATGACCGAATTGGTGATTTCCGTGTTATAGCAAGCCATCAAGAAAGTTTGCATAGCCATGATGCAATATCTATCATGTGTGAAGGTCCTACATTTGATCAAAATACATTTGATCCAAAAATGTTCTCTAGTCTAATTCATGTGGGATAGTTGTAACTGAAGCTTGACAGGAACTGTGTCTAGGTTCAAGCGTAGCACATGCGGTTAGATTTACGTCCCATAGGTTATGTCATAGGAATTCTTTTGACGCTGTTAGGTGTCACAATGCTAGTTCCAATGGCCGTTGATTTTTCAGAGGGCCGCGGATTTGTAGGTGTGTTTGCTGAAAGTGCTCTTATAACAATATTAACGGGAAGTTTTCTCGCCATCGCGTGCTCAAACGGAAAGGCTGAAGGCCTTGATATTCAAAAAACTATCCTTTTGACTACAGGTGTTTGGATTGCCCTTCCACTATTTGGTTCTATTCCCTTTATTATAGGAAGTACTCAGCTTTCCTTTGTTGATGCTCTTTTCGAAGCTGTTTCGGGCGTCACGACTACTGGATCGACGGTGCTGTCTGGGCTTGAAAGTCTGCCAAAGGGCATTCTTTTATGGAGAGGCATTTTGCAGTGGCTAGGTGGGATCGGTATAATTGTGGTTGCCATGGTTTTCCTGCCTGAGTTGAGGGTAGGTGGGATGCAAATTTTTAGAGCAGAAGCATTCGATACCATGGGCAAAATTTTACCGCGAGCAACTACTATTTCTTTACAAATATTTGTAATTTATCTCGGCATTACGATTGCCTGTGCATTATCGTATGTGGCCGTCGGTCTGACAGCCTTTGATGCAATAGTTCATTCCTTCACTACAGTTTCAACTGGCGGCTTCTCAAATTATGATAAAAGTTTTGGCAATTTTTCTGGACCTGCAGAGTATGTCGCCATATTTTTTATGATAATGGCTGCCCTACCTTTCGTTCGGTACGTGCAGCTTGTTAATGGAAATAGCCGGGCAATTTTTACTGACACACAAATCAAGACATTTTTAATAACTACATTTTCAATTGCTATTTTTGTATTTTTTGTTCTTAACTCGTTATTTCCAGGGGATTGGGAAAATTCTCTGCGAAAATCATTATTTAATATAACATCAATTATTTCAGGAACAGGTTATTCAAGTGACAATTATATGAAATGGGGAGGTATGCTCGTTTCTGTGATTTTTTTCATTGGGCTGATTGGAGGATGTGCAGGGTCAACAACTTGTTCTGTAAAGGTTTTTCGTTATCAATTAGTAGCTTCCGCTATTCTTTTACAGCTTAGGAAAATTCGTTACCCACATAGAGTTGTAGTGTTGAAGTATGATGGTCGCCCTGTAGCAGAAGATGTTCTCCACTCGGTTATGACTTTTTTTGTTGTGTTTTTTTTGAGTCTTGGAGTACTTGCAATATTGCTGTCATTAACAGGATTAGATCTAATCACGTCGGTTTCTGGAGCGGTGGCAGCGTTAGGCAATATTGGTCCTGGCTTGGGGGACCGAATTGGGCCATCTTCAAATTTTATGGGCTTAAATGATGCGGCAAAATGGTTGCTAATTATAGGAATGTTAGTTGGGCGCCTCGAACTAATGGCGGTTTACATTTTATTCACCAGGAAGTTTTGGAGTAACTAAGAAAATTTGTTAAGGTTCCCAACAATTTACCAAAGCTGTTACTCGGTTCGCAAAAGAATCAATTTGCCGCAGATCTAGTGGCTCCGTGCGATACGAGCGCTTCAATTCTGATAAACCGACCTCACCCAAAAATTTAGTTATTTCTCTTGCCTTTAAAACAATTTGAGCATCTAAATTTATAGCAGATGGATCTGCTAAATGAAGTCCAATAAAATTCCCTGATAAGTCAAATACACCGCCGCCACTATCACCTGGATTAACTGGAATCGATATGCGGAATTTTCTTTTATCTCCTCGTAAATCTTCCAACTCTCTTACAGTTCCATCGGTTAATGTAGATCTGTTTAGTTTTCCCTGATATGGAAAACTTGACAGAGCTACCTGTTCACCAATTTTCGGCATAGTAGTTGTATATTCGATGACGCTCAGTGGTTTTAGAACTTGTTCGGGAGCCAGAACTGCAAGGTCTAAATCCTTTTTCTCTGAAGCAATTTTGTACTTATATATCCCATTTACGGTTAAACTGGAGCAATCTGACAGGCCGCTTGATTGCGTTATTATTTTTGCTTCTTCATTAATAAAAAGTCCAGATCGAGAGTATTTTGGGCGACGTAATTCAAAACCAAGGTATTCATTTAAGTTTTGATCCTCATTTGCGCCCCCTCTCTCTCTGAGTGCTCCTGGAATGCTTTCAAACTCTAACCTCATTTTTACTAGAAGCCTCTTTGCAATGTAATCCTCCTCGACTGGCCACTTTAACCCGAAACCCTTCACCTTTTTATTTGAACTTACTGCCGTAAAAAAACTCTCAAACTCATTATTTTTACCGGACAGCTCAAAAGAGTTTCGGTATAATACTTTTTTACCACCACTTGGAATTATTTCTAAATCTTGCATTGCGTTAAAAAGAATTTTTAAATCATATTCATCACCGTGCTGTGATATCAAAAAAACCTTTATTTTTGTTTCAGGTTCAGCCTCGTAAGTTATAATTGGTGGATTTATCTCCGACGGCTTCTTAAAAATGTTCGGCAATGGAATTTTTATTCCGGCCAGAATGTTTTTCTCGACCTTTAAACCAACTGTCCGTAACGGCTTTAAGTAATTTTTTATAAGCTCTGACTGCTGTGAAATTGTTAAAAAGCCTGTTGCTTCATAAGCATTTTTACTTTGCCACTCAGTAATCGCCTTTCTAGTGCCAGGACCGTATTGTCCATCGATCTCAGAATCATAAACACCCTCAGCGGACAAAGCTGATTGAACTGCTTTTTTGTAAAAATCACTTAACTTTGACTCGAAAAATTGTGCTTTTTCGAGCGGTCCTAATTCTTCAAGGTTTGAAAATAATAAATTATTACTTTGTGAGGGATCCAGAATATCTTTATTTAAGTCAAAAGTATAATTTTGATCATATTCGGCGCTGCCATTATTAGAAAGTTTTTCAAGATCTGTCATGTCAAAGCTTCCGGCTGTCCAAACTTTCTCACCGTAATTTTTACCATCTGTCACAAAGCTATCTGGAGAAATGAGTTTAGCATCCAACTTATTGTTTAAGATTTCGAATGCTTTCGCGGAGTCATAAGGCCCCAAGGATACAGCATACCAGCCGTCATCTAACGAAAATATATTAACATTTTCAGTTAAAATTGTAGAGAATCTACTTGTGGCCTCTTTAGCCCTAACAATGCTCGGCAGGGTTTCGACTTGTATCCAGCGAATTTCATTTGCGGTTACTGCTGAGCCTATAAAAAGGTATATTGTAAGAATTATTCTTATCATAATATTCCCAACCCCAAGTGATTTGGTGTTGTCCAGTGATCTTCCTATAAAATACCTACAATGAAAAATTTTTGAAATCATTTAAAATCAATAAACTGTTGCCAATTGACCCTAGTAATAGCATTGCATAAGTAGGTCGCAAGCAGGTATATGGAATTACAAGGTAAAAATTATGAATGTTGCAAAACCTAAATCGTTCCAAGAAATTGTTTTGAGGTTGCAAAACTACTGGTCAGACAATGGTTGTGCAATTCTTCAGCCATACGATATGGAGGTTGGTGCAGGGACGTTCCATCCCGCTACTACACTGAGATCACTTGGCGAAAATCATTGGGCTGCTGCTTACGTTCAGCCGTCCAGACGACCAAGCGATGGAAGATACGGCGAAAATCCTAATCGACTGCAACATTATTATCAATTTCAGGTCATAATGAAACCTAGTCCTGAGCATTTCCAAGAACTATATTTAGGGTCCCTTGAAGCGATTGGGTTGTCGATGAGTGTTCACGATGTCAGGTTTGTCGAAGATGATTGGGAAAGCCCGACGCTGGGCGCATGGGGGCTTGGATGGGAAGTATGGTGCGACGGTATGGAAGTAAGCCAATTTACCTATTTTCAGCAGGTCGGCGGCCATGATTGCAAACCCGTCTCGGGTGAACTTACCTATGGACTGGAACGGCTTGCGATGTATGTCTTGGGAGTAAACCACGTGATGGAAATGCCATTCAATTCGCCGGAGGCGCTAGTGCCGTTGAAGTATGGCGATGTTTTTCTGCAAACTGAACAGGAATATGCAAGATGGAACTTTGATGCAGCAAATACTGATATACTTTTTAAAAATTTTGAGGATGCTGAAAAAGAATGTGAACGTATTTTAACTCACGACGAATTGGATCCAAAGACTGGGAAAAAAATAATTATGGTTCATCCTGCTTACGATCTGTGCATAAAGGCGAGCCATTTTTTTAATCTATTAGACGCGCGTGGTGTTATATCTGTTACAGAAAGGCAGGCCTATATATCTCGGGTTAGAAATTTGACAAAGAAATGTGCAGATGCATTTGTGCAAACAGCGGCAGGAGGACAAAAAAATTGAACGGAAAAGTAATTGTGGCTTTTCTGGTTTTACCGGCAATTTTAGCAGGTGCATCCCTGTATTATTTGCAAATTTTTAGCTTCTATGAAGAAGTTATTCCAAATGGAACAACGGACGTGGCAATAGTGGAAAAGAAAACTGAGCTGCCAGAGGTTATTGATTATTCGAATTTTCATGCAATTACTTCTGAAAGTTCTCCCATTCGATACCGTGCTTGTTTTGAAACTTCGGAAGACCTTAATGATCTGCGCAACAGATATTTGGTATATGAAGGTGCAGAACCTAAAATTGCTCCCTATTGGTTTGAGTGCTTTAATGCAGAGGAGTTGGGTTTTTCCCTTGCAGATGGCGCGAAAGGTGAGGTGTTTTTGTCAAAGAAAAATATTATGTATGGAGTCGATAGAGTTGTGGCAATTTTAGACAACGGAAAAGGTTACATTTGGCATGAAATAAATGATTGTGGAGATAAGTTATACGATGGTTCTCCAGTTTCCAACGAATGCCCTAAGAGAGATTAATCATGCCAGATTTATTGATTGAGCTGCTTTCAGAAGAAATCCCAGCAAGAATGCAGAAATTTGCTGCAAATGAGTTAAAGAAGAATATGCTAAGTTTTCTGGCTGATCAAGGCGTTTCTGAAATCGCTGCAACTGCCTATTCCACTCCAAGACGACTTACACTATTTATGAGTAGTTTGCCCGAAAAAGCCCCTGATATCAATGAAGAGCGTAAAGGGCCTAGAATAGATGCGCCTCAGCAGGCTGTGGATGGCTTTCTAAGAAGCGTTGATTTGAATTTAGATCAGTTAGAAGTAAAAAGGGACGGCAATGTAGACAAATATTTTGCATCGATAGAAAAGCCTGGAAGGATCTGTACGCAAATTGTTGCTGAAGCTTTAGAAAAAACAATAAGGACATTCCCTTGGCCGAAGTCTATGCGATGGGGTGCATCATCACTAAAATGGGTTAGACCTCTTAAAGGAATACTGTGTATTTTTATAAGGGATGATGAGCATCAGTTAATTGAGTTGCAAATAGATGGAATACATTCAGACGTGCGTACTGCCGGCCATAGGTTCATGGCTCCTGACTACTTTAAAGTTAAAGACTTTGAAGATTATAAAAGAAAGTTAAGAGATGCTTATGTAATCCTAGATCACAAGGAACGAGCTGAGATAATTTTAAACGACGCAAATAACTTGGCGTTTGCTCATGGATTAGATCTAATCCATGATGGTGCTTTATTAGAAGAAATTTCAGGTTTGGTTGAATGGCCTGTTGCACTGTTGGGCGAAGTAGATACTGCATTCTCTGATTTACCGGCTGAAGTGCTCCAGGCGTCTATGAAAGAACATCAGAAGTTTTTTTCGTTAAGGAATTCGAAAACTGGTAAAATTGAAAGATTTATTACAGTTGCTAATATTGAAGCCGCAGACAATGGCGAAACGATTTTAAAGGGAAATCAAAAGGTACTTTATGCTAGATTATCTGATGCAAAATTCTTTTGGGAGAATGACATCCGTTTAATTCAAAAAGACGGTCTTGATGCTTGGCTAGGAAAGCTCGTTAATGTGACATTTCACAATAAACTGGGAAGTCAGGCGGATAAGGTAACGCGTGTTTCTGCTCTAACAAAGATATTGGCAAAGCGACTCTTGTGCGACATAGAAGATGCTGTAAAGAGCGCAAATATCTGCAAGAGTGATTTAGCGTCTGAAATGGTCTATGAATTTCCAGAGCTTCAGGGTGTTATGGGCAGATATTACGCTTTAAGCGCAGGATATTCTCAAGATGTAGCTAAAGTATGCGAAGAACACTATGCTCCTAAGGGGCCAAATGACCCTGTGCCAAAGGCTTCAATATCCGTCGCGGTTGCTCTTGCTGATAAATTAGATACATTACTTGGCTTTTGGATTATTGATGAAAAACCTACTAGTTCAAAAGATCCATTCGCACTCAGACGAGCTGCACTTGGCGTCATAAGAATAATCCTTGAAAATGATCTGGAACTCGACTTAGTCGAACTACTCAATGCTCATTTAGAACATTTATTTAAGTTTGGTAATCATCCAGATGCAGTATCTGATGTGATGAATTTTATTCGTGATAGGTTTAAGATTTATCTCCGGGATAAAAATATCCGTTATGATGTAGTCGATGCATGTTTAGCAGTTGGAAAAGTTGGAAATCTTAAGCTGGTTAAAAAGCGAATTAATGCACTTACAAACCTTTTAAGTAGTGATGAAGCCGAGGACTTTTTCCAAGGATTTAAACGAGCAAATAATATTTTGGCAAAAGCAGAGCAAAAAGATGGTGTAGAATATTCTTTTGGAGCTGATATAAAATATATGGAAGTTGATCCTGAAAAGGAATTATTTAAGGCCTTAAAGGAACAGCACTCAGTTGTTGAGCAGGCAGTTTTTGAAGAAGATTTTCAAAAAGCTATTTTAGCCGTTACGGATCTTAGGCAGCCGATAGATCATTTTTTCGAATTTGTTCAGGTTAATTCTGAGAATGACATTGTTAGGCGGAACAGGCTTAATTTACTCGGCCAAATTCGGGTCACTTGCAATTTAGTAGCTGATCTTAGCAAAATCGAAGGTCAATCTGGTTAGCAGAATATTAATTTATAGGTAAGATTTTTAGTGCAATGCTTGCATAATAATGATTACTTAATTTAACGCCATACCAATAAATAAGTAGGAAATGAAATGGGACAAGGTGAGTTGGATTACGAGCTAATTACACCGTCAGCCAGAATAGCAACAGCAACACATGGCGGTAGAGCAAAGTGTCTTCAACGGTTGCTCAGATTAGAGCTGCCGGTACCTAAGACAGTTGCAATTTCATTTTCTGGCGTCCACTCAATTGCTGCAGGAAATTTTGAGGGCCTTCCAGAAATCTTAAGTAATTTTAATAATAATGACCTACTTTGTGTGCGTCCATCATCAGAAAGTCCAGATTGGGGTGGCCCAAGTGCTATCATGAATATTGGTATGAATAATTTGCGTTATGAAGAGCTGAAAGAAAAGCTCGGTGCAGATGCTGCATCATCAATCTATATTAATTTCGTGCAGGCCTATTCGCTTCATGTGGCTCGTCTAGATCCAGACATTTTTAATCCAGTTGAAACTCAAACTAGTGCAGCATTGGCTAAGGTATTAGAGATTTATGAAAATGAAACGGAGCATGAATTCCCACAGGATATTACTAAACAGCTTTCGGAAATTCTTAGGTCCATGGCGCGCACTTGGGAAAGTACCACTGCAAGGTTGTTAAGACAGGCAAAAGGGGCACCATTAGATGCTGGTTTGGGTCTGGTTATCCAAGTGATGGCATTCGGCTTAGGAGAAGGAGAGTGTGGCACTGGGACTTTGCAACTTATTGATGAAAACGATGGAAAGCCAAAAATTAAGGGTCGGTATAAGGAGCAATCGCAAATACGACCAGAAAAATCCAGTGAAGGCGCTCTCTATTTAACTAAGGATGATAGAGGCTGGTCGTTGGAAGATAATAATGAAGAAATTTTTAGGCAACTAGTTGAATTTGCCACCATTATGCGATTGAAATTGCGTGAAGAAATGCAAATTGAGTTCAGCATTCAAAATGGTACATTAAACATTTTAGATGGGGTTAGAACTCCTAGGCGCTCACAGGCTGCTGTGAGGGTTGCTGTGTCACTTGCCGAAGATGGCATTATTTCACGCAATGAAGCTATCATGAGAGTTGAGCCAAGAGCGATAAGTGAACTACTGCATAGGCAAATTGATCCTGATGCTGACCGCGATGTGTTGGGAAGTGGGGTTGCAGCAAGCCCAGGTGCCGCAACTGGCAAAATTGTTTTTTCAGCCGAAGCTGCCCAGTCACACGCTTCTAGGGGAATTGACTGTATCTTGGTGCGGAGAGAAACGTCGCCAGAAGACGTGAGGGGAATGCACGCAGCGGTTGGGGTTGTGACAGAAAGAGGTGGAATAACTAGTCACGCAGCAGTAATTGGAAGAGGCATAGGTTTGCCCTGTGTGGTGGGCGTAAAGGATATTCGATTTCAAATTAAGAGGAAAAGTCTAATTTGCAATAACGGCCGTCAATTAAAAGAAGGTGATGAAATAACTATTGACGGAACAAGCGGTGACATATTGTTTGGTTCTCCTAAAATGGTTGAGGCGGCCTTAGATGATGCTTTTCAAACACTTCTTGAGTGGACTGATGAAGTTTCAGACATGACAGTTCGCGCTAATGCTGATACTCCTCAAGATGCTTTAACTGCCAGGAAATTTAATGCTCAGGGGATTGGCCTTTGCCGAACAGAGCACATGTTTTTTGAAAGTGACCGTCTTACTGTGATGCGGGAAATGATCTTTTCGAAATCTGCCGAGGACCGGCGGTTAGTCTTGGAAAGATTGTTGCCCATGCAACGAAAAGATTTTATTGAATTATTTGAAATCATGAAGGATTTACCTGTTTGTATCAGGCTTTTCGATCCGCCACTTCATGAATTCCTTCCCTCTGACAGAGAAGGTATGCATGATTTGGCAGAAGCTTTGGGTTTGCCGCTATCAGACGTCGTAAGAAGGGTCGAAACAATGGGTGAATACAATCCAATGTTAGGTATGCGAGGAGTACGCTTAGGCGTTACAGTGCCAGAAATCTACGAAATGCAAGCCAGAGCAATTTTTGAGGCTATAGTTCAAGTTAGCAAGGAAGGTATTTCAGTGGTTCCTGAAATAATGATACCACTTGTAAGTGCTAAACGCGAAGTAGAACTTGTTAAGAAAAGAGTTGCTTCTGTAGCGTCGCAAGTAGGATTAGAAACATCTGAAGAGGTAAATTATAAACTGGGTGTGATGGTGGAAACCCCACGTGCAGCCCTAAGAGCAAGTGATATTGCTATGAACTCAGAGTTTTTGAGCTTTGGAACAAATGACTTAACACAAATGGCTTATGGCCTTTCGAGAGATGATGCGGGAAAGTTTATGTCTCACTACGTTCAGCAAGGCGTTTTTCAAGAGGATCCTTTTCATATTTTAGACCCTGAGGGTGTTGGAGAGCTTTTGAAATTGGGTGCGGATAGAGCAAGATCTATCAAGCCTAATATTACTCTTTCAATCTGTGGCGAGCACGGAGGTAATCCAGAATCAATAGCTTTCTGTCATCAATTAGGTTTCCATTATGTTTCTTGTTCACCATATCGTGTCCCGGTAGCAAAACTTGCAGCCGCGCAGGTTGTCATTTCAACTCAAATTAGTTAAATCCAAAACTTGAGCAATAATGAAACTTGGTCGCTTAAATGGTATACGCAAATTATAAAAAAATAATTGCAATCGCCGTGATTATCCCTTCAATTTTATTTTTTTCTTTGGCGAATGGGAACAGCCTTAATACGCTAATTGAAATACAAAAAAGTCATCATGACAGCTTGCCAATTTTTGTAATGGATATGTTAGTAGATCCTTCCATGAGACGTGTTGAGAATATTATCGATCAAAGTTATATTGATGGATTACCAAGTTATCACGGTGGTAAAGAATGGAAGTGTCTGGCAGATGCTCTTTATTTTGAAGCAAGAGGTGAATCTGTGATTGGACAATTTGCTGTTGCTGAAGTGATAGTTAATAGGGCCAGTAGCAGTAAGTTTCCAGATACTGTTTGCGGTGTAGTTAATCAAGGAACAAATAAAAACCGTTATAAATGCCAGTTTACTTACATGTGTGATGGATTGCTAGAGAGTATCGACGATAAAGCTAGTTATGCGAGAGCGGGTAAAATAGCTAAGATGACTTTATGGGATGTAAAAATTAATCTCACAAAAGGAGCTCTTTACTATCATGCGAAATCAGTCAATCCTAGTTGGGCGAAGAAGCTAGTAAGAACTGGTATAATAGGCGATCATAAATTTTATTCTGATAACGCATTAGTTAATTAGTTAAATTACATTAAATTTAAATAATAGTTTGACATTTCCCAAACTAATCATGGTCTGCGGTTGATATTTGTGCGAAGCTTAAGCAGCTCAAAGGATTAAATAATGACGAATGAAATTAAGTTGGCTTTTGGTCATCCAGTTGAAAGGTCTAGAAGCAATTTTACTGCTACTGAACTAGACAGAATTTCACTTCGTGATCATATATTAGAGGTGGAAATAGGTGCATTCCAATCAGAGCGTGGAACTACTCAGAGGATTTGTTTTAACGTTGTTGTTGAGGTAAAACCAGTCCATCAAGTGATAGATGATGATGTAGATAAGATATTATCTTATGATAAGGTTACTGAGGCTATTTCGGATGAAGTCTTTGCCGAGCGAGTAAATCTTCTTGAAACACTAGCTGAACGTATTGCCGATAGAGTGCTAAATGAGCCCCAAGCTCATCGAGTTTTTGTTAGAATTGAAAAGCTTGATAGAGGTCCGGGTGCTTTAGGAGTGGAAATTGTACGGACCGAAAAAGATTACAATTCTAATACCCGATCTGCTGCAAACGGCGATGAGATATTAAATAGACCTCATGTCATATATCTTAGTAATGCAGCCATTAATTCAATTCACTTGGATATATGGATAAATCAGCTTTCCGCTAAAACCCAACCAGTTGTTCTATGTGTTGGCGTTCCTGAAACATCGTTTGAGGCAAAAAATCAGAAACCTGCAATTCTTCGAAGGTTGGATTTACTATCAATTGAGCAGAACGCATGGATATTGGCAGGTAAAAACTCAAAATGTGTCGTAGTTTCAACAAAAACCGAATTGGATTACGCAATAAAGCAAGGCCAAATTTCAGTTTGGGCTCCGTCAAAAATAATTCTGGATGCTAATGATCCTCCGGACGTTGATGCTGATCACACTTATGAGTTGGCTTATTGGCTTATGAAATACCTTAACGGAGAGAAGTTAAGTGTTATCGGGGTAGAGCCTGTGCTCTATAATAAAGACAGGCTCGCCGTTATATTGCCGTTGAAAGAAAATATTTTCTGAATAGATGTATTAGACATTAAAAATGACAGAATATTTCCGTCCGATACTCAACACTGATCTTTCCATTCCAGATAATGCACAAGTCATGCGAGGTACGCATTTTTGGTTTACCCATGCGGAAAAGTTAGCAAGAAATACAGAGCCTCAGATAGTTTTGGCGAAAAATATTCCTGATAATATCTTGCAGAATATTACTAACGAGAGAGTGAATATTTGTAGACTTTCTTTTGATGTTCCAAGGGTTATGGGTATATTAAATGTCACGCCAGACAGTTTTTCTGATGGTGGAAAGTACTCTTCTGTTGAAACAGCCGAAGAGCATTTAAAATCTATGATTTCCGATGGAGCAGATATAATTGATATAGGGGGGGAAAGTACTCGGCCCGGTGCAGTTGAGGTTGAAATTCCAGAGGAAATATCGAGGGTAATACCGATCATTGATAAGATGGCAAAAAAAATTTCAGTGCCAATTTCGGTAGATACTCGAAAATCTGAAGTCGCAAGGTTGGCTGTATCCAATGGTGCAGTACTCGTAAATGATGTTTCTGGATTAACATTTGATTCTAAAATGAGTGAACTCTGCGTAAAGCAAAATATTCCGGTATGTATTATGCATTCGCAAGGTCTTCCCGAAACAATGCAAGCTAAGCCAACATATCAAGATGTATGTTTGGATATTTATGACTTTCTAAGTGAGCAAATTGAAAAGCTTGTAAAATCAGGCATGCGAAGAAGAAATATAATAGTAGATCCGGGAATAGGGTTTGGAAAAACTTTAAAGCACAATGTCGATTTATTGCGACGGATAAGTCTGTTCCATGGATTGGGTGTGCCAATACTTATTGGTGTTTCGAGGAAAAAGTTTATAAAAACTATTGCTGAACTTGAAGAGAATGAAGACAGATTGTCAGGCTCGGTATCTGTTGCATTGTTTGCCAGGTCCCAAGGCGTTCAAATTTTCAGGGTACATGATGTAAAAGAGACTGTTCAGGCTATGAAACTATGGCATAGTATACACTCAGAGTAACTAGGAGATTCAATGTCTCGTAAATTTTTTGGTACAGATGGAGTGCGTGGTCGGGCTAATTCCTATCCCATGACTGCAGACTTCTGTCTGAAACTTGGAGCAGCAGCAGGGTCATACTTTCGGCGAGCAAATAAAAAGTCTTATCGTGTTGTTATTGGTAAAGATACACGCCTTTCCGGCTATATGTTTGAAAATGCGTTAACAGCTGGTCTGACCTCGTCTGGAATGAATGTTTTGCTACTTGGCCCAGTTCCCACACCTGCGGTAGGGCTTTTAACAAATTCTATGAGAGCTGATATGGGCATTATGATATCTGCCAGCCATAATGAACATAGTGATAACGGTATAAAATTCTTTGGTCCTGATGGTTATAAATTGTCAGACAGCGTGGAACTTGAAATTGAGGCGTTAGTTTCCAAAGGAATAGGTTATGTGTCCCCAGAAGATATTGGACGAGCAAAGCGAATTGATGATGGCCGGTATAGATATATAGAAAGAGTCAAATCTAGTTTTCCAAATCAAATGAGATTAGACGGTCTAAAAGTGGTAATAGATTGCGCTAATGGAGCTGGGTATAAAGCGGCGCCAGAAGTGTTATGGGAACTCGGCGCAGAAGTCATACCCGTTGGTGTTTCACCGGACGGCAGAAATATTAATTTAGAATGTGGTTCAACTAGTCCAACAGTAGCAGCTGAAACAGTTGTTGCTCATGGCGCTGATGTGGCAATTTGTTTGGATGGGGATGCAGACCGAGTATTAATAATTGATGAGTACGGGAGACCCATTGATGGGGATCAGTTTTTGGGCATGATCGGCTCTCGATGGTTCAAGAACGGGAATTTGGTGGAAAATACTTTGGTATCGACAGTTATGTCGAATATGAGGTTAGAGGCTTTTCTGAAGCAAGAGGGAATAAAACTAGTGCGAACTTCTGTTGGAGACAGATATGTAGTAGAGCGCATGAGGCTAAATGGCTTTAATTTGGGGGGAGAAAAGTCAGGACACGTAGTTATGATGGACTACTCAACTACTGGTGATGGACTAATGGCAGGATTGCAATTTTTAGCAGAAATGGTTCGGACAGGTGAGGTGGCTAGTGTGGTCGGGCGTCCATTTGATCTCGCTCCGCAGAAGACAGAAAATATAACTTATGCGGGTGATAAGAATCCCTTAGATCACCCATCTATCAAGAAAATAATTTCAGAGTCCGAAAAAAAGATTTCAGGATTTGGTCGTTTATTGGTGAGAAAATCGGGAACGGAAAAACTAATAAGAATAATGGTTGAGGCTGAAGATGCCTCAGTTATAGACGCTACAATGTCGCCAGTAGTCGCAGCGATTAAAGAATTATAAACTATTTATTTTTATTACCTTTTTTAGTTCTGACATTTGACTTATCGCAAGTCCGATCAATATCAACGCTAACGCAATGATCATTGAAATTTTAAAAGGTTCGTTTAGTAATATTATGCTAAAAAATACAGACCAAAGTGGGACCTGAAAATTTGTAAGGGTCATAAATACAGGACCGGCAGTTTGAATTATTATAATCCTTAAAAAAGTTGCTGTTGCTGTCGGGAAAAGACTCAAAATAAGCAAGTAAAGAAGTGTTTGCTCGGATACGGATGGTGGACCCCCCTCTATCAACCATGCAGATGGTATGACAAACATTGCACCGGAGGTCAAAGAAACTGCCGCTAGTCCAATTGGATCTATTGCGGGTAAGCGCTTAGTGAGTACGGCACTAATTGCATAGCAAAAGGTCGCAAATAAACAAGCTAGCCTACCGTAAGCTTCTTTTGTCTCATTTGAAGTTAAAAAAACTTCAGGTCCCAAAAGGATACCTACCCCAAAGAATCCGAAAAAAATTCCTAAGACTGTGAAAGTTGTAATTTTTTCACTCACGACAAAAAAATATGAAAGTGGTAAGATTAATAATGCAACAGAAGCCATTGAAATACCTGCAAAAGCGGAGGTTACATATTGCTGACCCCAGCTGAGAGCAATAAATGGAGCCACGGTTGCAAAAACACCCGAAAATATAAGGGTGGGCCAGTCTTTTGACTGAGTTAGGAATAGTTGCCTAGATGAGAAAAGCCAGATGATATTTGTAATCAGAGCCGCTATCGATATCCGGGCTGCTGCAAGCCAAAATGGAGTGATACCATCTAGAGCCAATTCTATAATCATGAACGTGCTACCCCATATTAACCCAAGAACTGTTAATAAGAGCCAGCTTTGTTTAGTTATGCTATTTTCCATTTAACTATCGCTTTAAAACGATAACTTCCGGTTTGATCTCATAATATATAAAAAGCGGCAATTATTCTATAGCTGCCTTTTGTAAATCAACCTTAATTTCGATCTTTATCAACCATTTTGCCTGCTGATATCCATGGCATCATACCTCTCAACTTTTCACCAACTTTTTCTATTTCGTGATCATCATTTAAACGCCGTGTTCCCTTAAAGTAGGGCTGTCCAACTGCATTTTCTTGCATGAAGTCTCTTACAAATTTTCCAGTTTGAATATCTTTCAACACAGCTTTCATCTTCGCTTTTGTTTCATCATATGGCAGTATCCGTGGTCCAGAAACATACTCACCATATTCTGCGGTGTTAGATATTGAATAATTCATGTTGGCAATTCCACCTTCATAAATTAGGTCAACTATTAACTTTACTTCATGAAGGCACTCGAAATAAGCCATCTCCGGTGCATATCCGGCCTCCACCAAAGTTTCAAAACCCATTCTGATTAATTCTACCAAGCCACCACATAGAACCGCTTGTTCCCCAAATAGATCCGTCTCACATTCCTCACGAAAATTTGTTTCAATTATACCTGATCGCCCGCCTCCAATAGCAGAGCAATAGGAAAGGCCAATCTCTAAGGCTTTTCCACTGGCGTCATTATCTACAGCAACGAGACACGGTACGCCTCCTCCCTTTGTATATTCCCCTCTAACGGTATGCCCTGGCCCCTTAGGCGCCATCATAATCACGTCCACGCCATCTTTGGGTTCTATTAAGCCAAAATGAACATTTAACCCATGCGCAAAAGCTATTGCAGCGCCCTCTTTTATATTGTCGTGCACGTAAAGTTTGTAAGCTTGCGCTTGCAACTCATCTGGCATGGTAAACATAAGTAAATCGCACCAAGCAGCAGCCTCGGCTATTTCCATCACCTCAAGACCTTCACCTTGTGCTTTTTTTGCGGACGGCGAGCCCTCACGCAGAGCGACTACTAAATTTTTGGCTCCACTGTCTCTTAAATTCAAAGCATGAGCATGCCCTTGAGATCCGTATCCCAAAATGGCTACTTTCTTTTCCTTAATTAGATTAACGTCACAATCTCTATCGTAATAAACTCTCATAATTTCCTCACAAAGTATAATTGGATTATTGGATATACATTTACATCCGAATATTGATTTCTTTTTTGTAATTTAGTATACAATTTTTAAGAGTTTAATAAGATAATAAAGAAAAAAATGCAAAAATTATGCTTAAAGACTTAGATGCTCGAATTTTGAGAATTTACCAATCGGACCCGGATATTAAGATCGCGCAGCTTGCGTCAAAAGCTGGCACTACGCCGGCAGTCTTGTCTCGAAGATTGGCTCGGTTAAGACAAAATGGTCAAATTGTTGCAAAGGAGGCTATAATCAACTGGCAAATATTAGGTTATAAAGTTGAAGTATCCTTACGCATAACATTAGATAAAACTCATCACTCTGCTTTCGATAATTTTATGACTGAGGCTCGCAAGATTAAAGAGGTAATTGAAATTCAAACTTTTCTGGGCAAGGTGGACGTCAGATTACTTTTAATCGCAAAAGATATGGATGATTACCAAAAAGTTTATAGAGAAAGAATTCTCCGTTTACCTCATATATTGGAAATTGAGCCGTTGATGCACATTGCTCGTGTGCAAAATAAAGAGGTTTTACCGATTTGACGGAACTTGATGAAATAGATTTGCAGCTTCTCAAGGAACTTCAAATAGATTGTAGTAGGTCGGCAGGTTCTTTTGTGGATCAAGTTGGCTTATCACAACCAGCCATTTGGCGCCGGATCAAACGTTTTTATAATGAGGGGATTATTTCTGGTAGTCGTATAGTTTTGGATAGCGAAAAAGTGGGTTTTAGTGTCACTGTCTTTCTGGGCATAAAACTAGCCAGAAAAGGCCAAATTCGGTTAGAAGATTTCGAACGAGCAGTTACAGCCATACCGGAGGTACAGACTGTTGAACATGTTTTAGGCGTTTATGATTACAGAATAAGAATTATAGCGCGAGATATTACAGATTTTGAGCGTATTTTAAGACGCAGGATTATGACACTTCCTGGAGCTGGTGAGATTGAAGCAAATGTTCTGCTGAGTGAAGAGAAACGGCAGGGGCCGGTGTGATTATTTTTGCGTTGAAAAGTAAAATTTAAGAAATTTTATGCTCAACTGATTGATTTTGAATACAGTTGTTTTAATATCAAAAGTATAGATTTTATGGGGGACTAAAATGGGCGCGTTACTTGATAATATTGATCCAAATGGTTTGGAAGAATTTTCCGTGGTTTTCACGGACAGGTCGCTTAATCATATGTCGTCCTCATTTCAGCAAGTTATGAATGATATTTCTGGAATGCTGAAGGAAGTTTATAGCTCCGATGCTGTTGTTATTGTTCCTGGTGGTGGTACTTTCGGAATGGAAGCAGTAGCACGCCAGTTTGGTCGTGATGCAAAAGTTTTAGTGGCCAGAAACGGGTGGTTTTCATATCGCTGGAGCCAGATCTTCGAAAGCAACGGTCTTGCTCAGTCGGTGGAGGTTATGAAAGCGAGGAGAGAGAAAAATTCTGAGCAGGCACCCTTCCATCCAGTTCCAATAGATGAATTGGTTTCAAAGATAAGGTCTTATTCCCCTGACATCGTCTTTGCCCCGCATGTAGAGACGTCAGCTGGCATAATTTTACCCGATAGTTATATTAAAAAAATGTCAGAAGCAGCCCATGAAGTTGGAGCAATTATGGTTCTCGACTGTATCGCATCAGGGTGCGCTTGGATAAATATGAATGAGCTAGGCGTGGATGTTCTAATCTCTGCCCCACAAAAAGGTTGGTCTGCATCACCGTCAGCGGGTTTAGTCATGCTATCAAACTTAGCTATTGAACGCATGGAAACATCTACCTCCGACAGCTTTGCGATCGATTTGAAGAAGTGGCACTCGATAATGCAAGCCTACGAGAGCGGTGGTCATGCTTACCACACTACGATGCCGACTGATGCGTTGAGGGCTTTTAGAGACACTATGCTAGAAACAAAGGAATATGGTTTCGATAGATTATACGATGCACAGTGGGATTTAGGCAATAAAGTCAGAGGTATGCTTAAAGATAAAGGTGTAAATTCCGTAGCGCCTGAGAGTTTTGGTGCTCCTGGTGTTGTTGTGAGCTATACAAAAGATCCTTCCATACAAAATGGTTCTAAATTTACTAATTTGGGTATGCAAATCGCCGCCGGCGTTCCATTAGCATGTGACGAACCCCAAAATTTTATGACCTTCAGGTTAGGTTTATTTGGGCTTGATAAACTCTATGATGTCGGTGGAACCGTTGATCGATTGCGTCGTGTGATAGATCAAGTTCTTTAGATTTTTTCCGCTAGTAATTGGGCCCCTTGAGGCCGAGTCCTAATTGCATAAGTCTGTGACGTATTTTAGGAGATGAGTGTAAGAAATTTATCCCTAGCGTCCGAGACTTTTGAGCGACAGAAATCGAGCTTTTGGATACTTCATTTAATGCGTTTATTCCCAAAACTCGTGTTTTGATATCGAGATTTCGTGACTGTTCATATTTCGACAAAATTTCATTGATGTTACTTAGTCTAGAAGGGCTTCTTGCCAACTCATGTAATGATTTTATATCGGCTAGGCTCATATTTAATCCTTGAGCACCAATGGGTGGCAAAACATGGGCGGCCTCCGCTATTAAGGCTGTTCTTTTTGCTGTTAATTGCTTTGCTAGTTGTGAAATGATGGGCCAATCAGAGATCTCACTCATTACTCTGAGTTTTCCCAAGTGCATACACGAGCGATTGTTCACCTCTTCCTCAAATTCCTTAGGTTTGAGTGTCAAAAGTCGATTAACATTTTTGTTGCTGTCCATCCATACTACAGAGGAGCAAGGTTTTCCTTCAAAGTCTGCCAGCGGTACAAAAGTAAATGGACCTCCTGATCGATGTATTTCAATTGATGCATTTTTATGGGGTCTCTCATGAGTGACCATAAAAGTTAATGCTTTTTGGGAAAACTCTCTTTTCGAAATTTTAATTTGTGATTTGTCCCGAACCACAGAGTTTCTTCCATCTGCACCAATAATAAGTTTAGATTTTATTTGACTTCCGTCGTTAAGATATAAAAATGCTGCGTCGTCACGTCGTATAATTGATGAAGTAGTTAAGCCAAATTTTAACTCAAGATTGCTATATTCCATGGCATTTTCAAGCAGAGTTCGTCGCAGCAGCCAATTGGGTATATTCCAACCAAAAGGCAGGTCAGATATCTCGGAAGCTAAAAAGTCTTTTGCTGTTGTTTCTAGTGGAGGCCAAATGTCACCTGCTGAGTCAATTATACGCATAATTTCCATTGGGATAGCGAAAGGCTCAAGTTTTTCCCACAAACCTAGTGAGGCCATGAAAGTTTTTGCGGGCTGCAAGAATGCAGTTGTTCGGAGATCTGCACCATCTTCGTTTGATTGAGTTACGGGCTTTTTGGGGTCCACACAAAATACAGCGTAGCCCAGAGATGCAAAGGATAAAGAGGCGAGTAAACCAGCCGGCCCAGCTCCAGATATAAAGATATCGATGTTTCTATTTCTCAATCATTAACCTCGTGGTACGTTTGAAGAACATTTGGCTCGATTTGTTATATTTTTATTTTTCGAATGAGGAATGCAACCAAATAATCTTTAAGCTTCTTCGTTGTTAAACGTACTTTGTCGATGTGTTAGGCAAAAATATTTCCCTGTAAAATGTGATAATTTTTCACTACAATTTCTTACATGATATTTAATACTTTATAACGGAATTTAAAGGTTCATATATGGATCTTTAAAGTCAAGAAAACCTATAAATTTGGTTTAACTTTGGGCAATGCGCCTATTCTTTGATATTTCATTGGCGAGTAGCGAAGATAAAGTTTTGCAGCCTTGTGATATTCTGTGTAGTCGGGCCAAACTATTACCTATTTCCGATAGATTAGACGCATTGTGATCGAATTTTTTAAAATTATTTAAATAACAGACTGACTGCGACGTAAGAAATGGTTTAAGCTAAAATGATAGCGGCTATCGATTTTATGTTTCCAAAGTAATTTTCTAGTTGCTATTTTAGATAATTGTACTTAGCTTTTTATATCTACTTAAGTTTATCGTAAAATATCAAGTTACTATTTTAGATGTACAAACACACAAATAAAGATGCTTACGCCTTAATTCTAGAGTCGATTGATACCGGAGTATTCAAACCCGGAGATCGTTTAGTTGAAATAGATTTAGCTGATAAATTTGGGGTATCTAGAACCCCGATTAGAGAGGCACTACAAAAATTAGAAACGCAATCTCTTTTGGAAAGAGATGGGCGAAGTTTAATTGTTTCATCGCTTGATCATAACCAAATGGCAGAATTATATGTTGTTCGTGCGGAATTAGAAGGTTTGGCTGCGAAATTAGCAGCAAAACACGCAACGGATGAGGAGAAAAGAGTTCTGCAAGATATGGTTGACAAAGATCGAACGTTAATGGGAGATCCAACTGCACTTGCGAGGGCAAATCGTAGATTTCATAAGCAAATTCATCTAGCTTCTCATAATCGCTACTTGGTACAGCAACTGGATTTGGTTCACAGGTCTATGGCATTAATGGCAACTACGTCTCTGGCTGTTGATGGTCGGGGGGAGATTGCTATGGCTGAACACCAAGCCATTGTTGATGCAATAATTGCCGGTAAAGCTCAAGATGCGTATAATTGTTTAAGGGATCATATATCTGTCGCTTACGTCACTAGATTGAAGCAAGAACTCAGAGATGAGTAAAACAAGGTTGGGATAAAAATTATTTCACAGCCATTGTTTTTTTCTCATCAATATCTGCTGCAAATCTTTCAAATAGATAGAAACTATCCATAGGGCCTGGGCTTGCCTCTGGGTGATGCTGAACTGAGTAAACTGGTCTGCCAACAAGTTTAATCCCGCAATTTGATCCATCAAAAAGGGAAACATGAGTTTCCTTCACGTTATTTGGTAGAGATTGTGAATCTACGGCAAAACCATGGTTCATTGCTGTTATTTCAACCTTACCAGTTGTAAGATCTTTAACGGGATGGTTCGCACCATGATGGCCGTGGTTCATCTTAATTGTTTTGGCGCCCAAAGCCAACGCGAGCATTTGATGCCCAAGGCAAATACCAAATATTGGTAACTCAGGAAGCTTTAATAATTCTTTAATCATATTGATAGCATACTTACCTGTCGCTTCCGGATCCCCAGGGCCGTTAGATAAAAATACACCATCTGGATCGTAAGCTAGAACTTCTTCAGCTGTTGCAGTGGCGGGTAAAACAATTACTTCACATTTAATTGCTGTTAAACACCTAAGTATATTTTCTTTCACTCCAAAGTCTATGGCGACAACCCGTGCTTTGCTTTTTTCAATGTTACTGTACCCTCCAGACCATCTCCAGCGGTCTTGACACCAACTATATGTCTTGCTTGAGGTAACATTCTTTGCAAGATCGAGGCCTGAAAGCCCCGCGAAGTTTCTAGCATCATTGATAAGGCTATCAGTATCAAAATCACTATCTGTATTGTGCTCTATCGCAACATGTGGCGCTCCTTGTTTTCTTATTAACCTAGTTAGTCTTCTTGTATCAATTCCACCAATAGCGATAAGCTTATTGTTTTCTAACCATTCAATTAGATTTTGTTGTGATCTCCAATTTGAAGCTAAAGTTGGGCGCCATTTTACTACCATCCCGGATGCGAATGGCATGTTGGCTTCATTATCTTCTAGATTGACCCCCACGTTTCCGATATGTGGAAAAGTAAAAGTCACAATTTGGCCAGCATAAGAAGGGTCGGTCAAAATTTCCTGATATCCAGTCATAGATGTGTTAAAACATAATTCGGCGGTTTTCCGTCCAGTTGAGCCAAAGCCTTCACCATAAAAAACTGTTCCATCAGACAGGGCGAGACAAGCAGTAGGCTTGGTCCCATAAGAATCATTCATCCTTGATTCTCCAACATATAAATCCTCGAGACCGTATTCTCAGACATTGTAATGGTCAAGCTTGAGTTTAGTTTGATGTTAATTTATTGATGTGAATGTTGATGATATGATGTAATGAAAAAAGAAAAACTTTTTTACCTTTTCTGGAGGGTACTATGTCGCTTCGAAATGAAATAAATTCGGCACTGAAAGAAGCTATGAAGGAAAAGGCGCAATTGCGATTGTCGACATTGCGGTTGATAACCGCCGCGATCAAAGATCGAGATATATCGGCTAGAGCGGAGGGTGTTGAAGAAGGGGTTGACGACTCAGAAATACTTGGAATTCTTGGGAAAATGACCCGTCAACGTCAGGAAAGCGCTAAAACCTATGAGGAAGCTGGTAGGTTGGATTTATCCGAACGAGAGTTATCAGAAATACAAGTAATTGAGTATTTTTTGCCTCGGCAACTTAATAGTGAGGAGATTGAGATAGAGGTAACCAAAGTAATAGATGAGCAGGGTGCTTCCTCTATTAGAGATATGGGTCGCGTAATGGCGTGCCTAAAAGAAAGATTTACAGGGCAGATGGACTTTGGGAGTGTTGGTCCAATAGTCAAACGGAAACTATCAAATTAATTATACTTAAATTTTTTAATCACCTTTATTAATTCCAAATAAAGGTCTTTTCTTTCTGGTTCTGATAAAAAAGATCCTATCTCAACGACACGGCCACCACCGGACAAGGTGATATAATTTGGTACGGGCCCACCAGTCTCATGTAGTGAAATTTTAGTCCAATATCTGTTACATTCCCAACTTTGGTGTTCACCGGTCGGGTTTTGTCTAAGAAGCCGGCAAAGTTCTGATGTGATCGTTAACTTTTCCAAGATTCTTCGGTCTTTATAATTTCTTCTTAATGCATACCAAACAGAAGCCAGCATAACGAATAGGAAGGTGAATATGACCCAAAAGTATTTAGTGCCAAGAAGGCCATATAGCGGGAAATTCAGCATTATAAATGTAATTATAATGAATATAGCAAACCCTTTATTAGGAAGCGAGCTATGGGGCCAAAGCTCTAAACAATACTCAGGCTCTTCTTTACAATTCCAAACGTAAGGCATTTTACAATTACAAAAGTATCAATGTTTTTTGTAGCGGCTCTTAAGAGGCCCTTTGTCTCAAGTTACTACAAGAGACAAAGGTGCAATTTAGTGAGCTTCTGACTTATCCCAATCTTTTTGCTCAGGCAAAATTTCGAAAGTATGCTCCGGTGGTGGGGACGGTAAAGTCCATTCTAAAGTATCAGCGTATTCATTCCATGGGTTTGCAGCATTTTGTCGGGCGCCGAAAAACAATGAATAAAATATTATACCGAAAAAGAATAGAAATGAAGCGAAAGCAAGAAATGCTCCGTATGAAGATATTACGTTCCAGTAAGCAAATGCTTCAGGATAGTCGATGTATCTTCTCGGCATACCTTGACGCCCTAAGAAGTGCTGAGGGAAGAATGTCAAATTAGACCCAATAAACATCATCCAAAAGTGTAATTTACCCGCCCATTCGGGGTAAGCGCGCCCTGTCATTTTTGAAAAGTAAAAGTAGATACCTGCAAATATTGCAAAGACAGCACCGAGCGACATTACGTAATGAAAATGAGCCACAACGTAATATGTATCATGATATGCGCGATCGACACCGGCCTGGGCTAATACAATTCCGGTTACACCACCTACGGTGAAAAGAAATAAAAATCCAAATGCCCAAAGCATAGGGGTTTTAAATTCTATAGAGCCACCCCACATTGTAGCAATCCAAGAAAAAACTTTAACGCCCGTAGGAACGGCTATGACCATTGTAGCTAACATAAAGTAGGACTGCTGCGTTAAGGACATTCCCACCGTATACATATGGTGTGCCCATACAACGAAACCCAATGCTCCAATCGCTATTATAGCCCATACCATCGGTAGGTAACCAAAAACAGGCTTTCTAGCAAATGTAGCTATGACGTGACTAATGATTCCAAAACCTGGGAGAATTATGATGTAAACTTCAGGATGTCCAAAGAACCATAAAATATGTTGGTAAAGTATCGGATCACCTCCGCCTGCAGGATCGAAGAATGTAGTTCCGAAATTTCTGTCAGTCAGAAGCATTGTAATCGCTCCAGCGAGAACCGGTAAGGCAAGTAGGATAAGCCATGCGGTTACAAAGATTGACCATGAAAACAGAGGAACTTTAAATAAAGTCATTCCTGGTGCGCGCATATTTAGGAATGTGGTTATCATATTTATCGCGCCAAGGATCGAAGACGCTCCAGATACGTGGACAGCGAATATGGCCAGATCCATAGACATACCACTCTCGTTTACTGATAACGGCGGATATAATACCCATCCTACACCAGAACCCAATTGTCCGTTACCTCCTGGTGATAATACCGAACAAATTGCCAGTGACGTACCGGTAACATACAGCCAAAATGACAAGTTGTTCATTCTTGGGAACGCCATATCCGGAGAACCGATTTGTAGCGGCATAAAATAGTTTCCAAAACCACCAAATAAGGCGGGGATAACTACAAAGAACATCATAAGAATACCGTGACCAGTAATTAATACGTTCCACAAATGACCATTCGGTGTACAGTCACCTACGGCAGCTGCAGTTAATCGCGCGCCCTCCAAACACATATATTGAACGCCAGGATTCATAAGTTCCAGCCGCATGTAAACAGTGAAAGCAACAGCTATAAAACCCACAAAAGCAGAAACTACTAGATACAGTATACCGATGTCTTTGTGGTTCGTTGACATAAACCAGCGAGTAAAAAACCCTCTATCGTCGTTGTGTTCGGCTCCTTGAATGGCTGCGTCTGCCATGGTATTCTCCTCAAATTCAGCAGAAAGCTTTTCTGCTTTGTCCCTTTTGAATCATTTATCTCTGTTTAATCAAATTATGAGTAATTCACAATGTTCGTAATTGCCGCATGCGAGATTATTTGCAAAGTCTAAAAAAGTTATTTTTTAGTGCTCGGTCAAAGTCATCCATAGTTACTGAGACGCCCAACGCATTAATACTTGTAACGCCGAAGTCTGCTTCTCCACACGGAATGATCCCGGAAAAATGTTCCAAATTGGGGTCTATATTGATTGAGATGCCGTGAAATGATACCCATTTTCGTATCTTAAGGCCGATAGCAGCAATTTTATCTTCTAAAAATGCTCCATCTTTCCTCTTTTTTTTATCTTTTCGGCGAACCCAGACACCGACTCGATCAGACCTTATTTCTCCCTCAATATCAAATTCTTTAAGTGTGGCAATGATCCATTTCTCCAAAAACTCCACAAAGGCTCTAACATCCCGTCCCCGTTTATTTAAATCCAACATTATGTAAGCAACCCTTTGGCCCGGCCCGTGATAAGTAAACTGACCACCGCGCCTTGTACGATAAACAGGAAGGCTGTCTTTATCCAAAAGGTCGTTTTCATTGGCTGAAGCACCAGCGGTATAAAGGGGGGGGTGTTCAAGTAGCCAAACTAACTCTTTGTTTTTGTTAGCTGCAATCTCAGAAGCACGCGACTCCATAAAATTTACCGCGATATTGTAATCAACCAATTCCTCACTTTTTAACCACTCCACCATGCCTTGTTTACCTACAATTCTTACGCTTTAAATAAGTTATTATAAAGCTATCAACATTTAAACTTTTCTTGTTCATTAATTTTTTCAATTGTTTTAAAAAATAGAACTCTTAAACACCTTAAATAATAGTTTGCACCTTCACAATTCGAATAATTTTAGATAAACGCGTCTGTGTGCGGTCGTGGCGGAATTGGTAGACGCGCAGCGTTGAGGTCGCTGTTCTGTAAAAAGAGTGGAAGTTCGAGTCTTCTCGACCGCACCAAAAAAGTAAGTGTTTAAAAAATGATTGATAAAAATAGCCATAATCGAAGTTATGAACTTTTTTAAAATATGTTTTACTTATATTCTACTTTCTGACGAAATTAGAGGATTAATATCCAAAAACTAGCTGAAAATACTGTCGCTGTCGTCCCGAGAAGTATTGAACTGGCTACGACCCTTTGAGCTTTTTTGTACATGCTAGAAAAGAGAAAAGCATTTATTCCTGGTGCCATAGCCGCAGTTATAACTGCCGACCTCAATTGCTCTAAATTAAGTAACAAATTCATGCCTACAAAATATACGATTGCCGGATGGAGAATGATCGATACAAAAATAATGAAGCATATTGTCAAACCATCCCCTTCAGGGCGATATTGATATAAGGTACCTCCGAGCGCGAAAAGAGCCGTTGGAAGTGCCGCATCTTTAACAATACTCAGTCCACTCCAAATTGAGGATGGTATCGGTGCTCCAAAATAATTAACCAAAAGACCTATAAGTATTGCAAATATTAGGGGATTTTTGAATGCCAGTTTGAAAACTTGGTGTGATAAAATTTTTAAGTCAAACTTCTCACTACTGCTATGGAACAATTCCATCGATATGATGCCAACTAAATAACAAAAAGGGGCATGAAATGCTATTATTGCATAGTTTGAACCCAAGGATGCAGGTCCATAAGCGTTCTCTGTAATAGGCAAACCAAGCAATATTGAGTTGGAAAACAGACAGGTAAACCCGATACAAATTGCTTCTTCCCTGGTACGTTTGAAGTAGAAGTAAGCGGCGATAAATCCAATTATAAAGCAAAACAGGGCACCAAAGTAAAAAGAAAAAAGAAGTCTTAGACTAAAATTTTCGCTAATTTCAATTTTCGCAATTGCATAAAATAACAGGCAGGGAATAGCAAAATTTTGGGCAAAGCGCGTTAAGCTATTTATATTTTCGGTGCTTAACCAATGCCGCCAAACAGAAATGTATCCAATTCCGATTACTAGGAAAACAGGCAAAATAACATTCAGTAAAACTTCCATGCCTTAGTTCGAAAACGCAAAATCTAGGACCATTCCATCGAAGGCTGGTTCAATATTTTTTGGTGTTTCGTTCATCACGGTTTCATAATCTAAATCAACGTGCATATTTGTTAAAATAGCTTTTTCTATTCCTGATTTTTTTATCCAGCTTAAGCTATTTTCTAGATGCGAGTGAGATGGATGTGGGGTTCTTCGAAGAGCATCTAAAACCCAACATCTCGCCTTGGCGACCTCACTCCACGCATCTGTGGACATTTCCGAAACATCTGGAAGATATACTAATGGCCCTATCCTAAAGCCCAGAGCGCTAATATTTCCGTGTTTGACTTCAAACGGAACAAAAGTTAACGGTCCTCCATTTCCTCCAATGGACGTAATACCATTTATAGTATTTAAATTTAAAATTGGAGGGTATGGGGAATTCTCAGGCTGAGTAAAAGCATATTTAAAACGCTCTATCAGATCGTTTTGCGTAGACTGATCCGCCCAAATATTTATTCGCGTTCGCATATTAAAGAATATCATTCTTAGATCATCCAGGCCATGTACGTGATCTGCGTGGGAGTGAGTATATACAACACCATCGAGTGAACCCACTCCGGCCTCTAACAGCTGATTTCTCATATCAGGAGAGGTATCAATTAAAACTCGCGTTGTACCAGTTTGGTTTAGTCTTTCGACTAAAAGAGAGCATCTCTGCCTATTATTCTTTGGGTTTTTGGGGTCACAGTCACCCCAATTATTACCAATACGCGGCACGCCGCCTGATGAGCCACAGCCGAGTATAGTAAAGCGAAGCCTATCCATTAGGGCTTGCCATCAGTAAAGATTTTGTTGAATAGGGACGAAAAGTTACTTTCCGTCTGTGAAGCGAATTGTTCAAAACTAATTTCAAATATTTCTGCGCCAATTCGTGCAGTGTGAATAACGTAAGCGGGCTCATTCCTTTTACCCCTGTAGGGTGGGGGAGCGAGGTAAGGACTATCTGTTTCTACCAAGATTCTGTCTAAAGGTACCAGTGAAAAAATTTCACGTAAGTCGGTACTTTTCGGAAATGCAGCAATCCCTGACATGGAAAGATAAAACCCAAGCTCGATAGATTTAATGGCAAGTTCTTTTGATGAAGAGAAGCAATGCATCACACAAGAAAATGGGGAGTTTTTGAACTCACTTTCTAAAATTTCAGCAATGTCCTTATCAGCATTTCTAGCATGAATTATGAGTGGTAGCTTCGTTTCTTGCGCCGCGTTTATGTGAATTTCTAGACTTTTCTTTTGGGCTTCAGCACTCTCTGATGTGTAGTAGTAGTCTAGCCCGGTTTCTCCAATAGCAATGAATTTTGGATGTTTACTAAGACTAATCAATTCATTTAAATTTGCCATTGGCTCTGAAGAAACACTCATTGGGTGGTTCCCAGCAGCATAGTAAACTGCTTCGTAATCCTCTGAAATTTTACGCACTACAGGTTCGTTTTTTAGTCTTGTACAAATGGTAACCATTCTACGTACTCCATTTTGGAGAGCATTATTTATTACCTCTGAACGATCGTCATTAAAATCTGGAAAATCTAAGTGACAATGGCTGTCAGTGATTTTTGGCTTATTAATCATTAATCATCCTATTCGGATCGATAGCATTGTAACATTTTTCCAAATAAATAAATGTGTCAATTATTAGGCTTTCAACATCAATATTCAAACGATAGCCTTTACGCAACTTAGCAAGGGTAATTTCCGCAGCTTCTGACCATAAATGAGCACTACTCAACGAGGGGCATAAATTTGTCATAATTTTTGGTTCATCGTTAGTCACACTCGGTGATATTGGCCTTTGCATTGCTCCCGTTTTGCACAAACGGGAAAAAAAATGTTGCATCATTTCTATAAAACTTTCAAACTCAGTAGCCTTTCCCTTGGCAAAATAGGCATGGCTCAACTGCATTGCCTTTTTTGTATTAAGATTGGGCAGAGAAGATGCCAATTTTAAGATATCTCTATACAAATTAAGAGAGTTAGAATTTAGGAGTCGGCAGGCAACGCCTGCGGACCCATTAGATAAAATGGAAAGTGAAACTTCTTCTTCTGGGTCTATTTCCCGACCAGTAGTGGCAACAACTGCTCTCAGGTCATGTTGACTTAGGGCCGAGAATAATAATTTTTGGCACCTTGATTGCAAGGTGGGTAGCAAGAGATTTGGTTGGTGAGATATCAATAAGAATAAAGTATTTTTAGGTGGTTCCTCGAGTAATTTAAGCAGTGCGTTACATGAATTTGTGTTTAAATCATCCGCGGTATCAATTATGATTACCCTTCTACCTCCGTCAGCAACTGAAAGTGAGCAGTAAGATTGTAAATTACGAATATCATCTATAGAAATGTTTTTGAAAAACGCTTTCCGTTTTTCATTATACCCCTTTCTAACAACATAAATTCTTTGTTCTGATCCTGATATGATCCGGGTTAAGGTGCCTCCATCTTGTGGTGCCAAAATAGAGTCAATATTTGAGCTATTAAGGTCTACTTTAATATCATCTAGCTCTTGATTTGTGGTTAATAAAAACTTTGCTATCATCCATGCAAAAGTAGCTTTTCCTACTCCCTTATCACCTGCTAATAGCCAACACTGCGGGAGCCTATCGCTAATGTAAGAATTAAAGAAGTAATGCTTTTGGGTACTGTGGCCAATTAACTTTTTCGCTAGTTTTGGGTGTGGGACGCCAACTATTTTATCGGAAAGAGGGTTGTCTTCTTCATCAGTCATTAATCAACCAGTTTCATAAAGTAGTTTGCTTATAGTTTGTGAAACTTCCGCCTCGCTTTTATTTCCGTCTACCACCATAAAGCGTTTAGGAAATTCATTTGCTAAATTTAAAAAGCCTTCTCTGAGTTTAATTTGCATTTCTAATCCGAACTCCTCAAATCTGGCTTCGCTGTTTGACCGTTCAAGTGCTCTTTTAAGGCCTATGTTAGGGTCCAAATCAATTAAGAAGGTGATATCCGGTTGACGGGGTATCATGACATCATCAAGCTGATCTACTAGGTCTCTTAGATCACCACGCGTAACACCTTGGTAAACTCTTGTTGAGTCTGAAAAACGATCACAAATAACAGTTGTTCCACTCCCAAGCGCAGGTAAAATGGTTCGTTCCAAATGATCACGCCTAGCAGCAGTGAACAGTAATATTTCAGTTTCTGCTGACCATCTATCTGGATTGCCTGTAAGCAGCAAATTACGAATTTCTTCAGCCCCTTTAGAGCCACCAGGTTCTCTTGTGAGCAAAACTTTGTTTCCACAAGCGGAAAGTTCGGTACCTAGTATTTTTGCTTGAGTAGACTTTCCACATCCATCTATTCCCTCAAAGCTTATAAATTTGCCACTCAAATTCAAAATGCGGCCTCGGGGTTTTGACTAATTGAATGAAGAACAAATTTAGCAGCGGAAAGAACTTTTTCCTTGAATCCACCGGAACCTATATTTTCAGCTGCTAACAATGGAATTTCAAAAGTTGGTAAATTAGGTCTTGAAATAACTAAATTCCCAATAGTTGACCCCTTAGCTACTGGCGCCTTTATCGGGGTTGTAATCCGTGCTGTAAACTTAATGTCCTCGTTATCAAATACTGGAACTAAAATGTCTAAATCATCGGCAAGCGCTAATCCGACCTCTGAGGTGTCACCATTCCAAACTGGCGCAAATCCAATTACATCATTGATTTTTCCATATTTTTTTTCCGTAAATTGCCTAAATGCCCAGTTTACTATTGCCTCGGCTTCATCGGCTCTTACACTTTGACTTCTCAAGCCGGTAATGACGAAAATCACTCTTCTGTCCCCCTGTAAGGCAGATCCAACGAGCCCGTATCCTGCCTCGCTAGTATGACCTGTCTTTAATCCATCTGCCCCAATCCCTAAACCCAAAAGAGGATTTCGGTTTCGTGTATTGGCAGCTGCTCTCCCATCAAATTCAAATATGTCTTCAGCAAACATTGAGTAATACTTTGGGAAATCAGTTATTATTCTATTCGCTAGTATAGCAAGATCTTTGACGCTCATTTTGTGCTCAGGGTGTGGCCATCCATTTGAATTGGCAAATACAGAGTTAAACATTCCCATTTTCTTTGCCCGTCTGGTCATCAAATCAGCAAAGCCTTTTTCTGTACCATCAGGGGAAAGAGCTTCAGCTAAAACAACGCAGGCATCATTACCGGACAAGACAATAATACCGCGAAGTAAGTCCTCTACAGTGACTCTATCACTAGTATTCAAGAACATAGTTGATCCACGATATTTTACTGCTGCATCTGAAACAGGAAGTTTTTCGGTAAGTTCTAATCTTCCTTGGTTGATGTATTCAAAAGCCATGTAAAGTGTCATTAACTTTGACATTGATGCTGGAGGTAATGGTTGATCCGCATTTTTCTCTAAAAGTACTGTTCCGGTAGTTTGATCGAGAATAAAGGCGGCCTTTGCTGAAGTTTCAAAGGAAAGCGCCTTGCTCGTTGATAAAAATATAAGTGATAAAAAGATTGTGATTGAAAAATTAAAAACAGATAAAAATTTATTTTGATACAGCATAAGCATCACCAAATCCAACTGCTTTAACTTTTTGTAAAAGAGTGGACCTTTCATTGATGTCAACCGCAGGACCGACAATAACTCTCCAAAAAGTCTTATTTCGACTCGTTTGTTCTTTGACGGTTGGTTGAATATTGAGTTGATGCATAACTTCGGCAGTGTTGCGAGCATTTTGCTCAATACTGAAAATACCAACCTGAATATAGGGTTTTGTTAACGCAATATTTTCACTTCCACTGTTTTGCACGGAGACAACTTTCGTTTCTGCATTTTTAGCGTCCGATTTATTTTTAATTGATCCCACCGTTTTGAGGGCTCTTAGGGCCGTCACGGTAATAATGCGATTTTCGTTGGCTTCTACGCCCAAAGAAGCAGCAGCTTCTGATGATAAGAGCATCCTTTTTTCATTATCATCACCGCTTCTATTGAAAATTGCACCAATCACCGACTTACCACCATACTTATCTTTTATTAAAACCCTAGTTGCCTGCTCGACTTTTGGATGCGTTATCCAGACGCCGCCTAGTGAAGATTGTCCATCCCAGTACGCTAGACCCTCAGCATTAAAAATCTCGGGAGCCTCGACATCGTTTTCTTTAAATTCAATCCCAAGGGGCTTTGATAAAGTGCCAACCGTTTCATTATTTGCGGACTGACATCCGGCTAGTAATAAAAAACCTAAAGAGAACAGAACCAAGATTTTTGAAGTGTACATTATGATAACCCTAAAAAGTATTATTCAGACGTTATAACCCTTTAGGCTCAAGGTGAAAAGGTGTTGTAGCAATGTAATAGTAAAGAACTTTATCTTTGTACTTTAAGAATCAAAAAATTTTCGATAACTGAGCGCATGTCGGAGGAGTGGCAGAGTGGTTGAATGCACCGGTCTTGAAAACCGACGTGGGTTAACGCCCACCGTGGGTTCGAATCCCACCTCCTCCGCCATCTTTCAAATGTACAAATGCCACTTTTATAGAATTTGAGTAGATCTTTGAGAAAGTAGCTGTAATATTTCATCTGGAAAAAAAGTATCTGAATAAATGTTCAATTCCGTAAAAAAGTTTGAGACCGAACTTAATAATCTAACTGTTCCAAATAGAAGTTTTCATAAACTTGCTTTAGAGCGTCAAAGTGCGTTGACCAAACCTGTGGGCTCTTTAGGGCGACTGGAGGAATTAGCATGTTTTATGGCAATGTGGCAAGAGACCGAGCGTCCAAAATCTGAAAAAGCACAGGTCTTGATTTTTGCTGGAAACCATGGCGCGTGCGATCAGGGGATCAATCCATTTCCTCAAGAAATTACTCTACAAATGGTGGAAAATTTTAACAAAGGTGGCGCTGCAATAAACCAGTTGGCTGGGCAAAATGGTGCAGAATTGAATGTCATTTTGTTGGCGGAAGGCAAGCAAACATCTGATTTTACCAAAGGGCCGGCTATGTCGGAAGAAGAATGTCTTGAGTCTTTAAATGTTGGCGCAGATTCAGTTGACCTCAATTCTGACATTCTGCTTCTTGGTGAAATGGGGATTGGAAATTCAACAATTTCTGCCGCTTTATGTCTTGCTAGTTTTGGTGGGCAATCAAAAGATTGGGTTGGTGCTGGTACGGGGTCCGATCAACGAGGAATAGGATTGAAAAGAAAGGTTGTTGACCGGGCGCATTCTGTAAATGCTGCAAAGTTGGGTTCTTCTTTTGAAATATTGTGTGCTCTGGGAGGGCGAGAGCAAGCTGCTATTTGTGGCGCACTCATTGCTGCTAGAAAACATCGCATTCCAGTCCTACTTGACGGTTTTATAGCTTGTTCCGCAGTTGCACCACTATCACCGCACAAAGGAATTTTTGATCATGTGCTTGTCGCTCATAAAAGCGCTGAACTCGGGCATTATTTATTGCTAAAAAATATTGATAAAGATCCTATTCTTGATCTTGATATGCGTCTGGGTGAGGGCACTGGAGCAGCGGTGGCGTTGGCTGTAATAAAATCAGCTCTAGCATGTCATAACGGCATGGCGACTTTTTTAGAAGCAGGTTTGATCGGTCAATAATCGGCATTGGGTTCACTTAGCGGTAGCTAAAATTGGACGTGTTTATTAAACAAATATTTAAATCAAATTTTTTCAATACTTTTGGTCCACACTGATTCATTTTTCAAAATTTCTGTTAATTTTTGGGTTTTATGGCTTTTGTGACTCCAATTTGATCATCATTTAGTGTGCTGATATATAAAGCAATTTAAAGTATACCATTGTATTTGTTGACTTTTAATTTGTTAGAGCTCTTTTTAGTACTCGAGAAGTTTTGAAGAGGAGCGAGCCATGACAAAAGCCAACACCACATTCAATTTAGATATTAGAGACGTTGAATTAATCGAAAATGCACTGAATTCAGTCATAACGAAACAGGCATCAACAATTATAAATATCGCAGGAAACGAGAACTCTGAGCCCTCGTCCAATAATTGTCCTGTTAAGGTGAAAGGCCAGATAGACGAACTCCGGGACCTACTAGGAAGATTACACAACCAAAAAGTTTGGTACAGGCCGAAAGGCGAGGCTACTTATGTTGGTGGTTGATCTGAGTTTGAAGTTAATCGTGTAAAGACAGCTTTCGGCTTCGGCGATCAAAAACTTTGTCTGTTTGCTCTAAAAGTTTGTTAAAACTTTCATATATTTTGTGTGGCATTTCAGTGACTTTTGGCTTTGGGTTTGTATTTATATGAGCTTGAAGCATCTCTGAGGTAGCCACTAAATTATCCTGCACGGACATTTCAGAGTGCAAGATAAATTTCTTTTTATCAGCATCCACAAGACTGGTTCTAATCACCAATTCGGAACCTAATTTTACCTCATTTAAGTAAAATTTATGATCTTCTAGAACGTATATAGTGCATCCAGATTGGGTTCTGTACCTCTCATCAAACCCTACGCAGTCCTGAAAGTGGTCGACTGCGTAGCTAAAAGCTAATCCATAATACGCGTCTTGCATGTGTTTATTGTAATCGATCCATTCTGATTTAACACGCTGATTAAAAACAAATTCGTTTAACATGGTGAGAAACGGTTTCTTTTCTTAAAATTACAGGTAAGATAATTAACACATATCTAGTCGTGATATGTATCGTAATGTACTTTTATCAACAAGATTTAACAAACGTATTGGTTTCTGGATCTAAAAAAAAAGTTTTGGTGGCTGGCGCTACCGGTTATATCGGTAAAGCCGTTGTAGCGGAATTACTTGATAGAGATTACATTGTATTCGCAATTGTCAGAAAAGAAAATCAGTTAGAATATTCGGATCAAAGTAATCTCAATGTTATTTCATTGGAAATTGGAGAAAATTCAGATTGGACTAAGCAACTTCCAAAAATTGATATTATAATTTCCTGTCTTGCTAGCAGGTCTGGATGTGAGCGCGATGCAAATTTTGTGGATTACAGTTTAAATTTTGATCTGTTGAATTTTGGTCTAAAAATAAAACTACAACATTTTATTCTTTTATCTGCAATTTGTATTCAAAAGCCCAAGCTTGCGTTTCAACGTGCAAAATTAAGAATTAACAGTAAACTAATGTCTTCTGGGTTGAGATACTCGATAGTATTACCCACCGCGTTTTTCAAATCATTGTCAGGTCAGGTAAATCGCATAAAAAATGGAAAGTCTTTTTTAGTATTTGGAACTGGTAAACGAACCAGTTCGCTTCCAATTTCAGAGATAGATTTAGCAAAATATATTGTTAATTGTATTGGATCTGAAGAAAGTTGGAACAAATCGCTTCCAGTAGGTGGGCCTGGACCGGCAGTGACTCCTTTGGATCAAGCAAAAATGCTTTTTGAGATATTTGATAAGCCAAAGAAAATAAAACATATATCCCCGCGCTTTTTCGACTTTGCTTTAGTTTTATTATTCCCAGTTTCTTTTTTTTCGCAAAAAATAAAAGACAAGGTAGAATTACTAAAGATTGGTAAATATTACGCTGAAGAATCTATGCTCTATTATGATGCTGACGCAAATGCTTACGACGCAAGTAAAACTCCTCAATTTGGTGAAAAGCTCCTTTATGAATATTACTGTTCGTTACGTGATGAGCCCAAAAAAATACCTGATATGGGGTCACAAAAGCTATTTAGTTGAATGAAAAATTTTTCAAATATAGAATATATTGAAGGCGCCATTTTAATTTTGGGATTTATTCGAGCTTTTGTTGTTCAAGTTAAATAGCTTGCCCTTTTGAAAGTCTTCGGCTATTTCACAGTTAGTTTACTAATATCGATCGCTGATCCTAAACGACAGTCTCTCGAATTTGGAAGACTAGGTCAACAAGGGGATAACCCTAAACAAGGAGAAAGATTGATGGCTACAGGTACAGTAAAATGGTTCAACGGAACTAAGGGTTACGGGTTCATTGCTCCCGATGAGGGCGACGCTGACATTTTTGTTCATATTTCACAAGTTCAACAGTCAGGTCTTAATGAACTTCAAGATAATCAAAAGGTATCTTTTGATATTGAGGAAGGCCGCAACGGTAAAAATCAAGCTACAAATATAAAATTAGCTTGATCCTAGGTATACCTACTTTAAAGAATATTTTTCGAGTTAGTCTAAAAGACTAACACTTGGGCGCTAGACTGGTCTAAATTTGTGTGTTTTTCTCCTCTCGGGCAGAATCGCCCTTTATATCAATTGGGAGGAATTTTTATGACATTGAAATTTAGTCGAAGAGCTGTGGTTGCTGCCGCGGCGGCACTGTCTTTTGCAAATCCAGTATTTGCCGGAGGACATCAAGTAGTTGATAGCATACATTTTTTGATTCCAGGAGGAGCTGGTGGTGGCTGGGATGGCACAGCTAGGGGTACTGGAGAGGCACTCACAAATGCTGGTTTAGTTGGCTCGGCGTCATTTGAAAATATGTCTGGCGGCGGCGGCGGTAAAGCCATTGGCTATCTTATAGAGAATGCGGAGTCGAACCATGGCACACTAATGGTTAATTCGACTCCAATCGTCATAAGATCACTAACAGGCGTTTTCCCTCATAATTTCAGAGATCTTACTCTAGTGGCTGGAACTATTGGCGACTACGCTGCGTTGGTAGTTGGTAAAGATAGCCCATTGAATTCAATGGGAGATTTGATGGGTGCATATCGTGCGGATCCTAGTGGAACGGCAATCGGTGGGGGATCTGTCCCTGGAGGCATGGATCATCTCGTAGCTGCTATGGTTATGCAGGCAGCTGGTGAAGACCCAACAGCAGTCAAGTATATTCCTTATGATGCGGGTGGAGACGCTATGGCCGCTTTGCTTTCTGGTGAAATAAATGCACTTTCAACAGGCTTTTCTGAGGCTGTAGCTCTGGCACAAGCCGGTGAGGTAAAAATCCTTGGTGTCACATCTGACGCTAGGGTGCCAGCATACGACGGTGCTCCTACGATGAAAGAACAGGGAATAGATACATCCTTCGTTAATTGGCGTGGTTTCTTTGCTGCTCCTGGTTTGCCTTCAGAAACTTTGGCTGCATATCAAGATGCACTTACCAAAATGTACGAAACTCCTGAGTGGGAAGCTGTAAGATCACGTAATGGTTGGGTCAATATCCACAACAATGGTGATGATTTTCGAGTATTTTTGGAAAATCAAGAAAAAGTCATTGGTGATTTAATGCGCCAGTTGGGTTTTCTTTAAATAAATTAGAAATCGGCTTACTTTTCTGTAAGCCGATTTTCTATTCCGGTATTACTACATCATGTCGTTGGATCGTTGGATTGCATTAGTTATATTAAGTATATCTCTGCTGTATTCTTATGCTGCATTTTTTACTATGGACCAGTTATTGCCTCCGTTTATGCAACGAAATCCTATTTGGCCATCGACATTTCCTAAGATTTTAGGCGTATTATCAATTTTGGTATCGGCCATTATTGTTCTTGGGTTTGAAAAAAATAAAGATAGTAAAGATGGGACGGAGATCGACTACAGACGTCTTTTTGATTACAATCTTAGTCAAGCGGTATTTCTAATCATAATGATGGCTGCTTACGCTCTTTCTCTTCGCCCGTTAGGCTTTTTTATCTCAACGATTACGTTTCTTACGGTTTCTGGTTACGTTCTAGGTGAACGCAAAATTTTTCGTCTGTTTTTTATCATTGCCATAGCGTCGTTTATTATCTGGTATTTGGTAGAGCAAGTATTGGGTATATATTTGCGGCCACTTCCATCGATATTTTAGAGAGGCAACATGCTTGAAGGTCTATTGATTGGTCTAGAAACTGCATTTTCTTTGAAAAATTTATTTATGGTTATTGGTGGGTGTATTATCGGAACGTTTATAGGGATGCTGCCGGGTCTTGGTCCTATGTCCATAATCGCTATAATGATACCGGTTGCCATAACTTTAGGAGATCCATCCGCAGCCTTGATACTGCTTGCAGGCGTTTATTATGGTGCAATCTTTGGTGGCTCTACCTCTTCTATTCTTTTGAATGCCCCAGGCGTGGCTGGTACTGTCGCGACAAGCTTTGACGGCTATCCGATGGCCAGAGCGGGGAAAGCGGGCAAAGCACTAACAATAGCGGCAATTTCATCCTTCGCTGGTGGGACTATTGGTGCAATATTGCTTATGATATTTGCGCCAGCGTTGTCCTCAGTTGCATTGTTGTTCCATTCAGCAGAGTATTTTGCTTTAATGATTGTTGGATTGAGTGCGATAGCTGCCTTCGCGGGAAGCGGTCAAGTAGCTAAGGCAATCTTAATGACAATACTGGGTTTGATGATGGCCACAGTAGGTGAGGGGGCGTTATTTAATATGCCTCGATTTACTATGGGGCTAATGGATTTGCAGTCTGGTTTTAGTTTCATAACTCTAGCAATGGCAATTTTTGCCCTTCCAGAAGCAATTTTTTTAGTTTTAAACCCAGCAAGAGCTGCACATAGTGAAAGTGGCAAAATTGAGAATTTACGTATTACAAAACAAGAGGCGAAATCGATAGCTCCAGTAATAGGGCGGCAGTCTGCTCAAGGATTTTTTATTGGCGTTTTGCCCGGTGCGGGCGCTACTATTGCTTCATTTTTGGGATATGCGGTTGAACGCAATATTGCGCCTGAGCATGAGAAGAAAGAGTTTGGCAAAGGATCTATAAAAGGGCTGGCAGCCCCAGAAACAGCAAACAATGCAGCTTGTACTGGGTCATTTGTACCCCTTCTAACGTTGGGAATTCCTGGGTCAGGTACAACGGCTATCTTACTAGGTGCTTTAATTGCATTAAATGTAAGCCCAGGTCCAAGATTAATGACAGATGAACCACAGATTTTTTGGGCTGTCATCATTTCAATGTACATTGGGAATGTAGTGTTGCTCATTCTGAATTTACCCCTAATTCCCTACATTGCGAAAGTGCTTACAATACCTAGAACGTTTCTTATCCCGTTTATCTTATTTTTTACTCTCATGGGAAGCTACATTGGACAAAACAACTCCACTGAACTGTTAATCCTGGTTGGGCTTGGAGTTTGTGCCACCATAATGAGATTTGCTAATTATCCAATGGCACCTTTACTTATCGGATTTATATTGGGTCGCATGCTAGAAGATAATTTTAGCAGGTCTATGCAACTTTACGATGGTATTAATTTTATCGTTGAGAGGCCTATGACAATGATCCTTTTATTTGTCGCGGCTTTTTTGGTTGTTTTACCGTATTTGCGATTAGCCAAATTAAAAAAAACAGATTAAATATTGCTGGGTTTTGAAAGCAATCTGAGACTATTTCTGATTATGGAAAATGAACCCAAGAAAATTTAAAAGAAGTTGAGCCGCAAGTATTGTGGTTGATCCGGAGTGATCGTAGTCAGGGGCAACTTCCACCAAATCTATACCTACAACCTTATTTTGCTTTGCTAGACACTGTAATATTTCGAGAACGTCATAGTATAGAAAGCCACCATGACTTGGAGTACCGGTTCCAGGAGCAATCGACGGACAAAAAGCGTCTATATCGATAGTAACGTAAACTTTTGCGTCTTTAGGGATTCTGCCCACTAATTTTTTGGGTCCGATTTTTCGCGTTTGGCGAACTGATAAAATATCTGAGTTCATTTCCTTTGCACTATCATATCCTTCTTTTGCAGTGGAACTTACATTTCTGATCCCAACTTGGGTAAGCCCAGTAACGTAGCTTTTTTCAGCAGCCCTTCGCATTGGGTTTCCATGGCCATATTTTACACCATGCCTTATATCTACAAAGTCGAGGTGTGCATCTATTTGAAGTATGTGAATTGGGCCATAATTTGAAAAGGCATTTACACATGGAATATTTACCGAATGGTCCCCTCCAAGCACAACTGGTAAAGCACCGGCACTTAGTATAGACCTGACCGCATCTTCAATATTTTTATGACTTTTTTTTGTGTCGGTGTGAATAATGTCTGCATCCCCAATATCCACAATCTTAACGCTTTCGTTTAAGTAAGTTATGTCGTCTTCATGATCATATGCGCCCGAATGTCCGAAACTGAATAAAGTTGATGCTTCACGAATGCCTCTTGGTCCAAACCGAGCTCCAGCTCGCCACTGCGTGCCAAAGTCAAAGGGTGCGCCCAGAACTGCTGCATCCGCATTAATTTGTGACCAGTCTGTAACCAACTCACGCTTTGCGAATGTAGAAACACCTACAAATGGCAAATTTAGTCTGCCGGTTTCATAGCCATGATCTGACATTAATTTCTCCTTTAAATAATCGGTATGTTAAGCTGTAGAATAAATTAAACCAACTAAAACCTCTTCATGCATGCAAAGTCTGAGAGAAATTACCCTTGCATTTTTAGGCTTATGCGCGAAAAACAATTAAATCAGAAGTTCAATGCTGAAAATCGGTAAAGGATATTCTTTAATGACTTATAATAGCTTTCATGAATATAAAGATTGGGGATTTCCAGTTCCTATATTTTACGGTCCGGGACGTATCTCTGATATCGGCTCGATTTGTAAAAATTTAGAAATTCAAAATCCACTAATTGTGACTGACAAAGGAAGCCGCCAGTTATCATTTATTAACGAATTAAGCAGGCTATTATCCAGGGATGGAATTGCCAGTGAGCTATTTTTTGAGATTTCGCCTAATCCAGTAGGTTATGAAATTGAGGCCGGATGTAATGCTTATAGAGATGGAAACCATGATGCTATAATTGGTATCGGTGGAGGAAGCGGCATGGATGGGGCAAAAGCCATTTGTCTTACTGTAAACAATGAGATTGATTTATGGGCTTTTGATTACAATAAACAGGTACCACAGGTTAACGCCACAAATCCATTTCCAAAATTAATTATGATACCTACAACTGCTGGAACAGGTGCTGAGACTGAAAGTACCGCAATGGTAACAGATTCTGAAAAGGGTATGAAGTTCTGTCTTGATCATCCTAGGCTGAAGATTAGTGCGGCTGTCCTTGATCCAGTGCTGACCGTTGGGTTGCCTCCTGACTTAACGGCCTGGACGGGCGTTGATGCATTAACGCATGCAATTGAAGCATATACTGTCCCTGATTTTAATCCTTTGTGTGATGGTGCAGCTATTGAAGCATTAAAATTAATCGGTAAATATTTGATAACTGTAGTTGAGCAACCGGAGAACCTAGAGGCTCGTGGTGGCATGCTGGTTGGATCTTGCTTGGCGGGAGTTTCATTTCTGAAAGGGCTTGGTTTTGTTCATGCTATTTCCCACATGATCGGTGCGGAGTTTGATACCCAGCATGGCTTGACAAACGCAATCGTGTTGCCAGTAGTTCTTCGCTATAACCTTCCTTCTTTAGAAGAAAAGCGTCACCAAATGGCTCACGCTTTAAACATTATAAATAAAACCAGTGATGGATTTATAAAAGAAATAGAGACTAAGCTTGACCGACTTAACATACCCAAATCTTTAAGTGAAATTGGTGTGCCGTTGGACTGTTCGAGCCGAATTGCTGATAAAGCTATGCTTGATAGTGCCGCGTCCACAAATCCGGTAGCTGGGGACGCATCAGACCTAAGAAATCTTATTGAACAGGCTATTAAAAGTGCGAGGTAGACCGAGTAATTAAAAACGATCTATAGTGAGAAATTGCTCTTTTTTCTGCTCATGGCTCCAACTACTACCTAGGTTAGGCGATATTTCATTAGCAGCTACAGATCCAATTATTTCATTGAATGCGAAATTAGCTTTTTGGACAATATCATTTGTCGTTTCAAAAACATCTGATTTAGTCTGTATTTGTTTTTTACAAAGCATATTTACCCCCGTTTATAGGTTATATACGAGAGCAATGCCCATGCCAGATCAAAAAAAATTATTTAAATCATGGTGATAAAGAATACAAATAAGGGCTCAAGCTTGTAAGTGTCAAAAACTTGTTATTTAATTGGAGTTGCCCCAGTTTCGACTTTTATGAACTTATCATTCCTTTTTGTCCAAACTGCTAGAACTGCTTCTTTTGATCCATCAGGGAAAGACATAAAACTATGTTCTACCAGAATATCATCGTTTTCATATACGCATCTTTGATCTGTGACTTCTAGACTATCGCTTGACATCATACCCCGAACCATTTCGGCAAATTCTTGTTTGCTGCGTTTCGTTTGATTTTGATGGCTTACCATCACAAAATCCTCGTCAATCATAGAAAGGAAGGCATCCACGTCCCTTGTTTCATTAGTTTTAACCATTTTATCGTATAGCATTATAAATCTCCTTTGGATTTTTAATTTAAGATTGAAATTATTTAATACAAGTACATGAATTGTATCTGTTATAATGTCATTATTAAGTAAAAGATAACTCTAACATTTAAAATTGGCGGCATATCAAAAACCAATTCTAGTCGTTGTTATTGATATACCCGTTAGAACTGCCAACAGTGCTAAACGGTTTAAAACAGTTAAATTCTTTAGAAATTTCTCTTTAGGTGGTGCTTTCATTTTTGTTCTATTTATCAGGTATAAATTTACGGTAATCGTTGAAATTAGAAGAATGCTGGCACCAATGATTTTGACTGTAAAAGCCCACCCCATATTCAAAGTTCCATAAATCTCTAAAGCTAACCACAATCCAGAAAGCCAAATTAAAATCATAGCAACTAATGAAAGTTTGACCAATTTCAACATTGTCTGTTGTACTTCGTCAGAGGGAGGTATCCCGCTAGATTTATGTGCTTTTATAAGCAGTGGATTAGCGACCCCTGCACCGCCTGCTAAAAATAGCGCAACGTAGTGTATAATTTTTAGTGTAATTATTAAGTTCAATTTAATAGTCCGATTTTAAAAAAACAATTTGATATCTTTACGCGAGGTTATGTAGGTTTCAGCTTGTAAACAGCAAGATAGCCGCATATTGCTTCAGCGGTATATAATTATTTTTGATAGTAACTTTGATAGATTTTTAGGCAAACTGTTAAAAATTTCGAAAAATTAAAATTTGTTTGAGCTTCTTTAAATATCTTATGCTTTTTTACTAACAAAGTTTTGCGGCTACCACTGTTAGAAAAGTTTGAAAACCGAAATGGAACTAGTATGAATTTTACAAATTCTTCTTATGGAGAAATGTTGCTAAATAATCGTCTTTTAGCAATCATTTTTCTACTATTAATTACCGTTGGGATGTCTTTTGGCGCTAAGAATCTTTATTTTGATAATGATTATCGAGCATTTTTTGGGAAGACTAATCCACAACTTGACGCTTTTGAAAGGCTCCAGAAAACGTATACAAAAATTGACAATGTTCAATTTGCTGTTGAGCCAAAACTAGGCAGTAATGCCAGTTCCGTTCAAATACTATCTGCTATTGAGGAGTTAACTGAACTAGCATGGCAGATCCCATATTCCTTGCGTGTCGACAGTATATCAAATTATCAGCATACAGAGGTAGATGAAGACGATCTGCTGGTGGAAGATCTCTATGAATTCGCAGAAGAGTTGGACGAACAAAAACTAGAGGCAATACGCACTATAATTTCAACGGAACCTTCTATAATTGGTAGAATTCATGATCCTAATCATAGATCTACTGCTGTGACGGCCACCGTTCAATTGCCAGGAAAAGACCCTATGGAGGTCGTTGAAGTTGTAGAAGCATCTAGATTGCTCAAGGAGACAATCGAACGAAATCATGATGTAAAGTTAAGGCTCGGCGGTATTGCAGTTTTTAACAATGCCTTTCTAGAGGCATCTGAAAATGATATGATGACGTTAATGCCTGCCATGTATTTGGTGATTCTTGTAGTTACCTACTTGATGATAAGATCAATTTACGCAACGGCAATGGTTGTGCTTATTATCGTTCCAAGTATTACATTTGCGATGGGGTTTGGTGGGTGGATTGGTGTTGGATTAACGCCGCCGTCAGCGAGTGCTCCAACGGTGATTACGACATTAGCCGTTGCAGATTCTATTCATTTTCTTGTTACAATGTTCCAGCGAATGAAAGCCGGGCATAGTCAACGTGACTCAATTATTTACAGTTTGAGTGTTAACGGTAAGCCTATTTTTTTAACATCAATTACAACGGCTGTTGGTTTTTTATCCTTAAACTTTTCTGACTCGCCGCCGTTTCACGATTTAGGAAATATCACAGCCGCGGGCGTAATGGCAGCTTGGCTTTTTTCCGTTATGTTACTTCCTATTTTAATGAGTTTTGTGACTGTAAAACCTAAAGAAACGCTCGGCTCTCTAAACAATTATATGGGCAAGATGGGTGAGTTTATTTCCTCAAAATATAAAGCAGTTCTACTTATATCAGTTTTTATCTCGGTGCTTGTAACAGCTGCAATTACAAGGAACGAAATCAATGACGACTTTCTTAAATATTTTGATGAAGATATAACCTTTAGAGCAGATACTGATTGGATTAGTCAAAACTTAACCGGTCTCAATCAAATACAATTTGATATGCAGTCAAAAAAGCCAAATGGTATAAGCGATCCCGTGTTTCTGAATAAACTTGAAACATTTGCGAATTGGGCTCGAAATCATGAAGTTGTGACAAATGTTCAGAGTATCACTGATGTTTTCAAGCGCTTGAATAGAGATCTTAATGGAGGAGACTTAGAATTTTATAGGATACCAGAAAATCGTGAACTGTCCGCGCAGTATCTTCTCCTATATGAATTATCACTTCCATTTGGTTTGGATCTCAATAATCAAATTGATATTGATAAGTCATCAACTCAAGTCATTGTTACAATTGACGATTTGACCACAAATCAAATTAAAGCTTGGATCTCAGAAGCAGAAAGTTTTCTAGAGAATGAGTTGGGAATGGATACTGTCGCCGCAGGCCCGACTGTAATGTTTTCGTACATAGCTGAGAGAAATATTCAAGGCATGTTATGGGGAACTTTATACGCTGTTTTGATTATTTCAGGCATTATTCTGATTGCTTTGAAAGATGTGAGGCTGGGATTACTAAGCTTGGTTCCAAACCTACTTCCTGCCGCATTAGCTTTCGGAGTATGGGGTCTGTTTGTTGGTCAGGTAAATATGGCCGTAGCGGTAGTAACTGGTATGGCACTTGGAGTGATAGTGGATGATAGTGTACATTTTTTAACAAAATATCAGCTGGCAAGAAAAAATGATAATCTGTCTGCCGAAAAGGCCGTGGTGTCTGCATTTAGTGGGGTCGGTACCGCACTGCTAGTTACTACGATTATTTTAGTTGCTGGTTTTGCTATTTTGGCACAGTCAAGTTTTGGGCTCAATAGTGCTATGGCTAGTTTAACAGCCATTGCGTTGTTTATGGCGCTTGTTGCAGACTTAACTATTTTACCCGCATTACTCATCCTGTTAGATAGAAAAATTAACAAAAGTAATACGTCAGATAATGTCGTTGCCGCTTAATTTTATATAGGGAAAAATCATGAAATCTTTTAGAATTATTCTTATAGTTTTATTATCCTATCTGTTTGTGGGGAGCGTTTATGCTTCTGAAGGAAAGGGACTTGAAATAGCGACAGAGGTAGATGTTAGGGATCGGGGTTTTGGCGATACCACGTCTACAATGACGATGACCTTGTTTGATCAATATGGAAACTCTACGTCAAGGAAAATCAGAAATAGAACTCTCGAAGGTACAGATGAGGGCGATTTGTCGCTCGTAATTTTTGATACTCCCGCCGACGTTAAGGGCACAGCTTTCCTTTCGCATACTAAGAAATCAGGGTCGGATGATCAGTGGTTATACCTGCCAGCTCTCAAGCGAGTAAAACGAATTGCTTCATCGAACCAAGCAGGTCCATTTATGGGCAGTGAGTTTGCCTATGAAGATATTTCAAGCCAGGAACTCGAAAAATACACGTACAAATACTTGCGAAATGAGAATTACCAAGGACTAGATTGTTTTGTTGTGGAGTATGATCCAATCGATCGTAAAAGTGGATACTCGAAGCAAATTGTTTGGATAGATACAAAAGAATATCGATCTCACAAAATCGAGTTTTATGATAGAAAGGAAAGTTTGCTTAAAACCCTAGTCTATAAAAACTATTCCAAATATGATGGGAAATTTTGGCGAGCGGATATATTTGAAATGGAAAACCATCAAACTGGGAAAAAGACTATATTGGAATTCGACGACTGGAAGTTCAAAACTGGCTTGTCTACAAAAGACTTCAATAAGAAATCGCTTAAAAAAGTTCGTTGATGGGAAATTTCGCAAGAACATTATGTATTTGGCTACTATTGGCCATACAACTTAAAGCAGAGACAAGTGGTTCACTAGAAATCACAGGGTCTTATTTTCCCAAGTCTTTGGATGTTAGTTTCGACACAAATATTACTGCTGAAGCCAAAGTCATAGGTTATAAAGAGTTAGATGATTTTCAGTTTGAATATGAAATTATTATAAGAAAGAGCCTCAACGATAGCGGCAAGGATATCGTTGAGCCGCGTCAACTTTTTCTTTCAAAGTCGTTCGGTGATATAGATGCTTATCTCGGCTATCGGCATACGTTTTGGGGAGTTGCCGAAAGTAAAAATCTTGTTGACTTGATTAACCAACAAGACACGGCTGCAGGTAACTCTCCTGACAATAAATTGGGTGCACCATCAATTTCCATTGAGACTTATTTAGGTTCTGGGGAGTTGCAATATTGGTATATTCCTCGGTTTCGTGAAAGAACTTTTAACGATGCAAATGCTCACCCAGGATTTGGAATGCTAATTTCGCCTGCGCAGTTTGCACACGTAAAAGGGTCTAAAGCAAGCGATCAGGCATTAAGGTATGCAAACTCGATTGGTGATATTGACTATGCATTAAGTATATTTGAGGGGACTGCACGAGAGCCGTTAATTCTAGTTCAAGAATTGCAACAGCCAATGATTGCCCCATATTATGAGCGAATGCGTTCAGTCGGTTTAGAGTTACAGTATACTGGCGAGTCAACCCTTTACAAACTAGAAAGTTTGACTGGGACCCAGGGTGATGTGAACTTTAATGCTGCGGTTATCGGTGCAGAGAAAACTGTGTATTCAATTTTTGATACACTTTGGGATATGGGCGTAATAGTAGAGTATCAATACGATAATAGGGTTCAGGTGCAAATAGAGCGGCTGTTTGTATCTGGAGTAAGGTTATCTTACAACGATGAGTTCGACACAAATCTTCTCGTCTTATTAACGGTTGATGATGATCTAAGCCAATCTATAATTGGTTTGGAAGCCTCTCGACGACTAAGGAACGGAATGACTATAGGTTTAGATTACTTACTTTATCAGTCGGATAATCATGACCTACCGTTTTATTCACTTGTTGATGATAGTGAGTTAAGCTTTACTATTGGTTATTATTTCTGAGGCTTGCAATTCAAGAGACTTGTTATTCAAGCTATAATATTGGTGATTTCGATGCCGCCTCCCATTGCTTCACCGTGAAGTGTGCAATAATAAGCTAGCTCTGGACCTTCAATATTTGCTATGTCACCAGCTTCGAAATGCAACTCTACGTATGCTCCTTTTGTTCCTGCTGTTCCAACTACCTCGACAAACGAAGATATGTCTGATCTGGCTTCGGATAGAAAGTTAAGCGGATGATTTGTATTACTTACATCTGATTGGTCAAATCGATAGACTTTATTTGGATCTATAAGTAAATCTGTATTAGAGTTTCCGTTGATAAAAAAAACGTTTTGGTTACCCACCTTTGAAACGGTTACCGTATTAACTGAATCTCCGGCAAGTTTTACCCGATAATCAAGAAATGTGTTGCTATAGTAGTTACCGTCAATCCAGCTAAAACCATAGTTTTCAACTAAAAGCTTACTTATTCCAGTTGGGGCGTTTTCGACCTCTGCTAATTTCAGTTCAATCTTAGGCGCTGGTGATGGATTTGTTTCTGGCTGAGGCGCAGGCGTTAGTTCGGGTGTTGGAGCCTGTTGCTCTGGTTCTGGAGTAGCAGAAGGCTCTGGATCGAGTGATTCTGAAGCTGACGAAGGTATAGCTTCCGGTGAGTTCTCTATTTGAGTTTGCTTTGAAGTAAAAGTTTCTAGTTTTGCTTCTAATTCTGCAATTCGAGCTAAGCTCTCATTGTACTGTGTCATCAGAGCATCGTACTTTTTCTGAAGTTCCTCCAATTTTTCCTGAACAGAGGTCCTGTTAAAATCACGTAAAGAGCTAAGACTTACCCCTTCAAGTGTTACGCTTGTACCATCAGACGTAGAGTAGACTGCATCACCATTTGAGTTTTGTTTTAACGATATTTGGTTGGTGGCTAAAGCCTGTCCATGTGATGTGTAAAACTGAATTTCATCTTCGTTAACATTAAAATCTTTAAGAGTATCCCGTCCATCTCCTAAGTAGAATATGAACTGATCTGCTCCTCTGCCGCCGTAGAGTATGTCATTATCAAAACCACCCTCAATAGTGTCATTTCCATTACCACCGTTAATTACATCAAGACCTGAGCTTCCAATTAAGTGGTTATTTTCAGAGTTACCTGTAATAATATCATTTCCACTTCCAGCTATGACTTTTTCCAAAATTGCACCCTGCGCAATGCCGAGGTTATCTTTCATTGTCCACTTACTACACACGATGGTTGAATAAGTGCCAGGAATTAGGCTTATGGTGCAATCTTTAGTAAATTCTGACAAATCAAGTATGTCGTAACCGTCAGAGTCCCAGATTGCCTCGACGAATGGTTGATCTTTGTAGTATTTGTAGGATGTATCTCCATGGTTATTTTCTGCTGCACCGTATAAATATTGGATAGCGGCAATATCGTAGACCATAGGGGTTTCAGAAATAAGATACTGTACATTCCCAGCATCTTGATAATAAGCGTTCTCCGGCTCTGTATATGACATTACTGTATAATTTGAAAAATCGAGTGACTTATTTGAAAACTCAGTTCTTTCAAAGGGGTGATCAAGGCCTAACGCATGACCAATTTCGTGCAAAAGGGTACTGAAATAATACGAACTACCTTGATCGTAAGATTCCAAAATGTAGTTAGAATTTATCCAAATATCCCCAGACATCGCAGAAGAGCTCAGAGTTTTTGCTAAACCTACCCAGTTTTTACTGCCATTTACCTCACCAACATCAGTAAAACCAAATCGTATGGTCCCAAAATCGCCAAGAGCTTCATTAACTTCCAAAAACTCAATATTTGCAACTTTTGCCCATTCTTCTAGAGCTTGCCGAGCAGCTGATTTATGGTTCTCATCAAAACCTATTATTCGATCGGTTTCAGGGTACGGAGTTTCGTAATCATTTAAAAATTTTTGATCAGCTAAATTTTTGGGGATAAAACTATAGGTAATCACGGTTTTATCAGAGCTATCCGAGTATTTATGATTTGAAACCCACGCCTGTATGGGAGTTTCGTTATCACTGAATAATAATGAGTCTATTGTATTTATCCCAGAGGCAGCTTTCTCAAGAACTGGTGTTCCGGCAAAATACGGAACATCACCGATCATGACTTTATCTAATGTCTCTGAAATGTTGAAAGTATCGCGATAATTGATGTTTCCTGAAGCGTCAGCCTCTGAATATAACATAAAATCCGCATCAGAAGAGTCATAGTATAGCCCCTCTTTTACAAAATATTTTAGCAGGGGATCATAGTAAAATTCATCTTTAAGCTTCAGTCTACCGTTTGAGATTTCTAAAAACTGGTTTTCCTGAAGAGAATAAGAATAACTAATTAATTTGTCCGAATTTATTTCGGCTACAAAGGCACCGTTAACGTAACCTTCAAATTCAATAGGAGAAACTACAAGCGCAGCATCTGCATTTGTAACACCACTAAAGAGTTTGGAGACTTCAATCTCGTCTTTGAGATTTATATCTTTTTTTTGTGTCTGATAAGAAATTATTGGGATTGGAATTGAATCATAAGCTTCAATTAAGATCCCACCACCATCAGAATTCAATATTTTTTTCAATTGTGGATCAAAATAATACTCAGCTCCGAGTTTTATTAAATTACCATCGATTCTGAATCGACCGCTATCTTCCCAAGCTTTTGTAAGAGAAAAGTGGGCAGTATCAACAGGATCTGCATCGAGCTCAGCCAAGGTGGCTCCATAAACATAGGCCTGAAAAGGAACTGGCGTGACTGAAACCGTATCGTCAATATCTTTAAGACTTATGTCTATATATTCCCAGGTTGCATTTCCGGTGGCAAGCTCTGTTAATTTTATTGGAAAGCCTTCTGTGCCAAGGTATGTATAGTTTGTTTCGGAATTATACCTCTTTATCGTTCCCGTTTCGAAATCGCCGTGCCAGTTAGAACCCAAGTACAACTTAGTATCATCAAATCTGAAATAATCTTTATCTCCAAAATAATGCGAATATTCGACCGTTCCATAGCCGGGTGCGCTGAAGGTCCCCAGAAAAGCGCCGTTCTGATGTTCTGGCGTGAGGTTAGCGTTAAAGGTAAACGACATATTGTAAAAGCTTTTTATTTTTGTGAAATTAGAATTAACTAATTTAAGTTTTTTTTCAAGTACTTGGGTTAAACACTGCAAGCGATAAGATTGCTCACCTTAATATCGTTACCCTTGCAATGTAAACTTTCCAAACAAAGTAAAATTTCCAAATATACGATTGGTTGAAGTAATGCATCCCAAAAGTTTTCTTTTCTGGGATACAAGTCTATTTTGCATCCCGATATCCAAATCTTACCGTCAAAATATTCAAAAATGACTGTAGTTAAGCTATTGATAATAAATGGAAATAATGGAGCGGGCGATGAGATTCGAACTCACGACATTTACCTTGGCAAGGTAACGCTCTACCCCTGAGCTACGCCCGCATCCTTCACTAACATGTTACTTATAAAGATCCGTTTGCAACCGCAAGCCTAAAATGAACCACAAATTAAAATATGTAACCTGTTTTGGTTTACGCGTTTACTCAAGCTCCACGATCAAGTCTTTTGCGTCAATTTGGGTGGCTGGCTTAACATGAACAGCCTTTATTTTCGCATCCCGCTCTACATGAATTCCAGTTTCCATTTTCATAGCTTCAATAGTCAAAAGAAGGTCGCCCTTCTTGACAGTTTGACCTTCGTTTACGCTCACCGTCGAAATCACACCCGGCATAGGAGCGCCAACGTGATTGGAATTACTTGGGTCCGCTTTTGGTCGTAACGTTGTTTCAGAAGTTACTAATCTATTCGGCACTCTAATTACTCTCGGCTGTCCATTGAGTTCAAAAAAAACTTTGACTTCCCCGTTTTCATCCGTCTCACCGATTGCTTGCATGAGGATCTCTAGCGTTTTGCCTGGATCGATCTCCAAACTTATTTCGTCACCAGCGTTCATGCCGTAGAAAAAAGATTTTGTTGGTAGAGTTCGAACCGGGCCATACGTGAGATGCCGCTCCATATAATCTAGGAACACCTTAGGATACATTAAGTAACCATTTAAGTCCTCATCATCAATTTTCATGCCATCAAGCTTATCAGAAAGTTCTTGACGTGTTTTTTCGAGATCTATTGGTTCGAGATTTTTACCTGGTCGGTCTAAATTTGGTTTTTCGCCTTTCAAAGCCTTTTTAACAATATGTTTTGGAAACCCTCCAGGCGGCTGTCCTAAATTTCCTCTAAGCATATCAACAACACTTTCAGGGAAAGCCACATCAGTTTCCGGATTTTCGACATCATCACGACTTAAATTTTGAGCAACCATCATAATGGCCATGTCTCCTACCACCTTTGATGATGGAGTAACTTTTACGATATCACCAAACATTTGATTAACGTCTGCATATGTTTCTGCTATATCATGCCATTTTTCTTCCATGCCCATTGAGCGGGCTTGAGCCTTTAAGTTTGTAAATTGTCCTCCCGGCATTTCATGCAAGTAAACTTCAGAGGCTGGTGACGATAGTCCACTTTCAAAAGCAGCATATTGGGCTCTTACTTGCCCCCAATAATCACTTATCTCTCTTAAATTTTCGATGTTTATTCCAGTATCACGCTCCGAGTTTTGGAGAGCTTCTACGATCGATCCCATACAAGGCTGTGACGTTCCGCCCGAAAAGGCATCCATCGCCGCGTCAACAACATCAACACCAGCATCTGCTGCTGCCAAAATGGTCGCGCCCGCAATTCCAGAAGTATCGTGTGTGTGGAAATGAATTGGTAATCCAACCTCTTCTTTCAATGATTTCACAAGTTGACGAGCAGCGGCCGGTTTTAACAAACCCGCCATATCTTTGAGTCCAAGAAAATGCGCGCCTGCTTCCTGAAGATCCTTTGCCATATTTACATAGTATTTAAGATTATACTTCGATCGGTCTGGGTTAAGAATATCACCTGTGTAGCATATTGTTCCCTCACAAATCTTTCCGCTATCAATCACAGCATCCATTGCAATGCGCATATTCTCAACCCAATTGAGGCTGTCGAAAACGCGAAATACATCGATACCTTTTGATGCTTCTTTTACAAATGCTTGCACTACATTATCGGGGTAATTTGTATAACCAACACCGTTTGAAGCACGTAGCAACATTTGCGTCATCAGGTTGGGCATTTGGGCCCGCAAATCTCGCAAACGCTGCCATGGACATTCTTGAAGGAACCTGTAAGCAACATCAAAAGTTGCGCCGCCCCAGCATTCAATAGAAAAAAGTGAGGGTAAATTTGATGCATATGCAGGAGCTACCCTGATCATATCAACAGAACGCATTCTTGTCGCCAGCAGCGACTGGTGGCCATCCCGCATTGTCGTATCAGTCAGCAGAAGTGGCCTTTGTTTCTGAACCCAATCTGCAACTGCCTTAGCGCCCTTTTGTTCCAAAAGGTTACGGGTGCCATAGCTCATTTCTCCAACTGGATTTGGAGAGTCAGGAGTGGGTGCGTCAAAATTGGGTAGGGGTCTGCCCTTGGTTTCCGGATGACCATTGACGCTCACATCAGCAATGTATGTTAAGACCTTAGTTCCTCTATCTCGTCGCTTGTCAAAATCAAAAAGATCTGGAGTGGTATCGATAAATTTTGTTGTATACTCATTTGATAGAAATATGGGGTGTTTTAATAAATTTTCGACAAACGCTATATTTGTAGAAACACCACGAATTCTGAACTCCCTTAAGGCACGATCCATTCGGGCAATAGCCTTACTAGGTGTTGGTGCCCATGCTGTCACTTTTACAAGCAAGGAGTCATAGTAGCGGGTAATTACGCCGCCTGCATACGCAGTACCGCCATCAAGCCTTATTCCCATACCCGTGGCTGATCTAAAGGCAGTTATTCGACCATAGTCTGGAATAAAATTATTTTGTGGATCTTCAGTAGTAATTCTTGTTTGTAAGGCGTGTCCGTTAAGTGTCACTTCACTCTGGTTTGCTTTGCCGGTGGCTTCGGCTATTGTTTTGCCCTCGGCGATCAGAATTTGTGCTTGAACAATATCGATGCCAGTCACTTCTTCAGTAACTGTGTGTTCAACTTGCACTCGTGGGTTTACTTCAATGAAATAGAATTCTTCAGTATCCATATCCATTAAGAATTCAACTGTGCCTGCGCATTCATAGTTTACGTGAGCACATATTCTCCTACCCAAATCACACAGAGTTTCCCGCTGTTTCTGTGTCAAATATGGTGCTGGTGCTCTCTCAACCACTTTTTGGTTTCTCCGTTGTACGGAGCAATCTCTTTCCCAAAGATGAAAAATTTCACCATGCTTATCACCTAAGATCTGTACTTCGACGTGGCGCGCTCGAGTAATCATTTTTTCGAGATAACCTTCACCATTGCCAAAAGCTGACTCGGCCTCGCGGCGTCCCTCTAGGACTTTATCCTCCAATTCATTTGGATGTTCGATTGGACGCATTCCTCGTCCACCACCACCCCAAGAGGCTTTAAGCATTAATGGATATCCAATTTCAGCCGCTTGGGCCTTGATGGCATCCATGTCATCTCCCAAGACCTCCGTGGCTGGTATCACTGGGACATTGGCTTCAATCGCAACTCTGCGAGCGCTCGCTTTGTCACCAAGCGCTCTCATTGTCGATGCTTGTGGCCCGATAAATACTATGCCGTTTCTTTCGCAGGCATCAACCAAGTCGGGATTTTCAGAAAGCAGTCCGTAGCCTGGGTGGATTGCATCCGCTCCACAATCCCTTGCTACACGTATTATTTCGTCAATTGCAAGATATGCAGCAACGGGCCCCATTCCGTGGCCTATTCTATATGCTTCATCTGCCTTAAATCTGTGAAGACCGAGCTTATCTTCTTCAGCAAACACTGCCACAGTCTTTTTGCCCATTTCATTTGCAGCTCTCATTATACGAATAGCAATCTCACCACGGTTTGCTATCAGGATCTTATTGAAGTCAGGCATTTAATAATCCTTAAGTACTATAATGGCGAACTATGCTTTGTTTTGCTGCGTCGCAGAATGAAAAAAAAGTGTCAATACATTTCCAGTGCCTTTTTAATAAAAAAAATTAATTTATCTACAATTATATTATTTTTTTAGACACCTGGTGCCTCTAATGAAAGCTATTTTGAGGTAATGGTATCTTAGTGGCTGATTAAATTATAGAATATGAAAGAACAAATTATGAACATACCTTTGCAAATTTAATTTACTTGTCTAAAACACTATTATGAGCAAAAATTCTCAAAACATTATTAATTCATTTTCAGGGCTCTCTGCACTGGCAATAAAGGCGAGATCCGAGCCATATTTACAAGAGCTAAATGTAGCTCAGAGAATTGCTGTGGAAACATTAGAGGGTCCCGTTCTGATGTTGGCAGGAGCGGGGACAGGTAAAACGAAAGCGCTAACTGCGAGAATTGTTCATTTGTTGAACACGGGTAGTGCTAAGCCAAACGAAATTTTGGCTGTGACTTTTACCAATAAAGCCGCTTTAGAAATGAAAAATCGAGTTGCAAAAACATTGGGGCGAGCTGTTGAGGGGATGCCCTGGCTGGGAACCTTTCATTCAATTTGTGTTAAGCTTTTAAGACGTCACGCGGAATTAGTAAGTTTAAAAAATAATTTTACAATACTTGATAATGATGATCAATTAAGACTCTTGAAGCAGTTAATAAAAGCAGCTGATGTAGATGAAAAAAGATGGCCTCCAAGACATTTGGCGGGCTTAATTGATAGATGGAAAAATAGAGGGTGGTTACCAGAGGCAGTTCCTGCATCAGAAGCAAACGCATTCGATAATATTGGAACGGAATTATACGTTCAATATCAACAGCGGTTGCGCGAGTTAAATGCCGTAGATTTTGGTGACTTAATTTTACTCGTTGTAGAGCTGTTTCAAGAAAATGCAGAGATACTTTCAAAGTATCAAAAGTGGTTCAAGTATATCCTGGTTGACGAGTATCAAGATACTAATGTTGCCCAGTACTTATGGCTTAGATTGCTAGCTCAAAATCACAAGAATATCTGCTGTGTTGGGGACGATGATCAATCTATTTATGGATGGCGAGGTGCAGAGGTAGGTAATATTCTTAGATTTGATAAAGATTTTGTAGGCGCAAAGATTGTACGTTTGGAGCAAAATTATCGATCTACCCCACACATTTTGGCCGCAGCCAGCGCAGTAATCTCAGGAAACAAAGATCGGCTTGGAAAAAAACTTTGGACTGAAAATGAAGAGGGGCAAAAAGTTCGCTTAATTGGTCATTGGGACGGAGAAGAAGAGGCGCGATGGATTGGAGAGGAAATCGAGTCAATTCAATTAGCAAATAGGAATTATTTAATAAACGGTTTAGACGAAATTGCCATTTTAGTGCGAGCAAGCCATCAAATGCGTACATTTGAGGACAGATTTTTAACTATAGGTTTGCCATATCGAGTAATTGGTGGTCCAAGGTTTTACGAGCGCATGGAAATACGTGATGCCATGGCTTATTTCCGTGTGAGTTTGAGCTTAAGTGATGATTTGGCTTTTGAGCGAATTGTTAATACTCCAAAGAGAGGAATTGGCGAAAAAGCTCAGCAAAAAATTCAGCAGGTATCAAGAAATAACGGAATTTCATTAGCTGAAGGTGCTCGATTATTGTTAGACGAAGGAGGCTTTTCTGGAAAAGCAGCCATACAACTTGATTTATTTCTGAAAAATTTAGATCGATGGGGTTCGATAATCTCGAAAGGAGACAGTAATCATGTCGAATTGGCAGGAATAATTCTTGATGAAAGTGGCTACACTGAGATGTGGCAGAATGATAAAACACCGGAAGCCGGTGGGAGATTAGAGAACCTAAAAGAGCTTGTTAAAGCACTGGAGGAATTTGAAAATTTACAGGGTTTCTTAGAACATGTGAGCCTGATAATGGAAAACGACAGTGAAGAGTTTGAGCAAAAGGTTTCTATAATGACACTTCATGCTGCCAAAGGTCTGGAGTTCCCAATTGTTTTCTTGCCAGGCTGGGAAGATGGACTTTTCCCATCACAAAGAAGTATGGATGAGAGTGGGGTGAACGGCCTAGAAGAGGAAAGACGATTGGCTTATGTTGGTATAACTAGAGCAGAGCAAGCTTGTTATATTTCTTTCGCAGGCAATCGACGTGTTTTTGGCCAGTGGCAATCTTCAATGCCATCAAGATTTATTGATGAATTACCTGAGCAGCACGTTGATATACTTACACCTTCAGGTTTGTATGGTGGACCATCTGATTTTGGTGTGAATAATTCAACGTTAGATAATGAGGCGTCTCAGGCAGATGGATATGATAGCCCCGGTTGGAGGCGACTGCAAAAAAATAAAAATCAGCATTCTCTTTCTCAGCCTAGTGAAAGTAAGGGGATCATAATTGATAGTACATCCAACCCAATCTATGAAGTTAACGAGCGTGTATTTCATCAGAAATTTGGATATGGGACCGTCTTAGATATTGAAGGGGATAAATTGCAGATTGAATTTGAAAAGGCAGGTTCAAAACGAGTGGTCTCAAAATTTGTTTGCAGACCAGAGGATATTCTTTAATAGCTGAAACTTATTTTCCAATTATAGTGAAACTTGAGGCAAATGTTTTTTTTTTGAAATTGTCAAATTATAGAATTAACTTAATTTTGAAAGTTTTCTTCTCTTTTTTGAAAGACGAAGGAGCTCTTGGAAAGTTTGCCAGTTGAGTGGCTCTTTGGGCTGCTGAGTCAAACCTTGAATTACCTGAGCTTTTAATAATTTTCACACTTAATAGATCACCATTTTTTGAAATAGTTAGCTCCATTGAAATACTGGCTTCACCTCTAACTCCAATTGGGTTCTCAACGGCGCGTTTTAGTGCTTTTATAATTTTGAAACCCCATTCTCGAGCAATATCATCATCAATTTTGCTTTTATTATTTTGTATTTGGGTAATTTGGCTTGCACTCTCTAGAATTGGTTTTTGATCTGCTACTTGCAATGAAGAAAATTGCGTCTGATCTAAGTTATTAATTTTTTGATCAGGCCTATGATCAATTTGCAATGATTTTTTTGGGAGTAGGTCTGTAAGATTATTTGGTTTATAATTGGACAGGTCTTTATAAATATCTATTTGAGGAAGGTCGTTAGTTGTTGGTTCAAAACTCTCCCTATAAATGTCTTTCTTGGTATTACTTTTTAAAGTCTTTGGTATATCTATCGTAGTGACTGAAGATATCGCTGTATATGCTTTATCATAATTTGCCATGGCGGTTGGCCTGATTGGCTTTCTCACAGTGAGGTTTAAATCTGATACCGGCATGTTATTTTTACTAATTTTGGGAATGCTATTATTTTTACCGATCGGTAGTTTTAACTCGTTGGGTTTTTTTTGATAAATCAATTTTGAATTAGAGTTTGGCTGTTGGGCTGGTGGATAATCATTGTTTGCCTGAGAAGAAAGCGGTTGAATATCTGAGTTTAAACTTGGTTGAATGCTCCATTTTTCCAGCAAGGATAATTCTGTGTCATTTATAATTTCTAGATTCGAAGTGGAGCCTTCTATTTTAGGCGTAATTTTGTCCTGGAATGATATGTAAAGCGACACACCAAACATGTGCAGAATGATTGAGGCGCTTATGAAGAACAACCAGGCTTGCAATTTCATTTTTCAACCCTCTGGTTGGTCAATAGGTTTAGTTCAATAATACCTAACTTTTTTAATTTTTCTGAAATATTTAACAAATCTTTAGCTGGGAAACTACTATCTGTTATCAAAAGTAATTTTTCTGGTGTGCTTTGTTCTAAATACCTCCAAGCATTTTCATTAACTTTATCTGATATAAACACTTTTCCTGTTTTCGATATATACAGTCGCTCTTCATTACTAACTTTATTTGAACTATTGGCGTATGGTTTGTCGAGTTCAAAAGGATCGGGAATAATGAAACTAGAAGTCATCAAGAAAAAAATTAGTAATAGAAAAATAACATTTACCATCGGGATGATAGACTCTTTTTTCTCTCTACCGGAGTGTACAGCAAAACGCATATTACTTGCCGCTTACTTTTAAATTTGAAAAACCGCTTGATTTGAGTAATTCAATCACATCTAGCATTCGCTGGGTTGAGGTGCCTCCAAGCGCTTGCACAATTATGACTTGAGAAGGATCTTGAGTAATCTCTTCTAACCTTTTTATTGCAATATTATCATCTGCTTCCACTCCATTCATTAGCAATGCGTTGCTCTTGATTTCAATAAGTCTGGGGAGCGCATCGTAATGCGAGCTGCCATAAGTGATTTCAGATAAAAGCTTTACTTTTTTGTCCACGGTAAAAGTTGATGCCAACATAAAAAAAACCAACAAGAGAAATACCACATCAATTATGGGCGTCAGCGAAGGCCTGCGTCGATGAAGTGACCGTTGGAAATTAAACACCGAAACCACCAGGCTTTCTTGTAAATATTTGAGTTGCTAAATCTTCCAAGTCATTTCTAAGTTTGTCTATTATATTGTCAAAAAAACTTAAAGAGACTGTCGCTACAATGGCCACTGCCATTCCTGCAGCTGTCGTAAGAAGGGCTTCCCAAATCCCTCCTGCTAAGATACTAGGGTCGGCTTGATTTCCACTTTCTTGCAATCTTTGGAAAGCTTCTATCATGCCTAGAACTGTTCCCAAAAGGCCCAACAATGGTGCTATGTGAGAAATTAATTCTATAGTTCTTAGGCCCTTATTGACTTGGTGTAAGCTATTCCTTGCCTCTGCATCACATTCTTCTCTCGCAATATTTTCTGCTAAAGCTTCGTCAATAATTGAGAGTATAGTCTTTTTAGCTAGAGCCTCTCTGATACCGTTGGCATCAAGAAAAACTTTTCTTAAATACTCAATATTATTCAATTTCCAAGCATCTAAAATTAACCTAGTGCGCTTGGAATTCCAAACGCCAAGGTTCATTAAATGTGATAGTTTATAAAAAATAATTGCTATTAGAATTATGGATAGCAGAAAAATTATCCACAGGGCTGGACCCCCTTTATTAAGAAAATTTAAAATTTCAGTCATTAAGCTAGCCTCGTAATTTATCTCTGGCATTATCTAATATACAACAAATTTGATCTAATCCTGGTCCAAGTGCAGCTGGTCCTGGCTGAAGAATTAGTGGCGACTTAATTTCAAAAATTAAGTCATTTTTTACAGCCGCTATTGATTTCCAATTAGTTCTTGCAACAATTTTTTCTTTTCTAACCTTTTTGCCACACCAAGAAGCAATTATAACGTCTGGGTTTGCATGAATTACCTCGTCCGAGTTTAGTATTCTACTTTTTGCATCTATATTTTTTGATTTATCTGAAAAAACATCTACACCGCCCGCTATTTGCACAAGTTCTGAAAACCATAAAATGCCTGATATCAAAGGTTCATCCCATTCCTCTATATATACTTTTAAAACCTCTGTTTTTTTCTTTCTCAGGGTTTCTAGCTTTTTGGTATAATCTGCTATTAATTTCTCAGCTTTCCTGTTTGCTCCAACAAGCGAGCCAATCATCGAAATCATTGATAAAATGCCCTCTATACTTCTTTGATTAAATGCATGCACATCAATACCTTTTAAAATTAATTCTGCTGCGATATCTGCTTGAAGGTCTGAAAATGTTAGAACTAAGTCAGGATTCAGCGCTAGTATTTTAGGGATATCCGCGCTGGTGAAGGCGCCAACTCGGACTTTTTCTTTGCGTACTTCAGGAGGTCTTACGGCGTAACCTGTTACTCCCACTATTCTGTCTTGCTCACCAAGTAAGTATAATGTTTCCACGGTTTCCTCGGTTAAGCAAACGATACGATTTGGTTTAAAGTCTTTCATTTTCTTTAGTGTATCCATATGACCCCGGGAAGATTTAGCTTTTCTCTCAATTTGAATGACTTAATACTTCTATTGGTTGACAAATTATTCCATTATCAGTCCGCGCGTGATATGCTCTTACGTTGAAAACCTTTTCAAGATTCTCATCTGTCATTGTCTGTGCAGGGTCACCACTTGCGTACAATCGTCCCCTGTCTAAAATTATAATTTTAGTGCAAAAAGTTGCCGCTAAATTTAGGTCATGCAGTGATATTAAAACTCCTTTCCCTTCTTTAGCCATGTCTGCAAACATTTTCATGGTCGTTAATTGTGTGGCAGGGTCTAAACCAGCTATCGGTTCATCGGCTAAAATCAGTGGTGTGTTTTGTGCCAGTGCACGGGCAAGCAATACTCTTGCCTGCTCTCCGCCGGATAGTTCGGTTGCAATTCGGTCGCTATAATTTATTAACCCCGTTTTGTCTAAGGCATCATTTATTATTTCATTTTTATCCAGATTTTTGGATGGTAAAAGCTGACCAAGCGTGACTGTTTCCAAAACTGAAATAGGCCAGTTGATCTCCCTTTCTTGTGGCATCCAAGCGGCTGTTGATGAGCGCTCGTTTAGTGGTAACTTTGCTAAGGATGAATCGCCACTGTGTTCAATCAAACCAAGTGCAGCCTTAAGAAGCGTAGTTTTGCCCGCGCCATTAGGTCCGACCAGACCGACTAATTCATGACTCCTGATTTCTAATGATACATTATCTACGACTGGACATTGTCCTCTTCGTACTGAAATATCCTTGAGAGTTAATAGTGTCATTGTAGAGCCGACCTCGTTTTATAAATAAGATGTAAAAACAATGGGGCGCCAATAATCGCCATCAAAACTCCAAGTTTTAAGTCGCGATCGGGCAAAATTACCCTGACAGCTATATCCGCCGCTAGAACCATTACGGCGCCCCCAAGACCAGAAACTAATAGGAGAGTTGATGGCTTTCCCTTTACTAGTGGTCTTAATAAATGTGGTACTACCAGCCCAACGAAACCAATTGCACCGCAAACAGCTGTCGCTGCCCCGACCGCAGAAGCAACGCCGAATACCAAGAGTAATTTTGTCTTTGTTAATGAAATGGATAGAGAAGAGGCCACATCCTCGCCTAGGGTTAATGCATCAAGTGCTTTTCCTATGGAACCAATCATTAGCCAACCGATCAAGCAAAAAGGTAGCGCTAGCCATACGTGTTCGAAAGATCTATCTGCTAGAGACCCCATCAACCAAAAAACGATTTCAGAAGTTGCATAAGGGTTTGGTGATAGATTAAGAGCAAGGGATGTAAATGCGCCGGCTAAGGCGCTTACCGCAATTCCTGCTAGAATAAGTGTCAAGGAGCTTCCGCGAGGGCCTGCCAACAAAAGGAGAAGCAACACTGCTAAGGTGGCAAAAGAAAACGCTGCAATAGGTAGACCCATCCAAACATAGGTAGCGAAACCTGTCTGTAAGGAAATAACTGCGCCCAGTGCTGCAGATCCTGAAACACCGATTAAACCTGGCTCTGCAAGGGGGTTTCGAAGATAGCCCTGAAGGGCTGCACCGCATGCACCTAGTGATGTGCCTACTAATATAGCCAAAATAGCACGTGGTAGTCTTATTTGTCTCATTACTGTGCCCAAAGGGCCATCACCATAATACAAGGCCGTCATAGCCTGGCTGAAACTCGCTGTAGCATGACCAGTGCTCAGTGAAAAAATAAAAAGAGCAATTAATAATAGCAGTAATGTAAGTTTTAAATTCATTTAGTGCTCATTTTGTCCGGGTGTATTGTTTGTAAGTCCTCTATCGCCTTCATAATATGTGGTGTACCACAAACCCAGTTTGCATCGGTGGAAGAAACATGTCGTAAAGGTTTTAGCGCAGGGTGTTTTAGAATTTCTTCAGATCTAGATGAGCCAGGATAGGTTGTGCCGGTTATAATCACGTCAGGTTTCGACATAATTAATAACTCTAATGGCAGTATTCCACCCCAATGTATACCAACCTCTGAAGCTATGTTTGAAAAACCTGCCAGATTTAAAATTTGCCCTGCGAGTGTGTTTTCCCCAGTTGTGTAACCGTTCGCATAATAGAGTGCAGCTCGTGGTCTAGTGTTTATACCCGCTCTAAGGTCTGTTAACCTAGCTTCAAAATTTGTAACCAGTGTGTTGGCGCGGTCAGTATGCCCTAAAAGTTTACCGGTCCTTTGAATGTTGAGGATGATCTGCTCTACTGTACTCGCTGGCTCGAATTTTTCGACACGAATACCCAAACTTTCCAACATATTTACGGTAGCTTTTGCAGTATAGATGCCAGCAAATACTATATCAGGCTGAAGTAAATATACCTCTTCAGCACCACTATTATTCTGGTGATACTTAGAAGCTTCCTCGGCCATTGCAGAAGATAGTATATCCGTTGAAATTTCAGACAAAGAAATAATCTGACTATCATCTGCGAGAAGCATAACAAATTGATCTGTGCATACATTAAGTGAAACAACCTTTGGGTTGTTTTCAGCAGCCAATGTAATGGTCCCAAAAAAATAAAGAACTGAATAAAAGGCGATAAGTCTAAAAAGATGCACGGATACCTGCAAAAAACTGACGGCCTCCTGTATTATATCCTTTTATCGTTTCGTAATTTTCATCTGCCACATTTTGGACCTTTAGATACGCAGACGATTTGCCATTTATGTCGTATGTAAATGAAAGATCCAAAACTTCATAATTTGGCATCTTAACGTTAGAGGGCCAAACAGTATCTTCAATGTCTCTTGCTACTCTAAGAGAGGCCAAGCTACTAAATTTTTCACTTAGTTGGCTTTCAACTTGCAACACTAAGTCATGCTTTGGAACTCTTACCGCCTGCACGTTGCCAGTTTCAGAAGTGGTGTAAGTATAATTTGCATTTAGATTGATCGTGTTGCTTAACCTCATGTTCGAGGAAAGTTCGAGCCCACTCGTTTCCGTACTACCATTTTTTTGCTCGTAAACAAAGGTATCGTTGTTAAACTCTATTAAATTATCAACGGTATTGCTGAACATGGTTGCACTCACACTGCTTGACTTGTTTAATTTTTTCTCAAATCCAATCTCAGCATTCAGGCTTGTTTCAGGAGTGAATGTCGAATTTCCGTAGAAACTGTCAAAAAGCTCATAAAGTGACGGTGCTCTGAAGCCACTACTCAAAACCAATCGACTTGTTAATTCACCCTTATGTCTATTGATCGTTGCAACACGGAAAGTTGTGTCATCCCCATAATTTTCTGAGCTAGTTTGCCTCACAGCTAATGAGATATCTCCACTTTCCCCAACCGCGTAGATTAGCTCGGAAATCAGAGCTGTTTCCTTGTATTCTTTAGTCTCGCCATCTATTTCAGCTTTTTCTCGAGTTTCCTCATAACCGAAGGCAAAATCTGCTCCTCTCACGATGGCTTGGGCAGTGTAATTCCATACGTCTCGATCGCCTAAAAAACTTTTATTAAATCCGTTTAGGTCAAATCTGTCTGTTTTCGAGAACGATTTTGTTACTTTATGTGTGATAGCTTCTGATTCAAAAAATGCATAAATACTTCCTGCCGATCTGCGTCTGTCAATATGATCACTCTCATGAGTGAAACCATCATAATCAATTTCTTCATCAGAGTATAATGCCGTCGTTCCAAGTGTTAGCTGATCATTTATATTTTGATCTAATACAAACCTTATCTCAGTTTTGCTGTATGGGTCAGCCTCGTCATTATCAGTTTTGGCTGAAAATCCATCGGTAGAAACGTTGTTTATTGAAAGGGCATAGCTTCCAACTTCGTGGATTTGAGTGTATTTAAAATTTGCTGCCAACGTGTTATTTGAGCCCACTGTTAGGTTAGTGTCAGTTTTTTTGCCTAATGTGTTAGACGTTTTAGTTTTGAAATTTATAACTCCTCCAATTGCTTCTGACCCGTATATTGCTGACTGAGATCCTTTCAATATTTCAATTTGATCAAATCCTGATGTCATAATACCACCGAAATCGTAACTATTTTGAGTCCCAGTTGGATCAGAAATATCCACACCATCTACACGAACAGCAACGTAGCTTTGGGATAAACCCCGCAGCCTTATGCCCGTTTGGGAGCCCACTCCACCTGACGAAGACATTGCTATGCCTGATTGGGAGTCTAATAAATTCACCGCGTCAAATACGTGTATTTTAATCTCATCAGACTGCAAAACTTTAACACTTGACCCGGTTTTGTTAATGTTAATGTCCTGCAAGCCGGCGCTTACATATATTTCACCGAGGTCATATGTTTCCTGAGCAAAGCAAGTGCTGGCTTGAAAGATTATTAAACCAGTTATTGAGAAAATTTTATTCATAATAACGCCTTT
>CABZJF010000001.1:0-275839 GCA_902525915.1 Paracoccaceae bacterium | reverse complement strand
TTGTTGCGTTGGCATTAATTTCCTCTTCTTCTTCTTCTGGTGAGCCCACTGCATCATCTGACATTCCTGCCACTGCTCTCCTCATTTTTAGATATGCAGATCGTTCGTCTGGTGAAGCCTCAAAATGCCGAATTATTGACATTGAAACTACTTTGTCATCTCCCAGAAGTTTAATCCCCCTTACGCCTGTAGACTTTCTTCCTTTAAATACTCTCACAGCCGTAGTTGAAAATCTAATAGCCCGGCCACTATCTGTAACCAACATCACATCATCATCTTCATTTGCAATCCTAGCATTAACCAATGTTATATCTTCTGGAAGATCCATTGCGATCTTTCCATTTGATCTAACATTTGTAAAATCTGACAGTGCATTTCTTCTAACATCGCCTGAAGACGTGGAAAAGATTATTTGAAGCTTCTCCCATTCTTCCTCTGGTGCATCTACGGGCATTACTGCTGCTATAGAAACGCCTGCTTGTATTGGTAAAATGTTAACAATTGCTTTTCCTTTGGCAGTGCGGGCACCGAGTGGTAACCTCCAAGTCTTAAGCTTGTAAGCCATTCCATCAGTGGAGAAAAATAATAACTGCGTATGCGTATTAGCTACAAACAAAGTAGTCACAACATCTTCATCTTTTATTTGCATGCCAGCTAGACCTTTGCCACCGCGTCTTTGAGCTCTAAAATCTGCCAAGGGCGTTCTTTTTATATAGCCGCCAGATGTAATAGTAACGACCATGTCTTCTCGCTCAATAAGGTCTTCATCCTCCATATCGCCAGCCCAATCGATTATTTCAGTTCTGCGATTTGTGGAAAACTGATCTTTTACTTCATTGAGCTCTGATGATATTATCGCCATTATTTTTGATCTTGATGCGAGTATTTCTAAGTATTCCTTTATTTTCGAAGATAACGCCTCCAATTCATCTGTAACTTCCTTCACGCCGATCTGCGTGAGACGTTGCAGGCGAAGCTCTAAAATAGCTCTGACTTGAGCTTCTGATAAATTATAGGTTCCATCATCATTTATTTTGTGTGTTGGATCATCAATCAAGGCAATATATTCTCGAATTTCGTTAGCTGGCCAACTTCTTTGCATTAACTTTTCACGCGCTTCTGATGCGTCGGATGACGCTCTTATAGTTGCAACTATTTCGTCAACATTAGAAACCGTAACTGCCAGGCCACAAAGAATATGGCTTCGCTCTCGGGCCTTCCTCAATTCAAATGCAGTCCTTCGAGCAACTACCTCCTCACGAAATGCGATAAAATTCGTTAGAAATGTTCGTAGCGTGAGTTGTTCCGGGCGGCCGCCATTGAGAGCTAGCATGTTGCAACCAAATGATGTTTGCAGGGGCGTAAATCTAAATAACTGGTTTAATACTACATCGGGCGTAGCATCACGCTTTAGTTCAATAACGACACGCACACCATTTCGATCGCTTTCATCTTGTACATGGGAAATCCCTTCAATTTTCTTTTCCCTAACCTGTTCAGCTATTTTTTCAATCATTGACGCTTTATTGACTTGGTACGGGATCTCATCCACAATTATTGCATAACGGTCCTTTTTAATTTCCTCTATTTTAGTTTTTGCCCGTATTAAGACACTGCCACGACCTTCAGTGTAAGCTTTCCGTGCGCCAGTTCTGCCAAGAATTATGCCTCCTGTTGGAAAATCGGGGGCAGGTACAAACTCTACAAGGTTTTCACTAGTTAAGTCTGGGTTTTCAATCAAAGCTAATGTAGCGTTGATCACTTCACCAAGATTGTGTGGTGGAATATTGGTAGCCATCCCAACCGCGATTCCCCCAGCTCCATTAACCAACATATTTGGATATCGGGCTGGTAAAACTGTTGGCTCTCTATCTTTTCCGTCATAATTATCTTGAAAATCAACAGTATCTTTTTCAATGTCTGCGAGTAGAAAACTTGCGGGTTTATCCATGCGAACTTCTGTGTATCGCATTGCGGCAGGATTATCTCCGTCCATTGATCCAAAATTACCTTGTCCGTCTAATAGCGGAAGAGACATAGAAAAAGGTTGGGCCATCCGGACAAGTGCGTCATAAATCGCACTATCGCCATGAGGGTGGAACTTACCCATAACGTCACCAACGGGACGGGCAGACTTTCGATAACCTTTGTCGTGTGTGTTACCACTATCGTGCATTGCGTATAAAATGCGTCTATGTACCGGTTTTAAGCCATCTCGCAGGTCAGGTATCGCACGACTAACGATAACACTCATCGCATAATCCAAATACGACGTTTTCAGTTCCTTCGTTATCGAAACGCTAGGACCGTGATAGATGCTGATAGGCTTTTCATCATCGATTGAGGTATCTGTATTTTGGGTCTCGTCGGTCAAGTTTTCTCCACTTTTTTATATGTAAAGGCCATCAGTAAATTTAGCATGCTAGTTACAAATTCATCTTCTTTAATATCGATCTTGATCAATGTTAAACTCTACTCTTTTGCTGTTATCAAAAACCTATGAAATTAGTCACGGTATTATTTTTGTATACTTTGTGCCTTCAATAGTCGCTCCAATTTTGAAGCCGGCCTCACCAAAAACCAAGCCGATGATTGGTGAGTTTGCTTCTGTTGTATTGGCTCTGAAACTTTCTCCTGATCGCCTGTATGCGTACTCAATGTCACCTCCAGCTGACCATCCACTAGAATTTCTAAATTCGTTCAATGCGCTTTCTGTCATGAAAAATAGAACATGAGCGTATTGACTTGCTCCAATTTGCAACCCGTAGCTTGCATTAGCTGCAGAATAATAATCAACTGTCGCTTCGTTAATTAATAGCGCACCTCGTCCATACCCGACACCGAATCCAAAGCCTCCCTCGGTAATCAATGGCATTATAAGCATTCCTGCTGCTTGATTTTTTAACTCTAAAGTTTCTGGGAATTCCGCCTGCATTTGCTGAATTGTTTGCAAAACACGTGCGTCTATTTTATCAGCACCATCTTGTCGGTCACGTGATCCACTAAATGGTCGCAAAGAACAGGCGCTGATTGTTGCTGACAACAATCCCAGTATTAGTGCGTTTCTACGTGTTATATTTTTCATTTATTTACTGCTCCAAATGTACCCATGGAACATATTATAGCAGTACTTAGATCTCGACGCTAGATGTAGTGTTAATTATTAAGCTCTTTGGCAGCTATTGGGGCAAAATAAGTCAAAATACCATCACATCCTGCTCTTTTGAAGCAGTATAGGCTTTCCATAATAACCTTATTCCCGTTGAGCCAACCATTCTTTATTGCCGCTTGAAGCATCGAATACTCTCCTGAAACTTGGTAAGCAAATGTTGGAGCTCCAAACATATCCTTTGCTCGCCTACAAATGTCCAAGTAAGGCATTCCTGGTTTAATCATAATCATGTCTGCGCCTTCATCAAGATCTCTCGCTATTGTTCGGAGTGCTTCTTCTCCGTTGGCTGGATCCATTTGATAGGTGCTTTTATCTCCCTTGAGTGCCCCGGAAGCTCCAACTGCATCTCTGAATGGGCCGTAAAAACCACTTGCATATTTGGCAGCATAAGAAAGTAAAATTACATCATGAAATCCTTCAGTTTCTAAAGCAGTACGTATCGCTGAAATTCTCCCATCCATCATGTCTGACGGGCCGATTATATCTGCGCCTGCTTTTGCTTGAGATAGTGCCTGTTTTACTAACGCCTCAACGGTTTTATCGTTAACGATACGACCATTTTCTACAAACCCATCATGTCCGTCTATACTATATGGATCCAAAGCGACATCAGTCATTACAGCTATATTTGGTACCGCCTTCTTTATTGCCCTCGTGGCCTTATTGGATAGGTTTTTTGGATTCCAAGCTTCAGCACAGTCCTTGGTTTTGAGCTTTGGATCTGTGTATGGAAATATACATATAGCAGGAATACCCAAATCTGCTGCAAGTTTAGCTTTTTCGACTAAAAGGTCTACACTATATCTGAAAACGCCCGGCATAGACTCCACGGGGACCTCGAGGTTTTTACCCTCGCAAACAAATATTGGCCAAATCAAATCCTCAACACTAAGTTTATTTTCTCGCGATAAGCCTCTAATTTCAGGAGATTTTCTTAAACGTCTATGTCGAGTTTTAGGATACGGTGCTTGTCGAAGATTCATTCATAGGTCCTCTTTTAAACTTAGTTCCTGGAAAGTGTCACGCTTTGGGACTCGTAACAAGCTTGATTAAATATCTTAACAGTTAACTTGTCTTTTGGGTAACATACACTTTATTTGATGAATACTATAAACGGATATAAACGGTGCCATTTGAATATCTTTTTTTAACATCAGTCAGTTCGATTTGGTTTTGGTTATTTTTAGCTATGATCTGGTACTTTTCAATTAGTAATGTGTTTGGTGTACCTTACAGAGCGTGGTTTATCGCATCAAATAATGAAGACGAACTAGCAGATCTTTGCCGTTTTACACGATTTATTGCTGCTCATTTCACTAAAAAGTATCGAATTCTGAACCATTGGTGTTACATCTTGCTTATTGCTTTTTTAATCACTTTTTTCACACTAACAGGATTTCTTTATAAGAGTGAATTCTTACAATTATCACTGTTCGTATTTGTTCCAATTATAGCCTTAATCCACTTTAGGTTAAATTTAGCAGAAAAGTTTATCGCACAACAATTAACGCCCTCAGAATTACATGTTCAAATTTTTTTACACAGGCGGAACACAAAAATTTTAGGATTTTTATCCTTAATTACTATTTTTTGCTGGTTTATATTTACAATTATCAAGCATCAAACTATTTGAAATTACACTATTTTAAGATCCGCTATTGCACGTCGACAATGCAAGATAACAATAATGTATACCAAACTATAAGTGGCCAAACCTCCTGATGTCTTCTGAAATAATGGTGAGCGGCGCCCCAGAAGGGTACGATGCCAAAATAATTTTGAATGAAATAAAGCATCAAGGAAACTCAGTGATTCATATCGCTAGAGATGACAAACGCATGCGCGCTATGGGCGATGCGCTTAAATTTTTTAAACCTGACCTTGCGGTTTTCGAGTTTCCCAGTTGGGATTGTTTACCCTATGATCGGGTTTCTCCAAATTTAGAGATATCATCGGCCAGAATGGGAATACTTTCTAAATTTGCAGATAATATAGCCAAAGGGTATGTTGTTTTAACCACTTTAAACGCTGTTTTACAGAAAGTGCCGTGTAGTTCCGTAGTTAAAGGTTATGGTTTCAAAGCAGTGGTGGGGCGAAATATTAATGAAAGTAATTTAAGAGAATTTCTTGTGAAGATGGGTTTCACCAAATCCTCGACAGTTAGGGAGGCTGGTGAATATGCAATTCGTGGAGGAATTATTGATATATTTCCTCCAAGATATTCGAACCCAGTTCGCTTAGATCTTTTTGGAACTATTTTGGATGGTGCTCGTCTTTTCGATCCAGAAACTCAACTGACAATTAAAAAACTTCATGAAATTGAATTAGCACCCGTTTCAGAAGTTGTTCTTGATGAATTTTCTATTAGAAATTTTAGACAATCTTACAGAGCTGAATTTGGATCATCTCTGAGTAATGACCCTTTGTACGAGTCTGTTAGTGCGGGCCGGAAGTATCAAGGTCTAGAACATTGGCTACCTTTATTCTATGAAAAACTTGATACTTTCTTTTCTTATTTTCCCTCAGCAACAGTAACGATGTACAAGAATCTCGAAACGGATCTCTCTTCACGTTGCAAGTTAGTGGCTGATCAATATGAGGCCAGAAATTTTGCAAATGATAATAAGCCCACAAAAGACTACGCATACAAGCCATTAAAACCCACAGCATTGTATCTCGACGAGGCTGATTGGGTCAATTTGATTAAAACGCGTCGAACCTTGATTTTTGATCCTCTTCCACAACCTTTGGGGCCGAACATTATAGACTCGGGCGGGCGGGCTGGAAGGAATTTTGCGCCTGAGAGGCAATCTAATAATCTTAATCTCTTTAGCAGTTTGGCTGATCATTTGAAAACTAGATTGCAGTATGGGCCAGTACTAATTGCATCCTATTCGGAAGGATCGCTGGAGCGGCTATCAGGACTTTTAACAGATGAGGGGCTTGATCGGCCAGTAGCCGTGTCAAACTGGAGTATGGTTGCGAGCCCCGTCGTACACATGAGCGTTTGGCCACTAGATCAAGGTTTTCAAACTCCTGAATTTACAGTGATATCAGAGCAGGACATTTTAGGTGAGAGGTTAATAAGGAGGCCGAAAAAGAGAAGACCAGAAAATTTTCTTACGGACGCTCAAAGTCTCTCTATTGGTGGGCTTGTTGTTCATATTGATCACGGCGTTGGCCGCTACATGGGTCTAGAAGTGTTAGATATCGGTGGGGCTGCACATGAATGTTTGCTAATCGAATATGCTGAGAATTCTAGACTTTATTTGCCAGTCGAAAACATAGAACTTTTAACATCCTATGGCCACGATGAGGGCCTTTTGGATCGATTAGGAAGCGGTGCCTGGCAAGCTAAAAAGTCCAAATTGAAGGACCGAATAAAAGACATAGCCGAAAAACTTATTCGTGTAGCAGCAGAGAGATCGCTGCGTCGTGGTCAAATATGTGAACCTGTTAGTGGCATGTGGGAGGCTTTTGCTGCAAGATTTCCATATGAAGAAACAGATGATCAATTGGTAGCGGTAAGAGAAGTACTTAGTGATCTTGGATCTGGCAAGCCAATGGATCGGTTGATTTGTGGCGATGTGGGTTTTGGTAAAACTGAGATAGCGATGCGGGCAGCGTTTGTCGTTACTATTTCTGGTTTCCAGGTTGCATTGATCGCACCGACTACACTGCTTGCGCGACAGCACAAAAGGAGTTTTGAGGAGAGGTTCAGGGGCTTCCCTGTTGAAGTTCGCGGATTGAGTAGGTTTGAAAGTTTAAAAGAGAATGAGCGAACTAGAAAGGAACTCACGGAGGGCCATGCTGATATAGTAATAGGAACACATGCTGTTCTGGCAAACTCTGTAAAATTCAAAAATCTTGGTTTGCTGATAATTGACGAAGAGCAGCATTTTGGCGTGCGACATAAAGAGAGATTAAAGCAATTAAAATCTAACATTCATGTTCTAACACTGACGGCTACTCCTATACCCAGGACTTTACAGTTATCACTCTCGGGAGTTCGAGATCTGTCAATTATTGGGACACCACCAGTCGATCGGCTTGCAATCAGAACTTATGTAAGTGAATTCGATGCCATAGTTGTAAGGGAGGTTTTGCTAAGAGAACACTACAGAGGTGGCCAGTCTTTTTTTGTTGCTCCGCGCATATCTGACTTACAAGAAATAGAAAATTTTCTGATGGAGCAAGTGCCAGAAATAAGATTTACTAAGGTTCACGGCCAAATGTCTTCATCAGAGTTAGATGAACGCATGAACAAATTTTATGATGGAAAGTTTGATGTTCTCGTCGCAACTTCAATTGTGGAATCTGGGTTAGATATTCCTAGAGCTAATACTTTAATTGTAAGTAATGCTGATATGTTTGGGCTGGCTCAATTATACCAGATCCGGGGTAGAATAGGCCGTTCTAAAACCAGAGCATTTGCATTTTTAACCACAAAGCCAAGAAAGAAACTTACAACTGAAGCAGAAAAAAGATTGAAGGTAATAGCGTCTTTAAGCACATTGGGAGCTGGTTTTACTCTAGCTAGTCAAGACTTGGATATTAGAGGAGCAGGCAACTTGCTGGGTGACGAACAATCGGGTCAAATTCGTGAAGTTGGCTATGAACTTTATCAGTCTATGTTGGAAGATGCTCTTAGTAAAATGAGATCTGGGGAACTCGAGGGTTTATCAGATTTTGACGATAATTGGGCGCCGCAAATAAATTTGGGTGTGCCGGTTTTAATCCCTGAAAAATATGTTTCAGATCTTGATACAAGACTTGGATTGTATCGTAGATTATCAGGTTTGACTTCAAAAGTGGAACTTGAAGGATTTGCTGCAGAACTTATTGATCGATTTGGGGAGTTACCTAGAGAGGTGAATACATTGCTTCTGGTTGTTAGAATAAAAGCGATGTGTAAAAGGGCTCAAATTTCTAAATTTGATGGCGGTCCGAAGGGAGCAACTATTCAATTTTACAATAACAAATTTAAATCACCTTCAGGTTTGGTTACATTTATAGATAACGAAAATGGTTATGCAAAAATTCGTGATAACAAGCTGGTGGTTATTCGAAGTTGGGCAAAAGATCGTGATCGAATTAGAGGCTCTTTCAATTTGGCTAAAGATCTAGCCAAATTGGCTCAGGCTAAAAATTAAGCAATATGCCTGTCAATTTTTTAGACAGATCAACGTGTAGTCTCAGTTAAACGTCTTTTAACGTACGAGGTTACTGTATCTAACATTTCGTCCATATAAGGATCTTCAAAGAAATGGCCTGCTCCCTCCATTTCATTATGCGTTACTGTAATACCGCGCTGTTCTCTTAGTTTTTCGACTAGCTCAACAGTTGCTGAAGGTGGGGCAATTCTGTCAGCTGCGCCGTTTATAATCATCCCTGAGGATGGGCAGGGAGCTAGAAAAGAAAAATCGTACATGTTTGCGGGCGGAGACACTGATATAAAACCGGTTATTTCAGGTCTGCGCATTAATAATTGCATCCCTATCCATGCCCCGAAACTAAATCCAGCAACCCAGCAATGTTTCGAATTGTTATTCATTGACTGCAAGTAGTCTAGGGCAGAGGCTGCGTCCGATAACTCTCCCACGCCTTGGTCATATTCTCCCTGGGAACGGCCAACGCCTCGGAAGTTAAATCTTAAGACCGTAAAACCCATATTGTAAAATGTATAGTGCAAGTTATAGACAACCTTATTATTCATCGTACCCCCAAACTGTGGGTGAGGGTGCAATACAATAGCGATTGGGGCATCTCTATCCTTTTGTGGGTGGTAACGTCCCTCGAGACGCCCTTCCGGTCCGGGAAAAATTACCTCAGGCATGCACTAATACTCCAAATAAGCGTTCTATTACGTTGACAGTGTTCGGCAGAAACTTTAGAATTATTCTAAATTGGACTGATGCGCTGTCATACAGTGCACTTAAGCATTGTTTGAGTTAACGTCAATGAATTTAGAAAGGCCGGTCGATGAAGCTAAGCACGAAAGGGCGTTACGCAATGGTAGCATTATGCGATATTGCTCTCCACGGTGGTTCTGACAAAGTAACTCTATCAGATATTTCTAAGAGGCAGAAGATTTCCTTAGCCTATCTTGAACAATTATTCTTAAAACTTAGACGAGCAGAGTTAGTTATTGCTTCTCGCGGTCCCGGCGGTGGTTACAAATTGGGCAAAACTGTTCATGAAATTAGAGTTTCAGATGTTTTAGAGGCGGTTGATGAGTCTTTGAATGCTTTGCATACTGGAGCAGGGGCGAAGGGCGCTGTTTCTGGCAGTAAAGCCCAGTCTTTGTCCAATAGGCTATGGGAGGGCTTAAGTGCACATGTTTATGTATTTTTACATCAAACGAGACTTTCAGATGTAATTGAAAATGAATTGGCTCCTTGCCCAGCTGTTCCAGACCTGATCTCTATCGTAGAACCAGCAGATTGATTCATAGATCTCTCTAAATGTGTGCTTTATTTGATGTGAAACGATGCAAAGAGTATATTTAGATCATAACTCTACTACCGATTTGAGACCAGAAGCGAGCAGGGCAATGCTTGATGCGATGAATGTTTTAGGTAATCCTTCATCTGTTCACTTTGAGGGTCGCATGGCGAAATCTTTGTTAGAAAATGCTCGAGATAGTCTTGCTGGCTCACTTGGCTGTAAGCCCCAATCCATTGTCTTTACATCTGGGTCAACAGAGGCTGCCTCGTTGGCCCTAAACGCTCATAAAATTAGTTGTTCTGAGGTTGAGCATGATGCCGTGAAGAGTTTGTGTGAAATAACTTTGACTACTTTTCGTAATGGGCAAGTCTTAATTAATGATCCTTCAACGTCTGCTGTTCAATTGGCTAATTCGGAGACGGGAATTATTCAAGATTTGCCCAGAGATATTTTTTTAAGTGATGTGACGCAGGCAATCGGAAAAATACCGTTTTCATTCGAATGGCTGGGAGCAAAAAGAGCAATCCTTTCTGCACATAAATTTGGAGGTCCAAAAGGGGTTGGTGCTCTTTTATTGGAGGATAATCTACCCTTCTCACCACTAATAGTTGGTGGCGGTCAAGAAATGGGTAGAAGATCCGGGACAGAGAATATTGTGGGCGCGGTAGGTATGGCGGCCGCTGCTGCGGCAGCGTTGGTTGATTTAGAGAAAGGTGTTTGGAGCCGTGTTGAAGAACTTAGAAACATTCTAGAAAATTCGATTGAAGAATCCTTTAACGAAACTATTTTTGTTGGGAGAGGGACAAAGCGATTACCTAATACTAGCTTAATAATTAATGCCGGCTGGCGAGGTGAAACTCAGGTGATGCAGTTAGATTTGGCTGGATACGCGGTATCTGCCGGATCTGCTTGTTCCAGCGGAAAAGTTAAGGGATCGGCTGTCTTGCAAAGTATGGGTTATGATGAAGAACAATCGAAAAGCGCTTTAAGGGTTAGTTTGGGTGTGGGTACAACTATTGAAGAAATAAATGGCTTTGTGAGAGCATACTGCAAAGAAGGTAAGAAATTTATAAGCCGAAGAAGTGCTTAATTAGGAGATGGTTATGGAAGCAGGGGATACATTACAGGTTAAAGACGGGGTCGATCAGGAAACAATAGATGCTGTGAAGGAGGTCAGTACTTACAAGTATGGTTGGGATACTGAAATCGAAATGGAGTATGCTCCAAAAGGCGTAAATGAAGATATTGTAAAGTTGATATCGGAAAAAAATTTAGAACCCGAATGGATGACCAGCTGGCGATTAGAAGCTCTAGAGCGATGGAAAAAAATGACAGAGCCTAAATGGGCAATGGTAGATTATCCGGAAATTGATTTTCAGGATCAATACTACTACGCAAGACCTAAATCTATGGTTGAAAAGCCAAAGTCTCTCGATGAGGTTGATCCTAAGCTTTTGGCAACGTACGAGAAGCTGGGGATTCCGTTAAAAGAGCAGATGATACTTGCGGGCGTCGAGGGTCCTGCAGATAAACCTGATGGTGAGAGAAAAGTTGCGGTTGATGCTGTTTTTGACAGCGTTTCAGTGGGTACAACTTTCAAGTCTGAATTAAAGAAAGCTGGAGTAATATTTTGTTCCATTTCAGAGGCTATTAAGGAGCATCCAGACTTAGTTAAAAAATATTTAGGTTCAGTAGTTCCTGTTTCTGATAATTTTTACGCAACATTGAACAGTGCTGTCTTCTCTGACGGTTCATTTGTTTACATTCCTCCGGGGGTTAAATGCCCTATGGAACTGTCAACATATTTTCGTATCAACGCCGAAAATACCGGGCAATTTGAACGGACTTTAATAATTGCAGATAAAGGGTCATATGTCTCATACCTAGAAGGGTGTACAGCGCCAAAAAGAGATACGGCTCAGCTACACGCCGCAGTTGTTGAAATAGTAGTGGAAGAAGACGCTGAAGTTAAGTATTCAACCGTTCAAAATTGGTTTCCAGGCGACGAAAATGGAAATGGTGGCATTTACAACTTTGTTACAAAGAGGGCTGATTGTCGGGGTAACAGAGCAAAGGTGATGTGGACGCAGGTCGAAACTGGGTCAGCTGTCACTTGGAAGTACCCTAGTTGCATATTAAGGGGTGATGAAAGTCAGGGTGAATTCTACTCGATTGCTATCGCGAACAATCATCAGCAGGCCGACACTGGTACCAAGATGCTGCATCTTGGCAAAAATACTAAGTCTCGCATCGTATCTAAGGGTATCTCGGCCGGTGTGGCTCAAAATACCTATAGAGGTCAGGTCAATATGCATCCTAAGGCAAAAAATAGTAGGAATTATACCCAATGTGATAGTCTTTTAATAGGTGACAAGTGTGGTGCGCACACGGTTCCATACATTGAGGTTAAAAATAATTCTTCTCGAGTAGAACATGAAGCCACGACTTCAAAAGTCGATGACGATCAGCTTTTCTATTGCAGGCAAAGAGGCATGGGTGAGGAAGAAGCCGTAGCCGTAGTGGTTAATGGCTTTTGCAAAGATGTTTTGCAGGCGTTGCCGATGGAATTTGCGATGGAAGCTCAGCAACTTGTTGCAATATCACTCGAGGGATCAGTTGGGTAGTTGCGATTATGGTTACAATGTCATAAGTAAACGACGAATTGTGTCACTAATGGTGGAAAAAAATGTTAAAAATTAATAATTTACACGTTTCTTTGGAAGATGAAGATAAAGAAATTTTGAAGGGAGTGGATTTAACTGTGGACGCGGGTAAGGTTCACGCCATCATGGGGCCAAATGGGTCTGGAAAGTCTACGCTTTCTTATGTGCTTTCTGGTAAAGACGGCTATAATGTGACGGATGGCTCGGTTGAGTTAAATGGTGATGATATAATAGAGTTAGAACCCGAAGAAAGGGCTGCTCTTGGTCTCTTTTTGGCATTCCAGTATCCTATTGAAATTCCGGGCGTTGGCAATATGACGTTCCTGCGAACAGCTTTAAATGCTCAACGGAAAGCCCGCGGTGAAGATGAAATCAGCGCGTCCGACTTTTTGCGTCTTGTTAGAGAAAAAGCAGCAACGTTAAAAATAGATTCTGATATGTTAAAACGGCCTGTGAATGTTGGGTTTTCGGGTGGTGAAAAAAAACGCAATGAAATTCTACAAATGGCTATGCTCGAGCCTAAAATTTGTATCCTTGATGAAACAGACTCAGGGCTTGATGTGGACGCTATGAAACTAGTTGCTAACGGGGTCAACGCTCTTCGTGATGAACGAAGAGGATTTTTGGTAATAACACATTACCAACGCTTATTAGATCATATTAAACCTGATGTAGTGCACATTATGGCAGATGGTAAGATAATCAAAAGCGGTGGTCCAGAACTAGCCCTTGAAGTTGAGAACAATGGTTATTCAGACTTATTGAACGAGGCTTCTTGATGGACCTGTCAAAGCATAATAGCGACGCAGAACTTGAAGTTAAAAAATCAACTGTTTTAAATTCTGGTTGGAGTGCCAAGGCGCGTACTGATGCTTTTGAACGAATAGCAAAATCAGGTTTGCCGACTGTTCGTGATGAATACTGGAAATACACAAACCCAAAAACCTTAACGAATAAAATAGTTGAGAAAGCATCACTTTTAACGGAGCATGAGAGTGATATTTTTAAAAGCTTAAGCCCACTTAAAATTGTTTTTGTTGACGGTGAGTTTTCTCCTGAAAAATCTGATAAATTAATACTCTCGGGTCTCTCAATAGAGCGGTTAGATACAATAAAAAAATTAGATTTGCATTGGGCTAAAGAGCTCTACGGCAGGTATGAAAAGTTAGGTCAACTGTCTGTTTCTCGTCCTTTGGCCGCCTATAATACTGCTTATGCAAATGAAGGTCTCATTATCCATGTAACGGATCGGGTCGAACGCCCAATAAACATTATTTACGAACATGAAGATGAATATTCAGATGTAATTCTCCACCATGTCATCAAAATTGATAGCAGTGCTGAGTTGACACTGCTTGAAAGTGGAGCAGCTGCTGCACGTTTAAACCAGGTATTAGAAGTTGAAGTTAACGAGGATGCAAAGTTCAACCATATTCGAGTTTTAGGTCGGGATCATGAGCGCAGAGCTGCCACTCATATCTTTGGTGAACTAAGTAGAGCTTCCATATTTAAGTCTTTCACTCTTACAGTAAATGGTATTTTAACTAGAAATGAGTGTTTCCTTAATATTGCCGGCGATGATGCAATGGCACATATTTCTGGTGCTTGCGTAGGTGACGGCGATTTCCATCATGATGATACCGTATTTGTAACTCATGATGCGGTCGGCTCAGAGAGTAGGCAGGTTTTCAAGAAAGTTTTGAGGAATGGTGCTACTGGGGTATTCCAAGGGAAGATTCTTGTAAAACCAGATGCTCAGAAAACAGATGGGTATCAAATTAGTCAGTCGTTACTTTTGGATGAGGACAGTCAGTTCTTGGCCAAGCCAGAACTTGAAATATACGCAGATGATGTTGCCTGCTCACACGGTTCTACTTCTGGTGCAATTGACGAAGACGCCTTGTTTTATCTTACGTCTAGAGGTATTTCGAAATCAATTGCTATAGATATGCTTACAATGGCCTTCTTAGCAGAGGCAGTCGACGAAATTGATAACGATAATTTAAAAGATGTTATACTTGAGCTTTTAAGTGGTTGGTTAGAACGGCGTCGATAATAATGTCTGTAGTTTCAAATGTTATATATACCTATCGATCGCCCTCAAAAGCATTTGAGTTGATGTATGGTCGCCCAACCAACGAGGCAACATCTCTAGGTTATTTAATGGGTGCGTGCTTTCTTACTTACGTTGCGCAATGGCCGTATCTTGCACGGAAAGCACATTTGGAAGACTTTAATTTACAAACTAGTTTAGCTGCAAGTTTGCTGGCTTGGCTATTGATTGCGCCACTTTTATTATATCTCGTTGCCATATTAGTGTATTTTTTGCACAGAGTTTTAGGGGGTGGTAAGACATCTGGACAAATCAGAGTGGGTCTCTTCTGGTCATTCTTTGCGGCAACGCCGTTGATGATGCTTTTCGGACTTGTTAAAGGGTTTCTTGGTAGCGGAACTGCCGAAAATGTTGTTGGGTTTTTCTGGTTTATGGCCCTATCCTATTTTATCCTTTGCGCAGTGGTTCGTGCTGAGGTTGGGGGTGCTGCTCAGTGAACCAGATTTATTACCTGGCTAAAATAAGCATTTTGCATCCTGAAGAAGCAACCAGCATTCTATTTTCGAAAGGCTGGAGCGTGACAGTAGCTGCTATGGTTCTGACCGCTGCGACTTGTATAAGCACAATTTTGGCTTTTATCCCAAACCCTGATGTTTCAGAAGAGATCCGTGCAAATGGATTAATGTTTTCGCCGATCAGCACAGCGATTATAGTACTTATATCCTCTTACTTAGCAGCATTTTTTATTTCTAGAGGTGGCGCTTGGTTTGGTGGCGTAGCAAATTTCGGTCAGATTTTATCAGTTATGGCTTGGACCCAGGTATTACAAGTAATCTTCCAAACGATAGTGGTTGTTGTGCTATTTATTCTGGCCCCACTTGCGGGGATTGTGCAAATTGGATTTGTGATTTTGGGAGTCTACATTCTTATTTCATTTGTTAAGGCAGCGCATGGATTAACGAGTTTGCTGATGTCCGGTATTTTAGTTATACTAGCATCTTTATTTGCCTTTTTGGGCACCGGCATAATTTTTGGCGGTGTTATAAACAGGTTGTTATCATGATAAACGTAAACAAATTACGATCAGAATTTCCAATACTCTCCCGGGAAGTTAACGGGAAGCAATTAGTATATTTAGATAACGGTGCTTCCTCTCAAAAACCTCAGGTAGTAATTGATGCTATTTCTAATGCATATTCAAACGAATATTCCAATGTTCATAGAGGACTCCATTATCTTTCAAATTTAGCGACTGATAACTATGAGAATGTCCGATCTATAGTACAAAAATTTTTGCGTGCTGAGCATGAAGAAGAGATAGTGTTCACATCTGGAACAACAGAGGGCATTAACCTTGCGGCTTATGCATGGGCCATGGAGCATCTAAAAAATGATGATGAAATCATTTTGAGTATTATGGAGCATCATGCTAACATAGTTCCTTGGCATTTTTTGCGTGAGCGCTTTGGCGTGAAAATCAAATGGGTTGATTGTGATGCGAGTGGCAATCTCGACCCACAGGCTATTATTGATCAGTTTTCTGATAAAACCAAATTGGTTGCCATAACGCATATGTCTAATGTTTTAGGAACTGTAGTTGATGTCAAAACGATATGTCATGAAGCACGAAAGCGAGGAATTGTATCCTTGGTAGACGGCTCCCAAGCTGCGGTTCACATGTCAGTCAATGTTAAAGATATAGGATGTGATTTTTACGCAATCACGGGGCATAAATTATGTGGTCCCTCAGGTTCAGGTGCAATTTATATCAAACAAGAAATTCAAAAAACAATGCGACCATTCATTGGTGGTGGTGACATGATTAAGGACGTTTTTACGGATAAAGTAATTTATAATGATCCACCAATGAAGTTTGAAGCTGGTACTCCAGGCATTGTCCAGACGATCGGTCTTGGTGTCGCTTTGGAATACATGATGAGTATTGGTATGGATAATATTGAAATATATGAAAGCGAGTTAACACTCTACGCGCGTCAAAAATTGGAAGGTTTAAATTGGCTAAATATACAAGGGAAGCCGAGTAAGAAAGGTGCAATCTTTGCCTTTACTTTGGAGGGCTCTGCTCACGCTCATGACATTTCTACCATCCTAGACAAGCAAGGCATTGCAGTTAGGGCCGGTCAACATTGTGCGGGTCCTTTGATGCATCATATGAGAATTAATGCATCATGCAGGGCGTCATTTGCTTTTTATAATACTAAACAGGAAGTTGACAAATTACTGTCGGGTTTAGAGCTGGCTCGTGATCTGCTGTCTTAATGATAAGCTTTAATGCCGTTTTTATTGCAACTATTCCATAAGATAGATAGTATCTTTTCGTCAAATCTAATCTAATTATTATTATTAAATAACTTAGATTCAAACTTTTTGATTTAAGAAATGCATGATCAAGGGTAAAAAAAATAGAAGAGCATTTGTAGAAGAGATTTCGGGTCTCCAAAATATTGTGGCTAATTTCAGCTCTTCCGATCAACATTATACAAATGCCATGAATAAATTACTTGACTATTCACAGTCTACTGAAAAAGAAAAGGTTAGACTGTTATTACGAGTTTTAAGTGCCTTTCCCCAAGTGAAAAGGGGAGTGAAACGCCAAGACTACAGATCATTTCTTTTAGATTTCGAAACTCAGGTTTCAAAAATGGGGTTAACGGATGATTTTCTCGACGAAGAGTTAAACGAAAAGGAGCAGAAAATAATTACTCTATACCGCGATGAGAACATTTTAAAGAAGTCACGGATCATCGAATTCTTGAATTCTGATATTGCAGAGCCCTCTCAGCATTCATCGTTAGGTAAGTCGAAAATGATTACAGATTTATTGCAACGTTTAAAGACTTCTTACGATCCGTCCAGTGATACATTGCTGGGTACAGATTTGGGTATAGGCCTTGAAGAGTTTCAAGAAGATTTAATTGCAGTAGAAGAAGAAAAACGAATTCTTTTATTTCGAATAGTTAATGGCTTACGAGGTGGCTTTATACAAAATGAGCTCGCCACTTTTATCTGCCAAGAGATTATTAATTCTGGAATAATTGAAGAAAAACTCAACAAAGAAGAATTAAGTGATGAGTCAAAAATTATTGAGAAACTTACTGTCGCTGAAAAATCTGATGATTTTCAGCGTTCTAGAGAAATAGCTGAGAGAAAAAAAAGCCGAAGCCCAGAGCCTCGTTATGATAGTATTTTTTGGGCAATCGCAATGTCCGCTTTTGCGGTAGGGCTTTGGTATTTTATAAACTCATTGTGATTATGAATGCTTTATTTTAAATACTGGGCAATCTGAACTTTCTTGGAGTAGCGAGATGTCTATTAAATCGGAATACAGAAAAACGTTAGTTTTACGTGGCTTCCAAATGTTAGTTATAGGCTTTATTTTTAATCTTGGTGTAACAATTATTGGCTTATTGGCCCTGATTCAGTTTTTCTGGATGCTTTTTACAAAAGAGAAGAATAACTTCATCGCTGATCTTGGTACATCTATGAAAAATTGGTTTGGGGAGGCCTCAGAATTTCTGTTAGCTTCGAGTGAATACAAGCCTTTTCCTTGGTCCAAATTCTAATTATTCCCAAACGTTATTAACCAAGTAAACTTATTATGAGATATTGGTGGTAGTCGTTAAATTTTAGTTTTTGAACGATTGGTAGATAAGTTCTTGTAATAAAAGGTTCGGGTTTAAATACACATACTTAAGTGGTTGGCTGGCTCTTATTCTACAATGCCTCCATGTAGCGAAATTCTCTTGTAGCGGCACCGTCCAAAACCCTTATGGCCTCTTGGTATTCAGGACTATTATAGCCTGCGTCTGCAGCTTCTCTAGACGGCCACTCTATCAACACTGTTCTTGTAGCAACCCCTTCTTCACGTACTAGGTAGGGAATACCTCGAGCCAAAAATGTTGCTCCGGCGCTTTTCATGGCTGGCCCAGCTAATTCTGCATAAGCTGCTAATTTTTCTGGGTTGGTTACGTCATGGTATACTACAACTTGATAAACTTTTGTCACTAGAGTGCCTTTCATTCTTCATATTTGTCTATTTTTGATACAAAAAGTCTAACATTTTTAATTTAGTTTCATAAAGTAAAATTTTTTATTTGCATTCTTGAAAAAAATTAGACCAAATAGTTAAAAATTGACCAGTTGGTAAAATATTTTATTGATTTTTGAAATGTGGAGATTTTAGAATGTCTAATAACTCAGAGGTTGGAGGCCTACTCGCTGGCAGACTTGACCCGATATCGCTGAAAAAAAACTTTTCTGATTTGCATCCGCCCTTAGATAGCCATGAGGCGGCAGTTGCAGCAGACCGATGTTATTTTTGTTATGATGCTCCTTGCGTTACCGCATGCCCGACGGATATTGATATTCCGCTTTTTATAAGACAAATATCAACCGGGATGCCTGTTGCCTCTGCGAAAACGATATTGGATCAAAATATATTAGGAGGTATGTGTGCGCGAGTCTGCCCCACGGAAACTCTGTGCGAAGAAGCATGCGTTAGAGAAAAAGCGGAAGGTAAGCCTGTACAGATTGGTCTTTTGCAACGTTATGCAACCGACGTCTTGATGAATGTTGATGATCACCCCTATGAGCGAGCTCCGTCTACAAACAAAAAAATTGCGGTGGTAGGAGCAGGACCAGCTGGATTGGCGGCGGCCCATAGGTTGGCGCTTTTGGGCAATAACGTTGTCATACTAGATGCAAAAGAAAAACCTGGTGGCTTGAATGAGTTTGGAATAGCTGCATACAAGTCCACAAATGATTTTGCCCAGAAAGAGGTGGCATGGCTATTGAAAATTGGAGGTATTAAAATCAATCATGGTAAATTGCTTGGCCGTGACTTTAGTTTATCTGGGTTAAGAGATGAATATGATGCTGTTTTTATCGGAGCTGGATTAGGTAATGTACGTAGTTTGGATATTGATGGTGAAAGCTTAGGAAATGTGCAAGATGCAGTTGAATTCATATCATCATTAAGGCAAGCGAAAGATTTGGCTGAACTAGAAGTAGGGTCGAATGTGGTTGTGATTGGTGGAGGAATGACCGCAATAGACGCTGCAGTTCAATCAAAGCTACTTGGTGCCTATGACGTTACCGTTGTTTATCGACGCAGCATGGAAGAAATGCCAGCCTCTTTATATGAGCAAGAACTAGCAAAGTCCAAGGGTGTCAAATTTATTTACAATTCACGTCCAGTCCAAATTGTCGGCACTGACGGAATAAGCAGTATAAAGTTCCATAACACTCAAAATGACACGGAATTCTCGTTGCCAGCCGATCATCTTTTGAAAGCTATTGGCCAAATAATGGATGAGTTGCCGCTTGAACTTTCTCGTGAGAATAACAAGATAAAAGTTGATGAAAATTTTAAAACAGATGTAGCTAATGTCTGGGCGGGTGGAGATTGCACCAGTATAGGCGAAGATTTGACTGTAACTGCTGTAGCACAAGGTCGTGATGCAGCAATAAATATTCATGCTTCATTGAGTGGAGAAATATGATGGCAGATTTAACAAGTAGTTTTTGTGGAATAAAATCACCCAATCCATTTTGGCTGGCTTCAGCACCCCCTACGGATAAAGAATATAATGTTCGTAGAGCTTTCGAAGCAGGGTGGGGAGGTGTAGTTTGGAAAACACTCGGTGTAGAGGGGCCGCCAATAGTAAATGTCAATGGCCCAAGATATGGAGCAATATGGGGCGCCGATAGAAGGTTGTTGGGATTGAATAATCTTGAATTAATCACTGATAGGCCATTAGAAATTAACCTAAAGGAAATGCGGCAAATTAAAAAAGATTTTCCAGATAGAGCGCTGGTTGCTTCGGTAATGGTGCCTTGTGAGGAAATGTACTGGAAAGACATTATTCCACAGATTGCTGAAACAGGCGTGGATGGCTTTGAACTAAATTTTGGCTGCCCGCACGGAATGTCTGAACGTGGTATGGGATCCGCCGTCGGTCAGGTCCCTGAATATATTGAGATGGTAACCAGGTGGTGTAAGGAGTCAACAGATTTGCCTGTAATAGTAAAGTTGACGCCTAATATTACTAACATAATATATCCAGCTACTGCTGCAAAGAATGGTGGAGCAGATGCGGTTAGCTTGATTAATACAATAAGCTCAATTGTCTCAGTAGACTTGGAGAATATGGCGCCAAATCCGACCATTGATGGTAAAGGCACTGCAGGTGGATATTGTGGCCCAGCGGTAAAGCCTATTGCTCTAAATATGGTTGCGCAGATAGCGAGAACAGATGTCACCGCAGGTCTTCCAATATCTGGAATAGGCGGTATTACAACCTGGAGAGATGCTGCTGAATTCATGGCACTAGGCGCTGGAAATGTTCAGGTTTGTACTGCAGCTATGACGTATGGTTTTAACATAATTAATGAAATGACTTCTGGTTTGTCTTCTTGGATGGATGAAAATGGATATACTTCAGTTGATCAATTGGTAGGAAAGGCAGTTCCTAACGTTACTGATTGGCAATATTTAAATCTAAACTATATTACTAAAGCTCGTATAGATCAGGAAAAATGTATTGGCTGCGGGCGTTGCTATGCGGCTTGTGAAGATACTTCGCATCAGGCAATTACAATGAGTGAGGATCGCGTATTTGATGTAAAGGATGATGAGTGCGTTGCATGTAATTTATGCGTTAATACATGCCCAGTGGATGATTGTATTACTATGGTTCAGCTACTACCTGGTCAAATAGACGAAAGAACAGGACAAGTTGTTGCTGAGGAATACGGTAACTGGACTGAACACCCTAATAATCCTAGTAAGGTTGCAGCAGAATAGTACTTATTTAAATTGCGGTCTTTAAAGAATTAATCTTGCTTTAGACATCTGGTAAAAAAAGTTAGCAAGAAATCTTCTGCATCCTGAAATACCCTGCTTCGTTTCTTGGTGTTTAAAAGAGAATATACCTGAACATCAAAATCTGCGTAATGCTGCGTCATAGACCAAATTGAGAAAATAAGATGATAGGGATCTACGGGAGCAATTTTATCCTCCGAGATCCATTTATTTAAAAGCTTGACCTTATCGTCTACTGTTTCTTTCAGACTTCCAGCAAGTATATTTTGTGTAAGAGGAGCGCCGTGCAATATCTCCGTAGCAAAAAGTTTACTTTCCTGTTTTTTCGTTTTGGACATTATCAGCTTTTTTTGAACATATTTTAGTATTTCCGTAAGTGGATCTCCATTTTCTGAAATATCTTTTAACGGTCTAATCCATTCCTCAAGTAAACTCTGCAAAACTTCTGCGTAAATTTCATCTTTGCTGGAATAATAATATAAAATATTAGGTTTTGTCAGCCCACAAGCTTTTGCAATTTTGTCAAGAGTTGCACCTCTGAGTCCAAATTCTGAGAAGACCTGAAGCGCAGCCTTTTGAATTAACAGACGTTTTTCACGCTGAATTCTAGTTTGTTTAATCTGTACAATCTTTGTCATAATTATTTTTTATCAAACTAAAGTTGCTCTCTCGCAAATTTTCGAACTAATTAATTTTCTATAAGCACTATGTTCGAACATTTTCTTTGCAATCAAGTAGATTTGTTAAATAATTGTCCGTTTGGTCAAAAAAATATTGACCCAGATACTGTATATGATCAACTGTTTTAATGTATCTCGGAATCGCATAGGCATACTGGGCATCAGAAGGAGTATAAGTATGAATGGCGTTAAAAATTTCAGAATCGATCCTGATCGGCTTTGGGACAGCTTAATGGAAATGGCAAAAATAGGCCCAGGTGTTGCGGGTGGAAATAATCGCCAGACTTTAACAGATGAGGATGCGGAAGGCAGGGCCTTATTTGAAAATTGGTGCAAAGATGCGGGAATGACGATGGGTGTGGATAAAATTGGCAATATGTTTGCAACTCGTCCAGGTACGGACCCGACAGCACTTCCAGTATATGTGGGCTCTCATCTTGATACACAGCCCACTGGAGGAAAATACGATGGTGTCTTAGGTGTGTTAGGTGGGCTTGAAATAATACGCACATTGAATGATTTAGATATAAAAACCAAACATCCAATTACTGTCGTAAATTGGACGAATGAGGAAGGAACCCGTTTTGCTCCTGCTATGCTTGCTTCTGGTGTTTTTGCAGGAAAGCATAAATTGAACTGGGCCTATGACCGCGTTGATAGTGACGGAAAGTCATTTGGCGACGAACTAAATCGCATTGGTTGGGTTGGCGAAGAAGAAGTTGGTTCAAGAGACATGCATGCGATGTTTGAGCTACATATCGAACAAGGTCCGATATTGGAGGCCGAGAAAAAAGATATCGGGGTGGTTACACATGGCCAAGGATTGCGTTGGATCGAATGTAAAATCACTGGGAAGGAGAGCCATACTGGATCAACACCTATGTCGATGAGAAAAAATGCTGGTAGAGGTCTAGCATTAATTACAGAACTTGTTCATGAAATAGCAATGGCTAATCAGCCAAATGCAGTGGGTGCGATTGGTCATATAGATGTTTATCCTAACTCTAGAAATATAATCCCTGGCCAAGTAGTATGCACGGTTGATATGAGGACACATCTTTTGGATAAGTTGAACGGAATGGTTTCTGAATTTCAGGAGAGAGCACCTAATATCTGTAAAGACATTGAAGTAGATTTTGAATGTTCAATAGTAGGTCAGTTTGATCCACCTGCTTTTGATGAAAATTGTGTTAACGCAGTTCGAAGTGCCGCTCAGGAACTGGGCTACAGTTATATGGATATAGTTTCTGGAGCTGGCCATGATGCATGCTGGATTAATGACATAGCGCCTACTGCAATGATCATGTGTCCCTGTGTTGATGGCCTCAGCCACAACGAGGCTGAAGAAATCTCAAAAGGTTGGGCTCAAGCTGGCACTGACGTACTTCTACATGCTGTGCTTAATACAGCTATTATTCAATAGAAAAACCGGAGGAACAAGATGTCTATAGTTATAAAAAATGGAACTGTTGTAACACATGATCTTACTTATAAGTCAGATATTTTGATTGAAGGCTCTGCTATTGCGGAGATTGGTACCAACTTAAAAGGAAATAATGAGTTGGATGCATCTGGTTGTTACATAATGCCAGGTGGAATAGATCCTCACACCCACCTGGAAATGCCATTTATGGGGACTTACTCGAGTGATGACTTCGAAAGTGGGACAAGGGCTGCACTCGCTGGTGGAACAACTATGGTCGTAGATTTCGCCCTTCCCAGTCCCGGTGAGAGCCTTTTAGATGCAATAAAAAGGTGGGATAATAAATCTACACGAGCAAATTGTGATTATTCTTTCCATATGGCTGTTACTTGGTGGGGAGAAAAAGTTTTTGATGACATGAAAACTGTTATCGAAACGAAAGGGATAAATACATTTAAGCATTTTCTTGCTTACAAAGGTGCACTTATGGTGAACGATGATGAGCTTTTCGCATCTTTCTCCCGATTGGCTGAACTAGGTGGCACTGCTATGGTACATGCTGAAAATGGTGACGTGGTAGCGGAATTAAGTGCAAAATTAATAGCAGAAGGAAATACAGGGCCAGAAGCGCATGCCTATTCTCGTCCCTCACAAGTAGAGGGAGAGGCAACCAACAGAGCAATTATGATTGCAGACATGGCCGGCGTACCTCTTTATGTTGTACATACTTCATGTGAAGAGGCCCACGAAGCTATAAGGCGTGCAAAGCAGGCCGGCAAAAGAGTGTGGGGAGAGCCTCTAATTCAACATCTAACTTTAGACGAAAGTGAGTACTTCAATAAGGACTGGGATCACGCAGCTAGACGTGTAATGTCTCCTCCATTTAGGAACAAAATGCACCAAGATAGTCTCTGGGCGGGCCTTCAATCTGGATCTTTAAGTGTCGTTGCAACAGATCATTGTGCATTTACTACAGATCAAAAGAGGTATGGTGTCGGCGACTTTACAAAAATTCCAAATGGGACTGGCGGTCTGGAGGACCGTTTGCCCATGCTGTGGACACATGGTGTTCGCACCGGCAGGCTGACCATGAATGAATTTGTTGCTGTAACATCAACAAACATTGCTAAAATACTGAATTGTTATCCTAAAAAAGGTGCTGTTTCAGTAGGGGCTGATGCAGATTTAATAGTTTGGGATCCAAATAAAACAAAGGTTATTTCGGCAGATACTCAACAATCATCCATCGACTACAACGTTTTTGAGGGACAAAAAGTTTTTGGTTTGCCACGCTTCACTTTGACTAGAGGGCAAGTGGCTGTCACAGATGGAGAAATCAATACTCAGGAAGGCCATGGAGAATTTGTTGCTAGATCCGGAAATACGCCAGTTAATAAAGCAATATCCAACTGGAAGGAATTAAATGCGCCACGCCCAATCAAGAGAACTGGAATACCTGCCAGTGGTGTTTGATTTGACAAGCAGGCGATTTATAAAATGAGCCTTAAAATCTTTGCCAAATCATTGGATTTAACATTTTCGACGAATGATGGGCCAGTTCATGCCCTAAAAGATGTTAATCTTGATATCAATGAGGGTGATTTTGTTAGTTTTATAGGGCCGTCAGGTTGTGGTAAAACTACTTTTCTAAGAGTTCTTGCGGATCTAGAAAAACCAACGGGTGGCAAAGTTCAGATTAATGGGGTTTCTCCGACGGATGCAAGAAAGAGCAGAGCATACGGTTACGTTTTTCAGGCTCCTGGTCTCTATCCATGGCGAACAATAAGTAAAAATATCAAGCTTCCCCTCGAAATAATTGGATTGAGTAAGCAGGAGCAAAATGATCGTGTTGAAAGAGTTTTAAGGCTTGTCGATTTACAAGATTTTGAAAACAAATTTCCTTGGCAATTATCTGGGGGCATGCAGCAGCGAGCATCAATTGCTAGGGCTTTAGCCTTTGATGCTGATATATTGCTTATGGATGAACCTTTTGGTGCCTTGGATGAAATTGTTCGAGATCATCTTAATGAACAGTTATTAGACTTGTGGCGGACAACGAGCAAAACAATATGCTTCGTGACTCATTCGATACCCGAGGCCGTTTATCTGTCTACAAAAATAGTAGTAATGTCATCCCGCCCAGGAAGGATCATTGATGTTATTGAAAGCACACTTCCAAATGAAAGACCTTTAGATATCAGAGAGTCTTCGGAATTCATAGCGATAGCTCAAAGAGTACGAGAAGGGCTACGTTCAGGGCATTCGTATGAGTGAAACTTGTTCTAATCTGTCAGTCTTAAATTTGATCACTATCAGATGTTAATGCGTTCTTTAGCTTCAATATGTGTTGTCATTTTTGCATTGATCGTGGTCTGGTATCTATCAGCATTTTTGCTAAATGTACCGTGGGCGATGGATAAGGCAAAAAGAGCAGGTATCGAGATAAGCTCGAAAGAATTAGTGCTAGATACTTGGTCGCAAGAAAAACCTAAGCTTCCTGCTCCCCACCAAGTTGGTGTAGAAATTTGGAAAACGACGGTAGAAAAGAAGATTACTTCAAAAAGAAGTTTGATTTTTCACAGTTGGATCACTTTATCTTCTACTTTAGTTGGTTTCTTAATCGGAACATCTTTGGGAATACTGTTAGCAATCGGTATTGTTCATAATAACGCTATGAATATGAGCGTAATGCCGTGGGCAATTGCGTCTCAAACGATCCCGATTCTAGCGATAGCACCTATGATTATTGTGGTACTCAATTCAATCGGCGTTCAGGGTTTGTTGCCCAAAGCGATAATTAGCTCCTACCTTTGCTTCTTCCCTGTTGTGGTTGGAATGGTGAAAGGTCTTAGAAGTCCCGATAGAATCGATACTGATTTATTGCATACCTATAATGCCACTAACGTTCAAAAGTTTTGGAAATTGAGACTGCCGACCTCTATGCCCTTTTTGTTTGCGTCTTTAAAAGTTGGCATATCAGCCAGTTTAGTTGGTGCTATTGTAGGAGAGCTTCCAACTGGTGCAGTGCGTGGTCTTGGGGCAAGGTTATTGGCTGGTTCATACTATGGTCAAACAATTCAAATATGGTCAGCTTTGATAATGGCTGCGATGTTGGCTGCAGTGCTTGTTGGCATTTTGGCATTACTGCAAAGATTTACACTAAATAGGATGGGTATGACATGGCACTGATCCTTGGTGCTTTGATTTTCTGGGTTTCTGCATGGATTTTAAATGCAAGGTTGGCAGATAGTGCACTAGCTGAAACGAGGTTTGTTAAGCTATTAGTTCCATTAATTTTTGGGTTTACCATTATTGGGGTTTGGGAGCTGTTAGTGCGTGGCCTCAGTGTTCCTTTAGTAATCCTTCCACCGCCAAGCCTGGTTATTGAAACGGCTTCACAGAATTTAGAAATACTTTGGAAAGACCTAGTTCAAACTTTTTTTAAGGGAGCCTTTAGAGGGTATATTATAGGTTGTATGAGTGCAATTTTTGTAGGGATTTTGCTTGAACGTTTTGAATTTTTACGTCTGGGGCTCATGCCAGTGGCTAGCTTTATGGCGGCACTCCCCATAGTTGGAACGGCACCAATATTAGTTATGTGGTTCGGATTTGATTGGCAGTCAAAGGCAGCTGTCGTAGTTGTTATGATTTTTTTTCCTATGCTTATTAACACTGTTGCTGGCCTGAGAGAAAGTTCTCAAATTCAAAATGATTTGATGAGAACCTATGCCGCTAGTAATTGGCAAGCTTTTATAAAGTTGAGGCTTCCCGCAGCTATGCCCTTCATTTTTAATGGTCTTAAAATTTCTACAACTTTGGCATTGATTGGAGCTATAGTTGCGGAATTCTTTGGATCTCCCACTGTTGGAATGGGTTTCCGTATATCAACTTCAGTAGGCCAATTAGCTTTGGATATGGTTTGGGCTGAAATAGTTGTTGCAGCAATGGTTGGAAGTCTGTTTTATGGATTTATGGTAATAATTGAGAAAGGGGTAACATTTTGGCATCCCTCACAAAGAGGTTAATGCGCAAAGCATTTTTAAAAATGGAGAGAAATATGAAAAAATTATTAACCGGCATTATTGCCCTTATTATGGCCTCTGCAGTGAATGCTGCAGATAAGGTGAAGTTACAATTACAATGGGTTACTCAAGCACAATTTGCTGGATACTATGTCGCTCTGGATAAGGGCTTTTACAAAGATGAAGGTTTAGACGTTACCATCCTTCCTGGAGGTCCTGATGTTGCTCCTCCACAAGTATTAGCAGGAGGCGGAGCTGACGTAATGCTTAACTGGATGCCATCCGCGCTAGCTGCTCGAGAAAAAGGTTTGCCCGTTGTTAATATAGCTCAACCCTTCAAATCGTCGGGTTTGATGTTAACCTGTTGGAAAGATACGGGCATCAAAAGCCCTGCTGATTTCAAGGGTAGAACCATAGGAGTTTGGTTTTTTGGAAATGAATATCCTTTCCTTAGTTGGATGAGCCAAGAAGGAATTTCTACCGATGGTGGCTCTGATGGGGTTACTGTTTTGAAGCAGGGATTCAATGTAGACCCATTACTCCAAAGACAAGCGGACTGTATTTCAACCATGACATATAATGAATACTGGCAAGTAATAGACGCTGGAGTTTCGCCAGATGAGTTAGTGACCTTTAAATATGAAGAGCAGGGCGTGGCAACCTTAGAAGATGGCATCTATGCTCTCGAGGAAAACCTTAAAGATCCTGCATTCAAAGATAAAATGGTCAGATTTGTACGTGCGTCCATGAAAGGATGGAAGCATGCGGAGGAAAATCCAGACGAAGCAGCTGAAATAGTTTTAGATAATGATGCATCAGGTGCACAAACTGAGAAACACCAGAAGCGCATGATGGGTGAGATTGCGAAACTCACTGCAGGATCCAATGGAAGTTTAGATCCTGCAGACTTTGATAGAACTGTAGCAACACTTCTTGCAGGCGGATCTGATCCAGTTATTACAAAAAAACCTGAGGGTGCGTGGACACACGAAATAACAGACGCAGCTCTAAACTAGCTACTTTTCTAGTGTTAAGAGTATTATGAAAGAAAGGTTACAGGGCCAACTTAGGTTGGCCCTGTAACAGTTTAGAACTATACAAAAATCTTTTTTATCTAGGCGGCTTATGGTCATAGCTACTTGCATGAATACAGGAGGTTAGGCGTTATTTCTAACGTAAATCATTGAATTACTTGTTGAAAGAAAAGATATTTAGTCACTGTTCAATGCTTGCCTTTTCTATCTTTGTTTCCGGATCATTTACTTTTGGAAGTTTGATTGCAAATGAAATAAGTCCGGAATTATTAACATTCTATAGGTTTTTGTTAGCGACAATAATTCTGGGAGTAATACTATATTTCAATAAAAGTATTTATTCGCATCATTTGAAAAATATCTGGCGTTATTTTGTACTGGGCGCAATTTATTCCATATATTTTGTTTTTATGTTTGTGGCTTTAAAATATACAACTACTGTGTCAACTGCTGCGATTTTTACGCTACTTCCACTTTTTGCAGCACTTTTTGAACGGCTATTACTTAAAAAATCGTCTCCAGTTCTTGTTTGGGCCGCTTTAATTTTGAGCGGCATGGGGGCCCTTTGGATAATATTTGAGGGATCGATTAACGGACTTTTTCAATTCAGGTTTGAGGAAGGCGAGGCAATTTTTCTAGTTGGAACCATTTGCTACGCTTCATATGCAATCATACAGCCTAAACTTTTTAAAGGTGAAAATATTTATGTGACTACACTCGGAGTACTAGCCGCAGGTTCGATAATCCTGGCAATATCTTTAATTTTACAGCAGTCATCATTCATCGTAGATAAAATAACGTTCGAAGTTTTTTGGGTGATATTTTATCTTTCTATTTTTGCAAGTATAGGCTCGATTTCTTGCCTAAATTATGCTTCGCCAAGACTTTCAGCCCCCATTGTGAGTGCGTACACTTTGCTGGTTCCGTTCTGGGTTATATTAAATGATTTTGTGTTTTTTAAAATTGCTCCTAATATGAATATGATTGTGGGTGCTATGTTAATTGCTTTTGGCCTCCTGATTCTAATTTACAGGAGTTAAGCAATTATCTGGAAATTAATTAGTTTTAAGTTTTATGGAGGTTAATTTGGATATAACGTGCGTCTCTGAATTCCCCTGTGCGCCAGGTAAAATTGATGAGCTGATAGCTATCTTTCATAAATCGTTACCTCTTGCCAGAAAGTTGAATGGATGTGAAAAAATCTATTTTTCAATTTCCGATAATAATCCAAGCGTAGCCGTTACTTTTGGAATTTGGAAAAGTAAACAAGATCACGAAAAATATATCATGGAGCTTACTGAAAATGGCACATTATCTCAAATTCAGCTTTGTCTGAATGGTTTTCCAAAATTCAATTTTTTCAATAATTTAGACAATTTTTAATTTAGAATCTATCTCGTCAAGTCTAGATAGTAACTCGTGGTTATCGAAATTTGATTGGCCGTTTAATATGAATATGACCCTAAGATATATATTGCGAGGTTTGGTATTTTTTATTTTCCTGATGTTGGCTTCATGCAAAATAACAGGAGTTAGTGAAAAAAGCGAAAACCAGGCAGATGGTAATTATAATTCCGCAAAGAATATTTCTTTTATGGAGGTTGAGACAAAAATAAAACCTAACTACGATCCCAATTTAAGATCAAGTTCCGAACTAATTGTAAATATAGCGTTGGATGGTAGCGAAAATATAGCGGTTTGGGAGGAAACCTTAGATTTTGCTCAGGAAAATAATGTTAAATTCACCTTTTTCATCGTGGGAGTTCATCTGCTGCAAGATTCGTTGGCAAACCTATATAATCCTCCGAGGCGCGAGCGTGGACGATCTGATGTAGGTTTTGGGGGGAATAAAACTAGGGTTGAAAGCAGATTAAATATGCTTCGAAGAGCTTTCAGGGAAGGGCACGAGATTGCAGGACATGGGAACGGCCACTGGGATGGTAGTGAATTTACTTATGAAGACTGGATTTCGGAGTTACGCCAATTTGAATATTTTTTTCGAAATGCTTATCAAATAAATGAGATTTTAGACCCTGATCCAAATGAATGGAAGGCTATTGCTGATAGTATAGTTGGTTTTCGGGCTCCGCTGCTAATTAATAATAAAGAAATGTATAAAGCCCTTAAAGATATGGGGTATATCTATGATACTTCCTTAGTCCTAGCACTTTCCACCAAACACCGATACCGATACGACGATGTAATAATATTTCCTTTGAATTCACTGAATACAGAATATGGTAAAACTATTTCAATGGATTATAACTTTTTAATGCTAGACCAAGGTAGAGAATTAGGAGCAGGCGCCAGGATGCTCAAGGAGTATAGGCGTTATTTCTTGCAAGCGAGAAACAACGGCAATGCTCCTATTCAAATAGGTCATCATTTTGCCCGATGGAATGAAGGAGAATATTGGTGGGCACTTAAAGAATTTGTTTTTGAGCATTGTAAATCTGAATTTACTGCTTGCGTAACCTTTTCTGAACGCATTCGGTTAGAAGATGTTCATTTTTTAAATTGATGTGGCTATGCATAATGGCGATACGTGCTGAGTTTAATTATATTTTAAAAATTCGAGAGGAATAAATGACCTACGTTCCAATCCCACTTCCCGACCGTGTAAAAATACAGAAAAATGAGGCGATAAAAGTAGTCAGTGACTACTATATCCACATGTGTAAACGGCATTCGGTACGAGATTTTTCAAAAGAACCGGTATCCCATGCCATTATAGAAAAAATTATAGAAACGGCGGGTAGAGCACCGTCAGGTGCAAACCAGCAGCCTTGGCATTTCGTAGCGATTAAGGATTCTGAAAAGAAAGCTAAAATCAGAGCTGCTGCTGAACACGAGGAACAAGCATTTTATTCGGGCAGGGGGCATGATGAGTGGATAGCCGCATTGGAACCAATAGGCACAAATGCATCCAAGCCACATTTAACAGATGCGCCCTGGTTAATTGTTATATTTGCAGAACGCTATGGCTTGAATAAAGATGGCTCAAGACGAAAAAATTATTACGTTAATGAAAGTGTTGGTATTGCGACGGGGTTTCTCATCTCAGCGCTTCATAATGCCGGCCTTGTTTGTTTAACGCATACACCAAACCCAATGAAATTTCTGAATGCGATGTGCAAGCGGCCCAAAAATGAGAAGCCGATTATGATATTACCAGTAGGATATGCTAGTGCAGATGCAACAATCCCTGAAGCGTCTACAAACAAAAAGCCACTCAGAGATATAATGAGTATCTTCTGACCTGAGGTTTATCTGCCCCAGATTCTTACAGGTCCACAATCTAAATGCACAAAATTTGACCTGCTGTACCTACCGACTCCTCCAGATTTACAAGCCTGGGCAGCTTTAGCTAATTGTCTAACCGACCGAGTGCCAAGTCTCACATCTGCTGCTTGACCAGTAATGTGGAGAGAATTTTTAGATACAGACCTGGACTGTCTACGTAGCATAGCATTGGTTTTAGCGCTCCTATAACCAGACATCAGTCGAAATGGTTCACCTGTGTCGAGCATTGAATGAGAAGCAGCCAATATATCAATAGTTCTGAGATCAATTGGTTTTATCTCATTCCTACGCCAATCTCTCATTAATACGTCTATTTCATGCAAAGCTTCTGGAATGTATTCCCCATCTATCCAGTAAATTGTGTCGATTCTCTCCCCAGTTTTGTGGGAAATCATTCTAAGTTTCCTAATATCACCGGCGCCTTTAATAAAACCAGCGGCGTTTGTAAAAACTGGTGCCGCAGATATCGCTGACGCAGCAAACACCCCAAGCAAACTACGTCGAGATAAACAGCTATTTTTTCCAGAAATATAATCTGCCTGCAATTTAGATAACTCTTTTGTACTATTTAATATATAACGGCTGGTTTATTACATAAATATCATGTTAATCCAACAAAAATATTAAACGAAAACTTTTGTTTAGAAATTTTAATTTTTTTTTTTTTGGTGTAAGCTCAAAATCTGCAGAAAAAATTGATGAAGACTTCAAAAAATTGAAATGAAAAACTATTATATACAAATGAAATTTATCACGCGAATTTTTATTGCAACATTTATTGCTTGGTCCGCATTTGCAGAAAAAGTAATTTCCGACCCATTCTCACAAATTAATCTTAGAGCTGGCCTGATTTCTGCGCTTCAGCAACACCCGATGATTCTAGATTTTTATAAAGAAAACGATTATGAACTCATTTGGTTTGGAGATAATGCCTTAGCAAATCAAAGAAGAGCTGAATTAGTCAATTCACTTCAGTCGGCCTCATTTCATGGGCTGCCCAAAAAAAAATACAAAGTAAATAACCTATTAAGCAGATTATCCGCCAGCGACAGTCTATTTGAGTTAGGGTTGCTAGAAGGATTATTTATGATTGCTTTTACCGAATATGCTTCTGACTTAGATACGGGAGTATTGATCCCGTCGGAAGTTGACACTGATATTGTAAGGCAGATTAAGTCAAGAGATCCTGATTTTTATATTCAAGGTCTTATTTCGAGAAACCCCTACGATTATTTCCGCTCGCTTGGTCCTCAGTCGATTGAATATGCTCGCCTTTTAGTAGAATACCAGAAATTATCGGAAATAATCAGAAATGGAGGGTGGTCAAATATCGCCACAGATAGAATTCTGCGGTTTGGTGATTCAGGTGATGATGTGGTTGCAGTTCGAAATCGTTTATTTGACCAAGGCTACTTGTCCAACTCAATATCAACCAAATTTGATAAAAGACTGCTAAAAGCTGTCCAAAAATACCAATCTGATCATGGTTTGCTTCCGGATGGAATTGTGGGTGAAGGTACAATTCTGGAGCTGAATATTAAGGCAGAGCAAAGATTGTCTTCCATAATTGTAGCTTTGGAGCGTGAACGTTGGCTAGGTGATACTCTTGGCCAAAGACATATATGGGTAAATTTAGCTGATTTTAAGGCAAAGATAATTGAAGATCAGGCGGTAGTTTTCGAAACCCGCACTGTGCTTGGAGTTAACGATGAAAGTATGCGCAGTCCTGAATTTTCAGACAAAATGGAGTACATGGTAGTGAACCCTACTTGGCATATTCCTGTTTCAATCGCTAAAAATGAATACTTGCCGGAATTGAAAAAGGATCCTGAGGCTTTGCCATTTTTAAAGCTATTTGACAGCTTAGGATCGCTTGTTGATCGGGAAAGTATAGATTTCTCTATTTTAGGTAAAAATTATTTTCCTTATGAAATGAAACAGTTACCATCCACAACTAATGCTTTGGGATTAGTTAAATTCATGTTTCCTAACCCTTATAATATTTATTTACACGATACCCCGGCTAAGGATTTATTTATGAAAGAAGTCCGTGACTTTAGCCATGGTTGTATTAGGTTGCACGAGCCTTTTGACTTCGCTTATGCTCTTTTAGAAAAGCAAACGGATGAACCGCAAAGTGAATTCCAGAATGCTTTGAAAAGTAAAGAAGAAACTATTATCCTACTATCGAAAAGCGTTCCTGTTCATATTACTTACAGAACCGCTTTTACTAAAGCTAGTGGAGGTATAGAATTTCGCAGAGATATCTACGGACGTGACAAAAAAATATATGATGCTCTTTTAGAGCTGGGCTTAGAACTAAGTGAAAACATATAGTATAAAATACTTCACAGGATTATAATGGGTTTTACTTTAAAAGAAATTTGTGAAGCAGTAGGCGGTTATACGGAGGGTGATGCAACTATAATCGTAAATTCTGTAGCAGAACCTGGTCTGGCAAGTGAGATCGATTTAGCCTTCGCAGCTGATATTAATTTTGCCAATCAAATTAAAGATGGTGCCTCTAAAGTTGCAATTCTGTCGCCGGGTATGAACTTTAGGGATTATGGATTAGATGGGGCTTTAATTGTAGATAGGCCTCGTTTTGCCATGTCAGGCTTAACTAAAATTTTTGATCAAGGTCAGCGCTACCCAACAGGAATTCATAGTACAGCTATTGTTTCTAATAAGTCTAATATCGCAAAAAACGTGAGTATAGGTCCATATTCCATAATATCTGATGGTGTTGATATTGGTGAGGGTTCGGTAATTGGCCCAATGTGTTTTGTAGGCGTAGACACAAAAATTGGTGATAATGCGTACCTCCGTGAAGGAGTAAAGATCGGCTCCGATGTTATTATTGGTAAAAGGTTCATAGCTCAATCTGGGGCCGTCATCGGCAGCGATGGTTTTTCCTTTGTAACAAAAGACGTGTCTGATGCAGAAATTGCTCGAGAAAGTTTAGGTAAAGCTCAAAGTTCACATAATGAGAATAAATGGGTAAGAATTCATTCTCTGGCAGGAGTGGTTCTTGGCGATGATGTAGAGATTGGCGCAAACAGTACTATTGATCGTGGCACTGTGCGAGCAACCAGAATTGGAAATAATGTCAAAACTGATAACCTTTCGCAGATAGGACATAATGTATCGATAGGAAATAATTGTTTAATTTGCGCTCAGGTTGGGATAGCTGGGTCCTCTCGATTAGGAAATAATGTAGTTTTAGGAGGTCAGACAGGTATAAGTGACAATATTGTAATTGGAAACAATGTAATTACCGGAGGGGCCACGAAGGTTTTGTCGAATGTGCCATCAGGTAAAATAATGCTCGGTTATCCTGCTACCAGTATGGATAAACAAATAGAAAGTTACAAAGCACTAAGAAAATTACCAAATTTAGTAAAGCAGTTTGCGGATCTGAAAAAAACTATTTCAAAAAAAAGATAAAAAATAATAAGTGCTAATTGAGAAGCTCAAATCAGTGGAAAAAATCATGGATATTCGAAGCAAAGTTATAGAAATTATCGCTGATCAAGCGATAATTGAGACTTGCGATGTAAGTGATGAAAGTACTCTTGAAGGTCTCGGTATAGATAGTCTTGGCTTAGTCGAAAGTATTTTCGCCATTGAAGAGGCTTTCGATATTCAGGTACCTTTCAACGCAAATCAACCGAATGAAAGTCCGTTTGATTTGTCATCTGTTGCGACAATCGTACAGGGAATAGAAAAGTTAATTCAGGAACAATCGTGAAACGGGTCGTCATAACGGGTGCCGGTACAATTAATTCCATCGGTCAAAATGTTTCACAAACAATAAATTCATTTAAAGAGGGTCGTTGTGGCATTTCTGATCTTCAATTTAAGGATGTAGAACGTTTATCAATTAAAATTGGTGGCCAGATTCATGATTTCGAGCCAGATAAACATTTTAATCGCCAGCAGTTGTCACTTTATGATCGTTATACGCAATTAACGCTAATTGCCGCTAATGAAGCAATTGAAGAATCTGGTTTAATCTTCAATGGGCAGCTTTCAGCCTCAACTGGTGTTGTTCTAGGTACTGCGGGTGGAGGGGTCAGTACTTGGGACGATAATTATAGAGCTGTCTACGAAAAAGGGAAAAACAGAGTGCACCCATTTGTAGTCCCTAAACTCATGAACAACGCTGCCGCAAGCCATCTATCAATGAAATATAACCTCAAAGGTCCAACCTTTACTGTTTCAACTGCCTGTGCCAGCTCTAATCATGCAATGGCCCAAGCTTTCCAAATCGTGCGATACGCCCAAAGCCCAGTTATGGTCACTGGAGGTTCAGAGAGCATGTTATGTTTTGGTGGTGTAAAGGCGTGGGAAGGGCTTCGAGTGATGAGTAAGGATGGCTGTCGTCCCTTTTCTTTGAATAGAAACGGAATGGTGCAGGGTGAGGGGGCGGCAATTTTTGTTTTTGAGGAGCTAGAGCATGCAAAAAGTAGGGGAGCAAATATTATTTGTGAAGTAAAGGGCTTTGCGATGTCCTCAGATGCTGCTGATATAGTAAATCCGTCTAAGCAAGGTGCCGCTCGCGCAATTTCTAATGCACTGCAGGATGCTCAAGTAAATGTGGAGGATGTTGGTTACATTAATGCTCATGGTACTGGTACAGCGGCAAATGACAAAACAGAATGCTCCGCAGTTGCGGACGTCTTTGGCCACCATGCTGACAAGATAATGATTTCATCAACCAAATCTATGCATGGGCACATAATAGGTGGAACGGGTGCTGTCGAACTGGTGGCCTGTATCCTTGCTCTTCGAGAGGGGATAATAGCACCAACTATTGGCTACGAGGAGCAAGATCCGGAATGTGCACTTGATGTTGTACCTAACGAAGCAAGAGAAGCAAAAGTTGAGTTTGCTATTTCCAATGCATTTGCGTTTGGCGGTCTCAATGCAGTCCTTGTATTACAAAAAGTATGAGATTAACCTGCAGTGGTAAATATTTTGATTTTCGTTTGCGATGTAATTTTTTTATTGAAAATCAAACTATAATCTCAATTCATTCAGATGGCTATCAAAGGTTATTCAAATGAATTTTTTATCTTTTTTAATAGCTAATAAATTATGGTTATCGGCAGGGTTTCTTTTGGCTTTGTCTTCCAGTTTTGGTCAAACTTTTTTTATTTCAATCTTTGCTGTTGAAATAATGCACAGCTTTAATCTCTCAAATTCTGAGTGGGGTACAATTTATGCGTCAGGAACTCTTTTGTCCGCTGCGGCAATGATTTATTTTGGAGGGCTAGTGGATTATTACAAAACTAGAAATATTTCTCTCTTAGTTTTAGGAACTTTAACTCTAGCCATGTTGACTATGGCTAATACAGGATCTGTAGCGGGCCTAATTGTTGCTATTTTTCTACTGAGACTGATGGGTCAGGGGATGTCTACACACTTAGCTCATGTAGCTATGTCCAGATGGTTTTCTACATACAGAGGTCGTGCCCTTTCAGTTGCAAATTTGGGTTATTCACTCGGAGAGTCCTTCCTCCCAATGTTTTTTGTTGGAATTTTAGTGTGGCTACCATGGAGGTCACTTTGGTTGTTTTCCACGATATTTCCTTTAATTGTTGCCGTAGCTATATATTGTGCGCTTAAGGATGAGAGATCTCCTAAGTCTTTCAAAGAGGATAAAGTCAGTTTTGGTATTGGAGGGCGGCATTGGTCTAGATCCGAGGTTCTAAAAAGTAATATCTTTTGGTTTGCTTTTCCTGGGTTACTAGGCTTACCAGCCTTCGGAACGGTTCTTTTTTTTCAGCAAGTCAATTATGCTGCTCTCAAAGGCTGGGACCATCTTTCAATGGTTAAAGCATACCCGCTCTTTACGATTATGGCTGTTGGAGTTTCATTTTTATCCGGATCATTAATCGACAAGTATGGGGCAACTAAATTAATAGGTTTATACCAAATACCGGCAGTTTTTGGGTTTTACGTGTTTTCTATTTGTGAGACTGTAATGGGGTTCTCAATTGGACTGATCTTATTTGCGGTAACAGCTGGTTCGAACAATATAATTCCAAACGCTTTTTGGGCAGAGTGTTTTGGTACGTCTCATTTAGGTCGCATAAAGTCTTTAGCTGCTGGGATAATGGTAATTGGTTCAGCGCTAGGTCCCTTAATAAGCGGTATTTTAATTGATGTGGGTTTTAATTTAAATTTGCAATATATTTTGTTTGCCACCTATTTTATTCTGAGTTCCGCTTTATTACTTGCGTGCACTCGAAAAATACTTGTTAACAATTAATGGTTATTTTGCATCATAAAATTGTTGCACCCTTTTAAGGCTGCAAAGTCATCCAATACTAGGTAGATCGAAAATCTGCTGTTAAATTTTGAGAACTGTCCTTTATTGCAAAAGGCTTTAGTAAAGTCTTCTGAGTTTAAATATTCTTTCAAAGATCGTGCAACGCCTCCAATTAAAAATATACCGCCAAATGGCAATAATATGAGGGCAAGGTCTCCAAAAAATGATCCGGCAGAAATCGCTATAAACTGAGCAACTTTTTTTGAGTTTTCATCACCTTGAGATGCTTTCTGCATTATCTGAGCTGCAGTTTCCGTTCTTCCATGTAACGCCTTTCCTACATTCTCAATCCCGCGCCCCGAAAGAATATCTTCAACTGATACAAAAGAATTTTCTGAAGCTATATTACTGAAAATTGATCGATAATTTTTATCTGCTAAAGATATTTTTGAATGACCAGCTTCTGAAGGTGGAACAAAGGTTTTTTGTCCAACTTTAAATACTGGAGCAGCATTGAAGCCTGTACCCATGCCACACACGAGTTTTGTTTCGTTTGAATTTGAATTGTGCTCTCCTATTCTGACAGGTTCTACCTGAGAACTATCTAGACTTTTCAGCCCATATCCCTGAGCTTGTAAGTCGTTAATTATTCCTACATGTGCAGCGCCTGTTATTGAGGCTATGGAGCCTGCGCTGAAACTCCACGAAAGATTAGTCATTTTTGCTGTCGTACCTTCGATGGGCCCTGCGGCGGCAATTCCTGCATGCGTTACAGAACTAATGCTGACCCGGTCCAAATATTCAGCTAGAATGGATTCAAATGAGTCATACTTATTGTTTGAGTATGTCACACAAGTGTCTTTGAGAAGTACCTCACTATCGAACAGCGCAATTCTTGTATTTGTACCACCGATATCAGCGGCGAGACATAGCTGGTTTTTCATCACAGGCTTTCTTAATTTATCGTATAATATAATCCATTAAGTCTATTTCTTTACTGCTGCAACAATAAATAAAGCAATTAAAACAATTATTTATGCACCTAGCTCACTTTTGCCAATATAGCTGAAAGCTATGCATTACATATAGTCAACTCAAAAGTTATAAAAACCAGAATATTTGAAATTTGTATTGGAGAGTTTCATGAAAGAAGCTATGTCTTCAGACAAGAGCGGAGTTTCTTTATGGCTGAACTTAAATTCATTGAAGTTCGTGGTGCTAGAGAGCACAATCTAAAGTCAGTTGACGTCGATATTCCACGGGATCAGCTTGTTGTTATTACTGGTCTTTCTGGTTCTGGTAAGTCTTCTTTAGCCTTTGATACAGTTTATGCTGAGGGTCAAAGGAGATATGTTGAGAGTCTATCAGCATATGCTCGACAATTTCTGGATATGATGGAAAAGCCTGACGTGGATCACATTTCCGGCTTATCTCCAGCAATTTCTATTGAGCAAAAAACTACCTCAAAAAACCCCCGATCAACGGTTGGAACCGTTACAGAAATATATGATTATTTACGATTACTTTTTGCCAGAGCTGGAACACCTTATAGTCCGGCCACCGGACTTCCGATAGAAGCTCAACAAGTTCAGGAAATGGTTGATAAAATTATGTCGCTAGAGCCTGGAACTAAAGCATTTCTCTTAGCCCCCATTGTTCGTGATCGGAAAGGTGAATACAAAAAAGAATTTTTGGAGCTCAAAAAACAAGGATTCCAAAGAGTAAAGGTTGATGGTAATTTCTACGATCTTGATGAGCCCCCTGAATTAGATAAAAAATACAGGCATGACGTAGATGTTGTGGTCGATCGATTAGTAATCAAAGAGGGTTTAGAGACACGTCTCGCCGATAGTTTAAGAACATCTTTAGATTTGGCGGATGGCATTGCAATATTGGAAACATTGGTTGAAAATGGAGAGCCACTACGCCACACTTTTTCGGAGAATTTCGCCTGTCCTGTCAGTGGCTTCACTATTCCAGAAATAGAGCCTCGGCTTTTTTCATTTAATGCTCCCTTCGGCGCTTGTCCTGACTGTGATGGGTTGGGTGCTGAGCTATTCTTTGATGAGCGTCTAGTGGTTCCTGATAAAGAATTAAAAATAAGTGATGGCGCTCTTGCTCCATGGAGAAAGGGTAAAAGTCCTTACTTTCTGCAAACTATTGAAGCGCTCGCCAATCATTATGGTTTTGAATTCAGCGCTAAATGGAAAGAAATACCAATATCTGTACAGCAAGTATTTTTATATGGTTCCGGAGAGGAAGAAATCCTATTTAGGTACGATGAGGGCGGCCGAGTATATCAGGTAAAGAGAACATTTGAGGGTGTTATTCCAAATATGGAACGCCGTTATAAAGAAACTGATAGCAGTTGGATACGTGAGGAATTTGAAAGTTATCAAAACAAGCGGCCGTGTGAAACGTGTGAAGGTTATCGTCTCAATTTGCAAGCACGCTCTGTCAAGATTAATGAGTTGCATATCGGAGAAATTGTGGAGATGTCAATTAAAGACGCTCTAAACTGGTTCTCAAAAGTGCAAAGCTCGCTTTCACTACAAAAACAGGAAATCGCTAATTCTATTTTGAAGGAAATTATCGAGCGACTTGGGTTTTTGAACAATGTAGGACTAGAGTATTTGACTTTATCTAGGAGCTCAGGAACGCTTTCGGGCGGTGAAAGCCAGCGAATAAGACTTGCCAGTCAGATTGGAAGCGGACTAACGGGAGTTCTTTACGTGTTGGATGAACCATCTATCGGTTTGCACCAACGAGACAACGGTCGACTATTGCAGACCTTAAAAAACCTGCGTGATCAGGGGAATACGGTAATTGTAGTTGAACATGATGAAGAAGCCATTCTTGAAGCAGACTATGTGTTTGATTTAGGGCCAGGCGCTGGCGTTCACGGGGGCCAAGTGGTGGCAGCGGGCACACCTGGCGAAATTATTGCCAATTCAAAATCTATAACTGGTCTATACTTGTCAGGTGAGAAAAGTATTGCAGTACCATCTGTTAGAAGAAAAGGTAATGGTAAAAACATTACAATTAATGGAGCTACTGGCAATAATCTGAAATCTTTGGATGTAAAATTTCCATTGGGTAAGTTTCTTTGTGTGACCGGTGTTTCAGGTGGAGGCAAGTCAACTTTAGTCATAGAAACATTGTTTAAAGTTGCATCAATGAGACTAAATGGAGCCAAGCAAACGCCTGCCCCCTGCGAAAAAATTATTGGTTTAGAATATTTGGACAAGGTAATCGATATTGATCAGAGGCCAATAGGTCGTACGCCAAGATCAAATCCAGCAACATACACAGGGGCATTCACACCCATTCGAGAATGGTTTTCAGGTTTGCCGGAGGCAAAAACAAGGGGCTATAAGCCTGGAAGGTTCTCTTTCAATGTGAAAGGTGGTCGTTGTGAGGCATGCCAAGGGGATGGGGTCATCAAAATTGAAATGCATTTTTTGCCCGATGTTTATGTAACTTGTGAAACATGTGCAGGTGCTAGATATAACCGAGAAACGTTAGAGATAAAATTTAAGGGAAAATCTATTTCTGATGTTCTAAATATGACGGTCGAAGATGCTCAATCATTTTTTAGTGCTATTCCCAGTATAAGAGAAAAAATGGATGCTTTAATGAGAGTTGGCCTCGGCTATATAAAGGTTGGTCAGCAAGCTACAACGTTATCTGGAGGTGAGGCACAGAGAGTTAAGTTATCTAAAGAGTTATCGAAGCGGGCAACCGGCCGCACTTTGTATATTTTAGATGAGCCAACGACTGGATTACATTTTGATGACGTGCGCAAGCTTCTGGAAGTACTTCATGAGTTAGTTGATCAAGGAAATACGATCGTAGTTATTGAACACAATCTTGACGTGATAAAAACAGCGGACTGGATAATAGATATAGGTCCTGAAGGTGGTGATAAAGGAGGACAGATTGTTGCCGAGGGCCGGCCGGAAGATGTAGCGTTAAATCCAAAAAGCTATACCGCCCATTACTTAAACGAGTTGGTTTTCAAAAAAGAAATTTCAGCGGCCGAGTAAAACCCTTTAATTAATAAAATTAGATAGGAATTACCTTAATTGAAGTTATTCTATTTGCTTTCCTTTCTACTACCTCAAAGCGATAACCATGGAAGCTAAATACTTGCCCAACGGTTGGTATCATTTGCGCTTCATGGATTACTAATCCTGCGAGGGTATTTGCTTCATCATCAGGCAGTGACCAATCGTTCGCTCTATTAATATCTCTAATCGTTGTTGATCCTTCCAATATATATGATCCGTCGTGCGACTGCTTAATATCGTTTGTGTCCTTTGGGTCAAATTCATCAGATATTTCACCCACGATTTCTTCCAAAATATCCTCAAGTGTAATCAAGCCTTGCAGACTACCATATTCATCAACAACGAGTGCAAAATGCGTTCTACGATGCAAAAATTGCCTCATTTGATCATCTAAAGAAGTTGTGTCTGGTATGAAATATGGTTTCATGGCGACATGGCTGATGTCGAAGTTATTCAGCTGGTTAATGCTCGGAGACTCTTCATTTATAACCTTATACATTTCCCTCGCTAAATCTTTGGCATGTATTACGCCGATTATGTTATCTGGATCATTTAGAAATACTGGAAGTCTGGTGTGAATGCTCTCCAAACATTGCGTTAGAATTTTGGTTGGTTCGTCATTTGAATCAATCATTTCAATGTTCGACCTATGGAGCATTATCTCTTCCACGGTTCTATCGGACAAATCTAAGGCCCCAAGAATCAGGTCTCTGTCCTCTTTTTCAACAATACCCTCCGAATGCCCGAGTTGAATTGCTCCAGCAATTTCTTCCCGTACAGCTAATATATGACTGTTAGGATCTGTTTTCACTCCAAAGACCCGCAAGATTAATCTTACAAGAAATCTAACCGAGGCTACTATAGGAGATAAAACTTTAATGATCAGATTGATAAAACCAGCAACTTTGGCAGCAGCTAATTCGGCATTTGTAATAGCGTATGTTTTGGGCAATACCTCCGCAAAAATTAAGACGAGGATTGTCATAATTAATGTAGCAAGGGCGATGCCACTCTCCCCAAAAGTTTGCGTAAATAATGCTGTTGTTAGGGAGGTAGCTAAAATGTTTACTAAGTTGTTACCTAAGAGAACAGATCCAATTAAACCCTCTGTGTCTTCAGTTATTTTTAACGCTTTCGCTGCACCTCTTGAGCCTTTATCCGCATGCGTGCGCAACTTCCCGCGTGAAGCCGCGGTGAGAGCAGTTTCGCTACCAGAAAATAGAGCGGAAAGAAGCAAAAGAAAAAAAACTGCCCCAATCGTTATCCAAAAACTTTGATCTATAAACGTTAAATCGCTCTCCATATCTTTTCCTAAGTTAAAAGTCCTGCACTACAAAAAGAGTGTTATAGTAAATTAACAATAAAAATCAAAGAAGATTCCAAAAGATAAATAATTTAACCATAATTTTGCTGTAAATATTGAGAGTCTCCAAAGCATAACTACTTATCTGATAACGGGTGATGATTGAATACCAAATTATTAAGGCTGTCGTCTACAACATGTGTGTATATCTCAGTGGTACCCAAATCTGAATGGCCTAGTAAAGTTTGGATTACTCTTAAATCTGCTCCATTGGCCAGAAGGTGTGTGGCAAATGCATGCCGAATGACATGTGGACTAACCTTTTTTGATTCTATTTCGGCAAGAATTGCCCACTTTTTTAATTTTTTAAATAACCACTGACGCGTTAAATAACCACTTTTGTTGTTAGATGGGAATAAATATTTCGAACCAAAGCTATGGTGCTTGTTAGAAGCTTTAAGTAAAATTTCTCGGTGTTTGAGCCAGATATTAATTGAGGATCGTGCTACTTTTGATACAGGAACAAGACGTTCTTTCGACCCCTTACCTGAGACTAAAACCATGTTGGGATTGCCTTTTACAGCGTCTAGTGGAAGTGACATCATTTCGGAAACACGCATTCCAGTAGCATATAGGAGTGTCATCAAGCAAATATTACGAGCCTTTAAACTTTTGTTTTTTGCTTCTTTTCCGGCCGCTTCTAAAAGTCGCTCTATTGTCTCTAAAGTTACTGACTGAGGAAGCTTTTTTGATCTACCTGGGCCCGAGATCTGAAGCGCTGGATTAGTCTGTGTCCATCCTTCCTCAACAGCAAATCTATAAAATTGTTTTATTGATGATAAATGCCGAGCCCGGCTTGCTATTGATAGCTTTCGATTTTTCAGGTGAACCAGGTATTGCTCAATATGCTGAAGTTGTGCATCTAGGATTTGAATTTTAAAGGGCGCTAGCCAATCAATATATTTGTCTAAGTCTTGGCTATAAGATTTAATGGTATTTTCGGATGCATCTATATCTACAGATTTAGCTTCCAAAAAAGTAAAAATAAGATCTTTGCTCATTCTTAAGTTTCACTCAGTAATAACCATAAGGCGGTTTGCTGTGATACTCTTTCCAACCCAACATGTCGAAGCGTAGATATTGACTCAAGTAAATCTTGCATGTCACCGGATATGCCTCGCTCTAATTGTATTAATGCATTCAAAATAACTTCCCCTAGTTTTCCGTCTGCCAGTTGTAATCTCACATAACTGGGCACTCTTGGGCGATAAAATGCATCCATAAGAGTTTTTTCAAGAGCATTCTTTGGTTTGACAAATTGTACCTCGCGGTTTGTGAAGGCAAAAATAATTGGCTCTAAAGCATTAATTGCCATTGGGTTAGATATTATGGTATTATAGTTTGAAGAAAGCATTCCAATTTTTATAGCCATAATTTCTGAATTTGGAGTGAGGTTTGTTTCTAGAAGTCTTGGGGTAAATATTTCCGCAAAAATTGAAGAATTTGCAGTGGATCGAAATAATTGCCATGCATTCCTTAGTGCTAAGTCTACTTCTTTAGTGCTATTTGATGAGGAAAGAGCTTTATCAAGACGTTGTATGGCGATTACTCTTTCCCAAATGCCAGAGGATGAAGGAGGTTCATAGGCTGTAAAGATTCCCAAAAACCTGTTAGCGTCAATAACGCCATTTTCTGCTAGCTTTTCAGCTGCGGCTAGTTGGGCATACCACCCATTGTCGCCGGATAAATCACCAAAAATAAATGCGTTAGCTAAATCCTCTCTGACAATATGGTAGCCCAGTGTTTCGTATAATCTGAAATCTAATGGAGTTAGGTTTATATCTAGTATTGGTATAAAATTTTGCGTTGGTTCATCAATTTCCAAAAATTCACCTAATAGTAGCAAAGTAGAAGTTTCAGTACTGTCCAGAGCTTTCGATGTATTGTAAATCATCGCTGCAGTTAGCCAATCACCTTCAAGTGCATGGCAGTAAATTCTACCAGCATCATCTTTATAATTAGCACCAAGCTTTAATACTTGTTTACACGCTGGCTCGTACTGACTGCCTAACAACGATGCTTCGAACAATTTAGGCACCAGCTGCGGAGGTAATGGTGAAGCGCGCTCTAAAAGCGCAATTGCTGGATCAATTGCTCCTGAACTAATTAAAATCGATATCCTTTCAGATAGAAATTCTTCTGTGTCATCTAGTGATAAAGGTGCCTCTGCTTCCGCTAAAAGCATTTGAAATAATAACTTTTGCACGGCTGGGGAGGTTGGCGAACCAAGTTCCCGTAATAATCGCACTAAATCGTCTGCTTGGCTTTCCTTCCACATACTAGCAGGAAAGCCTGTAACCGTTGGAGGTAAAAGGCCAACAGAGCTGCGCGGTACATCATCTAATTTGGTTACTTCTATCTCTGGCAGAGCCGTTTGACTTACCTGGGCCACATTATGAGAATTATTCAACTCGTGGCTATTATACACATAATAATTATTTTCGAGAAACTTTGATGATACTGTTCCAGTAAAAACTACGGTAGCTGCAATTGCAGTAAAAATGAAGCTCGCTTTAGTTCTCATGAAGCTCCACTGGTATATTTATAATTTTTTGTTTTGGAGTGAAATCAAATCCCAAGAAAGGTCCAATATAGGCAAAGATAATTAAGGCTACCGCCGCTAAGGCGGAAAAATAGAAAAGCCACTTAATAATTTTACCCATATTCTATACCTGCTATTCATGCATTATTGAATTTCGTACTGTAAGTATTGTCAAGTTAATCTAATAACAAACAGTCATTGAAATTTGAACCTAGTTTCTTGATAAAGGAGCTATGAAAGAACAATTAAAAAAAACCATCGCATTTATTGGTATGATGGGGGCAGGTAAGACTGCCGTGGGAAGAGTAGTTGCATCAAAACTAAACGTTCCATTCCTTGATGCTGATGCTGAGATTGAAAAAGCAGCTAATATGTCAATTCAAGAAATTTTTATCCGTGATGGGGAAGATTTTTTCAGAAAAAGGGAAGCTCAAGTAATTTTGCGTTTGATGAAGGGTTCCCCAAGTATTTTATCCACGGGAGGAGGGGCCTTTATACAAGAAGCCAATAGACAGGCAATAAGTTCGCTTGGTGTATCCTTATGGCTGGATGTCGAGATTGATTTGCTATGGTCCCGAGTAAAAAACAAAGACACCAGGCCTCTCCTCAAATCTCCAAATCCTTTTGAAACTTTAAAAATGCTTCACCTTGAAAGGCAGCCCATATATACGAAGGCCGATATCTCGGTTAAGGCTTCATCGCACTACACAGTTGAGGATATGGCCCAAAAAGTAATAAATAAGCTAAAATCATTTCCTAACTTATTTGAGGAATAATTTGATGCAAAAGGTAAAGGTAGGTTTAGAGAAACACTCCTACGACATATTAATTGGCCACGGTTTAATCAAAAATTCTGCTCAAATTATTGTACCGTTGCTATCTAAAAATCGTGTTGTTGTAATCACAGATCAGAACGTTGCTCCATTACATTTGCGTTCTTTTGAAAGTTCGATGAAATCAGCAGGAGTATCCGTTTCCTCATTAGTTCTTCCCGGTGGTGAAAGTACAAAGTCATGGAAGTACTTAATTCGAGTTGTGGAATGGGTTTTAGAGCAAAAAGTAGAGCGTAACGATCTGGTGGTTGCTCTGGGTGGTGGAGTGATAGGCGATTTAGTGGGCTTCGCAGCCGCAACCGTAAGACGCGGGGTACAATTTGCGCAAATTCCTACTTCTTTGCTTGCTCAAGTCGATAGTTCCATTGGAGGTAAAACGGGGATTAATGTGAGTTTCGGTAAAAATTTAGTTGGTGCATTCCATCAGCCTGCAGTTGTTATTGCAGACACTGAGGCGTTGGACACACTTCCTCATAGGGATTTTTTATCTGGTTACGGAGAGGTGGCCAAATACGGGTTGCTTGGCGACGAGAAATTTTTTAGATGGTTAGAGGAAAACGCTGCCTCTTTGATAGATGGGGATGTTGAACTCCGCATGGAAGCTATTAAAAGGTCTTGTAAAATAAAAGCTAAAATTGTTGAAAATGATGAGCGAGAATACGGTGAGCGTGCACTTCTAAATTTAGGACATACCTTTTGTCATGCATTGGAAGCGGTCACAAACTTCAGTGACATATTATTGCACGGAGAAGGTGTCTCTATTGGTTGTAATTTGGCATTTGAACTCTCTTCTAGACTTGGGCTATGCCCTCAGGAGGTGCCTAGTAGAGTTAGGGAGCATTATCATTCCATCAACGTAGCGACTGATATTTCTCAAATAAATGGTTTTGTGGCGACCGCAGAGCAAATATATGATTCAATGGCACAAGATAAAAAAGTCTTGAATGGAGTGATACGGTTCATATTAGCCAGTGACATAGGAAAAGCTATGGTCCACGAGAATATTGACAAAGCCCTAATATTGGAAGTTCTACAGCAGTCCTTGGAAGTTTAAGTACATCTTAAAATGGTATTTCATCATCGATATCATTAGAGGCGTAACTCGCCTGATTATCATTTGATATCTCACTATTTTGAGATTTATTCTCAAGTTGTGAGTAATCTGAACCTTCCATATCTGAACCTGAGTTTCTGCTATCCAACATTGTTAGTTCGCCTCTATATGGCCTTAGAACTACTTCGGTAGTATATCTATCGTTTCCAGCTTGATCCTGCCATTTACGTGTTTCTAACTGTCCTTCCACGTAAACTTTAGAACCTTTCTTTAAGTATTGTTCAGCAACACGTACAAGTGCTTCATTCGTAATCGAAATATTGTGCCATTCAGTTCTCTCTCGTCGTTCGCCAGTATTTCGGTCTTTCCAGGTCTCAGATGTCGCAATGCTGAAATTTGCCACTTTTCCACCATTTGGAAAGTTACGGACTTCTGGGTCACGACCTAAATTTCCTAGTAGGATTACTTTATTTACTGACCCTGCCATAATACTTACCTTTCCGATCCAAATAAGGAAGATCGTACAGCATTTCCAAGTGAGAATGAAAGAGTAAAATTGATCAATCAGTATTTTCCATTCAATCTTATTAATCGATGCTTTCTAATTTCACTTGCTACAAAGATTTAGAGAGCTATTTCTATTTTATGAAAAGAAGTATAGTGATTTTCTCTGGCTCCCTTTGGCTGATGATGGCCTCTATATTATATGCGGGCTCCACAACACAAACACTTTTAGACCAACTTAAGCGTGCGCAGTCCATGGATGAAGCGGGTCCAATTGTCGATAAGCTTTGGAGAGAATGGACTAGCGCTCATAAGAATAGTGATGAAGAGGCTTTGATGTCTGAGGGTTTATTCGCGATGTCAGAAGGAAACTTGGATCGAGCTGAAAATATTTTCACAAAATTAATAGAAGTAAATCCAAGTTTTGCTGAGGCTTGGAACAAGAGGGCAACCCTTCGATTCATGTTATGGGACTTTGAAGGTTCGCTCAAGGATGTCGAAAAGGTTCTAACTTTGGAACCGAGACATTTTGGGGCGCTATCTGGTCTTGGCATGATACACCTTCGGTTGGGAGATCCCGAAAGAGCTCTCAAAGCATACGAAGATTTAGTAAATATTTTTCCAAGTAATGCTGATGCAGTTCAAAAGATTATCAAGCTTAAAAACTATTTAGGCATAAATACTCTTTAGTTCTCGATACATTTATGACATTTCTCATTTTGAGAAATAGTCTGATAATAGAATAAATGTGAATAATCCAAAAATAATACAGACGATAAAGGGAAACCCTCATCAAATAGTTTTTGTGGGTTTCTTTATTTATGCATTTTCCCTGGGTGCAATGTTTCCTCGTTTGGATGATATTCAAACTTCTTTAGAGATTGATAAAGCCGAACTGGGTTTGTTGCTTCTTTGCATTCCTCTTGGGCTTCAGATCACACTTTTATTCGCTGATAGGTTGGTTAGAGCCATTCCATTAAAAAATGTTATTTGTTTAGGTATTCCATCAATTTGCTTTACACAATTTGCGGCAGTTGCAATAAATCAAATCGCATTTTTTGCTTTTTTTCTGATCATATGTGGTGCCTTTGTGGCTGTAGTGGAAGTGGCGATTAACCTTGAGGCTGATCGAGTTGAGCATGCTTTGGGCAGCCGTATCATGAATAGAAGTCATGCATTTTGGTCTATTGGATTTTTTTCCGCCGCCGTAGTGGGGGCATTATTTTCTCAATTTAAAGTGCTGTTAGAAGTCCATTTTTTGTTAGTTTGTGGAATAGCTTTCCTTATATCGAAAATAATTTTCGAGGATTATATCGTTGCCTCTCCAAGGCACATCAATGTTACAAAGATAAAAAAGTTTTCACTTCCAACCGGCCCTATTTTTGTGATGGTCCTATTCACCATGTCAGCAATGCTGGTAGAGGGTGCTAGTATTGACTGGTCAGTAATATTTATGAGGGAGATACATTCTGCTTCTCCTTTTATTTCTGGCTTTTCTCTCGCAATGGTTGCTTTTTCTCAAGCTTTGGTAAGATTTTTTGGCGATAATTTACTAAATAAATTTGGACCTATTTTGATAAGCGTTGCGAGCCTTTTTTTCATGTTCTTGGGCATATTTTTAGTTGTTTTATCAAACTCAAGTACATTGGCAATATTGGGGTTCCTATTTTTGGGAGCTGGTAGTGCTGTAATTTTCCCGATGGCGATTTCAATAGCTGCTTCTAGAAGTGATCGTCCGGCAGAAACTAATGTGGCATCGCTTACCCAGTTTGCTTTTGGAATGTTTCTTTTAGGACCTCCCATTCTTGGCTTTGTTGGGGAGGCTTATAGTCTCAGATGGTCTTTTTCCCTTTGTATTCCTCTACTAATTTTAAGCTGTTTAATGCTTCTGATTATGATTAAGAAAGAGCCATATTTTTCGAACTAATTTTTTTTATTGGATGTTAGTATGGAGTTATACATAAAATGGCGGTTGTTTGGACACCCTCACAAGATCAAATTTTGAATTCAAACCTAAAAAAATTTACTGAATTTGTTGAAGAAAATACCGGCAAACACTTCAAGTCGTATGATGAGCTGCATCATTTTTCCATATCAAATCCTGAGTTTTGGCGATTTATAATTGAGTTTTGCAAAGTAGAAGGCGAATGGAATGGGCCTATATATGAGGGAGAAAACATATTTTCTGCGAAATGGTTTCCTCAATCAAAATTAAATTTTGCTGAAAATATGCTAAAAAATCGAAGTGATAATGAGGCTTTGATTTTTCGGTGCGAAGATCGTATTTCAGAAACACTTAGTTTTGCTGAACTATATAATCAAGTAAGTAAGACAGCACAGCATCTGAAAGAACTCGGCGTGACTAAAGGTGATCGAGTCGCAGGTTTTCTACCAAATTTTGCAGGATCAATAGTGGCAATGCTGGCTACTGCTTCAGTTGGAGCAATTTGGTCTAGCTGTTCCCCTGATTTTGGGGAACAGGGAGTGATTGATCGGTTTGGACAAATTGAGCCTAAAGTCCTTTTCTGCGTCGATGGATATTTCTATAATGGAAAAACACATAATTGTTTAGATAAAATAAAGTCCTTCACGGCTCGATTACCCTCTTTAAAGCAGGTAGTTATATTCGATTATGCGTCTCTTAGTAATATTATTATTAATAATTCAATTTCCTATCAGGAAATTTTAGAAAACTATGAAGCAATCGAAATTCGTTTTGAGCGTGTTGGTTTTGATCATCCCTTATATATAATGTATTCTTCTGGTACAACTGGTGTGCCAAAATGCATCGTACATGGGCATGGAGGTACTCTCGTTCAGCATTTGAAAGAACACCAGCTTCAAACAAACATTTCTTCGGGTGATAGAGTATTTTATTTTACAACATGCAGTTGGATGATGTGGAATTGGCTGGTTTCAGCTCTTGGAACTGGAGCCACCATTATGCTCTATGATGGATCTCCCACATATCCAGATAATACCGTTCTTTGGCAGTTTGCAGATGAAGAGGAGTTCAGCCATTTTGGCACTTCGGCAAAATACATCGAAACGTTAATGAAAGATGACGTCAATCCAAGTGCAATTTTTAAACTGAGTAATTTGAAGGTTATTTGTTCAACGGGCTCACCCCTTAGTGCAGAGTGTTATGATTATATTTACAACAACGTAGGGTATGTTCATTTAGCTTCCATTTCTGGCGGAACAGACATCGTATCATGTTTTGTTCTAGGAGTTCCCAATATTCCGGTAAGACGTGGAGAGATTCAAGGTGCTGGCTTAGGTATGGCAGTAGAAATTTGGGATGACAGTGGCAGGGTTAATCGAGGAGAACGAGGGGAATTAGTTTGCACAAAGCCGTTTCCATCCAGACCAGTTAAATTTTGGAATGACATCGATGGTAAGAAATACCATGCAGCCTACTTTGATCGTTTTGAGGGAGTATGGGCACATGGTGATTTTGCCGAGCAAACACTTGATGGCGGATATATTATTTATGGCAGATCCGATGCAACCTTAAATCCGGGAGGCGTAAGGATTGGAACTGCTGAGATATACAGACAAGTCGATAGGGTCAACGAAGTTTTAGAAAGTATTGTTATAGGGCAAATATGGAAAAGTGATACGCGAATAGTCTTGTTTGTTAAGTTAAGAGAGGGAATTAATTTAACTGAAACTTTGGCTGATACTATTAAAAAATTAATAAAAAATAATTGCACTAGTCGTCATGTACCATCAAAAATACTTCAGGTAGAAGATATACCAAGAACAAAGTCAGGTAAGATCGTTGAAATACCTGTTAGGGATATTGTTCATGGAAGGGAGGTAAAAAATAAAGAAGCGCTCGCCAACCCGGAAGCCCTTGATTACTTTAGAGATCGGCCCGAACTGGCATTGGAGTAACTTTTGCTAATAAAATGTAGGCTTATTCAGCTGCAATTTTGATAACTGGTTCCATTTTTTCCAATTTAGATTTTGCTAAATGGCACTTGATTTGGTGTCCGCCGTCTAAAGTTTTTATTGGTGGTATTTCTGTTTCGCATAGTGAACCAGGAACGTCTTTTTTCCAACGGCACCTAGTTTGAAATGGACAACCAGAAGGTGGGTTCATGGCGGACGGAATATCTCCCTCTAGCACTATATGTTTTTTCTCAATACTAGTATCGGCAATTGGAACCGCAGAAAGTAGTGCCTCCGTATATGGATGATAGGGCGGTGAAAAGACTTGGTCTGTTGTTCCCAACTCAACAACGTGACCAAGGTACATCACCATAACCCTATCTGAAAGATAACGTACAATCGACAGATCATGACTTATAAAGAGCAGAGTTGTTTTTTCTTTTCTTTGAATTTCCATAAGTAAATCAGTTACAGCAGCCTGCACAGATACATCCAGCGCTGATACTGGTTCGTCTGCAACTACAATCCGAGCGCCACCAGCGAAGGCGCGCGCTATTCCAACCCGCTGCTTTTGACCTCCCGAAAGTTGGCGAGGCATTCTGGTTGCAAATGCACGGGGTAACTTAACCAAATCAAGTAGCTGAAGCATGCGGTCATGTCTCTCGTCATCACTTTCGCCGTATTTAAATACTTCCAGTGCTCGTACGATCTGACGTCCTACTGTCATTGATGGATTGAGCGTATCAAATGGGTTCTGAAAAACCATTTGAATATCTGCGACCGTTTGAGTGTCCCGAGCTTCTATCGGTGTAGATTCTATATTTTCCTTGTCTAAAAGGATATCGCCGTCGGTTGCGGTCTCCAGACCCATCAATACTTTTGCAAATGTAGATTTCCCACAACCAGATTCGCCAACTATCGCTAATGTTTCACTTTCCCTAGCTTCAAACGAAAGTGTCTCATTTGCCTTCACTGTTTTATTTGTGCCGCTTGAGCCAAATAATGCATTAGCTGCTACTTCGTAATATTTCTTCAGATTATCTATTTTTAGGACCACATCCCCCGGTGGTGGACTTTCGAACTGTGACGAACTCGAAATTGGTGTGTCCCAATTTATTTCCTCTATTCTTGAACATCGACTGAAGTGTCTCTCAAAACCTTTGATTTTGTTCATTGGTATAGCTTGGATGTTACATAAGCCATCTTTAAAATAATTACATCTTGGACCAAAATTGCATCCGGTTGGTCGCTCATGAGGCAATGGAAAGTTGCCTGGAATTGCTACCAGGGGACGACTATTTTTATCAGCGCTTGGAAGAGGGATGGATTGGAATAAAGCCTGAGTGTAGGGATGCTGCATTTTATCAAAAACATCTGATATTGAACCTGTTTCTACGGCTTCACCAGAATACATAACACAAATTTGATCACAAGTTTCCAGAATTAATCCCAGATTGTGCGAGATAAACAGCATGGAAGTGCCATATTTTTTGCCTAAGTCTTTTACTACATCTACCACGGCGGCTTCGACCGTCACATCCAATGCTGTCGTTGGCTCATCTAAAATCAAAAGTGCTGGCTTGGACATTAGAGCCATAGCGATGACTATGCGCTGCTGTTGGCCACCTGAAAGCTGATGAGGATATGACTTTAAAATTCTCTCTGGATCGGGTAGCTTAACATCGACAAGAACTTCTTTTGCTCTGCGCAAAGCTTCCTCTTCCGATACACCTTCGTGAATAATAGGAACTTCTATAAGCTGCTTTCCAACTTTCATGGCTGGGTTTAAAGACGCCATGGGTTCTTGATAAATCATTGCAATTTCGTTGCCGCGAATATCTCGCAACTGTTCGGGGCTCATCTTACTGAGGTCTTGCCCTTTAAATTTTATTTTTCCTCCAACAATGCTGCCATTTACTCCTAAGTCTTGCATAACGCCTAATGCAACTGTTGATTTTCCACAGCCAGATTCACCCACCAAACCAACCGCTTCCCCGGGTTGTACAACTACGGAGAAGTCCATTACGGCAGGGATTTCCCGAAGACGTGTGAAGAACGAAATGGAAAGTTGATCGATCTCTAGAATTGGTCCATCGTAGCTAATTTTTGACATTATATTCTCTGTTTAGACCTCTTGTTGTGAATAGCACAAACTTATTTTTAATCTTTTAGGCTTTCTTCTCTTAAGCCGTCTGCGAGTAAATTTAATCCTAGGACCAAACTTAGCAAAGCAATCGATGGCACGAGAGCAGGGTGGGGGTAAATTGAAAGTAACTTACGACCATCGTTAATAGTAGCACCCCAGTTTGGATCCTCTGGTGCAAGCCCAAGGCCAAAAAAACCTAGAGTTCCCAAAAGTATAGTTGTGTATCCTATTCTGAGGCAAAAATCGACGATAAGAGGACCCCTAGCATTAGGTAATATTTCCCAGAGCATTATATACCAAGCACCTTCGCCTCGGGTTTGAGCTGCTGCCACATAGTCTCTCGTTTTTATGTCCATCGTTAAACCCCTCACAATACGAAAAACTGTTGGAGCATTTACAAAAACAACTGATACAAACACAGTCAGTAGCCCCGCGTCGACATCGAATAGATCGATAGATGATAAAAAGGAAATTTTACTGCCGGCTTCATTAATCAATGAAATATATAAGATACCCAGAACAGCGAGGCCAATACCGAGCAATGCGTTTCTTTTAGTTGGGACTATGTGAAAGCGTGAATTCACAAGAACAGTATAAAATATTAGAGGAAATAGGAAAAGGACAACAGCCATGTATTGAGGTAAACCAGTTAACCGAATTTCTGGTGTGACCAGAAGATAGAATAGCAAAATAACTGGAAATGCTAGTATCAAATTAGCTATAAACGAAATCGTTGTATCAAGGCGCCCACCGTAATATCCTGCAGGAACGCCTAAAGTTATACCGACCATAAAAGCAAATAATGTTGCCATGGGAGCAATAATAATAACTATAGTTGAGCCTGCAATCATTCTGCTGAAAACATCGCGAGCGAGATGATCGCCTCCGAATAAGAAGTGACTATAGTCGCCATCTTCGGCGCCGCGAAGTGGCGTCCCAGGAACTTTATTTTTCATACCAGAGAACTGTGCTAATGGATCGTGTGTTATAATCCAGTCCAGAGCTCCAGCAAAAAAACCTGCGAAAACCCAGAACATCACTATAGCAAAGCCAATCATGCCAATTGATGAATCAAATAATTTCCCATAGAGGCCAAGTGAACGTTTAAATCTAAATGAAACAAGAAACAGAATAACCAAGGCAACCCAAACTGGCCCTAGTCTAAGTACGATCTGTATAATTATGTCACTCCAAGTTAACAAATCCATAACAATAATCCCTAAGTGACACTGATGCGGGGATTTAAGTATACATACCCAATATCAGATATGAGTTGTGTAACTAAAACGACGAATACTGATACAACAGATATGCCCAGCAAAAGTTCTATGTCATTGTTACCTGCCGCTTGCACAAGAACCCATCCGAAACCCTTATAGTTAAATAGGGTCTCAACAATTACAACACCATTTAACAGCCATGGGAATTGAAGCATTATAACTGTGAATGGAGCAATCAGTGCGTTTCTTAGCGCATGCTTTAAAACTATGTTTGGAAAAGATACACCTTTCAGACGAGCTGTTCTGATATATTGAGCTGTCATTACCTCAGCCATTGAGGCTCGGGTCATTCGAGCAATGTAACCCATCCCATAGATGGCTATTGTAACGACTGGTAGAAAAAAGTTTTCTAAGTTTGGATTGTCCATCGCTGCTGTAGCAGTGCCTTTAAACCATTTAAGTCCAAACGCGCTTGATGCAAAAACTGCTATTAGAATGACCCCAGATACGTATTCCGGGGTTGCAGTCGTGACAATTGAAAAAGTTGATAAGGATCTGTCGGTACGGCTTCCTTCGCGCATTCCTGCTAATATTCCAATGATTAAAGCGCTTGGCACCATCAGGGCCATGACCCAAAACATTAAAATTCCAGTTAGGCCTAAACGGGTTGTGACTATATCCCACACATCGCTCTTAAAGCGGGTAGAGTACCCCCAGTAACCCTGTAGGATGCCACAATATTTAGGCGCTTCAGATGGCGTCTCATCGCTTTTAAAACATCTTCCTCTCACCTCTCCGTCTGAGCCCTCAATGACGTATCCTGGATATACTCCCAACCATTCGCCATATTTAATTGGTAGTGGAAGGAGATACCCTCTGTTTTCCAAAAAGGAGAGAACAGCCTGATCATCCATGCGAAAATTGCCTTGGGTTTTCGCCATTTTTTCTAAATTTGGATAAAGGTTTGTCAGAAAAAAAACAACAAAGGTCAGGCATAGTGAGGTAAACAGCATGATAGCTATTCGACGGAGTATGAATAGTGCCATTAAATACCTGTAAGCTTGATAATTTGAGAGGATTAACTTTGAAACAGCCGCGCCAAAAGAGGCGCGGCTCAAATTTTAGCTATTAAGCTCTAAATCCCCACTTATAAACATGAGGATGATACGCTATGTGCTGGTCACACTGAAGTTCTGGTCTGTGGCTTCTGTACAGGCTTCTCCAATAAGGCTGTATCGTTACACCTTCATCCCTTATTAGAGCTTGACATTTGCCTGCAACCTTTCGGCGCTCATCAGCATCTGCAATAGAGTTGGCTTGGGCAAGCAAAGCATCAAATTCTTTATTGTCCCAGCCAAATTCATTCCAGGCCTCACCAGAGCGATATGCTAGTCCCCAAACTTGGGTTGCAAATGGCCTATGGTTCCAGTTTGTTGAACTGAATGGGTACTTAGTCCAGTCATTCCAGAAGGTAGAACCTGGAAGAATGGTACGCTTTACCTTGAAACCAGCATCGCGAAGCTGCGCTGCAACAGAATCCGTAGTATTTTTACGCCAATCATCATCGATAGAATGCAGTTCATGTTCATAGTCTTCCATACCTGCTTCCTTCATTAAAGCCATTGCTTTTGCAGGATCATATGGTAGCCGTGTCACACTTGGATCATGCTCCGGGTGCATAGAACCTGAATGAAAGTTATCTGCGGGTGCTCCTTTGCCGGCGTAGCCTAACTCTAGACAGATAGAATTATCAACTGCCATTGCTAGAGCTTGTCTCACGCGTTTATCTTTGTAAGCATCGGCTAATTGATTTGGACGTACTACGATTGTTGATCCAGTGGCGATTGTGGAATTCTCCCATCCAATTGATGGCATAAGGTCAACGTATTCGCCCACTGTCTCGTAGAAAACGTCAACTTCATCACCCTCAGCCGCTGCTACGTACGCAGATGGATCTGTGCCATAATCGATAAATTCAATGCGATCTAATGGCACTGTGCGGCCTACAGAATAACCCCACCAATCATGACCCTCATTTTTAACTGTAACGCCTTTAACGCCAGTTTCGTAACTTTCAGGTATAAATGGGCCAGTTCCTACTAATGCCGATGTTCCCATTGTATCTGGATTGAAACTAGAGTGAACAACCGCAGCTGGGTAATCTGCCATACCGGCGATTACTGTAATGTCAGAAGCAACACAAGTTAACTCAACTGTATGACTTCCGGTTACTTTAATAGCACCCGCAGCAGCTTTGCCGGTGTCGGCATCGATTAATGAAGCCATCCGTCCAGCCATCGAATTACCTTCGACAGATTTGTCACACCATCCCTCAATATTTCGAGCTACATCTTCCGCAGTAAAATCATCGCCATTGTTCCACTTAACGCCCTTGCGAACATTCAGTGTGTACTTTGTTGCATCACTATTTGCAGACCAGCTCTCTAGTAAATTTGGCGTTATCGACCCGTCGTTATTGTACTCTACTAAATATTCTAGTGTGCCAGCTGTAAAATGCGCAAGTTGCGTCCAATCAAAAACTCGTGGGTCTTTTAGTGCAATGCATTCCATTGCCATCCGCATTGTGCCACCTTGCTGCAAGTGTCCACCGGCTACTGCTGGCGATGAAGCGCCAATAAGTCCGTATGCACCAGCAGCCGTTACGCCCAATGCTGTGGCTCTAGCCATAAATTCTCTTCTATCCATTTCTCCCTCAAGATGTTCTTTAGCATACATCTGGGCAACTGGATGGATTTCTCGTCTTCCATTTTTATGCGTCATTTTTGTCTCCCTGTTATGACACCTAATTTAAATCTAGAAGCCAAAGCATACAAAATAATGCCTGATACTTCAACCGTACCTAACATGAGGCATCAAAAGCCAGTGAAGGTCAACAGTAGTTATCGGCATTTCCTTGTCAAAATACGACAGCCAAATGATTGATAAACGACATACCTTTACAAAGTTAGATCGGTTATGTCATCCCAGTCAGTCATTCGCGTTTTAATCCAGGTTTTTTGCCTTTTAGCATATTGCCTCGTAGCTATTGACGCGTTTTCTATTACCTGTTTAATCGATAATTCACCCTTCAAATGAGAGATCAATTCTGAGGCTCCAATAGCTTTACTTGCAATTGAGTTTTCATTCCAGCTGAACATATTTCTTCTTGCCTCATCCAACGCCCCGATTTTGATCATTTTCTCAAATCGACATCGTATTTTTTTGTCTAAATCAGCCTTGCCTGGATTAATTACTAATGGGTGACAGTCACTTAAAGGTAAAATTGCGGGCTCGGTCTCGCTTTGCCACCTTTTTAAGGACTTACCAGTTTCATGAAAAACTTCCCATGCTCTTACAACCCGCATTGGATTTTTAATATCAATATTTTCTAAGGTCTCGTTGTCAAGATCCTGAAGAAGGCCCGCGATACCATTATCATTTAGCTTTTTCTTGCTCATATTTTTTACTTTATTGGAAATTTTAGGTATGTTTACGAGACCCTCTGTGAGAGCTGTAAAATATAAGCCTGTTCCCCCAACGATTATTAAATTTTTGTTAGTTTTTAGAATTTCTGATAATTCCCGCAACCAATGTCCAACGGAATACTCTTCGTCAGGTGCTTTGTGCCCGTATAAATGATGCTGTATTATTTTTTCATCTTCTGATGTAGGTCTGGCCGTTAAAATCCGCCAATTACTGTAGACTTGGACTGAGTCTGCATTAACAATGTGCCTTTTCAATTTGATAGCCAAAGACATCGCAAGTTTAGATTTTCCAGACGCTGTAGGTCCAACAAGTAAGATTGGCTTATTGCTTTCTTTGTTTAGAAAAGTATCAGTTATCGGATCAGTCATGCTGTTGTGCTTTATAAATTATTCTGAGATAAACCAAGAAGTTTATTGAATGATAAAAATAATATTAGCTATCACAGCTGTTTTGCCCTAATCATTCAAGTAGTAAAGACGGAGATATCAATGGCCTCATCTGACAGTAAAGTTCCCCAATTCAAAAGGGTAATGCTGAAGATTTCGGGTGAAGCTTTGATGGGAGATAAGGGTTTTGGATTAAATCCACCAACCGTTGAAAGAATTGCACGAGAAGTAAAATCTGTCCACGAGTTAGGCGTGGAGATTTGTATGGTCATTGGGGGAGGAAACATATTTAGGGGTTTGCAAGGTAGTGCTCAAGGGATGGAGCGAACTACTGCAGACTACATGGGTATGCTTGCAACTGTAATGAATGCTTTAGCTATGCAAAGCGCTTTAGAAAGTGTTGGTGTCTACACTCGTGTGCTAAGTGCCATACCTATGGATCAAATTAGTGAGCCATATATTCGTCGTAGGGCAGTTAGGCATTTAGAAAAAAAACGAGTATGTATATTTGCTGCTGGAACTGGAAACCCGTATTTCACGACAGATACGGCTGCGACCTTACGAGCTAGCGAGATGGCTTGCGACGCTATTTTTAAAGGCACAAAAGTAAATGGAGTTTACGATAAAGATCCAGTTGAACACACTGATGCAAAAAGGTTTGATCATATTTCTTATGATCAGGTACTCTCGCAACATCTAAAGGTCATGGATGCCTCAGCTATTGCACTTGCCCGTGACAATAAACTGCCCATTATAGTTTTTTCACTGGCGGAACCTGGCGGATTTAAGACAATTTTAGCTGGTAATGGTACCTACACGAAAGTATATGAAAATAGCTAGGGTGATTGTGCGTCTTATGCAATAATTTACTGAAAAGAGCAGAAAAATGGCAGAAGAATTTGAATTAGATGTCGATGACTTAACACGCAGAATGGATGGGGCAATGACTGCTCTGAAGTCAGAATTTGCTTCCCTTCGTACGGGTAGAGCATCTTCATCAATGCTAGACCCAATAATGGTTGAAGCTTACGGTCAGAAGACTCCAATTAATCAAGTGGGGACGGTAAATGTTCCGGAACCTCGGATGGTAACAATTAATGTTTGGGACAAATCGCTTGTAGAATTAGTAGATAAAGCAATTCGAGAAAGTGGTTTAGGGATAAATCCTCAAATGAACGGTACTTTGATTATGCTTCCAATACCAGAGCTTAATGAGGAGCGAAGAAAAGAACTTAGTAAAGTTGCGGCTCAATATGCCGAGCAAGCTAGGATATCAATTCGTAATATCAGAAAAGACGGAATGGATCAGGTAAAGAAATATAAATCAGATGGAATGTCTGAGGATGATCAAAAGTTTTGGGAGAGCGAAGTCCAGGAAATGACAGATGACTACGTTAAGCGAATTGACAGTTTTCTGAATACTAAGCAAGATGAGATCATGCAGGTGTGACTGAAACAAAAATGCCAGAAAATAAAGGAATTATTGGCGCAGCCGAGCATGTTGCTATAATTATGGATGGTAACGGTCGATGGGCCAAGTCGCGCGGCAAACCTCGTCTGTACGGGCATCGCGCCGGTGCAAAGCGAGTACGGGACATTGTAGAGGCTTGTCCTCAACTCGGTGTTAAATATCTAACAGTCTTTGCCTTTTCCACCGAAAATTGGAAGCGTACTCAAACAGAAGTTGCAGGTTTGATGAAACTATTTAAGAAATATATTCTTAGTGAGGCAAAAAGACTGGTAGATGCCGGGGTTCGTGTAAGGTTCATCGGAGATCGGTTGCGTCTAGAGCCAAGGTTAGTCCAATTGATGGATGAGCTGGAAAAGATGACCTCGAAAAATACGCTCGTTAACCTAACCGTCGCAATCAATTATGGTGGAAGAGATGAGGTTGCTCGAGCTAGTAGGCGAATGGCGCAGGATGTTGCAAAGGGTAAACTTAATCCAGACAAAGTTAATGAACAAACTTTGGCTCGTTATCTTGATACATATGTACTTCCCGATCCTGATCTTGTTATTAGAACGTCTGGAGAAGCTAGAATATCTAATTTTCTGTTATGGCAATCGGCGTATGCAGAATATGAATTCGTTAAAACTTTGTGGCCAGATTTTACAGTAAGAGATTTTCAAGAAATTGTATCTATTTTTGGTTCTCGGAAGCGTCGTTTCGGCGGTTTGTTAGCATCATGACGGTGGCGCGATGGAGTGACTTACCGTCTCGACTATACTCAGCTAGTGTTTTGGGATTAGCAGGTTTTTTAGCAATGTTTTTTGGTGGGCTATTCTTGCTAATTACTGTGGTTGGTTTGGTCTTCGTTATGCACTACGAATTGGCCAAAATGCAGAGTCCATTATTCTTGGAAGCTCCAATATATTCGTCAATTGTTGCTTTGATAACCATCTTATTCTTAACTTATGCAGATTTTTGGACATTGTCTTTGAGTATTTTAGCAGTTTCCTTGATGTGCCAGTACTTTTTAATGAGCACTCAAAAGCTTTTGGGTGCACTATACTCTTTGATTATAATTTTAGGCGGTTTCTATCTCATAGAACTCAGAGGTGATTTTGGAATTTTATTTGTCGCATGGGTCGTCTGTCTTGTAATTGTGACAGATACATTTGGTTATTTTGGCGGTCGGTTAATTGGTGGTCCAAAATTTTTTATTAGTATTTCTCCGAATAAAACTTGGGCAGGAGTCCTGTCTGGTTGGGCAGGGGCTTTCCTTTGCACTTATTTTTTCATGGAATTTAATGCCTTTACGGATTTTACACTTAACGCCCAGACTTTATTTTTATTTGCAATCTTACTCTCTTTCGGCTCACAAGTTGGTGATTTGTTCGAAAGCTTTTTGAAAAGAAAATGTAAGGTGAAGGATAGTTCAAATATTATTCCAGGACATGGTGGTTTTCTGGACAGATTTGATGGTATTATTGTTGCAATATTAATTTGTGGTATTTTGGAACCTCTAATTTCATGAATAAAAAAAGAATTTCTATTTTTGGAGCTACAGGTTCGGTTGGGCAAAATACACTTGATTTAATTTCTCGTGATATAGATTCCTACGAAATTGTGGTGCTAACTGCAGGTTCAAACATTGATTTACTCATCAAAGCAGCTTTGGAATTCAAACCTCAGGCCGTTGTAGCTGCAACTAATGATCAATTTGAAGAGTTAAAAAATGCTTTAAGAAATACTCAAATCAATATTGGTACAGGTAGAGAGGCACTGCTCGAAAGTGCTTCGAGAAAGTGTGATCTGGCATTTTCAGCCATTGTAGGTGCTGCAGGCCTTGAGCCAGGATTGATTGCACTGGAAAACGGAGCTGATTTAGCGCTGGCAAATAAGGAAAGTATGGTTGCAGCAGGAGATCTGGTAAAGCAAAAGGCCTTTAAAAATAATTGTAAATTAATACCAGTTGATAGCGAGCACTCAGCTATTTTTCAAGCGCTGCATGGAGAGAATGTTACTTCGATAGAGAGGGTTATTTTAACTGCCTCCGGCGGCGCATTCCGTGACTGGACAATTGAGGAAATAGCCAAGGCTACCCCTGAGCAGGCATCAACGCATCCAAATTGGAATATGGGTCAAAGAATTACTATTGATAGTGCATCGATGTTTAATAAGGCCCTGGAAGTAATTGAAGCAAAAGAACTTTTTAATCTGGCGTCAAAGCAAATTGAGGTTCTTGTGCATCCACAGTCTCTAGTCCATGCAATAGTGGGTTTCTGCGACGGAGGCATGCTGGCTCATTTAGGTCCGCCTGACATGCGCCACGCTATTGGTTACGCCCTGAACTATCCAAATCGTAAGACATTGCCTTTAGAAAAGTTAGATTTTACAAAAAGTAGTCCCCTCACATTTGTGGAGCCAGATGAAGAACGTTTTCCTGCAATCAGTTTGGCATATGACGTGATGGATTTAGGAGGTATATCCGGAGCTGTATTTAATGCTGCAAAAGAAACTGCACTTGACGGGTTCTTAGCAAAACAAATTGGCTTTCTAGAAATGTCCATTATTGTTGAAAAAACTATTGCTGAAATTTGCCATTTGAAAAACTGCCATAAAACGGAAATGTGTTTAAGTAATATTCTTGATATTGATAAACTGTCACGAAATTTTGCGGCAGAGTTAATTCAAATGCAGGGGAGCTAGAAAAAGTTTGGAAGTTTTTCCCTATTTTGGTGGAATTTTGCACCCTGTCATCTCATTTATTGTGAGTTTATCTATAATTGTTTTTGTGCATGAGTATGGCCACTATATTGTGGGTAAGTGGACTGGAATAAAGGCTGATGTGTTTTCCGTAGGTATGGGACCTGTTATTTTATCCCGTGTCGACAAGAATGGAACTACTTGGCAGATAGCTGCTATTCCATTTGGTGGGTTTGTAAAATTTAAGGGTGATGCAAACATATCAAGTAGTCATGCGGATTTTCGTTCAAAAGCACTCAATGAAAACGATTTGCGAACGACTTTGCATGGTGCGCCACTTTGGGCGCGGACTGCGACAGTCGCAGCAGGACCAATATTTAATTTCGTATTTTCTATCGCCATATTTTTCATGCTGTTCGTATCGGTAGGACAGGTGCGAGAGCCGCTGACCGTAAGTAAAATAAACCCATTACCATTTGTTAATCAGCTTGAAACAGGTGATGAAATTATAAGTATTTCGGGGTATAAAATTGGCTTAGATAGCGGCGTGAGTGATATGCTAGAGCATATCGAATATGATGATCCAAACTCAATTACATATGAAATTAGAAGAGATGGAGAGATATATTTTGTAGTTGGCCCACCAATAGATATTCCACGTGTTTCCGGTTTAGTCCCACTATCGGCTGCTGTAGAAGCAAATTTGAATGCAGGTGATGTTATTTTAGAAATCAACGGTGAGCCAATTAGCAAATTCAATCAATTGAAAGAAGCGGTTGAAAAATCCTCTGGATCTTCTTTAGACCTCAAGGTGTGGCGCGACGCAACAATATTTCAAACGACAATTATTCCCAAAAGAGAGGACATACCTCAACCGGAAGGTGGTTTTATAACAAAATGGAGAATTGGAATAGTTGGCTCGATATACCCCTTTGATTTGCTTACAGAGCCAATCCCACTCCTGCAAGCAGTTCGACTTTCAGTTTTTCAGACTTACTCGATAATCTCTTCCTCAATTAATGGGCTTTACCATATTGTGGCAGGCAATATTAGTACCTGTAATTTATCTGGCCCAGTTGAAATAGCGGAAATTTCTTCTCATATGGCAAAGGAAGGAGTTCAAAGTTTTATTCAAACTTTGGCATTATTCTCAGCCGCCATTGGTTTTATGAACCTATTACCAATCCCAGTTTTGGATGGAGGCCACTTGGTATTTTATGCTTATGAGGCAATTTTCAAGAAACCTCCAAACCAAAAGGCATTGAGCGTTCTCATGACGACGGGGCTTGCTTTGGTGTTGTTTTTCATGATGTTTGCAATTTTTAATGATTATTATTGCTGATTTTAACTAATTTTATTTTATGCTTTGAAAATCGGATTTGATTGCCTTTGACATGATAAATTTTTGTAGGTAGTCACATAGTGGGGTTAAAAAGCACTACCTGGGAAATCCTATGAAATTGAGAGAAAAACTTTTTTACATCATTTTTGCTTTACCGGCATGTTTGTTCTTATCATTTCCAAGCATTCCTTCGGCTCAAACATTTGCGATTTCAGAAATAGAGATAGTTGGTAATCAAAGAATTGAGACTGATACAATCAAGTCGTTCATCTCTTTACCGGAGGGCCAGAATTTTGAGGCTAATGAAATCAATGCTGCATATCAAAGAGTCCTAAAAAGTGGATTGTTCGAAAGTGTAGAGTTTGACGAAAATGACGGTTTGCTAAGAGTAATTGTCGTTGAGTACCCCACTATTAATCGAATTTATTTCGAGGGCAATGTACGTGTTGAAGATGCAGCTTTAGAAAAGGTATTAAAATCTAAAGAAAAATATGTGCTGGATGCCCAAACGGTTGAACAGGATCGAAAAAATATTGCAGAAACGTATGCCGTAATGGGACGTTTAGCGGCAAGAGTTAATCCAAAAGTAATTAGAAAGCCAGAAAACAGAGTAGATTTAATTTTTGAGATTTTTGAAGGTGGCGTAATTGAAATTGAAAAAATTGGGATTGTAGGCAATAGGGCATTTTCTGACCGACGGTTACGTCGTGTTCTATCCACAAAACAAGCCGGTCTTTTTCGAACATTTGTGAGATCCGATACATTTGTAGAAGAAAGAATAGAGTTTGATAAAAAAGTTTTGACAGATTTTTATACTTCACGAGGTTTTGTAGATTTCCGAGTAAATTCGGTCAACGCAGAACTTACAGAGGAGAGAGATGGGTATTTCTTGGTCTTTAACATATCTGAAGGTCAACAATTCGCTGTGGGAGATGTAGCTGTCGAAACCAGCCTAAAAGAGTTAGACGTAGATGAGTATTTTGAAATCTTAAAGCTAACAAATGGTTCAACATACTCTGCTAAGATTGTTGAACTTGATGTGGAAAAAATAGAGCGTTTAGCTTTGAGAAATGGCTTTGATTTTATTAGGGTTAAGCCCAAAGTTACGAAGGACAGCTCTTCTTTGTCGATTAACGTTAATTACTTAATAGAACGCGGCCCACGTGTTATTCTCGAGCGAATAAATATAGCCGGTAACACTGCTACTTTAGACAAAGTCATTCGTAGACAATTCCGGGCTGCTGAGGGGGATCCATTCTCTGCACGACGTATTAGACAAGCAACGGATCGCATACGTTCTCTAGGTTTTTTTGAAACCGTTGATGTTTCGGCTCGCCAAGGGAAAGCAAAAGATTCTGTAATTGTTGATGTTTCGGTAAAGGAGAAGCCAACTGGATCTGTTAGTTTAGGGGGATCGTATTCCACCAGCTCAGGTTTTGGTCTTCTACTGGAATATGCGGAACGAAATTTTTTGGGTAGGGGACAAGACTTCCGCCTCAAATATAATTCGGGTGTTGGTAGTCGGACATATTCTCTCGGTTTTATAGAGCCAGAATTTTTGTCTCCGGGCTTAAGTCTTGGGTTTTCTAGTAAGTTCACCGAAACTGAGAAAGAGAACTCTAATTACGATACAACCATCCTGGATGTCTCACCTCAAGTATCTTTCCCAATTAGTGATCATAGTAATATCTCTGTGAGCATAGGATACAATGAGACAGAACTAAGGGACCCAGTAAATGTTGGAAACATTATTCAAAATGAAGTGAATATTGGACAAAAGGAAAGAGCATATTCAAAAGTTGCATATACTTACAATACATTGCGTTATGGATTAGATCCAAACTTTGGTATCGTATTTAGAGTGTCTCAAGAAGTTTCTGGGTTTACTGGCGATGGTGAGAGCTCAAAAACAAGTGCGTTGGCGAGGTTACAGAGAAAAATTTTAAACGAAGAGGTTTTACTTAAAGGCACGCTCGAGGGAGGTGTCTTGAATTATGGTGATAGCCGAGTAACAGACCGTTTTTTTCTTGGTTCAGCATTAATGAGAGGTTTTGAACCCGGCGGTATCGGTCCAAGAGAAATTGTTGAAGAAGGCGAAGTTATAAACGATGCCTTGGGAGGTAATACTTTTGCAGTACTAAGACTGGAAGCCGAATTTTCGTTGGGTCTCCCTGAAGAATATGGGGTCGATGGTGGGATATTCTTTGATGTAGGGAACTTGTGGTCGTTAGATAAAATTAATGAGAATGTTATTTATGAAGATGGTTCCTGGCGAAGTGTCCTTGGCGCTTCTTTATTTTGGAAAACACCTATTGGGCCACTCAGGTTTAATTTTTCACGACCACTGCAAAAGGAAACATTTGATAGGGAGCAAAATTTTGATCTTACGATCAGGACCCAGTTTTAGAAATGCGGCTCCTATGTATTCTTTTTTGTATTTCTGTTTATTGTCCAGCAATTACTATTGCGCAAGAAACGGACATTGGTGAAGCCAGCTTTTCCAGTGTCCTGACAATAGATATATCGAGAATTGCGAGGGAGACGCAATATGGGCAGCGCATATTAAAAGAATTTGAAAACGCGCAGAGCGAACTCATTGAAAGTAATACAATCATACAGAATAACCTCGAAGCTGAGGAACAAAGCCTAGTAGAATTGCGTAAAACTCTTGCTGCGGATGAATTCAGAAAATTAGCAGTTGAATTCGACGAAAGAGCGAATGCTATTCGAAAAGAACGTGCAGCTTTGGAAAATACGCTTTTTGAAATTCGAGACGAAAACATAAATAAATTACTGCAGCTTTCTGTCCCGTTCTTGCAAGAAATCATGCTGAGTTATAAAGCATCCGTAATAATTGACAGACGTAACATAGTTTTATCCAACCCGATGGTCGATATTACTGAGAAGGCAATAGAGTTAATAAATGGTAAGTTGGGAGACGGGACTACGAACGCTGACTAATTAGACCCACCTATGAGAGGTCGTTTTGATGTGAAATAAATCCTGTATAGTAAGCCAATGAGAAGGAACTTTTATGAGTGATGATAACAGAATTGCAGATATTGATTTAATAAAGCGCATTCTGCCGCATCGGTATCCATTTCTATTGGTCGACAAAGTAGTTGATATAGATGGTTTTAATAAAGCCGCTGGTATAAAAAATATTACATTTAACGAACCACAATTTCAGGGACATTTCCCAACTACTCCAATTATGCCGGGTATTATGATAGTGGAGGCAATGGCACAAACGGCAGCTGTAATGGTTGGAGTCGGTTTGAATTTGGTAGATAAAAATATGCTTATATATTTTATGGCAATCGATAACTGCAAGTTCAGAAGAAAAGTAACTCCCGGCGATCAATTGATCATGAATTTAAATACTATTAGGGGAAAACCTGGTGGTAAAGTATGGAAATTTTACGGAGAGGCTAGTGTTGATGGTGAAATGGCAGCTCAAGCTGAATTTTCTGCTATGATGGATTTGAATAGTACTGAGGTATAATGGTGGCAAATGTAAATATCCATCATAGCTCTATAATTGAAGATGGAGCGGAAATTGGTGAGGGAACTTCCGTTGGACCCCTTTGCTTTGTAGGAAGTAAAGTTAGGTTAGGAAAAAATGTCGAATTGAAAAGTCATGTTGTCATCAAGGGAGATACCTTCTTGGGTGATGAAAACACGGTTTTCCCCTTTGCTGTCTTGGGGGAGATACCGCAAGACAAAAAATTTAATGGTGAAAGTACTACTTTAAAAATAGGAAATCGAAATCAAATTCGAGAACACGTCACTATAAACGTAGGAACTAAAGGTGGTGGTGGAATAACGAAAGTTGGTAATGACGGACTGTTCATGGCCGGGTGTCATATAGCACACGATGCTCAAGTTGGAGATAATGTCATTCTGGTAAATAATGCTTCTTTAGCTGGGCATTGCATAATAGAAGATAATGTTATCGTTGGCGGATTAAGTGGAGTACATCAATTTGTAAGGATAGGTGAGGGGGCTATAATCGGAGCAGTAACAATGGTTACTAATGATGTAATTCCCTACGGACTGGTTCAAGCTCCTAGGGGTGAATTAGATGGTTTAAATCTTGTAGGTTTAAAACGTAAAGGAGTTCCTAGAGCTGATATTATGGCATTGAGGGCAGCTTTTCAGACTCTTTCTCAGGGAGATGGTACTTTCCAGGACCGGGCTCAAAAGCTAACAGATGATAGTGACAGCGAATATGTAGAAAAAATTGTAAGTTTTGTTTTAGGCCCTAGTGATAGGTCTTTCCTTACCCCTAGATGAAATAATATGAAAAATTATAAAAATTTTGCAATCATAGCTGGCGGAGGTGCTTTACCAAAAATAGTTTATGAAGAACTTTCTGATCCATACGTGATAGGGTTTGAGGGGATGCCATGTTCTCTGAGTGATCGTGCTAAGTTTCATAATTTCAATCAGCTAGGTTATTTTTTTGAAGATTTAAATGCCCGTGGTATTCGTAGCGTCGTTATGGTTGGCGACATGAAAAGACCCTTATTGGATGAAACAAAATTTGACGAGTTTTCAAAAGCTAGATCTCATTTAATTTTTAATGCCATGCAACACGGCGATGATACACTTTTAAAATACATTATATCATTATTCCTTGAGGCAAATATTACTCCTATCGGGGCACACGAAGTAGTGTGTAACTTAACATTAAAAGAAGGGGTATATACTGGCTCTGCAGATAACGTAAATGAGGACGACGTTAAGCGTGCCGATGAAATTTTAGAAAAAATAAGTTGTCTTGACATAGGTCAGTCGGTGGTTGTCGAGGCTGGACAGGTTTTAGGTATTGAAACTGTTCAGGGTACTGAGCAGCTGCTTGGCTATGTTCGCGACACCTCTACGGCTCTACGGCGAGTGGGAGTAGGGGTTTTAGTAAAAAGAGAAAAAACAAACCAGGATTTGCGCGTGGACATGCCTACAATTGGTCCGAAAACAATCCGTCAAGTATACGATGCTCAGTTAGCTGCAATTATTATTAGTCCTGATAAAGTTATCGTATTGGACCAGGATGAATGTTTTCGACTGTGCGAAAAGCTTTCATTATCATTTATCGTTAAGGAGCGGGGAAAATGAAAGTGTATTTAGTTGCGGGTGAACCTTCGGGTGATAAGCTTGGAGCTGAATTAATGGCTGGTTTAAAAAGTTGTGCTCCCTACGAATTGGATTTTTATGGCGTAGGTGGTTTTTTAATGGAAGAACAAGGCCTGACCAGTTTATTCCCAATAAGTGAAATAGCGGTTATGGGTATTGGGGAGATTTTAGCTAAATACAGTTTTTTGAAAAAACGAATTAAAAATACAGTTGATGATATACTGCGTCTTAAACCCGATGTACTGATTACGATTGATGCACCTGAATTTTCATTGCGGGTTGCCAAAATGGTTCGTAAAAAATTATTCATAAATACTGTCCACTATGTTGCGCCAACAGTTTGGGCTTGGCGGCCCAATAGAGCAAAAAAAATTTCTAGTTATGTAGATCATATTTTAGCATTATTTCCATTTGAGCCACCTTATATGCAGCGAGAAGGCATAAGTTGTGATTTTGTTGGGCATCCAGTAGCAAATGAAAATTTGCCAGAACCACGTTTAGTTAAAAACTTTCGTCAACAACATAAAATAGGCCAAAATGATACTCTTGTAGCATTTCTGCCTGGTTCAAGAAAATCTGAAGTTGATCGTTTAATGCCTGTTTTTAAAAATGTTTCGTCAATGCTGATTTCCCAAAGATTAAATACTAGGATAGTTATAGTAGTAGCCCCTACAGTCGAACATATTGTGGCAGAAAATTTACAGAGGTGGGGCAACAATGTAATTGTGGTAACGAAGGACGATCTTTCAAGTAATGATTTTCAGAAACTAAAACGTGTAGTATTCGCTTCTAGCGATATTGCATTAGCAGCGTCAGGTACAATTTCTTTAGAGTTGGCTTCTACCGAAACTCCAATGGTGATCGCTTACGATATGGGTTTTTTATCAAGGCTTATTTTTAGGCTGTTAGTAAGCGTTAAGAGTGTAAACCTCGTGAATTTAATTTCCGAACAGCATTCTATTCCAGAATTTATTGGCAGCAATTGTAAGCCTGATAAGATTTTTCAAGCCATAGTAAATCAGCTAGAGGATCCGATTGGTCAAAAAACAGCAATGCGAAAATCTTTAGACCTTTTGAGCGTTGGTGGGGAAAATTCAGGCACTGTAGCCGCAAAATCTGTTATAGATTTTTTAGAGATGCACAAAACTTAGAATGTTAGGGTTTTACCACATTAGAAAATGTTTTCATGAAACCAGCAAGAGAAATGGGAATAATTACTTGCTGATCACCTGAAGATATATGTTTCAAATAGATGGAAGCTTTTTCTTTATTTTTAAGCGCCTCTACTTCTTCTTTAGTTAGTCCAATTTGTGAAAAGCAACCGAGGCTATTACAAAATTTGAACTGATATTTTTTTGGCTCTAAGTCTTGTATGGCCAAAATTAATCCCTCAGAAAGAACAGTTTCTAAAGGTACGACGATGGTTGCCGCAGCCTCAGCTACTTGATTGTCTGATAGCTTAAATATTGAAATCTCGGCAACCGGTTGTTTTTTGTCGTTAACTATTATCTGGTTTGCTTCGCAACGTTCTATGGAATTCTGTGGTGCAATACATTTAAGGTTCCAATCTTTATTTGTCTCCTTGATATATGGTTGTGGTTTTTGCGGCTCTCCTGTCATAGCATCATTTATAGATAGATTATCAGCTTCTTCTGCATAAGCATTTAGAGTGCCTAAAACGGATAAAAAAGTATAGGCCAGTATTAAATTCCAAGCAAAAAAGTATTTTTTCAAAATGTGATAGTGACGATATTTTGGCATAGTATTTTCAATAAATAATTTTTTTATGGTCCTAAGGATGAGAGCAGAACCGGGTCTTGTTTTTTTAAAAAGATGGTTCAATAGCGTTTATAATATATTTTTTATACCTCAAAAGTTTTTAGGATAGAAGAAAAATCCAAACCGGATCCGTTCTTATTTTCTACAAAATCTTTGTAAAGCGTCATTGCGAGATTCCCCATAGGAGTAGAAGCCTTAGTTTCGCTTGCTGCATTTTGAGATAGCGTAAGATCTTTTAGCATTAAATCTGAAGAAAAACCTGGGATATAATTGTTATCAGATGGAGCTTTTGGCCCAATTCCAGGAGCAGGGCAGTAGCTATTCATTGACCAACTATATCCAGATGAAGTGGATACAACATCAAACATGGCTTCGCGGTCCAACTCTAGCTTATCTGCCAATGCAAAGGCTTCACAAGTTGCGATCATCGTGACCCCAAGTATCATATTATTGCAAATTTTTGCAGTTTGCCCACTTCCGTTTTTACCGCAATAAACAGATCGGCTTCCCATGTATTCAAATAGGAACCTTAATTTATCAAACTCATCTCTGCTTCCTCCAACCATAAAGGTTAGGCTGCCAGATTTTGCTCCCTGCACACCACCAGAAACTGGTGCATCCAACATATTTATCTTTTTATTACCAAGGGTCTGACAGACTTCCTTTGTCGTCTTAACATCAATGGTAGAACAGTCGATTAATGTACTCTTAGGTTTGAAGTTGTGAATAAATTCGTCAACTATCTCCTTAACTACTAATCCAGACGGTAACATTGTGAAAACGACGTCTACGTTATTAAGGAGTTTTGGTATGGACGGCATCATAGTTATTTCAGGTAACTTTATTAAGTTATCCGTATCGAAACCCAAAACATCTAAACCATTTTTGGCTAAGTTTTTTGCCATTGGTGCGCCCATATTGCCAAGGCCTATAAAACCAATTTTCAAATTTATCTCCATATTTTAAAATGGAACCTAGAACTGCTAATTTATTATCGCCATTCTGAAATTAAATATTAGTCCATCGCTTTAAAGTTGAATTCCCCACCTTCTTTAATACCTGATGGCCACCTGCTGGTTACAGTTTTTGTTCTAGTGTAAAACTTGAACGCATCTGGGCCATGTTGATTCAAATCACCAAATACGGATTTTTTCCATCCACCAAACGTATGATATGCAAGTGGCACCGGAATTGGTACATTAACTCCAACCATTCCAATATTTATTCGGTTTGCGAAATCTCTTGCAGTATCACCGTCTCTAGTAAAAATAGCCGTACCATTACCATATTCATGGCTCATGGCTAATCCGATGGCTTCCTCGTAGGAACCTGCTCTTACAGTAGACAAAACTGGACCAAATATTTCCTTTTTATATATATCCATATCTGGCGTAACTCTGTCAAACAAATGTGGGCCAACAAAGAAGCCATGTTCATAACCTTGAAGGCTAAAATCTCGCCCATCAATAACTAATTTGGCTCCCTGATCTATTCCACTCTGAACGAGGTTCAAAATATTTTGTTTTGCGGCACTTGTAACCACGGGACCAAAGTCAACATCGTCTCCCGCTGTGTAAGGTCCCACCTTTAGTTTTTCGATACGTGGTGCCAACTTTTCAATTAGGCGATCTGCTGTTTCCTCGCCGACTGGTACAGCTACTGAAATCGCCATACAACGCTCACCAGCAGCACCATAACCTGATCCAACCAAAGCATCTGCGGCTAAATCCATATCTGCATCTGGCATTACAATCATGTGGTTTTTAGCCCCACCAAAGCACTGAACACGTTTTCCATTAGCGCAACCTGTCCCGTAAATATACTCGGCAATTGGTGTCGAACCAACAAATCCAAGTGACTGTATTGTGGGGTTGGTCAGCATCGCATCTACGCTTACTTTATCTCCATTGACAACTTGTAGTACCCCTCTTGGAAGACCAGCTTCTTCCATAAGTTCTGCTAATAAAATTGGAACTGAGGGATCTCTTTCTGATGGTTTTAATATGAAAGCATTTCCACAGACTACAGATGGTGCAAACATCCACATAGGTATCATTGCGGGAAAGTTAAAAGGGGTTATTCCTCCACAGACGCCCAGCGGTTGTTTCATCGAGTACATATCAATACCAGGACCTGCGCTATCAGTAAATTCACCCTTGAGCATTTGAGGGGCCCCAATACAATATTCTGCCACTTCCAGTCCTCTTTGCACATCACCCTTTGCATCTGGAAATGTTTTGCCATGTTCACTACTCAAAACTTCTGCAAGCTTATCCATATCTCTGTGAAGTAAATCGACGAACCTCATCATTACTCGAGCTCGCCTTTGCGGGTTTACAGCTCCCCACTCGGGTTGCACTTTTGCTGCTATTTCAACAGCTGCATCAAACTCTTCTTTAGACGCAAGCGGTACGCGTGCCTGAACCTCACCAGTTGCTGGATTAAATACGTCTCCAAATCTGCCGGAACTTCCAGAAACACGTTGACCGTTTATATAGTGCGTTAGCTCTTTCATTTTCTTCTCCTAGTTATTAAGCCTATTATGCTTGTGCAAAAAAGCTAAATCCAGAGCTATTTTGGAAAAATCAATATAAATACCACCAAAAATAAGCGGATGGTAATAACTCAAAATAGTATATTCATCTATTGAATGCCTATACAAAGCGCTCGACGTAAATTTAATAAAGATTACAGGATTTTACTGATTAAATGCCATCAAATAAAAAAAATCTTAGAAATACTTCGTTGCTTGGCTGATTATGGGTTAAGATGCACACTGTCATATAGATAGTAAATGTTGGAGGTTTTTAATCCTCATACAACAGGTTCTACAGGTAAAGGCAATCCCTGGTGTAATAACATTACCGCCGTCTGCTACAATATCTAACGTAATTAAAGTGCTGTCCCAAAAAAGAATAGGTGGGATAGTTATCTCTTCTGACAAAAGGTATTGTGAGGGAATTATATTTGAAAAGATATCGTTAAAATCTTATCCCAGAATGGCGCTGATGCTCTAGACGACACTTTCGACAATTATATGACCAGTCAGTTAATAAGTTGCACGCCTGATGCAACAGCAGACCAAGTTTTGACCGTAATGATTAAGAAGCGATTTCGCCACATTCCTGTTATTGTTAATAGTGAACTATTAGGTCTCGTAACAATATGTGACATCGTTAAGGCTCGATTAACTGAATTGGAAATAGAAAAAGAGGCTAAAGAAGACATGATTATGGGATATTAACATATCTTTTCATTCATTTATCCTTGAAATTTATCTGTAAAAGTGGGATCTCATGCTTGTAGTTTTACCTAAGGAATTGCTGAGTGCGCATTGGTTTATATCCAGGTACATTTGATCCTATAACATTGGGTCATATTGATATAATAAAAAGAGCATCAATGCTAGTTGATAGACTTGTAATAGGTGTCGCAATTAATAGAGACAAATCTCCTCTTTTTAATTTAGATGAGCGAGTAAAAATGATCGAAGCCGAATGCTCAAGCCTCAGCAAAAGAACTGGCACCGAAATAGTTGTTCATCCATTTGAGAATCTCCTTGTAGATTGTGCAAATGATGTTAACGCCTCAGTAATTTTTAGAGGACTTCGTGCTGTTGCTGATTTTGAGTATGAGTTCCAAATGGTTGGCATGAATCGCGCTTTAAATGATAGCATCGAAACCGTTTTTTTAATGGCTGAGGCAAAGCACCAGGCGATAGCATCGAAGTTAGTAAAAGAAATTGTGCGACTAGGTGGTGATGTTTCAAAATTTGTGACACCGACGGTAAACAAACAGCTTTTAGAAAAATTCTGAATAATTTTTAATATCATCCGATATTAAATATGCTTTGCCATGGCCACTGCGGTATCAGACATTCTGTTGGAGAAGCCCCATTCATTATCATACCAGCTCAGAACTCGTACTAAATTGTTATCCATTACTTTGGTTTGATCAGCTGCAAAAATTGATGATCTAGGATCATGATTGAAGTCGCAAGACACAAGTTTTTTATCAGTATATCCCAGAACCCCTTTTAACGTGCTGTTTGCAACATCATTAACTGCTTCATTAATTTCAGTGATAGAGGTGTCACGATTTGCTTCAAAAGTAAGATCAACAACGGATACGTTTGGTGTCGGTACACGAACTGCAAACCCATCTAATTTTCCATCTAGTTCTGGTAGGACTAAACCAACAGCTTTAGCGGCTCCCGTTGTGGTCGGTATCATACTCAAATTAGCGGCACGTGCGCGGTATAGGTCATTATGCATTGTATCTAATACGGGTTGGTCACCGGTATAGCTATGTATGGTAGTCATAAACCCACGTTTTATACCCACCACTTCATGTAGAACTTTTGCAATAGGAGCCAAACAATTTGTAGTACATGAAGCGTTGGACACGATTACGTCATTTTTTGTCAATGTTTCATGATTTACACCATACACAATTGTTTTATCGGCATTTTTTGTGGGAGCACTAATCAGCACGCGTGACGATCCATTACTTAGATGTGCGGCTGCTTTTTCCCGGTCAGTAAAAATACCAGTACACTCCATTGCTATATCAATATGTCTCCAGGGTAACTCTGCTGGTTGCTTAATAGCAGTAACTTCAATTTCCATTTCACCAATAATAATAGAATTTTTGGTCGTTTTAATATCTTTCGCAAATCTTCCATGTATACTATCAAATTCTAACAAATGAGCATTTACTTCAGTTGATCCCAAATCATTTATTGCAACGATTTCCAGATCAGTTCGTCCAAATTCTACTACTGCTCGTAAAATATTACGTCCAATCCTGCCGAAACCATTAATTGCAACCTTGACTGCCATATTTAACCCTCAATTTAAGTTAGCGCTAACATCGAAAAATAAAGTACAAAAGTCAAGCCAAATAAAGGTCTCCAAATGGATAATACAGCATGTGATGCAAATGGTAATTAGCTAAGCGATAATATTCTAATCAAAACTCTTAAGTCGCGACTTATATCAGTTTTTGACCAATTTTTGAGGCAACATCTGTCATTCTGCATGAAAACGCCCATTCATTGTCATACCAAGCAAGTATTCTTACTAAGTTATCACCAACTACTCTAGTTTGATCTGGAGCAAATATTGAGGAGTGTGTCGTGTGATTGAAATCAATTGAAACCTTTGGTTCAGGATCAAATGCAAGCACTTTACTCATATTACCTTTGGAAGCGTCTTCTACAATATCATTAATATTTTGCGATGAAACTTTCTTTTTGGCCTTAAAGGTGAGATCAATGGCTGACACATTGGGAGTGGGCACTCTAATTGCCATTCCATCTAGCTTTCCATCTAATTCAGGGATCACTGTTCCTATTGTTTTTGCTGCTCCTGTGGAGGTTGGTATCATAGCCAGAGCGGCAGCACGACACCGGTACAAGTCATCGTGGCGTTTGTCTAATGTAGGTTGATCACCAGTGTAACTATGTATCGTAGTCACCATCCCATATTGTATACCTACTGTTTCATTTAAGACCTTTGCAATAGGGGCCAAACAATTTGTCGTGCACGATCCATTTGAGAGAATTCGATCATTTCTTGAAATTTTATGATCGTTAACTCCAAATACAATTGTTCGATCCACATTTTTTGCTGGCGCTGAAATTAGCACAGATTTAGCGCCATTTTTTACATGCGCTATGGCTTTATCATAGCTCGTAAATTTACCGGTGCACTCAAGAACAACGTCACATCCTGACCAATCTAAGTCATCGGCATCGTAAGAGGATAGTACTTCAATAGGACCTCTTCCAAGATCGAAGCTGTTTTGGTTAACGTCAACCCTGCCCGCAAAACGACCATGTACACTGTCATATCTTAGAAGATGCGCGTTTGTTTCAATTGAACCTGGGGCGTTAACTTTTGATACTATTACATCGTTTCGACCATATTCAAAGATACTTGCTAAGGTTGTTCGCCCAATTCGCCCAAACCCATTTATTCCTAGTGTTACCGTCATTTTATCCCCAATATATTTGATTCCTTTATAGCCAATTTATTAGTAATAAAAACAATATTTCTATTTAAAATTAATATGTTAGCGTTAAAATTACATGTTTGCGCAAACAGTTAGCGCAAACTATTCTATACCAAGAGAAAAATAATGCTGGGGTTTAGGTACGGGATCACATTACAAAAGATTTATAGCTTCTGAAGCAATTCTATCTGGTGTAATGCCAAAATGGTTAAACAAAACTTCAGCAGGAGCAGATGCGCCAAAACTTTTCATACCTACAAATGAAGATTTGTTTGCTCTCGCTCTATGACCTAACAACCATTCATCCCAACCAGTTCTAACACCGGCCTCGATACCAATTCTAATTGCTTGGCCGGCAGGTAATATGCGTTTTTTATAAGTTTCGTCTTGTTGTGAAAATAATTCCATACACGGCATAGATACTACCCTGGTCCCTATTCCCTTATCTTCAAGTAATTCGCGTGCTTTCAAGGCAATAGAAACTTCGGATCCGGTCGCAATTAATATAACCCGTCGGTTTTTTGATGCTTCTTCCAAAATATATGCACCTTTTGTTACTAAGTTCGCAAACTGGTGCTTTTGTCTAACAGTGGGGAGATTTTGCCTCGACAACGCCAAAACTGATGGCGTGTTCTTCATTGATAAAGCTATTTCCCAACATTCAGCAGTTTCAATTGTATCAGCAGGTCTAAATACTAATGTATTTGGAGTAGAACGAGATATAGCGAGGTGCTCTACCGGCTGATGTGTGGGGCCATCTTCTCCAAGCCCAATACTATCGTGGGTCATAACAAAAATAGTTGGTATTTTCATAAGTGCGGCAAGTCTCATTGCCGGTCGTGCATAATCAGTGAAGCACATAAATGTTCCGCCGTACGGTCTAATGCCTCCATGAAGAGCCATACCATTCATGGCAGCAGCCATGGCGTGTTCTCGAATGCCGTAGTGTATATACCGACCTTTCCGATTGTTTTTATCAAATATTTTCATATCGTTTGATTTAGTATTATTTGATCCGGTAAGGTCTGCGGAGCCTCCTATCGTTTCCTGCATAAAGCTGTTTATTGCATTTAGTGTCAGTTCGCTTGATTTTCTTGTCGCTATTGCGGGTGATGCCGCGCTACTTTCTTTCTTGAATTTACGAATAGCCGAGGTCAATTTTTTTGGAGCATCTCCGGTAAAAATTCTTTCAAACTCCTTTCGTTTTGAATTTGATAAATTTTCCAGGTTAGACTGCCATCTTTTTAATGCCTTATTTCCCTCGAGACCTGCTTGTTCCCATTGCTCTTTAATCGATTTGGGAATATCAAATGGTTTGTGGCTCCACTGATAAATTTCTCTCGCATTTTTAATTAGTTCTGGATCGGTTAAAGCTCCATGACCCTTTGATGTGTCCTGTGCTGCTGTGCCTATCGCTATATGGGTTTTACAAGCTATCATTGTAGGTTTTTCAGACTTTTTTGCAGCTGAAATTGCACTATCAATTTCTTCAGGATCATGACCGTCTATCTCTATAACCTCCCAACCGGAGGCCTCGAAGCGTATTTTTTGGTCGGTTGAGTCTGTAAGATCGACAGTTCCGTCTATCGTGATATTGTTGTTGTCCCAAAAAACGATAAGTTTGTGTAAACGTAAATGTCCTGCAAGGCTGATAGCCTCCTGACTGACACCTTCCATCAAACACCCGTCACCGGCAATTACGAAAGTATGGTGATCAATAATGTTTCGCCCAAATCTTGCGCGAAGGCTTTCTTCGGCAATAGCGAATCCTACCGAATTTGCTATCCCTTGTCCCAATGGACCGGTAGTTGTTTCGATAACATCTGATAGAAAATTCTCTGGATGTCCTGCAGTTTTTTTACCAAGCTGCCTAAAATTCTTTAGTTGATCTATGTCAAAATCAGCATAGCCACAAAGATATGCAACACTATAAAGAAGCATCGATCCGTGACCTGCAGATAAAATAAACCTGTCTCTATCTGGCCACTTAGGTTGTGCGGTGCTAAATTTAAGATGTTTTTCGAACAAAACGGTAGCAACATCTGCCATCCCAATTGGCATGCCAGAATGGCCAGAATTTGCAGCCGCTACACCGTCCAGTGTTAGAACACGTATTGCGTTAGCCTTCTCCCAGTGTTGGGGGTGAAGTATTCGAAGCTTTTCAAGTTCCATCGAAGACCGAGTCCTTCAGCAGATTAATCCATGACAATGCATAACATGAGTATTGCGAAGTTCAAGTGAACAGTGAGGGGTGCTGATAATGATTAAAAGTTTTTGAATAAGAAAACTTAATCTATGAAAAATTTCCAAACAGGTTTATAAAATATTGTATATCAGTAATATATTCTAGTGGGCTTGATTAAAGGGTAATATATGGAGCAAATAGTCGATTTAGAGCGTAGAATAGAGTTGGCGTTAAACGAAATTGAGCGCTCAGTATCTCTATATTCGAGAAATTCTCGTGTTGGTAGTGAACCCGCTAATGAAGAGTTAGAGAAACTTTCAATTGAGAATAAAAAGCTTGAAGCAGCAATTGAAGAATTAAAAGCAAAGCATAGTACGGAGCTGCAATCTTTATTAGCTGAAAGAGAAGAAGAGCGAGAAACTGTGAAAAAACTCTACAAAAGATTAACTGAAGTTGTTGAAAATTCTGGAGAATAAAGCCTATGCCTGAAATTAAGCTGTCAATAGGAGGCAGAGTTTTTCAAGTCGCTTGCCAAGAGGGTGAAGAAAACTTTCTCACTGACGCTGCAAATTTGTTAAATTCTGAGTCACAAAAATTTGTTTCACAGTTAGGTAGATTGTCGGAGTCTCGAATGTTGCTGATGGCAGGTTTAATGTTGGCTGATAGAATGATAACTCTAGAGAAGTCGATTAATGAGCGAGAAAAGCAAATTGAACAGAAAGAGATAGACTTAGAGAAATCGATATCTGCTGCAAAAGCTGCCTCCGATAGTAAGCCAGCGTTTGCTAATGAAATTTCTGACCTTCTGGCTAAGACTGCTAAGCGATTAGAAAACGTCGCTAAATTAACCTCTGGTCAGTAATTCTTTAAAATACGAAGTAGTAATCAGGCGTTTGCTTCACGGATTTTTTCAGCTGCGTCTTTATCGAATTCAATACCATTTTTCTCAAATAAACTATCGAGTTCGCCTGACAAAGCCATCTCTGTAATTATATCACACCCGCCTACAAACTCCCCCTTGACATATAGCTGCGGAATTGTTGGCCAGTCAGAAAAGTCTTTTATTCCTTGTCTAACTACTTCATCCGCGAGTACATTTATATCCTCATAGTCGACACCAATGTAATTTAAAACACCTGCTACTTTGCTTGAAAAGCCGCATTGAGGCATAGATTTATTGCCTTTCATGTACAAGACAACGTTGTTTTCCTCGATGGTTTTTTTTATTTGTTCGTTTACTTCAGACATTATTGATCCTTTAACTATCAGATGGGGCCTTGGTTGTGAGCGCTAATGCATGTAACTCGCCATTTGAACCATCCATTTTTCCTTTTAATGCAGCATAAACTGCCCTTTGTTGCTGTACACGGTTCATATTTTTGAAACTTTCATCAATAACCTCTGCAGAATAATGATTTCCGTCTCCTGCCAGGTCAGTAATTGTAATACTAGCATTTGGAAATTGCTCGCGTATCATATTCTCAATTTCATTTGCCTGCATAGCCATTTCAAATCTCCTTAAGGCATCTTAAATATTCTTTTCGCCTAAGAACAAGCCTAAAAACTATATAGAGGTAAATCTAGGTGATTAGTTAAAAATTTCAGCAAAAGAATTTCGATACTTGCTAAAAATTTTATCTTTGTCTGAACAAAGTTCTCCAAATTTGATTTTATCACCACCAAGCGTTCCAATATTTTCAATTGTCACTTTAGCTTTTTTTGCATTAACAAAAAGTAACTCAGCTTGATCAAAATTACATGCAATAAGATATCGAGCTTGATCTTCTCCAAAAAGTTTAGCTGGGTCTAAAGTTTGGATAGCCATGCCAAGATTTCCCTTTTCAGCTAATTCAAATGCTGCCAGTGCGATGCCACCATCTGATAAATCAGTGCAAGCATTTATGAGGTGCCTATTGTTCAATATGAAATAACCATTCTGTTTTTCAGCCATCAAGTCTACATGGGGTGGAGGGCCATCTTGCAAATTAAGCATTTCATCAACAATTGCAGACTGCCCTAAATGCCCAAAAGTATCTCCAACAACCAGCAAAAGGTCACCTGCGATAACAGAGTTTAATATTGGTTCTTCGTCTTCATTTATTAGTCCTACTGCACCAATTGTTGGAGTAGGTAGTATTGGCTCTCCGTCCGTCTCATTATATAAGCTTACGTTGCCCGAGACTATCGGCATTTCCAGTTTTTCAGCCGCCTCTGCGATACCTTTTATAGCGAGGACAACTTGTCCCATAATTTCAGGTTTTTCTGGGTTGCCAAAATTTAAGTTGTCTGTTGATGCTATGGGTGTTGCTCCTACCGCACATAGATTACGGAATGCTTCTGCTACAGCTTGTTTCCCGCCTTCTAACGGATCAGCTTTCACGTATCGTGGTGTCACATCGGCCGTAAATGCTAAACTTTTATTCGTTCCATGAACCCTAACCATACCTGATCCAGTCCCAGGCGTAATTACTGTATCAGCCATAACCTGACTATCGTATTGTTGATAAACCCATTTCTTGCAGCAGTAGTTCGGAGAACTTATCAGTGATAGCAAACCCTCAAGTGGGCTGAAGCTTTTTATAACTGGCAAAGGCTTTACTTCTGCCGGTTCTTTCCAAGAACGGTCATATTCGGGCGAATTGCCAGATAAAGCTTTTAATGGAACTTGAGCCTTTATTTCTCCCTTATGTTCAATAATGAATAAGTCCTCGGGTATAGTTTCGCCTATAATTGCAAAGTCTAAGTCCCACTTTTCAAATATTGCTCGACTTTGCTCTTCTTTCTCGGGTTTAAGAACCATAAGCATCCGCTCTTGGGATTCTGACAGCATCATCTCGTATGCTGTCATATTTTTCTCGCGTGTTGGAACGAGATCTAAGTTGAGTTTAATTCCTAGGTTTCCCTTATCACCCATTTCTACCGCAGAACATGTTAACCCTGCTGCACCCATATCTTGAATTGATACAACTGCATCTGTCTTCATTAGTTCCAAACATGCTTCCAAAAGTCTTTTCTCTGTAAAAGGATCGCCCACTTGAACAGTAGGTCTTTTTTCTTCAATTTTGTCGTCAAATTCAGCAGATGCCATTGTTGCTCCACCGACACCATCCCTCCCTGTTTTTGCACCTAGATAAACCACAGGCATTCCAACTCCAGATGCTGCAGAGTAAAAAATCATACTGTGATCAACTAAACCAGCTGCAAAAGCATTTACCAAACAATTTCCATTATATGATTTATTAAATCGGATTTCTCCCCCAACAGTAGGAACTCCAAACGAGTTTCCATAACTACCGATGCCTTCTACAACACCGTGCACTAGTTCTTTCGTTCTTGGATGGTTTTTTTCCCCAAATGATAAGGCGTTCATAGCTGCTATGGGACGTGCGCCCATTGTAAATACGTCTCTGAGTATTCCTCCAACGCCAGTTGCAGCGCCTTGATGTGGCTCAATGTAACTTGGGTGGTTATGGCTTTCCATCTTAAAAACAACAGCTTGATTGTCCCCAATGTCTACTATTCCAGCATTTTCACCAGGCCCGCAGATTACATTTTTACCCTTCGTTGGAAGTAATCGTAGCCATTTCTTTGTTGATTTATAAGAACAATGTTCATTCCACATCGCAGAAAATATCCCCAGTTCTGTAAATGTTGGATTTCGACCGATAATTTCCAGCAGAAGGTCGTATTCGCTAGAGTTAAGGCCATGACTTTCTATAAGTTCCGGTGTGATTGCAGGCTCGAACATTTTATTCCTTGATTTGTTGCTGTTTCTAGTAATGGATTGATAAAGTGAGAGCAATGGAAAGGTTTTTTGATAAGGATTTTTAGGTCGATGTGCTTAATAAATGGCGTAATTTATTGAGATACAAAAGAATAAAAGTTAAAAACTTTTTAAAAGTTTTTTATTAGGGGATTTGCAAAATGCGTGGTTTCACTCCTAATGAGTTTAATGCTAGATTGTCTAAGGCTCAAATTTTATTACAAAAGTCTGATCTTGATTGCCTATTGGTAACAAATGAGGCAGATTTTCGCTATTTTACAGGATTTTTAACTCGTTTTTGGGAAAGTCCAACGAGGCCATGGTATTTGCTAATTTTTGCCAATTATCCGCCAATAACTATAGTGCCATCTATCGGAGTACATTTACTAAAAAAAACTTGGTCTGGTGAAATTCGTTCGTGGGAAAGTCCGAATGTTTCAAACGAGGGTATTTCGTTATTGCAAGATATCTTATCTGAATTTCTCCCAAAAAATGGAAGAGTTGGCCTTCCGTCAGGTCCAGAAACATTGTTGCGTATGCCGCTCGTTTACTTCAATCAATTGAGGTCATCTCTAGATAAACTTCAGTTTGTAGATGACTGTGAAATAGTTAAAAACTTGAGATTGATCAAATCTGAATCAGAAGTTAAAAAAATCAGTCAAGCCGCCGCAATTGCTGGACGTGCATTTTCTCGAATAAATGAGGTTGCAGGTAGTGGTGTCCAACTCTCAAAAGTTTTTAGAGATTTTCAAGCTTTGTGTTTAGATGAAGGTGCTGACTGGGTATCTTATTTGGCTGGTGCAGCAGAGCCGGGTGGATATTCTGATGTTATATCTCCTGCTAAAGATGCGCCATTAGTAGCAGGAGATGTTTTGATGCTAGACACTGGGGTTGTTTATGATGGCTATTTTTGTGACTACAATCGAAATTTTGGTGTAACTGAGATCTCCTATAAGCTGAGCTCTAGCTGGGATCGATTGCAAGAGGCAACGGAGGCTGGTAAAAATATGCTCATCCCTGGAAATACTGCAAAACAGGTGTTTTTTGCAATGAACGCAATTCTTCAAAAAGGTAAGAAAAGAAAAAATAGCTCTGGCCGTTTAGGTCATGGTTTGGGTATGCAGCTTACAGAATGGCCTTCCTTTTCAAAATATGATGAAACAATATTACAAGAAGGTATGGTCGTTACGCTTGAGCCAATAATAGATATGGATGACGAAAAGATATTAGTTCATGAAGATAATTTTTTAATTACGGCAAATGGTCCAGAGCAAATTAGTCCTCAATGTAATCGAACAATACCGGTAATTTAGAGAAATCTAGTGCGGAAAGTTTCTTACGAAATCGGATTACCTATAGGCTCTAAGGCTAAACTTGGCTTAATTGTGCTCCAAGCTGATGAAACCATTGAATACGAGTTTTGGCAGCTAATATCAAAGTTGGATTTGGCGCTTCACGTGAGCCGCATTCCTAGTAATAGTGAAGTATCTAAGGATAACTTAATTGCAATGAAGAAAGAACTGACGGAAGCTGCAAGGTTATTTCCTGAAAAAATTAGATTTAATGTTGTAGGCTACGCCTGTACCAGTGCTTCGAGTATAATCGGCTCTAAAGTTGTTTCAGATATGATTAGAAAGGGATGTATTACTCAGGAGGTTTGCAACCCTATCTCGGCATTAATAGCCGCTTGCAAGCAAATGAAAATAAGAGACCTTTTGTTTTTAACACCCTATGTTAGTGATGTTTCTGAGCATTTAATTGAGGAGGTTAATTCTTATGGGATTAGAACAACCGTAACAGCTAGTTTTGATGAAAAAAACGAAGCGAGTGTAGCGAGGATAAGACCAACTTCAATAGTTGATGCAGTAAATGAGCTATATTCGGGACAGTCGGCAATATTTATTTCATGCACTAACCTTCAAACATTTACTATTATTGAAGAAATTGAAAAGAAATATGGTTGCATTTGTTTTTCATCAAACCAAGTCTTAATTTGGCAGATGTTACGTCTTGCCGAAATTGATCATAATCTAAGAGGTTATGGTAAACTTTTAAGTAAAAGTTAGATCTGCAAAATTTAGAGGGTAAATATAAAATTTAAGCGAACTTAAGCGTATCAGCCCGGCAAGCTCCAAAAAATTTCAAGAGGTTTGCAATTTAACTTTTTCTCGCTCTAATTTAATTTTTTTTCGGTGTTGTATAATTTCGTCTTGGACAAAATCACGAAAGGTTTCTATTTTTTTTGAATGACGTAGTTCTTCTGGGTAAGCTAAATAAACAGGTACCTCAACAGATTCTACGTCGTGCAAAACTCTCTGTACCCCGTCAAAGTCCTGTGTGACATAATCTGGCAAAACACCAATCCCTAGGTCATGAATCACTGCTTGTAAAACTCCAAAGTAATTATTAACGGTCAGCATTGAGGGTAAATCATATTTTATTAAGTTTTGAACAAGTTCTAATCCTGCACTAACCTGTGCAGACTTAGGATTTTGACAAATAAGTCTATGCTTTTTCAAGTCGTCTAAATTTTGTGGTTCACCGTTCTGCGATAAGTATCGCGGAGAAGCATACAAGCGCATTTTAACAGTCATGAGCCGTTTTCTGATTAAATCGGCTTGGCTAGGTTCTTTCATTCGGATCGCTACATCTGCCTCCCGCATTGGCAAGTCAAGCACTCGTTCCTCAAGCATCAGATCAATTTTGAGTTGTGGATAGGCCTCGTAAAGTTTTGGTAATCTGGGAGGCAACCACAATGACCCAAAACCTATTGTAGTAGTTACTCTTAGTTCTCCATATATTTCCTCCTCACTATCTTTAATTCTGGCAGAGGCTGCATCTATTCTTTTAGACATAGATTTTGTTGCATCGAATAATAACTCGCCTTGTTCTGTCAGAATTAGACCTCGAGCGTGTCGATGAAACAAAATGGCGTTTAAGCTTTCTTCAAGCGATCTTATTTGACGACTTACTGCCGACTGCGATAGATGAAGTGTATCTCCTGCGTGCGTTAAACTGCCGGCATCCGCCACTGCATGAAAAATCCTAAGTTTATCCCAGTCCATAAGTATCTCAATATTTTTTTGATATTTGTAAACTAAATCTCTTAAGTTTCAATGAATTAAGCATCTGTTGATATAAATTCCTGAAGAATTAAATGATGTTCTGAAAATCACTGGATAATTTCTTCTTATTAATATAGAGGCCCGAAGTAACAAAAAGCTTTGTAGATCTTTATGAATAAAAAATTTTATCAAGATATAAGTTATGCACACTCTGCAACTAGCGGATTAGGTAAATCTTTTATCAGGATTTTAGAGAATACTACAGGTAGGTTTGCATTACGAAAACGATCTCAAAGATGGCTACCCAGCTTGAATTCTATGCAAGCTTTTTGGCACTCAATCATGGAAATTTATGGAGTTACAATAGACGTAATTCAGGGTGAAGTTAGCGATATTCCTAGTCGGGAACCCTTGATCGTAGTCGCTAACCATCCATACGGAATTTTAGATGGTTTAGTCATGGGATCTATTCTGGCGCAATGTCGTGCGAACTTTAAAATTGTTGCAAATGATATATTTGATAAAGCACAGCATGTAAAAGACACTATTCTTCCTATTTCATTTAAAAATGATCGTGATGCGATAATACTAAACTTGGAATCAAGAAAAAATGCCCTCAAGTATTTGTCGCAGGGGGAGGCAATTGGTATATTTCCAGGAGGTACCGTATCCACTGCATCTAGATGGTTTTCTCAACCAGCTGACCCAGTGTGGAGATCATTCATTGCTAAAATGATTTTGAAATCAAACGCTGTTGTCATGCCTATTTTTTTTGATGGTAACACCAGTAGAATATTTCAATTAGCCAGTCATTTACACCCTGCATTGAGGGCTGGCTTATTACTGCGCGAATTCAAGTTGCGTTTAGATAAGCCTGTAAGCTTAGTAATAGGTAAGCCAATTTCGCGAAATAAATTAGAATCATATAGAAATGATCCGGTCGAAATGATGGATTTTTTGAGAAGAGAAACGTATAAATTATCACCAAATAAAAATCAAACCTTTGAATATGGATATGAGTTTGAAAACAAGCATCGAACTATTTAGAAATTTGATATGGCAGTAGGCGTCTTTGACTCAGGGCTTGGTGGCTTGACTGTTCTTGATGCAGTTTCAGGCAGAATGCCGTGGCAATCTTTTATTTACTACGGTGATAATGCTAATACACCCTATGGAGTAAGAGACCCCGATGATATTTACAAATTAACTACTACTGGATTAGAAAAGTTGTGGGATGAAGGCTGTGACTTGGTTATTCTAGCCTGTAATACAGCCTCAGCTGCAGCACTGCGATCCATACAAGAAAAGTTTTTGCCAGAAGGTAAGAGATGCTTGGGCGTTTTTGTTCCATTAATTGAGGCGCTAACAGAGCGCAATTGGGGAGATAATTCGCCGCCACGAGAGGTTTCTGTAAAAAATGTTGCTCTATTTGCTACTCCAGCCACTGTTGCAAGCAGAGCTTTTCAGCGCGAACTTGCCTTTCGCGCGATTGGAGTTGACGTAGAAGCCCAAGCATGTGGAGGAGTTGTAGATGCAATTGAAGATGGTGATCTAATACTTGCTGAGGCATTGGTTCGTAGTCATGTTGATGCATTAAAAAGAAAAATGCCTTCTCCTGAGGCGGCTATACTCGGATGTACGCATTATCCACTTCTAGAAAAAAGTTTTAAGGAGTCTTTGGGGCCCGATGTTAAGGTTTTCTCTCAGGCAAGCCTAGTAGCAGAAAGTTTGCACGATTACTTGGAGAGGCATCCCAATATGAAAGGATCTGCCACAGCTTCTAAATTTATTACTACAGGGGATTCCAAAAAGGTATCGGACCGCGCAACACAGTTTTTAAAACGTAAGATTGACTTCGAACGCTTTTAAATCTTAAGTTTTGACAAAAAGAGAGCCTGAATAAAGAGAGTAGGAATGAAGCATAAATTAGCAATAATTGGAGCATCTGGCTACACAGGCGCTGAGCTTATAAGGCTAATCAAGACGCATCCGAAAATGGAAGTTACAGCACTAGTCGGGAATACTAGAGCTGGTTCGTCAATGTCGGATATATTTTCACATCTATCCCATCTGGAACTACCAAACTTAACAAAACTTGAAGAAACAGATTTTGAACGAATTGACCTATGTTTTTGTGCTCTGCCCCATAAGACAAGTCAGCAAGTTATTGGTCAACTTCCCGAAAGTCTTAAGGTCATAGATCTAAGCGCAGACTTTCGTTTGAGAGACGTTAATGATTATGAAAAATGGTATAAAGAGAAACATGTTGAGACGGAACTTCAAAAAAAAGCTATTTATGGTTTAACAGAATTTTATCGCGAGCGGATCAGAGGCGCAAATCTTGTTGCAGGAACTGGGTGCAATGCAGCCCTGGGTCAGTATATGTTACGGCCCCTTATTAGCTCAAATGTAATTGATTTGGAAAATATTATCTTAGACATGAAATGTGCGGTTTCAGGTGCAGGTCGTGCAATGAGAGAAGACTTACTACACTCAGAAGCTTCCGAGGGAATTAGGGCTTATGCAGTGGGCGGAATTCATAGACATTTGGGTGAATTTGATCAGGAATTTTCACTACTTGCTGGTCAGCCTGTGCAAATTCAATTTACGCCCCATCTTATCCCGGCAAATAGAGGTGTACTTGCGACTGCCTATGTAACGGGAAAGTCAGAAGAGATTTATGATACACTTTACCGGCGATATGTTGATGAGCCCTTTGTACATGTTTTGCCGCTCGGTAAAATGCCGGCGACTCAAGACGTAAGGGGTTCGAATTACTGTTATCTTGGGGTGGTCCAAGAGCGTAAGAAAGATAAAACTATTATAATTGGTGCTCTGGATAATTTAACTAAAGGCAGTAGTGGTCAAGCTATACAGAATGCCAATTTAATGTTGAATGAAAGAGAGACTTTGGGGCTGGAGATGGTCCCTTGTTTTCCATGAGTTTGTTAAAATGAAGAATTTGAAGAAAAAGCGCCGAATTCAGATCATTAGCATTGCGTTCGTTGCATTGGCAACTGCTACTATTTTGATAGGTTTTGCTATGAAGGACGGGATTAATTTTTTTAAAAGTCCTACCCAAGTTATTGAAAATACTCCCAACCCAAATGAGGTATTCAGGATCGGCGGGCTGGTGGAGGAGGGCAGTTTGCTTCGAGGTGTTGGTGAAACCATTTCATTTAATGTTACGGATGGTAATGAAAGTGTTAATGTTAAATTTACAGGGATCTTGCCCGATCTTTTTGAAGAAAATCAGGGTATGGTTGCAATGGGCAAATTTTCCGATGGAGTATTTTACGCCTCTGAAATCCTAGCTAAGCATGATGAAACTTATATGCCAGCTGAAGTAATTGACGCACTTAAGGAACAAGGGGTTTATCAAGACCCTAAATAATGATTTAACGTACAAACACCATCTTAATTTCTTTTGAGCGAGGAATTCCATAATTCATGATTACTGAGTTAGGTCATTTTTGTTTAATATTGGCTATGTTGGTTGCTTTTTTGCAATGCGTTGTTCCATTTCTTGGCACCCGGAAAAATAGTTATGGAATGATGAACTTTGGTGCGACAGCTGCAAATTTACAGTTTGCTCTCTTAGCGCTTGCTTTTGGCGCCTTGACACATGCTTTTATAACTTCAGATTTTTCTGTGCGCTTGGTAGCTTTAAACTCTCACTCGTTAAAACCGTTGTTGTATAAGATTAGTGGAGTATGGGGCAACCATGAAGGTTCTATGCTTTTGTGGGTACTTATATTAGCTTTGTTTGGAGCTAGTGCCGTGTGGTTTGGAAGTAATCTTCCGATTAGATTGAAGGCTACAGTTCTCTCTGTTCAAGGAGCAGTTGGACTTGCATTTTTGATATTTATTGTCTTTACCTCTAACCCATTTCTTCGTATTTTCCCAATCCCATTCGACGGCCAAGATCTTAATCCATTACTTCAGGATCCAGGTTTAGCTTTTCATCCTCCATTTTTGTATCTGGGCTATGTTGGGCTAAGTATGTCATTTTCCTTCGCTGTTGCTGCTCTTATTGAAGGCAGAATAGATGCAGCTTGGGGAAGATGGGTAAGGCCGTGGACACTTGCAGCTTGGCTGTTTTTGACAATAGGGATAGCACTTGGAAGCTGGTGGGCTTATTATGAATTAGGCTGGGGAGGTTTCTGGTTTTGGGATCCGGTAGAGAATGCATCTTTTATTCCTTGGCTGTGTGCGGCAGCACTTCTTCATTCTGCTATAGTTGTTGAAAAGCGCGAAAATCTAAAAAGTTGGACAATTCTTCTTGCGATATTAGCATTTGGTTTCTCACTTACGGGGACTTTCATTGTTAGATCTGGCTTACTAACCTCAGTCCACGCTTTTGCAAATGACCCTGAGCGAGGATTCTTTATCTTACTAATCTTTTGCTTTTTTGTAGGTGGTGCTTTGACGCTTTTTGCATTTCGCTCTAATTCGCTTCAGGCAAAAGGTGTATTTTCTGTGGTAAGTAGAGAGAGCTCTCTGGTTGCTAATAATATTTTGTTAGTTGTTTCTGCTTTTGTTGTTTTTGTTGGAACGATTTGGCCTTATATCGCGGAAATGTTTTTTGATAGAAAGCTGAGTGTTGGACCTCCATTTTTTAATATTGCTTTTACACCTTTCATGGTCGCGTTGGGGTTAATTTTGCCAATAGGCGCGATGGTTCCTTGGAAAAGAGGAAGATTAAACAAAATTTTAAAATCGCTTTTGATACCAATCAGCTTTGCTATTTTGTTAGCCTGCTTTGTTTGGGCGTTACAATCCCAAAAAACTATACTTGGCCCTATGGGTTTGTTCTTAGGAGTGTGGATAGTAATAGGAGCTTTGTATGATCTATATAGTCGAACTGGATCAAATCGAAATTTGTTGAGACTCCTCCGTTTACCTCGTTCCGATTGGGGAAAGACTGTTGCTCATGTTGGATTTGGTACCACGATATTTGCGATTTCAGCATTGGTTGCTTGGGAAAGTGAAGATATTCGGACAGCAAGTATTGGTGAAACTTGGTCTTTTTCAGGCTATGATTTTACTTTGCAGTCGGTTGAGAATTTGTCCGGTCCTAATTATTTTTCTGTTCAAGCTTCTATTAAAGTTGTGCAGGATGGTGAGCTTGTAGCGACTTTGTTTCCGGAAAAAAGAAATTATCCTGTTGCACAGATGCCAACAACAGAAGCTGCCATAGATTACAAGCTGACCAGAGATGTTTATTTAGTTTTAGGTGATCGCCAGCTTGATGGTAACTGGACTGTTAGAACGTATATAAAACCATTTGCAAATTGGATATGGGCTGGATGCATAATAATGGCTCTGGGTGCATTGATATCATTATCAGATAGGCGCTACCGAGTAGCGGCAGGAGCAAAGTCAACACCAAGAATTGAGATAGAAAAAGCCTGAAAATGATTTTTAAAAAAATAATTTTTATTTTCGCTTTGGTTACGTGCTCAATAGTTAATGCTGTTGAACCTGATGAGGTTCTTGCTAACCCTAAGCTGGAGGAGCGTGCGAGGCAAATCTCTAAAGATTTGAGATGCTTAGTTTGTCAGAACGAGAGTATTGACGAAAGTGATGCTGCTCTTGCAAGAGATTTGAGAGTATTAGTCAGAGAACGACTTCAGGCAGGTGATAGCAATGATGACGTAATAAAATTTGTAGTTGATCGCTATGGAGAGTTTGCCTTGCTGCGCCCGCGAATTGACGGTGTGAATTATTTATTATGGTGGTTCGGCCCATTATTTTTACTTTTTTCAGTATTAACAGCTGTATTTTATGTAAGAAAACTTGGAAAGATCTCAAAGACCCAAAATGATTTAACTGCACCGCTTAATGATGAAGAACGGAAGAAATTAAAAGAGATTATGGGTGATTAAGATTTTTTAACTTACTCCAACAAGATAGAGACGGTTAACTGAATTATGAATTACGAAAATATACTGGTTGAATACGAAAATTCTGTGGCAACTATTATTTTAAACAGGCCAAATTTAATGAATGCTTTAAATTCACAAATGAGGGCAGAGCTTACGGATGCTGTTACTCGATATTCTAAGGAAGCACGGGTAGTTGTTCTGACTGGTTCGGGAAATGCGTTTTGTTCGGGGCAAGATTTAGGTGATGGCAACTCGTTACAGTCAGTAGATTTAGAGAGAACTTTACGAGATGAGTATGAGCCACTGATACGTGCAATTGTTAATTCTCCAGTACCAACCGTAACTGCTTTAAATGGGGCGGCTGCAGGTGCAGGGGCAAATTTGGCATTAGCAGCAGATATCGTAATTGCGAAATCTAGTGCTTATTTTGTGCAGGCTTTCAGTAGAATTGGTTTAATTCCAGATGTCGGTGGCTCTTATTTTCTGCCACGAGCTATGGGCGTGGCTAAAGCTATTGGTTCTTCAATCTTTGCGGATAAAATTATGGCCGCTGAAGCTCACGAAATTGGACTAATATATGAATATGTAGAAGATGATAATTATGACATCCATTTAAAATCCAGAGTAGAGTATCTTGCCAATGGACCAACTGTTGCTTTTGCTGGGATAAAGACAGCAATGCGAAAATCTTTAAATAACTCTTTAGATGAACAGTTAGAGCTTGAGGCTAAATTACAAAAAAAATGCGGCAACACACGTGATTTCCAGGAAGGTGTTTTAGCGTTTCATGAAAAAAGAGATGCTAAATTTGAGGGACGGTAAGGTCTCTTATTTGACTATCTATTTTCTATGTCTACGTATTCTCGTAAGGTCTCGCCAAGATACAGTTGTCTAGGTCGTCCAATTTTTACTTGTGGATCTGCGATCATTTCTTTCCATTGCGATATCCACCCAACAGTCCTGGAAACTGCAAATATTGGAGTAAACATTGAAGTTGGGAATCCCATTGCTTCTAGGATAATCCCTGAATAGAAATCAACATTCGGAAAAAGCTTCTTTTCTATAAAGTATTGGTCATTAAGAGCCATATGCTCCAGTTCTTTTGCGACTTGTAAGAGCGGATTACCTTCAACACCAAGGAGTTCTAGTACTTCATCTGCTGATTTTTTTAGTACTCGAGCTCTTGGATCTATATTCTTATATACTCTGTGGCCAAATCCCATCAACCGAAATGGGTCATCTTTATCTTTTGCTCTCGTAATATATTCTGGGATACGATCGACGGTTCCAATTTCTTTCAACATTTCTAGACACGCCTGATTTGCACCTCCGTGTGCTGGGCCCCAAAGGCAGGCGATTCCTGCAGCGATACACGCAAATGGGTTGGCACCAGAGCTACTTGCTAAACGAACCGTTGAAGTAGATGCATTTTGCTCATGATCTGCATGTAATGTGAATATTCTATCCATCGCACGGCTTAAAATTGGATTTACTTGGTATTCTTCAGCTGGCACTGCAAAGCACATTCTTAAAAAATTTGACGCATAATCCAAATTATTGAGCGGATAAACAAAGGGCTGCCCAATTGTGTATTTATACGCCATAGCGGCAATTGTTGGCATTTTTGCAATAAGCCTTATCGAGGCTACTTCTCTTTGCCAAGGATCAGTTATGTCTGTACTGTCATGGTAGAAAGCCGACATTGCACCCACGACGCCGGTCATAACCGCCATAGGATGGGCATCACGACGGAAACCTCTGAAAAAGTACATCATCTGCTCATGTAGCATTGTGTGGGTTGTGACCCTGTGCTCAAAATCCTCTAACTCAGCCCCAGTTGGTAAATAACCGTATAAAAGTAAGAAGCATACTTCCAAATAGTGCGACTTATCAGCGAGTTGATCTATAGGATATCCGCGGTGAAGCAGTTCACCTTTGTACCCATCTATAAATGTTATTGTACTGTCACAGCTAGCGGTAGAGGTAAAGCCGGGATCGTATGTAAATACACCTGCTTGATTGTATAATGTTGTAACGTCAATTACATCGGCGCCGGCTGATGGAGAATGAATAGGAAGTTCAATCTCGCTTGCACCAATAATAAGTTTTGCCGTTTTTGATTTGCCAGCCATAATGTCCTCCAAAATGCTGCAACTAGTTGATGCTTTAACTCCGCATTATCCTGAAGTTGTGTGAATTAAATTTAATTCTTATACGTATCTTCAAACTCAATTAGCCGCTCAATAGTTTCAACTCTCCCTAGAACTATCATCATATCAAACACACTTGGTGTTTTAGAACTTCCTGCGAGGGCTGCCCTTAAGATGGGAGCTACATCTCGAAACTTCAGTTCAATCTGCTCACAAACGAGGTTTAACAACTCTTCTAAATAGTTCCGATCCCATTTAACATTTTGCAGTTGCGGCGTCAATATTTTGAGGACATTTAAAGGTAAATCTTCGATTCCCTCCTCAATGTCTGGATCAGGAGTAATTGGTCGTTCTTGAAGAATAAATCTATTTTTTTCAATTAGTTCAGAAAAGCTCTTCACAGCATTTTTTGTGAAATCTAGTGACTTGAGAAGGCCGTTTGACTGTGCCTGTGAAAAGGCTGGTTGACCCACAGCTTTCAAGTAACCTGTTAGCTCATGCAGCAGCGCAGCATTATCTGTATTAGCTATATGCAACTTTGAAATATTGGATAATTTTTTAAAGTCAAACCTCGATGGACTTTTCCCAATACTTTGCAAATTAAACCATGTTTTTGCTTGTTCATCAGTAAAAAACTCATCGTCGCCATGGCTCCAGCCCAGGCGCGCAAGGTAATTTCTCATTGCTGCTGCTGGATAACCCATTTTTTTATACTCAATCACGCTTGTTGCGGCGTTACGTTTTGATAATTTTTTTCCATCTTCACCATGTATAAGTGGAATGTGTGCATAAACTGGAATTGCCCAATTCAATGCAGAATAAATTAAATTTTGTCTGGCAGCATTGTTCAGATGGTCGTCGCCTCGAATAATATGCGTAACACCCATATCATGATCATCCACTGCAACAGCCAACATGTAAACGGGTGAACCGTCAGATCTGAGTAGGATCATATCGTCTAGTTGACTATTCTTTATTACAATATCGCCCTGAACCTCATCTTTAATAACCGTAGAACCATTTTCTGGAGCCTTAATTCTTATCACAAATGGTTTTTTTGGAAATGTGCTTGGTAAGGCATTTCTCCAAGGGCTTCGAAAAGCGCTTGGACTTTTATTGTTAATTGCCAAATTTCTTAAGTCATCGATCTCAGTTTCTGTTAAAAAACATTTGTATGCTTTGCCTGTTTCCAAGAGCTTATTTGCAATCTCAACGTGACGTGGTGCCCTCTTTGATTGGCTAATAGGCTCACCATCAAAATCCAGTCCTAGCCATTTCATTCCGTCGAGGATAGCGTCCTGTGCAGCATCAGTAGAACGATTTTTGTCTGTATCTTCAATTCTAAGTAAAAATTTTCCATTTCTACCTCTGGCATACAACCAATTAAATAAAGCTGTTCGGGCAGTTCCTATATGCATATCGCCGGTAGGTGATGGAGCAATTCGTGTCACAACGTTGGACATAAATTTCGCCTCTGTGCTGTTTTTAAGTTTTTATGCTCAGTACTTATAGTTAATAATACCAATGAACAAGCAAGTCTTCTTAGACCTATAACGGCATATGTTAACACAAAACCAAATGAGAGGAACGATTGTTTTCTGGCTAAATGAACTAGTAAGACCTTATCAGACCAACCAGTCGCCCTTGGACTTTTACGTCACCACTTGGCAGTATTCTGGTTTCATATGCCGGGTTGGCTGCTTCCAAGGCTATTGCATCGCCTCTGTAAAAAAACCTCTTTAATGTTGCCTCACTATCTTTCACGAGTGCTACAACAATATCGCCATTTTCCGCTGTTTTTGTTTCTTTTATTACGACAATATCCCCATCGTTAATTCCTTCTTCAATCATTGAGTCACCCTTTACTTCTAGCGCATAATGATCGCCTCCATTCCTTAGCATGTGCCCTGGAACGGCTACGTTATGGGAAATTTGGCTTATAGCTTCAATGGGAACTCCGGCTGCTATTCGTCCCATTACTGGTAGCTCGCTCGCATGTACTGAGTCGGAAATAGGTCGAGGATTCACGTCTTCATTACTTGCCGGATTTTTGGTAGAAACGCGACTTAGTTTGGTTACTTTATTGTTTGTTTCTAGTGAATCTGGCAGCTTAACTATTTCTATGGCACGCGCTCTATGAGCAAGCCTTCGAATAAAGCCCCGTTCCTCTAGAGCGGTTATAAGTCTGTGAATTCCAGACTTTGAGCGTAAATCCAAAGCCTCCTTCATTTCGTCAAAAGATGGTGGTATTCCGTCTTTATTCAAATGCTTGTTTATATAATTTAATAAATCGAGCTGTTTTCGTGTAAGCATGCTTTATCCTCAATTTTTTATCTTTGTTCTACTAATGTTCCTTTTTTGTGTCAAGCATTTGTGAGTTTTTGTTAAATTTTAATGTATTCGCACTGTGTTTTCGCCGGAATAGCCTCTGCGTGCGCAGCTCTGATTAGAAGTGCATCTGAATCGCATAATAAAGCCAAACGTGCGCTATCTTGGTTCTCTACAGGTTCAAGATATCCGTTTGGTAATAAAACAGCACGCATGTAGTGTTCGCGTGGTCCGTTTTTTGGAAGTGAGGTGCTACACGGAGCTATTAGGCGGGGCGCGCTTTTTTTCTCTAAACCTAACATTGCCTGTATCAGTGGTCTGATAAATACATAGCCACAAACCAGGGCTGAAACTGGGTTTCCAGGCAGCCCAACAAGTGCGGTCTCGTTGATTTTTCCAGCCATCAATGGTTTCCCAGGACGCATTGCCACCTTATGAAAGCTTTTATCAACGCCAAAATTATTGGTTGCTTCATTTATAAGATCATATTCACCAACTGAAGCACCGCCAATTGTAATAATTAGATCTGCGTCTTGCGCTAAGCCTATTATATATTCGATAGATGCTAGGTTATCCTGAGCTATTGGTAATATTCGTGGCTCGGCGCCGCACTCCTTGCAAAGAGCAGCTATTCCGTATGCGTTAGATGCAATTATTTGATCAGGCTTAGGTGACTCTCCTGGAAATACTAACTCATCACCAGTAGAAATTATTGCTACTGTTGGTTTCTTTCGGACGCTTAAATGTGCGAAATTCATAGCTGCCAAAAGCGAGATTTCCTTTGCCCCAAGTATTAAGGGTGTTTTTACTTTGTATCCTTTTGAAAAGTCGGAACCTTCGAGCCTTATATTTGTTTTTTTATCAAAGTTTTCTTTTACAATTATAAACTTTTTGTCAGCCTCTACATCCTCTTGCATGAGTACAAGATTCGCTCCATCTGGGACCCGAGAGCCAGTAAAAATTCTTACTGCTTCATTTTTATTTATTTTTTTTGGATAAGAATGACCTGCGGCAGACTCGCCAATGACTTTAAATTCTGCGCCTGGTTTCAAGTTTGCTTTATGTATAGCATATCCATCCATCGCTGATGACGGGAAAGGGGGGTTGCTGCGACTTGATTCCAACGGTTTGGCCAGTACACGTCCTAAGCATTTTTTTAGCTCAACGATTTCAACAGGTGTAACTTTCGCAATCAAAAATAATTTTTCTAAAGCCTCTGTTACAGAAATCATGGATTTTCGATACGTCCTGATTTTCCGCCATCTTTCATAGTCAGTCGGATATTACCAATTTCAATCGTTTTATCGACGGCCTTCAACATATCATAAATTGTTAGGCAGCTTACTGTTACAGCAGTTAAAGCTTCCATTTCCACTCCAGTCGGTCCATTAGTTTTTACGTGCGCTTCTATATCAACTCCTGGCAATTCTGTGTTTGGCTCAAGATTAATTTTAACGTTGCTTAGCGGTATTGGGTGGCAAAGTGGTATTAAGTCCGAGGTTTTTTTGCAGCCCATGATGCCTGCTACGCGAGCAATTGACAATACGTCACCCTTCTTGGCTTTGCCCTCGGTCATTATATTGAAGGTCTCAAGTTTCATTCTTACGGTACCTTTTGCGATGGCTGATCGGTCGGTATTATCTTTTGAGCTTACGTCAACCATGTGAGCGTGGCCCTTATTGTCAAAGTGAGTCAAAGATTTGGACATTTATGGTCTCAATGGATTGCTTAGAATTTTCTGGGTTGCTGTTTTAACGTCTGGTTGTCGCATTAAACTTTCTCCTATTAAGAATGATCGTACGTCTAATTCTGCCATTGACCGGAGGTCCTCAGTATTGAAAAGTCCACTTTCGCTAACGATCAATCGATCACTGGGTAAAAGTTTGGATAATCTTTTTGTTGTTTCAAGTGAAGTCTCAAACGTTTTCAGGTCCCTGTTGTTTACTCCAATCATAGGAGACTTTAAATTCATTGCTCTCTCAAGTTCTATTTCATTGTGTACTTCGATTAAAACATCCATGTTCCAGGAGACTGCGGCATTTTCTAGCTCTTCTGCTTGTTGATCACTGACCGATGCCATAATTATCAGAATACAATCTGCGTTTAACGCACGTGCCTCAGTAACTTGGTAAGTATCATACATAAAATCTTTGCGTAGGGCAGGAAGTTGAGTTGACTTTCTGGCATTTGTTAAAAAATCTTTATCACCCATAAAACTTGGCTTATCCGTCAAGACCGACAAACAGGTAGCGCCTCCTTCTTCATATGCTGTAGCCAATTTTTCTGGATTAAAATCCTCTCTAATTAAACCTTTTGACGGTGATGCTTTTTTAATTTCTGCTATCAATCCATATCCGTCCGTCTGAGCATGTTTTATTGCTGCGTAGAAGTTCCTCACTGGAGATGCAGCTTTTGCAAGCTCTTCTATCCTGCTCAAAGATACTAGTTTTTTGTCTTTTTCAATTTCTTTCAGTTTATATTCTTTAATAGTATCCAAGATAGTCATAGTCTTAGCTCACCGTTAGAAACCTTTTTTACTAGCTCTAAAGATTTCTTTGCTTTGCCACTGTCTATACTCTCAGCGGCATACTCAACGCCCTCTTTTAAGGAGTCACACTTTCCAGCGATCAACAATGCTGCGGAGGAGTTCAATAGCACAGCGTCTCTATATGCACTTTTTTTGCCCTCAAGTAGTGCTTTTAGTTCAGATGCATTTTCTGCCGGAGACCCGCCAAGTATTTCTGATAATGTATGAGTAGGTAAACCTGCATCTTCTGGGTGAACCTCGAATGAACTAATTTTCCCATCGAAAAGTTCGACTACAGTTGATACCCCGATGATGGTAAGTTCATCGGTTCCGTCAGATCCATGCACCAACCAAGCTTTTTCACAGCCCAGTGTATCTAAAGTTTCAGCCATAGGGAAAAGTAAGTCTTGTGCAAATGCACCACTTAGCTGACGTTTTACACCCGCAGGATTGGTTAATGGTCCAAGAATATTAAAAATGGTTTTACATCCAAGTTCTTGCCTGATCGGCATAACATGCTTAGTAGCGGGGTGATGCATTGGAGCCATCATGAATCCAATCCCAGCATTTCGGATTTCTGCCTCTACGACATCTGCTTCAACCATTACATTTATTCCAAGGGCTGTTAATGCATCAGCGGCCCCAGATTTTGAACTTAAATTTCTGTTACCATGTTTTGCAACGGTTACTCCGGCACCAGCTACCGTGAAAGCAGCCGCTGTAGAAATATTGAGTGTTCCAACTCCATCCCCGCCAGTGCCAACTATATCAATAGAGCCTGATGGAGCATCTACAGGAATGCATCTCGATCTCATTGCTTCAGCGGCAGCGGAATATTCTGAAACGGATTCGCCTCTTGCTCTCATCGCCATCAAAAAGCCACCCACCTGCGAGGGAGTAGCTTTTCCTTCAAACAGGATATCGAACGCTAATTTTGCTTGGGCAGTACTTAGCGGACCCTCTGAGGCTGCATAAATTAATGGTTTCATTTCCTCGGTCATAGTTTGATCCCTGTATTACTAATAAAATTCTTTACTAATTTATGCCCATGCTCCGATGCTATGGATTCTGGATGAAATTGCACCCCAAAAATAGGAAGTTTTTTATGGGAAAGCCCCATTATTGTTCCATCCTTGAGCCATGCTGTTTTTTCTAAATCACCCGGTAAATTCTCTCTTGAGACAATTAAGGAGTGGTATCGTGTGGCACTAAATGGCTCAGGTATTCCCTCAAATAGTCCTGTACTATCGTGGTGAATTTCTCCCATTTTTCCATGAATAATTTCATGGCAACGAACGATATCCCCTCCAAAGGCCTGTGCGATCGTTTGATGACCTAAGCATACCCCCAATAAAGGTATTTCGCTTTCGGTGGCTTTCAGTGTTAATTCCAAACAGATTCCGGCTTGATCTGGATCGCAAGGGCCAGGCGATAAAACTATTCCTGATGGTTTCATATTTATAGCATCAGTTGCAGTAATAGCATCATTGCGCTTTACAATTATATTTGGTGACAATGCACCTATTAAATGAACCAAATTATATGTAAAGCTGTCATAGTTATCGATAATAAGGATCATAATTTTTCCCTTTAGCACGATCAGGACTAGCGTCAGAAGTCTTCGTAGAGTATTATTTATCCTGTGATAGTTGTGGGTATCAATGTGTGCAAGTGTTTTAAGTTTATGTGTGCATTTTTATTCGAGGAGAGAGAACGATAATTAGGTTTTTAATTGGTGTTATTTCTGCGCTAGTACTTGGAGGAATAATTATCAGTATCCCTTCAATGGTAAGAATAGTCACGGGCCAAAGTAGTGCATTGCCAACTAGTGTTATATTGGAAGTGCCTTCTGGCTCAGAATTTAATCAATCCAGGCCTGATTTGCCTCCTGTTGCAATTTACCAGCTCGAGCCCGTGATAATGCCGTCAAATGATAATTTTTTAGTTTTAGACACAGATTTAGAGACTAAATTAACAGACCAAATGACAGCGTCGGCTCTTGAACCAATAACTGATCAGCTTGGAGATAACCTTGTTGAAGCACTTGGTCAGCCTACCGCTTCACAAAACCAACTGTTTCAACCGCAGCTCTATGAAACAAGGCCAATCTTGCCATCTATATCCAAAAATTTGGATTCCTCGTTTGTTTTAAGCGAGACCCCAATGAAAAACCCTTCGACTCAAACAACTAGTCAAACCCTTGATCAGTTGGAATATGATGGAACTGTTAACCTTCGACTAGAAGATTTTAATCCAGATCTTCCAGCTGAACCATCAGTGCCTTTATTAGAAGCAAATCCAATTGGGGGCGGCGTGCAAAAATCGAATGACTAGTGCCAATGTTTGTAATACGATTACTCAATTTGAATATGCTGTATTAGTAAGCAACTTTAGAAAACCGGTTTAATCTTTCAGAGTCCCGAAAACAGCAGCATCAGCTGCAGCACGCCTTATTGCATTAGACTTGTGAACCGTTTCCATATATTCATCTTCTGGTACGCTGTCATATACTACACCCCCACCAGCCTGAATATAAAGCTTTTGGTCTTTTAAAATAGCTGTGCGCAGTGCAATGCACATATCCATGTCGCCAGCTGCACTGAAGTAGCCGACTCCACCACCGTAAACGCCTCGTTTTTCAGGTTCTAATTCATCTATTATCTCCATTGCTCTAACCTTTGGAGCACCAGAAACTGTGCCTGCAGGCATGCCTGCAAAAAAAGCGGATAGAGCGTCATGTTCCGGTGCAAGCTCTCCAACTACATTCGAAACTATATGCATCACATGACTGTATCGCTCGATTATAAATTCTTCAGTAGGTGTCACTGAGCCAATTTTAGATACACGTCCAACATCATTTCTACCTAAATCCAAAAGCATTAAATGCTCAGCTAATTCCTTTTTGTCGTTTAGTAATTCAACTTCTAAAGCTTTGTCCTCTTCGGGAGTTTTCCCTCTGGGACGTGTGCCGGCAATCGGTCTTATCGTAATTTCGTTATCAAATACTCTTACTAGAATTTCAGGACTAGCGCCGATAACTTGAAAATCTCCAAAATTAAAGAAGAACATGAAAGGAGAGGGATTTGTTCGGCGCAAAGAGCGGTATAAGGAAAAAGGTGGTAACTTAAAATCTTGCGTCCATCTTTGTGACGGTACTACCTGGAAAATATCACCAGCCGTAATGTACTCTTTAGCTTTCTCAACGGCCTTTAGATAATTGGATTTTGAAAAATTAGAAATTGGTGGATCTATATCTTTTGGATTTCCTAAATCTCTAGTTTCTAATATTTCACACTGAAGTTTTTTAACGGCACCAGCAATTAATTTTGATGCATTTTCGTAGGACTTTTTTGCATCGTTTTTCTGATTATGCCAGACTGGCACTACTAATATAACCTCACCCTTAGCTCCATCTAAAACAGCAACCACAGAGGGACGTAAAAATACTCCATCTGGTAATCCAATTGGGTCTGGGTTTAAATTAGGAAGGTTCTCTATCAGGCGGATGGTGTCGTATCCCAAGTAACCAAAAATACCAGCGCTCGCCTGTGGTAAATCTTTTGGAATATCAATGTAACTATCGGATAATAGTTTCCTCAAACTAGTTAATGGGTCAGCTTCCTGCCTTTCAAATGTGCAAGGCTCATTATCTCCCACTCTTTTTAAATAACTCTCATTTCCAGCACATTTCCAAATTCTATCGGGGCGCATACCGATAATGGAGTATCGCCCTCTAATTTCGCCACCAGTTACTGACTCAAGAATAAAAGAATTTTTTTCCCCGTTTGTTAGTTTAAGCATTAAAGAAACTGGTGTATCCAAATCTGCGGCTAATCGACAGTAAACTAATTGGCTTATTTTATTATTATGGTTTTTCTCAAAATGTTCATAAGTTGGTGTAAGTTTCATAATGACTTCTACTGAAAGTTAACGTGCACAGCATTAATCGCACTTTCATCAACTGTAATGCCTCTAGATTTTTGAACATCGGAAACCATAATCCTAAAGAGGTCTTGAGAAAGTGTTGATTTTATTTGTGTTTCTAATGATTTTAAAATTTCTACTTCTTCTGGCTTATCAGAAACGCCGTCTCGAATGTTTATTAGACGCAATATAGCTATCTCATCTTCTATTTCTTCAATTTTGTACTCATCCTTGTTCATTTCAAAAACCGTAGCTAACAATGCAGGAGGTGTTTCATCAGAGAAGTCGTCTCGTGAAATTTCTTCAAATTTAGTTGATTTCAAAGAGCTAATGTTCCCGTTGGATATGTAAAGTTTGGCCTCATCTTTTAACAACTCGTTTTTCTTTTTAGTGACCCAATTATCAAGTGCTGATTGATATACCTCATCAAGAGGTTTTAAGGCTGGTTCCAAAATTTCATTTAGCCTCAAAGCAATCACTGACCCATCTTCCAGTACAATAATTTCAGGAAAATCTTCGGCTGAAACTGCTGCGGCTGCAGTTCTGAAGCCTTCATATTTTGGTACCTCGCTATCTTCCATTCCAGAAAAAAATGCAATTTCTTTGAGCTCGAGTGGTGTTTCTATTGCTAATTCTTCCAAGCTAGCTCCAGATGCAAGAAGGTCATCAAACTGCTGCGACTGATTGGCAATTTTTGTAATTGCTTCTGCTAATGCTAATTCCTCACTGAGCTGATCCTTCACGGACTCGAAAGTCAAAGTCTTAGCTTCGCTAATTTCGATTAATTTGAAAAGGCTAGGGCCGAGATCCGTTTCAAATGGTCCTATACTTTCCGATAAATTTGCATTAAATAGACTGTTTCCAGCATCACCCAGTTCAGTTTTTGTCTTAAAGCCGATGTCAATCTCGCTCCCGGTAAGGCCACGGTCATTCACCAATTGAGAAAAGGATGTATTTTCATCTTTGATTGATTGTAATGCAGTCTCTGCCTCCTTCGTCGTTAGAAATACCAACCTCTCAGCGCGTCTTTTCTCTTCCTGCCTAAATTCAGATATTCGTTGCGCGTAGACCTCTTCCAGCAATTGTTGATCTATCTCAATTTCTTCACTGAGCATTTCTGGGGTCAATATTACATATGTAATCATTTTGGTTTCTGGTGTCATGTATTGATCTGAATTTTCTTTATGATGACTTTTTAACTCATCATCAGTTGGAGTTGGATCCGGCTTATCCAGATCTTTCCATGCGAGCGTTACTGACTCAAAGTCGCGTGTCTGGAATAGATATTTTTCCAATATTTTTAAGTAATTTAATGGTATCTTTACACCGTCGGTAATGCCAGACTGTAAAATCATTCTTGAGGTTTCAGATCGTATTGCGTCCTCATAAATAGAGGGTGTCATGTTAGCATTTTCGAGCACAAAAGTGTACGTTTCTTTGTCAAACTTTCCGTCTATCCCTTGAAAGGCAGATGTCTCATTCAAATTTGTCACAATTACTTCATCATTTACCGATACGCCTAAACGTTTTGCCTCGTCTTCTAGGCTTTTAGCTGTTATCAACTGGCTTAGAACGTTACTCGTAATACCGAATGCTTGAGCCTGTTCGAATGTTATTTCCTGTCCCAGTTGAGCAGAAAACCGTCGAAGTTCATTACTGAGCGCTCGTGCATACTCTCTGCTACTAATCTCAGTTTCGCCAACCGATGCAACGGCATTGTCTGAGCTAGAAAAATTTACTGCACCAAAGCCGCCTAGACCAATAATTACAAAGGTCATTAAAACCCAAGCGAACGTCTTGCCCAATTTACTTTTGGAACTTGCCATCTTTACCTCTAGTGATAAATAGAATTAATTTTTCATGTTATTTTTACTTTTAGGACGCTGATAGCTTAGGTCTTTCAGTCTTTCAAGCAAAGTACTAATCTTATTTTTGTCAATATTTGCAAATGCGATCCGAAACGATCTGGAGCCAAGCGGGTTATGCTTAGGATAGAACATAGTACCTGGCATTAACAGAATACCTTGGTCCCGTAAAATTAATGGAGCGAGAATATTTGATTCGTCTTCAAAAGGATGTTCAACGAAAGCAAAGTAGGCACCACATCCTCTTAATGACCAGCCAGCAGCAGACAATGGTTGAAATTTTTCTGAAAAATGCTTCGCCCGCTGAAGTATTTCAGTTCTGCGCTCTGCGGCCCATGCTTCCAAATTGTTAAGGCCCCAGTTTGCAGCGTATTGGCCGAGCTGTGGAGGGCAAACTGTAAATGTATCGAGAGCCTTTTCTATCTCAATCAAATTTTCCTTACTTGTTAGGAGTGCTCCAATGCGATGACCAGTCATTCGATAAGTTTTCGAAAATGAATAAAGAATGGTAAGCACTTGATCCCAATTATTATTTTCTAAAAGTGTATGAGGTTGAGATGCGTTTGGATGAAAGTCTTTATAAGTTTCATCGATTATTAAACGTATCTGGTTTGATTTGCATAAGTCGAAAAACTTTTGAAGGAGTTGGTTGGAATATATAGCGCCAGAAGGATTATTGGGGCTAACGAGTACTATTGCCCTCGTTCTATCCGTTATTAAAGCCTCAGCCTTTTCAATTATTGGATTCATATTGGCGTCTGTGTCTAGTGGTATACTTTTTACACCTGCCATTTGTAACCACATATGGTGGTTGAAATACCATGGAGTTGGAATGATTACTTCGTCGTTTTCGCTAGTAAAAGACGAAATGCTTGCGCAGAAAGCCTGATTGCAGCCACTGGTAACTGCTACATTATCTTTACTGACTTTTCCCTGATATTGCCTGGACCATTTGCTGGCTAGACTTTCTCGGAGTTCATCTAACCCGAGAACTGGTCCATATGTATTTACTGCGTTGTCGCATAAAATTTTATTAGCCATGAACTCCAGCATTTTTTCGGGCGGTGGTTCCGTAGGTGCTGCCTGAGATACATCTATTAATGGTTTTGAGGGTTGTAAATCTGGGTTCGATAGCCAGTTTTTTACTTCGAGAACTGGTGGTGGATCCACGCCTATTGTACGCGTCTTTTTTATTATTTTATCGGTGAAAGTCATTATTAGCTTAATCTGTTCCTCGGTATGGTTCTACATATTGCAGAGCCATGTCCCATGGAAAGAATATCCAAGTATCTTGACTTACTTCTGTTATGTAAGTATCAACCTGATTTCTTCCAAGTGGTTTTGCGTATATTGTCGCTACGTGTGCTTTTGGCATGAGAGACCGAACTGCCTCAAGTGTTTTGCCAGTATCTACCAAATCATCAATAACGAGAACGCCAGAGCCATCTCCGATTATTTCAGAATTTGGTGGTTTAATAACGTTTGGTTCAGCTTGAGTCTGATGATTGTAAGACTTTACGCTAATTGTATCAACTGTACGAATGTCTAATTCTCGCGCAACTATCATAGCTGGGGCCATGCCACCCCTCGTTATCGCCACTACGGCTTTCCATGCACCTTTGCCGGGTCCTTGTCCATCAAGTCTCCATGATAATGCCCTAGCATCACGATGCAATTGGTCCCAACTTACATGAAACCCTTTTTCATGTGGCAATCGTTCAGACATTAATCCTTACTCCCAGTAACAGCGTCTATATCAGGCGCATCTACTGCCTTCATACCAACAATGTGATAGCCTGAATCAACATGTATGATTTCTCCAGTAACACCTGAACCGAGATCTGATAGTAAATATAAAGCAGATTTTCCGACATCAGCTATAGTAACGTTTCGTCTGAGCGGTGAGTTAAGCTCATTCCATTTTAATATGTACCTAAAATCTCCAATGCCGGAAGCCGCCAAAGTTTTGATGGGACCCGCTGATATAGCGTTAACCCTTATGTTATCCTTGCCTAAATCTTCCGCCAAATATTTCACTGAAGCTTCTAATGCTGCTTTTGCAACTCCCATTACATTGTAATGAGGCATGACCTGTTCCGCTCCGTAATAAGTGAGTGTAAGCATTGAGCCACCATTTGGCATCAATTTTTCGGCATGACTAGCTACTGCTGTAAAGGAGTATACAGAGATATTCATTGTCATATTGAAATTTTCAAAACTTGTATCGATGTATCGACCACGCAGCTCTGATTTATCTGAGAAACCTATCGCATGAACTAGAAAGTCGAGTTGACCCCATTTTTTTTTAATTTCTGAAAATAAGGTTGCAACACTTGTTTCATCTGACACATCGCATTCGACTAAAAAATTAGATCCAACTTTTTCAGCGAGAGGCCCAACTCTTTTTTTCAGGGCATCTCCCTGATAGGAAAAGGCCATCTCCGCACCAGCTTCAAAGCAAGATTTTGCTATTCCCCAAGCTATCGATTTTTCATTAGCCAGTCCCATGATAAGGCCTCGCTTGCCGGTCATTAATCCAGATGACATAAAATTTTCCTCCGAAATTTAACTGGTGAAACTTTTAAGCTATGGTAAGTAGACCTTCAAGCCTGACAAATATTTTTTTGGCCCTAATTACGTTTTAAGATATATCAAATTCTTTTGGGAGTAGAGTAATGGTGGAGAAAGATGGTAAATTTGAGGGGAATAATCCTTTCGATATTTGCAAGCGATGGATCGCTGAGGCCGAAACTGGCGAGCTTAATGATCCCAACGCAATCGCACTTAGCACCGTTTCCGCGGATGGTATGCCGAATGTAAGGATGGTTTTACTGAAAAATATTGATCATTCTGCATTTGTATTTTTTACTAATTTTGGCTCACAAAAGGCTTTAGAAATTTTTGATTGTGGCAAGGCGAGTTTTGTATGGCATTCAAAATTTTTGCGCAGGCAAATTCGAGTGAGAGGTTTTACTTCGGTAGAGTGTGATCAGGCATCTGATGAGTATTATAATTCACGGTCTTTAAGAAGTAGGTTAGGTGCCTGGGCGTCATTACAGTCAAAACCATTGGACTCACGAGAAACACTGTTAAATCAAGTTGAAAAATTTAATGAAAGTTTGGGTCAGGAACCGACGCGGCCAAAATTTTGGGGTGGTTTTCGAATTGTTCCAGCCGAGATAGAATTTTGGGCCGAAGGTGAGTCCCGTTTACATGATCGCTTTTTGTGGACTAAAAATTCTGTGGATGAGTCTTGGACAATACAACGGCTATACCCTTAATTATTGACTGGTCATTGCGGCAATGGTGTCACTTTTTTTGTTGCTTTTAAAATCAAAGAAACTTGCAGTATTTACTGCTGTTGTTGGCACAGCTATTCTGAGCAGCTTTAATTCGATTGCAGGCGAAAATTGTGATTGGGAAGAATTAATAATTTACAATGGTATTACAAGACAAGCCAAGTTTTGTGTTGAACTTGCTACAACGTACAGCGAGCGGCAGCAGGGCCTAATGTTCAGAGAGGACCTGGAATTTAATGAGGGTATGATTTTTGTCTATGATCAACCAAAACCGGTATCGTTTTGGATGAAGAATACGAGTATTCCGTTGGATATTATTTTTGCGGATGGGAGCGGAACCGTAACAAAGATATTCAATAACGCTGTCCCATTCAGCACAGTCAGTATTTCTGGTGGAGAGCAAGTTCAATATGTGCTGGAGATCAATGCGGGATTATCGAAGTCTTTGGGAATTAAAGTAGGCAACATCTTACAACATCGTCTTATTGATTCTAGAAATTAGCCTGCTAAGACTAGCTAATTTATTTTATTTTTTATCCCTTAGGTCTTTTCAAATCATTTTTGATTATATAGAGACAACTTCGTCGGGGCGTAGCGCAGCCTGGTAGCGCGACGGTTTTGGGTACCGTAGGTCGCAAGTTCGAATCTTGCCGTCCCGACCAATTCGATATCAATCACTCTGCTAGTTTTTCAGCCTTTGCCCTTGAAAGCTCAGTTTGATTGATTTGCAAGAGTATGATTTTTTTTTGAAGAAGTGAATCACTAGGGATCTATATTTTTGAGAAATCCAGTATAAACATTTTCATGTAACTGTCCAAAATTATTAGATTTTAGCAATTGCTTTTTTTAAGCTCACATGATCGGAATTTGCTTTTTTTTTGGGCGAGTGATTACTACAAAGTCGAGTCAAGAAAGTTTTTCACAATTTTATGAAATTTATCTATTGACCTTTGAGGTCAACCTACGTCAAGTTGTGGGGATTGGACACACCACATACTATATGTAGTAGAAAGAGATAAAGTGTCGTAACTTTGTCGACAGAGGGTATCCGTCCATATTCATGGCTTTTCAATGAGAATTGAAGGCTAAACGAGAAAAGTAAACGTAGGCGGGTTATAATGAAAATTAATAGAAATTTTACGACGGCGGGTAAGGGCGCGTATGACGACATAAAATTTACTACAACATCATCTGAGATCAAAAACCCCGACGGGTCGATTGTGTTCCAGTTGGAAAATGTAGAAGTTCCTGAGAACTGGTCTCAGGTTGCAAGTGATGTGATTGCGCAGAAGTATTTTCGCAAAGCCGGTGTCCCAACCAGAACCAAAAAAGTAAAAGAGAAAGGCGTTCCAGAATTTCTATGGCGATCTGTGCCTGCCACCGGCGCGTCATATACTGGTGAGACTTCCTCTAAGCAGGTTTTTGACCGACTGGCAGGCGCGTGGGCATATTGGGGTTGGAAGGGAGGTTACTTTTCAAGCGAAAAGGATGCCCAATCTTATCTCGATGAAATGAGATACATGCTTGCAACGCAGATGGCTGCGCCGAATAGTCCTCAATGGTTCAACACAGGTTTACACTGGGCTTATGGCATTGACGGCCCTAGTCAGGGTCACCATTATGTCGACTTTGAAACGGGAAAGCTGGTTAAATCAAAGTCCGCCTATGAACATCCTCAACCCCACGCGTGTTTTATTCAATCTGTTAGTGACGATTTGGTAAATGAAGGCGGCATAATGGACCTTTGGGTGCGTGAAGCTCGCTTGTTCAAGTATGGATCAGGTACCGGAACAAATTTTAGCTCTCTACGGGGTGATGGAGAACCATTATCCGGTGGTGGTAAGTCGTCAGGATTAATGGGGTTTCTCAAAATAGGTGATCGGTCCGCTGGGGCAATAAAATCAGGCGGGACAACTCGTCGGGCCGCCAAAATGGTAATTTGTGACGCAGATCATCCGGATATAGAGGAGTTCATCAACTGGAAAGTAAAAGAAGAGCAAAAAGTTGCTTCAATAGTAGCGGGCTCCAAGATCCATGAAGCAAAATTAAACCAGATTTTTGACGCTATTAAAACGTGGGATGGTGGGCTTGAAGATGCAGTAGATGCACACAAGAATGGTGCATTAAAAAATGCCGTGAGGGACGCTAAAAAGTCTCTGATACCCGAAACTTACATCAAAAGAGTGCTTGATTATGCAAAGCAGGGGTACACAGGCATTGAGTTTCCAACTTACGATACAGACTGGGATTCAGAAGCATATGCATCAGTATCTGGTCAGAACTCAAATAACTCGATTAGAGTTACTGATGCATTCCTAGACGCAGTTAAGAATGACGAAAATTGGGATTTGAAAAACAGGGTGAATGGAGAGACCGCAAGGACAATCCGTGCGCGTAAGTTGTGGGAGGACGTGGGTCATGCAGCATGGGCCTGTGCAGATCCAGGAATTCAATTTCACGATACTGTAAATGCTTGGCATACATGTCCTGAGGATGGCGAAATAAGAGGCTCGAATCCTTGTTCTGAGTATATGTTCTTAGATGATACCGCTTGCAATCTAGCTAGTATGAATTTGCTAAAATTTCTGTCTAAAGGGGAGTTTAAAGTAGATGATTACATACACGCTACAAAATTATGGACAGTAACATTAGAAATCTCGGTTTTGATGGCCCAATTCCCCTCAAAAGAGATTGCGCAAAGATCATACGATTTCCGCACGCTGGGGCTTGGCTACGCTAATATTGGTGGTTTGTTGATGAATATGGGTCTTGGGTACGATAGTGACGAGGGAAGATCATTATGCGGAGCTCTGACAGCAATTATGACAGGTGTCGCTTACTCTACAAGTGCGACAATGGCGGCAGAGGTAGGAGCGTTCCCTGGCTATTCAAAAAATAGAAATCATATGCTCAGAGTGATTAGAAATCACCGAAACGCAGCACGCGGGAAAGATAGTGGATATGAATCGTTGAGGGTAAAGCCAGTTCCATTAGATCATCTTAATTGTCCGGATCCAGCTTTAATAGATAAAGCAGTTGAAGCTTGGGATGAAGCATTAGCGCTTGGTGAGGAAAACGGGTTTAGAAATGCTCAGGTTTCCGTAATAGCGCCAACAGGCACAATTGGATTGGTTATGGACTGTGACACAACTGGGATAGAGCCTGACTTTGCATTAGTAAAATTCAAGAAACTAGCCGGGGGAGGGTACTTTAAGATTATTAACCAATCAGTACCGGCGGCGCTTAGAAAGCTTGGCTATTCAGAAGCCAATATAGAGGAAATTGTATCTTATGCAGTAGGTCATGGATCCATAGGAAATGCACCAGGCATAAACCATACAAGCTTGATTGGTCATGGCTTTGGGCAACAAGAAATAGATAAGATAGAGGCGGCACTAGGATCGGCATTTGATATACGTTTTGTATTTAATCAATGGACCTTAGGAGCGGATTTTTGTACCGACGTCCTCGGCATTCCTTCTGATAAATTGGTGGACAGCAATTTTGATCTGCTCCGGCATCTAGGGTATAGTAAATCTGAAATAGATCTGGCAAATGATCACGTGTGTGGCACAATGACTTTGGAAGGGGCCCCACACCTTAGTGTAGAGCATTACCATATATTTGATTGTGCGAACCCATGCGGTAAAAAGGGCAAACGATATTTATCGGTAAATAGTCATATTCATATGATGGCTGCTGCGCAGTCGTTTACGTCTGGTGCAATATCGAAGACAATCAATATGCCAAATGATGCGACGATAGATGATTGCCAAAAAGCGTATGAGCTATCTTGGTCTCTGGGAGTGAAAGCAAATGCACTTTACAGAGATGGTTCAAAACTATCGCAGCCATTAGCTGCAGCACTGCTTGATGATGATGATGATGCGGCAGAAGTTATGGAAGAAGGAAACCCTCAAGAGAGGGCAGCAACTTTGGCGGAGAAAGTAGTAGAAAAGGTTATTGTAAAAGAGATAATCAAGGAACAAGAACGTTCTAAGATGCCAGAAAGGCGAAAAGGCTATACCCAGAAAGCAATGGTCGGCGGACATAAGGTATACTTAAGGACCGGAGAATATTCGAATGGTGCTCTTGGTGAAATTTTCATTGATATGCATAAAGAAGGAGCAGGATTTCGCGCCATGATGAATAATTTTGCGATAGCCGTGTCGGTGGGATTGCAATATGGGGTGCCTCTCGAGGAGTTCGTAGATGCCTTCACATTCACAAAATTTGAACCGGCTGGAATGGTGCAAGGTAATGATAGCATTAAAAATGCTACATCTATTTTAGATTATATCTTTAGAGAATTAGCCGTCAGTTATCTTGATCGCACAGATCTGGCCCATGTTAAGCCAGAGGGAGCGAGTTTTGATGATATAGGTCTTGGAAGTGAGGAGGGTGTGCGAAATGTAAAAGAAGTTTCGGACACAGCCGCTACACGCTCTTTGGAGGTTTTAAAACAAATTAGTTCGACAGGTTATCTAAGAAAAAGGCTGCCACACGAATTAATGCAGCAGCAAGAAATCGGCGGCGAAATATCAGATACATCGAGTGTGGATGTGGGTGCTATAGTTGCAGCAAAACCTATGTCGGTTAAGGGTGACGCTGATCCGGTGATGAACGCTAGAGCGAAAGCAAAACTTCAAGGCTATGAGGGTGACCCGTGCTCGGACTGCGGCAATTACACTCTAGTGAGAAACGGTACTTGTATGAAGTGTAACACATGTGGGGGTACATCCGGTTGTAGTTAACGAGACATAGGGCAGGTGCGCCTGTCCTTGACGACGTTCAGGCCGCAGGCAAAATATCCAGCGAGCAGTTCTGACATAAGAGCTTGAACGGCGAAACTAAAAGAGGTCAAATCTGGCCTCTTTTTTTTGCTAAGTTCAACTTTTTTTGTTACGAAATGGAATTTTGTATATCCTTGACGACATTTTGCCAAAAACCAGTGCTTTGAGCTCCTGACACGGCGTATTGATTGGCCACTATAAACATGGGTACAGCTTTTATACCCATTTGTCGCGCAGTGTGGTCTTTTTCAGTTATATTGGTTAAATCATTATCTGAAGTTAACAATCTGAGAATTGATTTTTCATCCATAAAATATTTTGATGCTAGTTTTGCTAGAACATTGATATCACCCAAATCTAAGCCACTAACAAAATATGCTTTAAATAATTCGGACACTATTTGATTTTGACAACCCTCAATTTTAGACCAATGAATTATTCGATGGGCATTCATTGTATTTGGAGTGACTTTAATTTTATCAAGTTTCGCATCTATATTATCGCTTTTTGTGCGCTCAATGATTGGGCCATATGCTTCAACAACGCCATTAGAGCCGCCAAATTTTTTTTCTAAGTATTTTTTTCGATTCATTCCATTTGGAGGCATTTCTGGATTTAGTTGAAAGGGATGCCATTCAATATTAAACGGATTTTCATTTAATCCTTCAAGAGCGCGCTCTAGATAAACTTTACCTATATAACACCATGGGCAAATTGGATCTGAGTAAATATCAAGCGCAATCAACAGTCATTCCTTTGTAGGTCTCGCTAAGCTTCTTTCTCGATATTTTGCCATTATTTACGGTAGGAATAGTTTTCGTTTTAATATAAACACGGGGCTTTTTGTAGTCTGCAAGGCGTTCTTCTATGTGTTTTCGTAATTCTTCTTCAAAAAGATTTGCCTTAGTTGTAAAAATCACAGCGATTACAGTTGTATCTTTTTTTATCTCTAAATTGAAAGCTACAATATTTTCTAGCCCATCCAAATCAAGGAAAGCATTCTCGATTTCCTTAGGAGAAACTCGAAATCCACCCTGATTCAAAATATCATCTGCGCGGCCAAGGTGTTCGATAAATCCATCTGCCTTCATTCTACCCAAATCACCGGTTGCAAACCACTCTTTGCCATTTGATTTGATGGATTTGTCATTGTCGTACCCAATCATAAGTCCTTGATCTTCTGATGAAATTGCTATTATGCCAACTTCACCAATTGGCACTGGCTTGCTAGTAACTTTATTAATAATAGCTACTTTTCGGCCTCTCTGTGGGCGACCAATTGTGTGGATTTCAGATCCAATATTTTCGTTAGTTGATATAAAAGTCGAACATTCACTCATTCCAAAAGCTTCATAAATAAATTTTTTTGTTCTTTTTCGCCATTTATCGTGAATGTTTTGGCTCAATTTTTCCCCAGCGGAAAAGCAATGTCTTAAACTGGGAAACTCAAGTTCTTCATTTTGGTCGAGTAATTTTCTATACACACCCGGCACTGCAGCAAATAATGTCGCGTTGGAATTCTTTATTACATTTGGTATATCAGAGATGGTTAAATTGTCTTCCAATACGATAGATGTTGCTCCGATACTCCAAGGGTCAAGTAAACCAGTACCGAGTGTATATGTCCAATTTAATGCTCCAGCGTGAAGCAACCTGTCATTTGAAGTCAAAGAATACCAGTCAGAATGCATAGATTTCCGGGCCCAAATGGCTCTATGAGCGTGTTGAACAGCCCTCGGCGTGTTTGATGTCCCAGACGTGAATACGATATATGCTAGCCTATTTGGATTGCCTCTCGTAAATTTCGCTTTTCTACCCTCAAATGAGAACTTTTCAATATCGGTTTCAGAAATTATTTGTGTATTATCGAAATTAGTTCCCAAAGGTTCTGATGTGATTATAGCTTTGGGCTCTATGACTTTAATTAGCTTTATTAGCTCATGTCGTGTTAAACTGCTTGCCGTTGGAACTGGAATTATACCAACCGATATTGCTCCGAGATAAGCGATCGGAAAGGTAATAGTGTTTCCTAACCTCAACAAAATTTTATCCTCTGGCTTTAATCCAACTCTTATTAAATTATTACCAGTTCTGAGAATTCGATTTTTAAGTTCATCAAAACTTACCGATTGTTTGCCTGTTCTTGAGACGATTTCAAGCGCAGATTTTGTCGGGTTTTTGCACGATTTTTCAAGTACATACTCTGCCAAATTAAACTGATTTGGACAGCTAACGAGTGACTTATCTTTGTATATAGACTTCATTATTTATGATTTTTTAATCTGAGTAACGAACTGAAGTATATTTAAAGGCATACTTATTTGATTACAAAACAAAACTTAATTTGTTTAGAGATAAGTAAGAGGAAATATATTGCTTGTCTTATGGTTATTTAGTTAGATCCAAATATTACAAAAATATACTTGGATGATAGTGTTTAAAAGTATATAAGGGACTTACTGCTCGATAGGTTTCTTGCCTGTATGAAACCTGCCTCAATAACTATACGCCTGCCCAGTGCAGGCGTTTTTTTTATTTTGAATATTGAAATCCGTTGCAGAGTTATCGCAATTTTTCCATATAATATTGGCTTTTTGTAGGGAATTAAAAAATTTTAGCAGATTAACAAGCAGATTTTAATCAGTAAGAACATATCTAATGAACATTTTTTATGTAGATAGAATCAGCCCTTGAATTAAAGATTAAAGTGGATGCTGTTTTATGAATAACATCTACTTGTTAATACCATTTTTAGTTTTTTCTTGCTCAATTATAATAGCTATTTTAGTAAATTATTAGGAAAATATTCTGTTTGCATTCCTAATTTTCTATAATTTAAGAACAACGTTATTATATAATTAATAAAGCCTTAGAGAAAATATATGTCATTTCGTTTAGATGATACCGATAGAAAAATATTATCAGAATTACAGATTGATGCCGGTCAATCGCTGGATGAAATAGCTAAAAAGGTTTTTTCATCTAAAACACCGGTTTGGAATCGAATTAAAAAAATGAAAGATTATGGTATAATTGGAGATACTGTATCAATACTCAACGCTGACAAACTTGGTTTTGAAGCTTGTTTTTTTGTTATGATTAGAACAAGTGAACATGATTTGGAATGGCAAGAAAACTTTCTGCAGGCTCTAAAAGATAGACCTCAAGTGCAAGAGGCCCATCGATTGGCGGGTGATATAGATTATATACTGAAAGTAAGAGTAAAAAATGCGCGGGCGTATGATGAATTTTACCAAGCTTTGATTTCTGAAGTAAAAGTTCACAATGTTACAGCACTTTTGTCGATGGAAGAAATTAAAAGCACTGTTCAACTGCCACTTGGTGATATTAATTTTGCAGGGATACTTTAAGCTTCTGCAGACCATGAAAATGATACAAGTTTGAGTAAATTGGCTGGTCTACAAGTTTGATATTAGGAAACTTTTTAAATATAATCGGTAACGAGGTAACTAATTCTAATCGTGCTAACGGAGCACCAACACAGAAGTGAATTCCGCTCCCAAATGAGAGATTTTTTTTGATTTGCCGAAATGGGTCGAATTTGTCGGGGGATGCCCAGATTCTTTCGTCTCTTCCTGCTGCTCCTATTACCAAAGCCACTTGATCGCCACATTTAAATTGATGATTTCTAAAAATGACATCTTCATAGGCGTATCTTGTGAACATATGTAAAGGCGGATCGTATCGTAAGATTTCCTCGACTGTCGAATTGATATACTTAGGGCTTAGATAATTTCTATCTTTGCCGTGCTCAAGGATTGCTTTTATACCGTTTCCTAGCGTATGGACTGTTGCTTCGTGTCCGGCATTCAAGAGTAATATACAGGTAGATATTAATTCATCTTTTGTAAGCTTTTCGCCCGCTTGTTCCGCGGCAATAAGATGAGAAATCAGATCATCTTCAGGTTTATATCTCTTTTCTTCAATGTATTTTTCCATAAAGCTTACGAATTCTTTTGTAGATGAATTAGCTTTAATCTCCAATTCTTTCGTCCTGCGCGCTTGATACATCATGACCATGTCATTCGACCAACTAAGTAAATCTTGCGCCATAGTCTCAGGAACGCCAAGTAAGCGAGCAATTACTATAACTGGTAATTGGGTGGCGAACCCTTTGAGGATATCTACGTTATTACTTTTGAGATCATCCAGAAGTTTATGCGAAAGTGCAGCAATCTCAGGTTGTATTGTATTAATTTTTCTCGTTGTGAATGCGCGCAAGACCAGACCTCTTAATCGAGTGTGCTTTGGCGGTTCGAGTTCTAGCATTGAGTTTGATTCTACATGGTAAAATGCTTTTAAATGTTTCTCATGGCTATTTGACTGGTTTTTTAACTTTTCGCGACCAAACCTTTTGTCTTTGAACAAAAGTTCCTGACCGGCAGCATCAAAAATGGCGGGCATGTTGTATTCATTCCAATAATACAGACCGTCGGTTGATACAAAATTTTTGTAAAACTTATAGGGATCTTGAATAAAGTCTTCATCAGTTGGGTTTTGTGAAATTAACTGCATTTCAAGATTAGAAAATCAGCAATTGGCATCTTCGAGTGCCCTTATTATGGGAGCAAATTTATCAAAAGAAAGTGATGCTCCACCAACGAGTGCACCATTTACGTTAGGAACGTTAAAAATTTCAAAAGCGTTAGATCCATTTACTGAACCACCATAAAGTATTGGAATATCTGATGCCTCTGATCCACATAACTCAGTTAAGTTTTTTCTAATAGATGCATGAACTTTTGATATTTCATTGGCCTCAGGGGTCAAACCGGTTCCTATCGCCCAAATTGGCTCATAAGCAATAATGATTTTTCTTAAATTCATGCAGCCTTGTATTGATTCGAAAAGCTGTTGCCTCAAAACTGCTAGCGTTTTATTTTCTTTTTTTTGAAGCTCGCTCTCACCAATACAAATGATTGTCTGTAAATTTTGTTCTAAAGAAGTTTTAACTTTACGCGCAATTATTTGATTGGTTTCATTGTGTTCAGTTCTGCGCTCTGAGTGTCCAATTATTGAGTGTGTAACGCTAAGATCAACCAACATTTCAGCACTGATTTCACCAGTGAAGGCTCCTGAACTGTCTGAATGTAAGTTCTGTGCGCCAATATTAATATTTTTTGCTAGTTCTTTTGCAGCAGATAAAAGAGTGTAAGGAGGACAAACAATAATTTCTACTTTCGACCTTGCAAATTCATCAGATATTTTTTTTATCTCTGACAAATTTTTGCTTGTGCCGTTCATTTTCCAATTTCCAGCAACTATCTTCCTCATGGTGACCCCAGTCGATCTTTTCTTGTTTTTTTCTTCGGCTAACGTATTACATCTTCAACTCCACTAAATGTTTAATAAGTAAGCTGATATGTTATTTGTTTAAATATCCTTGAATTTGATACTTTCGCCGCATCCACATGCTTCAGAAACATTTGGATTATTAAATTTGAAAGCGCTCTCTAGCAGCGAGGTTTCATAATCTATCTCGGTTCCAAATAAAAACATTTGAGCTGTAGGTGCAATTAAAACTCGAACACCGTCTTGTTCAATTACCTCATCGTTTTTATCCAATTCTGTAACATACTCGATTGTATATTCCATTCCAGCACATCCGCCTTTTTTAACTCCAACTCGAAGGGCGAGTGCATCAGAGTTATCCATAAGTAATTTGATATGAGAAACTGCACGTGGTGTCAGTGAAATAGGTGGTTTGTTTGGAATTGAGAACATACTAACCTCTACATGAAACCTAACTCAAGTTTTGCTTCATCACTCATCATATCCATTCCCCATGGTGGTTCCCAGATTAATTCTACGTCGACTTTTCTTATTCCAGCTATGGGTTCTATAGCATCTGATACCCACCCTGGCATCTCTCCTGCAACAGGGCAACCCGGTGCCGTAAGCGTCATGATAATTTTCACATCGTTCTCATTGTTAATATCAATAGTATAAATAAGACCTAAATCGTAGATATTTACTGGTATCTCTGGATCATAAACAGTTCTACAACCCTCTACAACGGTCTCATACAATGAATGGTCCGTAGAAGAGGGAGGTATTAAAGGTGTTCCTTCCATTGGATTTGAGGCGTCAGACATTAACCGTACCTATCTATTTCTGAGTAAAGATATAAGTAATTAAAACTTAAACGTCCAGACAATAACTTTATCGCACTGCTTTAGAACCTGGAAAATCTAACTCTGAAACTTGCTCAGCTACTGGAGCAGTATTTAGAGGGTGAAGTTCGGAAGATACATTAGGAATATCTTTTAATTTCTTCCATTTTTTCTCGTGGTACACCTCCAGCCCACTGAACTTAGATTTATATCCCATCTTAGAGCTTCCTGGCACCCAATAACCTAAATACACATAGTTTAAATCTAGCTCTTTAGCTAACTTTATATGATCTAAAACTACGTAAGTGCCTAAAGAATGCTTGGCTAAGGCAGGATCGTAAAATGAGTAGACCATGCTTAAACCATCATCAACGAGGTCTGTTAAGCACGCTGCCACGAGTTTTCTATCAAGTTCGTATTCTATAACCCGTGTTTCAACGGGTGTTTCTTCAATCATTGCTGCGAACTCAAATACGTCCATTTCGGCCATGCCACCACTTGCGTGCCTGTCGTCCAGGTAGCGCTTAAAGAGTTCAAACTGCTCATCTGTTGCCCAAGGAGATCTTGCACGCCTTGATATATCCTGATTTGCCTTAAAAGTTCTTTTTTGTGATTTGTTAGGAAAAAACTCTTTAACCTCTACTCGGGCTGATAAACATGCAGCACAATCTAAGCATGTAGGTCGGTATAATACATTTTGAGATCTACGAAATCCCTGTTTAGATAGGCAATTGTTCAAACTTTGCGCTTCGTCACCCTGGAGTGCAGCAAATAGCTTTCGTTCCTGTCTGTCATCTAGATATGGGCAGGCCTGTGGTGCTGTCACATAAAACTGTGGGGCTATGGGAAGAGAATGTCTCATAACTTTATAGTAGCAATCTTATTTAAACATGGCAATGGAGAGGCACGCGTGTGCGCAGAAACATTTTAGTTAAAAACTCTAACACTTGAAAATTCAAGTGGTAGCATCAAACATCTTTATTATTTGCTGATTAGATCAAATTAATATGTTAGTTATAATACCAGATAAAAATTTCTTAATTTACATTAATGCTACAAATTAAAAATACTTCAAACAGTCCCGTTACTGCAGATGAAACTATTATTTATGAAATCAGATCACTATTTCCTGATTTTGACGGACGTCTACAGGATTTAATTGCGGGTATGTCGGGGTGTAGCCCCTTTCTTTATGGTTTAGTAAAAAAAGAAATTGACTGGATCAAAAATGCTCTGACTTCAACTATAAATCCTGAAGCGGAGATCATTAGTGAAGTATTGCAGAGCTCTGATGTAACTAAGAGCTTGCGGATTGCAAAAGGGCGAATCGCGCTTTGGACAGCGCTGCAGGATTTGTCTGGAAACTGGCAATTAGAAGATGTTAGTAAATGTCTGTCTGAATTTGCAGATTTTAGCGTAAAGGTAGCTTTAAAAACTGCTATTGAGTCAATCATTGCAGAGAGAAAGTTTTCAAAATTAAAAAATTTTAATGATGCTGAACAGATCGGTATTTTCATTCTGGCAATGGGAAAGTTGGGAGCTCTAGAGCTAAATTATTCATCTGATATTGACCTTGTATGCTTCTTTGATGATGAAAAATTGGCCGAAAAAGATTTCTTTGAAACACGTAAAGCTGCAATTGCTGTTATAAAGCGAGTGACTAAGATTTTATCTGAGACAACAGAACATGGATATGTTTTCCGTACTGATCTAAGATTACGGCCGGACCCATCTGTAAACCCTGTTTGTATTGGATTTGAGGCAGCAGAGAAGTACTATGAGGCCTTGGGTCGAACATGGGAGCGGGCTGCTTATATAAAAGCAAGATATTGCGCGGGATCTAAATCACTAGCGGTTAAGTTCCTAGCAGCATTGTATCCATTTGTATGGCGCAAATATCTTGATTTTGCTGCAATAGAGGATGCACATAGCATTCGCATAAGATACCAAAGAAAAATCGAGTTAAAAACAATTTCAAGTATTCTTGGTCATGACATTAAGCTTGGTTTAGGTGGGATACGCGATATTGAATTTTTTACACAAACTCGTCAGTTAATTGTGGGTGGAAGGGATCTCGACCTGCAGGTCCCTGAAACTCTCATTGCGCTCGTGAAACTGGCTGAAAAGGGTTGGGTTTCTACAGATACTTCAAAAAAATTAGCTGAGCACTACCGATTTCTTCGTAAGGTTGAGCATTTGTTACAAATGGTCAATGATGCACAAACTCATACATTGCCTCAAACGGATGATGGATTTTTACGGTTGGCTAACTTTCTGATGTTAGATCGTACTGTGTTCAAAGAGAAAATTATAAATGCATTAAAATCTGTTCATGATCTTACGGAGTCATTTTTCAATCCTGAAGAAGGCTCTATCCCCAAAACAGTTTTTCCGGAGAGTAAAACATATAGACACGATCTTATAAGCAGGTGGCCATCTTATCCTGCGCTCAGGACAGCGCGAGCTGAAGCATTATTTTTAAAGATACAACCAATCATATTAGAAAAATTATCAAATGCAGTTGATGCTGATCGCGCACTTATATCTTTTGATAAGTTTTTATCCTTACTTCCAGCTGGAGTTCAGCTATTTTCATTATTTAATACAAACAGACAACTTATTGATCTTTTTATCGATATAATATCTTCATCGGATGCTTTATCTGAATATCTATCTGGTAATGTTCAAGTTTTAGATGCTGTGATTGGAGGTTCTTTCTGGAGTCAATGGCCAGGAGAAAAATCTCTTGGCCAAGATTTAGCAAATACAATTGCACGGGAACAGGACTATGAAAGCCAATTGAATGCATCTCGAAGATGGGGAAGGGAATGGCATTTCAGGATTGGTGTGCATTTACTAAGGGGCGTTATAACTCCCGAAATGGCCACAGGCCAGTATGGTGAATTGGCTCTAGCCACACTGAAAGAATTGTGGTGTTTGGTTAACAAGCAGTTTGCTAAAAAGTATGGTCCGTCACCTGGTCGAGGAGCGGTATTAATTGGATTAGGATCCTTAGGAAGGAAACGGCTTCATTCTAAATCGGATCTTGATCTGATACTCATTTATGATGCTGCTGGTGTAGAAGTATCATCAGGAGAAAAGTCAATAGATTCAAGAGCCTACTATGCGAGGCTTACAAAGTCTATGGTGGCCGCTATTGGTGCCCCAATGACTGAAATAAGTTTATTTCAGGTCGATATGAGATTAAGGCCATCTGGAAATCAAGGGCCAGTTGCAACATCTTGGGAAGCATTCAAGCATTACCAAATCTCAGAGGCATGGGTGTGGGAGCATCTTGCACTGGTCAATGCCACAATAATTGCAGGACCAAAAGGCTTGCAAAAGGATGTCTCCAAGTTTTGTGAAAGTTTAAAATCTTTAAGACCAGATGAAAAAGTGATGTCTGGTCTTTCTATTATGAGAAAAAGATTATACGCCTCGCAATCTATGAATGAAAACTGGAGCTTGAAATTGGGGCAGGGCAAACTTCAAGATATCGAGTTAGTTTCTCAAATGGGCAGCATTTTGAGTAATGAGAGAGTATCTGGTGTTCATAGCGGATTGAATGCGTTGTTTAAATTGAAAAAAATTTGTGCTGAAGACTTGAAGTACCTGATTAATACTTACGACATGTTAACGGATGTGCAAATCTTATCGAAGTTGCTATCAAACAAAAATATCCTGGACAGTGAACTTGGAGAAAATGGCGAGGAACTTTTGTTACAACATACCGATACGCAAAGCCTTCCTCTATTTTTTGAAAAAATAAGAGAAATGACCACTAAATCTGCAGAGATTATTACTAATATTTTACCCAACCCAAATGAGGTTTATGATGAAAGGTGATCACAATGACCCTAAGGCACTCATTAGAGAAAGCTTCAATATTGAGGGAATTACGATAGAGGAATGTAGATCAATCTTTTTAGATTGGGCATTAAGTTTGCCGAATGAAGCTGATGCTTGGAAAATAATACCGTTACTTTTAGAACAATATGGCGACAAACAAGAGCATCCAATGTTAGTTACCTTGAGAGAGGGTATGATAAAGACAGTAAGCCCCATAAGGCGTGGTGGGAGGAAAGGTCGCCTTACAAATTAAGAAAGCTTATCTATCTAATTCATTTTGCCAAGCCTTAGCTATGTTGCCAAATCTCGTGAATTGACCTTCAAAACTTAGTTCAATTGTTCCTATTGGTCCATGCCGTTGCTTGCCAATTATCAGTTCAGCACGACCATGAAGGTGCTCCATTTCAGATTGCCACTTTGCCATATTCTCAAGATCTTGATCACTTGGTTTTTCACGTTCTTTGTAGTATTCTTCACGAAATACAAACACTACGACGTCAGCGTCTTGTTCAATGGAACCTGACTCTCTCAAATCCGATAATTGAGGCCTCTTATCATCTCTTGACTCTACCTGTCTACTCAGCTGAGAGAGAGCAATAACGGGTATGTTTAGTTCTTTTGCGATAGCTTTCATACCTTGTGTTATTTCAGAAACTTCATTCACCCTGCTATCTTTGGAAGAGGCAGGCCTTACGAGTTGAAGATAATCTACTATCATTACGTCTAAACCATGTTTTCTTTTTAAGCGGCGTGCCCTTGCTGCTAATTGGGAAATAGGTAGCGCAGGTGTGTCGTCTATGAACAATGGGCAACTTTCTAGTTCTTTTGCAGCATCGACAAACCTACGAAATTCTTTCTCTGTCATGTCGCCCCTGCGAATATTTTCAGAGGGAATTTCTGCGGCCTCAGAGAGAATTCTCGCAGCGAGTTGTTCCGCACTCATTTCCAGAGAAAAAAACCCTATTACTCCACCATTTACTGAGCCTTCTGTTCCGTCTTTCAATATGCCTTTCTTGTAAGCTTTAGCGACATTATACGCTATGTTCGTGGCTAATGAAGTTTTCCCCATTGAAGGTCTTCCTGCCAGAATTAATAAATCTGACTTGTGAAGGCCGCCCAGTTTCTTATCTAGATCAATGAAGCCAGTTGAAATTCCCGCAAGTCCACCGTCACGCTGAAAGGCGGCATTAGCTACATCAACGGCATCAGTTACAGCTTTTAAAAACGATTTAAATCCACTGTCTGTTTTGCCTGCTTCTCCTAATTGATATAATGCTTGCTCCGCATCCACAATCTGTTCTCTGGGCTCTTGATCAATTTCCATTTTTTGAGCTCGCTCAGAGATATCTTTCCCCAAAAGAATAAGTTGCCGTCGAATAGCCAAGTCATAAATTAATTGAGCATAATCCTGTACCGCAAAACCTGCAACTGCTGAGGCCGCTAATTTAGCAAGATAGCTTGCGCCTCCAAGTTCGTTTAAACCTGGATCATCTTTCAAAAAGGTAGTTAATGTCACGGGTGAGGCAATGCTATTTTTTTTTATTCTTCCAGATGCAACCTCGTAAATATTAGCATGAACCGGGTCAAAAAAATGCTCTGATGATATTAAGGAATCTGCTCTATCGAATACCTCATTGTTGCTAAGGATTGCTCCCAAAAGTTGCTGCTCTGCTTCAATGGAGTGCGGCATAGTTTCCGGAGAATGGATTTCTGCGCCGGTGGGATTGATTGCAGTAACGGTGTTCATTAGTGGCTCTCTAACTAGGTTACTCGATGCATACACTAATGATCAAAGCTGGGCAAATTGTATAATTCTGTGGATAGTTTGTGAATTATTTGAAGCAGCTTAGAATGAATTAAGCTTTAGTAAGTTAAGAAGATTGTATATCGATTAAAGCCGCTCGTTTTGCCAGTTACGGGGTGAATTTAAAAACTTTTCCACCTCTTCTATTGTGCTAGAGGTGAAGGTCTTTTGTAATTTTACTTCCTCTAAAATATCCCACCAGGTGCATAAAAAATGTAGTTTAATATTATTCTCTTTAAATATAGCGGGAGCTTCAGAAAATATATCATAATAAAATATTACTGCTGTATCGTTACAAGTGGCACCAGTTTGTCTGATAGCTTCTACAAATGAAACTTTGGAACCGCCATCCGTAGCGAGATCTTCAACCAAAAGGACAGTCTGATTGGAATTAATAACGCCCTCAATACGCGCATTTTTCCCGTAACCCTTTGGTTTTTTTCTAACGTAGGTCATTGGCAAACCCATTCTTTCAGAAACTAATGCGGCGAAGGGAATGCCTGCGGTCTCGCCGCCAGCGATGTTATCTATCTTTTCCATTCCAACGTCACGTAGAATTTTGACCGTCAAAAAGTCCATAAGCGTAGCTCTAATTCTGGCAAAAGATATAAGTTTTCGGCAATCAACGTAAGTAGGGCTAGGTAGTCCAGATGCCAATTTGTAGGGTTTTTCTGAATTGAAGCCAATAGCTCCTATTTCTATTAACATACGGGCAGAAAGCTTGGCCATTTCATTATCCGGTATGTAAGATGATGGTATCATTTGTTAACCTTTAAAATTCTCTATTTAGATTTGACAGACCAGTATAGTGGAAACCCTGGATCGAATACGGTTATATCACCCTCTGGAGTAGATATTTTGTTGGGAAACTCAACTGGTTTTTCTTCTTTTACTAACTTTATATGTTCACTATTTACGGGTAAGTTATAGAAATTTGCACCATTTATACTAACAAATTTTTCAAGTTGTTTTAGTAGACTTTCTTGCTCAAATAATTGTGCTAGGATTGGTAAAGTATTTGGCGCAGTAAAACACCCTGCACACCCACAGGAACTTTCTTTTTGACTGTCAAAATGAGGTGCACTATCCGTGCCTAAGAAAAATGATGAATTACCCGAGACAGCGGCGTTTAACAGTGCTACTCGATGTTTTTCTCTTTTGGCTACCGGCAAGCAATAGTAATGAGGTTTGATACCACCATCTAACATGAAATTACGATTTATTACGAGATGATGAGTTGTGATCGTTGCTGCTATGTTTTCTTTCGAAGTTTTAATATAATTTACTGCCTCTTCAGTAGTTACGTGCTCCATAACCACTCTAAGGTTCGGAAAAGTCCGTATAATCGGATCAAGAACTCTCTCAATAAACACGTGCTCTCGGTCAAATATATCAACGTCAGGGTCTACTATTTCGCCATGAACACAAAGAATGCAGCCAATTTCTTCCATTTTTTCAAAAACTTTGTACAGTCTCGTAAAGTCATTTACCCCAAGCGAAGAATTAGTTGTTGCTCCCGCCGGATATAACTTTACCGCAGAAATTAAATTTTTAGCAAAGCCCTCTGCTAAATCCATTACGTCTGTTGTTTCGGTTAAATAAAGTGTCATTAGTGGTTTAAAACTATGATCATCAGGGAGGGCCTCAATAATACGACTTTTATACATGGTCGCATCTTTGACTGTAGTAATTGGAGGTATTAGGTTTGGCATTATGATAGACCTGCCAAAAATTTTTGAGGTGTAAGGAAGAACAGACTTTAAAATTGTTCCGTCTCTCAGATGCAAATGCCAGTCATCTGGTCTAACTATTTCCAACTCTTTTGACATAATTTTCGGTTACACACTTTTGAAGTTGATTTCTAGACAAATTAAAGAGAACAAATTTAATTTATAAAACATAAGCCATTTATAAGCTTGAATATATTTCTTAAAATATCACAAAACTTAATTTTAAGTCTGTTTAATTTTCTATGCAAGGCTACATCCAGTTTAAGCTCTGTCGGGAGAGATATTATTTTAATTCTTATGCAAGAAGATGTGGACATTTAAAAATGGAATCGAACTACTCAAGTGACAACATTCCAGAGATTGCTCTATCTTGGGTATCTCTCGGTGAGCCAGTGGTTTTAGCAACTGTTGTTGAAACTTGGGGTTCTGCCCCGCGTCGAGTGGGGGCACAGATGGCCATCGGCTTAAATGGAAAGATGCAGGGTTCAGTATCGGGCGGATGTATCGAAAACGCAGTTGTGTCTGAAGCAGAAGAGACAATCAACACAAAAAAGATTAGACTACTTGAATATGGTGTAAGTAACGAAGACGCTTTTTCGGTTGGATTGGCTTGTGGCGGTAAAATTCGAGTAATGCTTGAGCCAGTTGGGCATTCAATTTCAATTGAAACATTAAAAAGATTAGTAGAATTAAGGCGAAACAAAGTTCCAGTGGCATGTGTTGTAGACATTAATAGTGGCAAAACCGAACTAAAAACAGACAGTTTTTCCAAGCGCTTAATTAGCGGATTGTCCGGTTTTGAGGAAGAAGATAAAGTTTTTGTAACTGTTCACAGTTCACCAATTAGAATTGTAATTGTTGGTGCTGTTCACATTGCACAGAACTTGGTAAAACTTTCAAGAATAGCAAATTTTGATCCAATTGTGATCGACCCTAGAAGTGGTTTTGCGAATTCTGATCGCTTTGACTTGGAGAATATTATTGAGGAATGGCCGGATACTGCTCTTTCAGAGCTATCCATAGATAGAAATACTGCCATAGTACTTTTAACACACGATCCTAAGTTAGATGATCCAGCCTTAGAAATCGCCTTAAATAGTAATGCATTTTATATTGGCGCACTGGGATCCAAAAAAACCCATGCTGCTCGAAAAGATAGAATGGAAAAGTTAGGCTTTGACCCAGAAAGCATAAAAAGAATAAGTGGGCCCATCGGTCTTAATATAGGTGCTAGCAACCCGGCTGAAATTGCAGTTTCAATCCTTGCAGAGATAATTTCTAAACTTAGGCAGCTTAAAGAATGAAGTTTGGAAAAGTGCAAACCATATATGCTGCAGGTGGCATGTTAGCTCATTCATTGGTTTGTGGGAGAGATAGATTTCGTAAGGGCAAAGTTTTAGACGAAAAAGATATCCGACAGTTAATTCAATTCGGGTATGATGAGGTCGTCATTGCGAGGCTTGAAGATAATGATACTGAAGAGAATTTAGCTGCCGCAAAGGTTGCGGAAAATATCCATTTTTTGGTGGAGCCAGAGAATTTTAAAAAAAGTATTGCTTTTACTGGTCGTGTTAACATTTTTGCCAGGACGACCGGAATTATAGTTTTCGATGAAGAAAATCTTATAAAAGCCAATTCTATCGACAATATGATAACGATTGCAACAATACCAAATTATTCGCAAGTCACTAAGGGTTCAATCGTAGCTACAATAAAGATTATAAGTTATGGAGTGATTACTTCTAATCTCGAGAAGGTTGCGAGTTTAGCAACTGGAACGATTAGGTTGAAAAGACCAAAATATTTATCGGCACATTTGATTACCACAAAAATTTCTAGGGGTACTTCTGATAAGTCACTAAGTGCAATTAAAAAAAGAACGGATTCTTTGGGCTTATCATTAAGTGTAAACAAAGATGTTCCGCATCACGAAGATAATTTAAAGGAAGCTATTGCTGAGGCTGCAAGTGATGTAATTCTTATATTAACTGCATCTGCTACATCCGATATATCGGATGTAGCTCCTATGGCAGTTAAATCTCTTGGAGGAAGAATTTTGAGGTTCGGTATCCCCGTGGATCCTGGTAATCTTTTGTTCTTGGGTCTTTTATCCGATAAGCCAATTATTGGCTTACCAGGTTGCGCCAAGTCTCCTGCAACTAATGGCGCAGATTGGGTATTGTCCAGAGTAGTTTGTGGTCAAATACCGAGCGAATACGACTTTGCTCGAATGGGGGTAGGCGGTCTCCTTAAAGAAAACAGCTTACGACCAATGCCTAGATTAAAGGCTGAAATCCAAAAATAAGTACGAATATCTATTTAGAAGAGGTTGGTCCAATCATCATAGTCATTTGGCGACCTTCCATTTTTGGTATATTTTCTATTTTGCCAAAACCTTCGATGTCTGCTGCTACCCGCTCCAATAATTCTCGTCCTAGCTCCTGATGGGCCATTTCTCTTCCGCGAAATCTTAGTGTAATCTTTACTTTGTCGCCTTTTTCGAGAAACTTGGTTACACTCCGCATTTTAACTTCATAATCATGAGTATCTGTGCCGGGTCTAAACTTGATTTCTTTGACTTCTATAATTTTTTGATTTTTACGAGCTTCTGACTCTCGTTTCTGTTGTTCGTATTTATATTTTCCATAGTCCATAATCTTACAGACTGGAGGATTGGCATTAGGTGAAATTTCGACTAAATCTAGCCCGGCTTCGTCAGATAGTTCGAGTGCTCTTTCAGGGCTAACGACCCCTACATTATCGCCATCGCTTCCTATCAGTCTTATCTCTGGGCATATTATGTTCTCGTTTACTCTCGGGCCTGTATCGCGAGAGGGTGGGGCACTGTGTGGTCTTCGAACTATTGATTTCTTCCTTATATAACGAACAAGTGTTGGTAGAGATAGCGAGGTGTGTCTGAGGTTTCAAGAGTTCATTGATAAACATACAGAACATTCTCAATAAATGTGCCTAATTTGTGTATTATAAGTTTTTAGCCACTTTCATCCATCTCCTATTCTACGTGTAGAGTCAAAATTATCACACTAGTTGCTGATTAGTATAATAGTTTTTGAGTGGCCTTAGAAAATTGTTATAATGCCTAAAAAAATTGAGGCAGTACAATGTATCCAAGCTTAGCTCAGAGCGGCGTTTTATACGTTCGCCATATTAGAAATAAAAGAAATACAAAAATTGGAAGATTTTTAGAAAACCTTTATTGTGCGCTGAAAGACTTAATGTCAGCTCGTTGAAGTACTTTCCTGTCAGCTATAGGCTCCTTAAGTCTATGATTTCCATTTTATCGAACAGCCCATAGATGGTATTTGTTCTCGTGGTCCTTTGCCACTTTTAGCTATTTCTATCATAGCAGAATAAAGTTCTCGTCTTATTTCGTTTGGGCTTTCTCTTTTATTGTTCAAACGTCCTCTATATTGAAGACTCAATTCAGAATTAAATCCAAAAAAATCAGGTGTGCAGGCAGCGTCGTAAGCTTTGGCTACTTCTTGTGTTTCATCGTACAAGTAAGGAAATGGTAATTTTTTATCAGCAGAAAGAGCCTTCATATTTTCAAAGCTGTCTTCGGGATGAGTGGATACATCATTTGATGAAATTGCTATAACAGCTATATCATTTTTAATTAACTCTTTAGCCTCATATATTATTTCATCAAGTGCGCTTACGACATAAGGGCAGTGATTACACATAAACATAATTAAAGTGCCATTTTGACCACGCGCTTTACTAAGCTCAACTATTTCATTTCTTGTTGACTGGAGAGAGAAGTTTTGAGCTTTCCAACCAAACTCACAAACTGGAGTGCTGAGTGCCGGCATTAATACATCCTTCAATGAAAATTATTTACCATCAACTATTTTTAATGTAGCCTTACTTTAAATTATTTGTTCAATTTTTATATAAACTATTCTAATTTTCTGAGAGGACCTAGTAAATGAAAAAAGTTATCATTATTTCTGTTTTATTTCTGGCAAGTTGTTCACAAATTACGGATGTTGCGAACGGAGTTGGTGGTGCGGCAGGTAATGTTATAAGTTCTGTGGCTGATGCAGTTGGGCTGTAACGGTAGTAGCCTTTTTATATTTGTAAGTTTTACTCTATTTCCTAACTGAAATTAAATACTGGAGTTTAGTATTGTCTGGAATTCATGAAAAAGTCTGCATTGCTTGTCAAGCAGATGCTGATCCTGCAAGTGAAGAGGAAATACAGCAATTTGTTTCGAGTACAGATTGGTCTTTGATAAATGAAAATGGTGTGACGCAATTGTTCCGTAAATATAATTTCTCAGATTTTGAGAAAGCACTTATATTTACTAATAAAGTGGGTGAAATTGCTGAAGAGGAAGGTCACCATCCTAAAATTATAACCGAATGGGGAAGTGTAAAAGTATACTGGTGGAGCCATAAGATAAAAAAAATTCATTTAAATGATCTTATTTTAGCTGCCAGGTGCGATGTTGGTTATTCGGCGATTTGATATCTGTTAATTAAATAATTTTAGAAAAGTTTTGGGCTAATTTTCTTTCAAAAAAGAAGAAGGTGACACCTAGCCTGTAAGTTGGTGTCACCTAAAAACTGAGACCTAAGATAAAATGTTGGTTCCCTGATATCAGGACGCTCATTAGTCCGATCTGCCTCAACCAAGATTAAAGGAAAGACTAGCACTTATTTCTAGTAGAAATGTAAATTTATTTGTGAACCCTGAGATGGTGTTACAGTATTGATACATTTAATCAAAAGCACATATAATTTGAATATTTAATATGTTAGATTTTTATTACCAATGAAGTTTCAATGCTTGATATACAGCAGCGGTCGCAGCATTTGATAAATTTAGTGATTTTACCTTTGAATTCTTCATGGGCAAGGCAAAGATGCGATCTGGCGTTTTTGCTAGTATCTCTTGCGGTAAACCTGTCGATTCAGAACCAAAGATTAAATACGAATTCTTTGTATACGGTGCATCATAAAAGCTAGTCTGCCCTATCTCCTCGAATAAAAATATATCTTCTTTAGGTGGTTTTCTTGTGTTTATGAAGTCGTTCCAATCTTCATATTGACTTATATTTACATATTTCCAGTATCGTGTGCCTGCACGTGCGACACTGGTATCATCAATAGAAAATCCAAGTGGTTTGATTAATATCAGTTCCAAATCAAGAGCCACACAAGTTCTTCCAATAGCGCCGGTGTTGTGTGGTATTTCCGGTTTGACTAACACTATTTTCATTTGATTTGATCCATTAAATTTAAACTCAAGATTTGAATTTCGTTGAATAATTTGGTATACTCAACCAATAACTAGAAATCGTAAAGATCAGACGCTTTTACTTAGAGTCGCGCCAAATTTGAGCATAATGACTCAGAATGGCTCATAAATTCCTTCTTATCAGTTAAACGTCTGAGTGGAGGGCGAAATGCTTAGTCACAAACTATACGAAAAACTTTCTAATATAATTAGTCAATCAGCATTAAATAACCTTTCTGATACGCAGGTCGAAGCACTAGAAGAGGAACTTAGTAAACTTGTACAAGAAAAGAATGGGGATATTGATGAGATTTCTTATGACGATCTGCTAGCTGCTTGGGAAAATGCCACTTAAAGTTAACTAATTTGGTATTTAATCGCACGGATTAAAAACTGATAGAATTAATGTAGATACAATAATTTTATATTTTTAAACTTGAACATATCACTATGATTGTATTTGTGTTAAATCTCTGTCGTGCAAAATTATATAGAAGCGGACCCTAATCTTATGAAATCAAAAAAAGATATTAATATTTGGGATCCAAACGAAATTGTTTACAAAGCAGGCGATAAATCGGACTCTGCATACTTGGTGCTTGATGGATCAGCAGAAATAATCAGTGCAGACGGAGTAAAATTGAATTCATTCGGCCCGAATGAGTTATTCGGCGAAGCTTCTTTGGTTTTGAAATCTGACCGAACCGTGAGTGTTGTAGCGGGACCTTCAGGCTTGTCAGCAAAAGTAATTAGTTCCACAAATCTGAGAAAAAGACTACAAAAGGATGTATTTCTTTCAGCACTGGTCAGAAAGTTAGAAACTAGATTGATTGTAGCCAATCAAAAAATTGATACTCTTTCACAAAAAACTAAGAAATCTAAATGAAGCAATTTTCTGATCTGAGTGATTTTTTAGATCAAGCTTGGTCACTTTTGACGCGAGGCGTTGTGGACGCAAAATTTGCATCTAGAAATCCTACCTTCTCTACAATTTCAGAAGAAGGTTTTCCCACTATGAGAACCGTCGTTCTAAGAAGGGCCGACCGTTTGTCAAATTGTTTAGAAATTCATACGGATCTCAGTACTAATAAAGTATTCTCACTCAAGAAAAGTAACTTTGCTGGTCTGCATTTTTGGATCCCAAAAGCCAAGTTTCAGATCAGGGCTTCAGTAATTGTTGATATACTGACAGGCTCGAAAGTGGAAGCAGAATGGAGTAGAATACCAATACAATCTCGTGTGTCTTACGGATCGGTTCCGCGACCCGGCACCGAAATAGACGGCCCATTTGATTACAAAAAAGTTCCTCGGCAAGATTGTTTTGCTATTTTAAGATGTAATATAAAAGAATTTGATCTTTTGTACTTGGGAGATGTTCATCAGAGAGCAATTTATAAAATAGGTGATCCTTTGCTATCTGTATGGGTAGCCCCATAGATTTTCATTATTTCATAATTTTTCGATGAATAAGAGCTCCTGAACCAGTCAGTGCATCTAAGCTTTATTTGGCTCCTGTGATTAGATTTTTAAGATAATTTAGACGAAAAGATCTTCCACTTGCATATCATGATTGACTAAGCCCTGATCACGCACATAATCTAAACTGGTTTGTAATGTTTTAAAATTACTATCAATTCCATAAGGCCATATATCATTACCCATTAGTTTTTCAGTGTCTGAAACATGCTCTAATAACCAAGGTAATCCAATTTTTAGTGCCCTGGTCTCTATAAGATTCTGTTCTGCTATTTTTTTTGACTCGAGAAAAGCTTTGTATAGTTCTTTAGCCAACCAAGGGTTTTGAGAGTAAATATCGTTTCTTATGCCTAACGCATGCATGATTGGAAAGATTCCAGTTTTTTTGAAATATTGTTTTTCAATTTTTGGAAAATTTTCGAAAAGCCGTCTAATATTTTTCTTATTGCTATAGAAACATAATGGAACTTCAGGACTAATAATTGCGTCTAACCTTCCATTATCAAGAAGTTCTGAAAGGGTGGTGCTAGTGTCTAAAACTGTAAGGGGAAAATTTTCGTCAAGGTGCAAAGGAAATTTTTCAAATCGACCTGGCTTATTTACGCCACCCTGATGCCAGTAAATATCGCGGGGTCTTACGCCGTAAATATCCTTCATAAAACCTCTGCACCAAGTGGCAGCGGACATTTGGTATTCTACTACACCAACATGCTTTCCCACCAGATCTTTGGGTGACTTAATATTTCGATCGTTTCGGATGTAAATACACGAGTGCCTAAACATTCTTGATAAAAATATTGGTATCGCTTGGTAGGCAGATAGTCCTTGAGATTTGGCTATTATGTACGGAATAAACCCTATTTCTGATACTTCAAACTCTTTGAGTATGTAAGCTCGATGAAAGCACTCCTCTGGAGGCAAACAAATATAATCTATGTTACAACCGTCTATTTTAATTCTTCCATCAAACACAGGTCTTATTCTGTCGTAATCCCACGTCGCAATTTTAAGATTGAGCATTTAATTAGTTTCCTGGTTAAAGATGGATAAAATTAAACTATTTGTTCCGCAATTACCCTCGCAGGCGACCCATCGCAGCCCTGCAATTTGAGCGGTAGTGCATAAATTCGCCATTCACTTCCGTAAAGTTCATGCATATTACAACAAAATTCTATGAGAGGAATTGATTTGCTCAATATCTGTTTGTGGTTCATGAAACACTGATCTGTCATGAAGCCTTCCCAATTATCATTATAACAATCAAATAGAATACCTTTTGGGCTCATCTCCGCAAGCCAGTCGCCAACATCTGGATAAACAAGACTTATCATATCAGAGAAAAATTGTTCACTTCCCCAAGTGCGGTCAGTCCATCCAGTATTGATACATAACATTTTACCCTTGATTTCATTTTCTGAAATTTCATTTAAGGCGCGTTTTAAATCTTTTACTGAAATTCGTGAACCTGGCTCAGAATTTCTCAAGTCTAATAAAAAGGCTTCGCCTATGAGATTATCTGCAAGAGAATATTCATCTACACTGTGCCCGTGCTGAATTGCGTGTTTTGGAGCATCAATATGTGTACTACAGAAATGGCTATGCAAAAAAAGTCGGCTTGTGTTCCTTTTATATGGAGTATCAAAAGTCATGTCAGGTTCTATTTTTACCCGTCTAGTTGTCCCCGGAACAACTGGTAAATCCGTGAAAACTGGAAGAGTTAAGTCAACTATTTTTTTATTCATTATGATCTTCCTTTTATTGCTGGAGTGCTGGAGACAATTGTCTAACTTTTTAAAATCTTTTGTTCCGAATACTAATATTCCAAGAATATGCAAAAAGACTGATTGTAATAATAATTGCTAATATCTTTATATTTGTTCCGCCAATAAATATTGTTATTGAGCAAAAAATTAAAATAACTCTTTGTAAAGTGTTAATAGCGTGAAAGATAAACGATTGGCTAAAGCAAACAAGGCAGAAAAAAAGTGTCAATGCACAAAGAGTATCAAAAATAATTTCATTTATGGCACCTATCATCATTACCCCTGGTTGGAAAATAATTATCCATGGTAAAATATATGCTACTGTTCCTAGTTTCATTGCCTGAATAGCAGTCTCCCAAATATTTGCGCCAGCTATCGCAGCACCTGCAAAGACAGCTAAACATACGGGAGGCGTAATCATTGATAGTAATGATACGTGAAAGACAAACATGTTAGCAGGAAAAATATCGATATTTTGCGCTGTTATAGCAGGAACTGCTGCTACTGAAACTAAAATAAAAGCAGCAACAGTATTCATACCAGTACCAAGAACCAATGCTGCTGCAGTAACCAGCAACAGTACTAATACAAGATTACCACCAGTAATGTTAATAATGCTGCTACTGATACTGAGAGCTAATCCAGTCAAAGTAAATGTACCCACAACCAGCCCGACTGCTGCGCATACCACAATTATAAGTACTGAATTCTTAGCCCCTTCAACAAGTGCCGTTATGAATGCTTTCACGCCTATTCGTGTCTGGGGTCTAATCCAGCTCACCAAAACTAAAGAAAAAATTGCATAAAAGCCTGACAGTAATGGAGAGTAGCCGTTAGCCAGAAGTACTATTAATAAAATTAAAGGGGCTAAGAGGTAACCTCTATGTCCAAGAACTGCTAGGGCATTGGGTGTCGAGCCTTTTGGCAATCCCTCCAAGCGCTGCTTTTTCGCTTCTAAATGAATGAACCAGGTAAGGGTTAAAAAATATAAAAAAGCGGGAATTATCGATGCTTTCATAACTTCAAAATATGGTACACCTGCGTAAGATGCCAATAAAAAGGCTGCTGCACCCATAATAGGAGGCATAATTTGGCCACCATTCGATGCTAGTGCTTCAACCGCTCCAGCAAAACTTGGTCGATAACCTACTTGTTTCATAAGTGGTATTGATAATTGTCCAGTTGTATAAACATTGGCTACCGTAGAACCGGTCACAGATCCTACCAGTCCCGACGCAACAATTGAAACTTTTGCTGGGCCTCCTGCACTCTCCCCAGCTATTGCGTTGGCTAAATCAACGAAAAACTGTGTTGTCCCGCTTACCTTCATGAAAGCGCCAAATATTACAAATAAAGAGACATACGTGGCGGCAATACCCAAGGTAGAACCCCATATTCCTTCCATAGTAAGGTAATAATGATCAATCGCATCCACTAAACTATAGCCGGGATGGCTTATAGACTGAATTGGTATCATATTTCCAAACATTGTGTAAGCGAGCATTAAAAGAATGACAGCTACCAATGCAAAGCCTATCGTTCTTCTCACAGCTTCCAACAGTAAAATAATTGCGATGATGCCAAAGGTTATTTCAATCCCTGTGGGCTCGGACATTCGCGACATCGGCCAACGATTTGCCAAATAATCAGAATATATTACAGCATATCCAAAGATAGGAAGGCAAACTAAACTTAAAACAAAATCGATAAGCGAAGTAGACTTCGATTTATCCTGACGTCGAAAATCTATTGTAAGAAAAACCAAGAACATACAGCATGTTAATGGAAGTGCACGTTGAAAGAAGGGATAAAATGTGCCGAAATAAGCAGTGTATAAAAGAAAGACTGATAGTAAAATCGATATTACTTTCACCGTTATATTTTGAAAACTCAGCAGCACTTTGGACTTTTTCTCACAATTAAATTTGAGCCCGCACAATTAACCTTTGAGCGGGCTCCTTTACTTAGGCACTATTGCTCGGCATACCATTTGGCAGCACCTGGATGTAATGGTGCACCACCGACATTACTTTGAGCAAAATCGAGTTTGAAAACATTGTGCTGTCTGTGAACGGCATAGAATTCTTCACGATGTTTCCAAAGTGCATCTAGTATGTTGTAAACTAAATCATCGGATAAATCTTTATTTACTGCAAATGTAACCACTACAACAGGGCTTGGATAGGCGATATTTTCTCCATTGCTATCAGCATATGCACCAGCTGGTACTTCAGCTATTTGCATTCCGTACTTATCTGCTACAGCTTTTGCGATACTATCGGAGATTGGTAATAATTTATACTTTCCTTTTAGGCCCAACTGAGCTGCAGCTGGATGAGGGTAAAATGATCCACCAGTCAGCCACATATCGGCCATGCCGTCTCCCAGCATTTCAAAACCTTGTTTTAGCGAGGTAAAAATTAATTGACCGCCCCATTCCTTGAGTTTCTCTTCTGTAATTCCATACTCTGCCAAAAGGTCTATGGCTATTCCCGTAACCAATTGACTTCTCTCAAATGTCGCAATTCTTATCGCTTTCTTTTCTTTTACAATTTGCTCAAATGAGTCTATACCACGGTCGTTTGGTACGAATGCTTGAATTACGCTTGGCCCTCGCACCGCCGCCAGCATTCTAAAATCATATTTGTCGCCAGTAGGGCTGTCGCCAGACCACGCTAAAGATGAAACAACATTCTCAATAACTGCAAGATCGACTTTACCGGAGTCAAGTTGGTCAACGTTTGACCAAGTAGTCCCAGGGCCAACCGTAATTTTTACATCTGGCATTTCTGCCGCGACATATTCAGATAATGCAGCTGCAGCTTTGAAATATCCTCCGCCAACTGAGCCCGCTACCATCTTTAGTTGTTCAGCATTTGCCAATCCTGCACTTGCTATTAGCACGGCAGGTAGTGCTCTGAGATATTTAAAATATTTCGATTTTAACATTGTAATAGATCCTTTCCAATTTAATCTATGTTGATATTGTGTTTGCCTTACTCGCCTCAATTAATTCAAGTATACGGACTGGCGTTATTGGGGCTTCAGTTATCCGTATGTTATATTCATTCAATGCATTTTCAATCGCAGAAATTATAGCTGGGGCAACTGGGGGTACTGATGCCTCTCCTACGCCCTTTGCGCCTAATGGATTCAATGGCGAGGGAGTTTCGTTGAAAATTACATCAATATTTGGCACTTCTGTTGAAGTGGGCAAAAGATAGTCTGCGAAAGTAGTTGTTAATGGTTGAGCTTCATCATCATACTGCATTTTTTCATATAACGCATTTCCAATACCGTGAACTATTCCTCCATGCACCTGACCCTCTGCAGTCAAAGGATTTATAATCTTACCACTGTCTTGAACGGCAAGATATTTCTTTAGTTTTACGAATCCAGTCTTTATGCATACTTCAACAGCACAGATATGAAACGCGTTGGAGTAAGCCATTTTATCAGTTCGAAAAAAATGAGTTGCCTCGAGTCCTACATCCATATTATTCGGAAAAGAATAACCAGCGGAACCCCTCAACGATAATGAAATTTCTTTAAAGGAAATGCGTACATCTTTTCTGCCTTCAACGCAAACTTCTCCATCCTGAAGAAAAATTTCTTTTTGATGATTTGCAAAGCTAATTGAATAATCTTTGGTGAGAAACTGGGATGCGACATTCAAGATTTTCTCTTTAACTGCCATTGACGCAGCTCTTACTGCGCTGCCAGCTAACATAGCCTGCCTACTTCCAAAAGCACCTAGGCCATATTCAATTTTTGACGTATCACCGCAAACAATATTTATAGTTTCGTAATTTACCTGTAAAATTTCACCGCAAATTTGTGCCAACGTTGTTTTTGTACCTTGTCCGATTGCTACTGCGCCAGTAAATACTTCAATGTGCCCATCAGCGCCTATTCTTACAGTTGCGCTCTCAAAAGGTCCTCTTCCTGTACATTTAACTGCATGAGCAAATCCTACTCCTGTAGCGATATTATCGGCAGTGTTTCTACAGAAGTCGTTTTTGTAAAATTCTTTAAGCGCCAAGTCTTGACACTTTTGATAATCACCACTGTCATAAACGACATCGACACCAGCTCTATTTTTTAGACCGGTCATAAATGGCATATCGTCTTTATTTATTAGATTAATGGATCTTACTTTTAATCTATCTAAACCTAATTCTAATGCAATTTTATCCATTATTCGTTCTACAACGAAAGTACCCTGTGGATATCCGGCGCCTCGTACGGGTATGACTGGGGGTTTATTTGTTCTTACAACTGATACCTTAAGTTCATAGTGGGGTATTTTGTATGGACCAATGACGCTACTAGCACTATTGTAAGGCACCGTTATGCTGTGCGGAGCGTAGGCTCCTTGATCGTGAAGCATTGATCCTTTGATTTTTAAAATTTTACCAGCTTTGTCATAATCTACCTGGACGTCCCAAAATTGATCACGTTCCTGTATAGCTGAAAGAAAATGTTCATATCTATCTTCTGCCCACTTAACTGTTACTCCAAGAAATTTTGCCACTGCCGCTACACAAATTTCTTCTGAATAAACCATGAATTTGCAGCCAAAACCGCCACCAATGTCACAAGCTTTTACATCGATGTTGCCAGCTTGCACACCAAGTGTTTCAGCAATTGTGTTACGCAATTCATGAGTCAGTTGGGAGGACGCCCAGACAGACAGTTTTTCGCCAAAAGCATCTGGCTTTACAATTATGCCTCGGGTTTCCATAGGACTAGCCTTACCACGATGTATAGTAAACTTTTCCCTGAACGAGCCAGCAGTTTGTACTATTTTTTTATCTTGTGATACTGAGACACTCGTAACCGAGAATTTTTTCATTACATTGGAAGTACAACATAAGCTAGCCTTTACAGAGTTTTGTTTGCAACCAATACGAGCATCAGAAATTGGATCTAATGGAGAATATTCGACTTCGACTTCTGCGGCCGCATCTTCTGCAATGAAGCGATTTTTAGCTAAAATAATTGCTATAGGTTCTCCAACGTAAAGTACTTCGTTTTCAGCCAATATTTTTGGCATAGCGGATGAATGTAAAAGACCTGATGGAAATGCTAGTGGCAGTCTATCACTAACATTATTATTGGATAGTTCTTTCGCAGTAATTATTTTATAAACTCCGCTAATCTTTTTTGCAGCGTCGACAGATATTTTTAGAATTTTAGCGTGTGCGTAACTACTTCTTATAAATACGGCGTGTAGCATTCCCGGCAGTTTGATATCGTCTAGATATCTTGCCTCGCCTATCAGTAACCTGTGATCTTCGACACGCTTTGCTTTTTCCCCAATGTATCTTCTCTCAACTACCATCTACTAATATTTCCCTATCCTTTGCATAAGCGATCGTAGCTTTTATAATATTTGAATATCCAGTGCACCTGCACAAGTGACCGGATAATAATTCTACTATATCTCTTTCAGTGCAGCTTTCATTAACTCTGAAGAATTCTGTTAAGCTCATAAGTATGCCTGGAGTACAAAAACCACATTGAAGGCCGTGATATTCCCAAAAATTTCTTTGTAAATCTGATAGGCTGTTATTTTTTGAGAGATTTTCTACCGTTTCCACATTTTGCCCATTGAGTTGAACGGCAAATAGTAAACAACTCCTTACAGCTTTACCGTCCACTAAAACAGTACAAGCTCCACAAACGCCGTGTTCGCATCCGGCATGTGTTCCCGTCAAGTTTTTATAATTGCGAATAAACTCAAGCAAAGTAATTCGAGGATCAATTTCCCCGTCTACGTTTTTATCATTGAGCTTGAATTTTACTTTACAGGAAGTGCTATCCATTGCTTTCACTCGCTTCGTGTAAGCTACAAAGAGATTGAGAAATAACAGTTTTTATTGCCTCGCAGGCTATACTGTTCCTGTACCAAGCCGGCACAAATGGATCGTCAAGTGCTTCATACTCAAATTTTTCCGGAATTATCTCATTAAGTTGTAGATTGTTTACGTCACGGCCAATAAATTGTTTTTCTAATTCTTTTAGTCGGAATGGAACATCGCACAGGCCACCAGCTGCAAGAACCATCTCTTCAATAATATTATTCTTATTCCACCTAATCATGCAAAGTGCAGCTACGATTGCGAAGTCACCATGTCTTCTTGAATATTCGGTAAAACCCCACCCGTTCCATGGCTTTGTTGGAATTCTAATTTTTGTAAGTATTTCATCTTCTTCTATTGACGGACTTAACATATACTCAGCGAATTCATAAGCTGGGATTATTCTAGTATCTTCTTGAGATATCACTATTAATTCAGCATCAAAACCTATCGATAGTAATGGCAATTCTGCTGATGGATCGAGATGACATAAACTTCCTCCTATTGTGCCACGATTACGTGTTTGAACGTGCCCCACATATGACAAAGCATATGGAAAGACTGGTAAGTATTTTTTCAAAACAGAGCTATCGATAAGTTCTCTCTGACTAACCATAGATCCAATTTCGATATAATTAGATGACTTCTCTATCTGTTTAAGTTCAGCAATTTCGCCTAAGTCGATAAGGTTATCCACCTGAGCAACGCGAAAGTTAAGCATTGGTACTAGGCTTTGACCCCCAGCAATAATTTTAGGATTTGGCAATTCTACTAACTTGCTCAGGGCATCATACAGAGTAGATGGTCTGTGATATGCGAAAGGATAAGGTTTCATATAAGGCTAAATACTTTTACGTTATACGGATGGAACGATACACTATTCGGCCGCCACGTTATTACTTCTTAGCTCGTTAATCTTTGCAACGCACTCAGAGGTAGAATGAACATCTGCAAATTTTGCATCAATATCGAACAAATTCCAAGCAACAGCGCCAGGGACTCTATCGCCAATTGCCTCCCTTGCAGCTATTGTGCGAAATCCCTCCGCCAGACCATCGCAAATTGTCTCTCTAACACAGGCACACGCTGTCACACCAGTGACTACAATAGTGTCAACTCCATTTGATCTAAGTATCCCGGCAAGCTCCGTTCCATGAAAAGCTGACGCGCGCTTCTTCAGCAATGTGTACTCTCCTTCTATTGGTGATATTCTGCTGTCAATCGCCCAAAGCTCTTCGTCTTTTAGGTTTACCGCTTCTACGGGTATTTTACAGTGCCACAAACCCATATCTGTAAAGTGTGCGTCTCTGTCTGTTACCTCGTACGCGGTTGTAACGTGTATTACTGGAAAATTATTTGATCTAAAACAGGTCAATAGATCCTGCATTGCTGGAATAATTTCTTCATCCATTTTTTCTTGATCGCAAGTAAATGGATTGCCTGGTCTTGTCCACGCGTTTGCTAAATCAACACTTACCAAGGCAGGTTTTTTTCCAAACCCAATTCTTCTTTGAAAACCGCGTTTTTTATAAAGATCGCTCGCAGCTGCAAAAGCTTGTTCTAAAAGGTTATCTAATTCTTTTAAATTTAGATCGACTTTATTATTAGACACCTAATGTCCTCCTATTTTTATCTTAGCTATTATAAAAATTTAGATCGAGACGTTTCTAATTTCAAATGAATACTTTACATATTTGAATGCATATTTTGCATGGAGGTTTTACTTCTACAAATAACTATGTGAATACTAGATTTTATTTAGTTTTGTGGAGTGCTTATATGTCTCGTGACTTTGATAGTCTAAAGTCTTTTCATCTGCTCGCGGAATGCCGTAGTTATGGAATAGCTGCAACTAATCTCAATATTGATCAAACAACTCTTAGTCGTAGAATAATGAAGTTGGAGTCAGAAATTGGTTTTAAGTTATTTTCGAGAGGTAAGGGGCAAATATCACTTACTAATTCCGGCAGTAGGTTTTACGATCAAACGAGAAAAATTGTGCAGGACTATAACAAGAGTGTAATTGATGCTAAATTGTTAAGCTCTTCCAATTTTAGCAGTCTAAAGATTGGTTATATGGCCTTTGCTGCTATGGAAATAGCTCCAAAACATATTGCACATTTTCAAAAGAAATATCCCAAAATTATAGTTAAGCTCCGGTATCTAAATTCTCAAAACCAACTGGCAGCTTTAGAGAATGGAGAGATTGACATTGGTTATATCATTGGTCCAATTAAAAACAAAAATTTTATTGAAATTAGCGTTGCTAAGGAACGATTGGTGGTCCTGTGTGCTAAAGACCATAAGTTCAAAACTTTGACAGAGATTCCGCCAACTTTGCTTGCTGACCAGGCATTAATACTTGGAGATTTAATTGAATGGAATATCTTTCGATGGCGTTTGGAAGATATGTTCGAAAAACACGGGGTAAATCTAGATGTCAGCTTGGAGGCCACAAGCACATTGGCGATATTAGGCTTAGTATCGGCAGGTTTGGGACTGACAATATATCCCGAGAGTATTATGAATTTTATTAAAAATGAGGATTTAATTGCTCGACCGCTCCATGGAGATAATTTTTCAATTATGACTTCAGTAATTTGTCAAAAAAATTATAAAACGTCAGAGATTAAGTCGTTCATAGAGTCACTAGAATAGTTGGTATTTAAGTGTAATCTGGCCTTACATATAACGCTTCCGTTTTAATTGGAGTAACAGTATTTGTGCGGTGACGAAAATAAATTAATTAGTGGCTAAAACAATTACTTAAAAGGCTAAAAAGACAGTTAATACCTTCATTCAACGTCTATTAAAAGATTATGACGATACTTCTTTTATTTAGGGATCATAGCTGTAATGCCCCCATCTACAATAAGTTCTGTGCCTGTTACATAAGAAGCCTCATCAGACGCGAGGTACAGAGCGGCATATGCCACATCTTCTGGTGCACCCATATACCCAACAGGTACCTGTTTATTTCGTTTTGCAGCATAGCTCTCATAATCGCCATCACCGTATTTTTTTGCCATTCGTTTGACCATTTTAGTATTGATTAGGCCAGGCAGGATACAGTTCATACGGATCCCATCTTTTGCATGCATTAAGGCAGATGTCTTTGTAAGTTGCTGTAGGCCAGCTTTTGCAGTATTGTAAGCGATCTGAGGTTTGCCAAGGTGCCGGATGCCAGCGATAGATGAAATGTTTACGATAGCTCCTTTGCCCGCATGAATCATTGTAGGTAGTACGGCACGCATGCAGTAGAAGGTACTGTCAAGATTTAACGTCAGCTGAGCCCTCCAGGTTTCCGTGTCAGCATGTAACGGCTCTAGTCGTTCTGACTGACCAACATTATTGATGAGAATATCAATCCGGTCATGTCGACGCAGAACTGCTTTTATCCAGCTGTCAATGTCCGTCTCAACAGTGACGTTGCCAGGTGTAAAGAATGCTTGACCGCCTTCTGCAGTAATTGCATTTACTGTGTTCTGAGCATTTTCTAAAGATATATCAAGACCTTCAATAATAGCCCCCTGTCGAGCAAATAAGCGTGCTATTGCCCCACCGTTATTAGGTGCGTCTTCCGGACTTCCAAAACCTGTAATTACAGCAATTTTTCCAGTAAGAGAGAACGGTGTAGCTCGGGTCATTATTAGCTCCTGTGTTTGTTTCAGTAAGCCTAGTGTTCATTTGCTCTTTTGCAATAATACATGTATTCGGATATACCTGTTACAGTGATCACGTAAACTTTATCTCAGCGCCGAGAGCGAAGGGTGACACAAAAAGGTAGAAATCTCTACCGCACTGGCAGCTACCAGAAAGTTTGTAAAACCGTTGATAATACCGGAATTTTGATAGACAAGTCGCTTGCTTAGGAACTTGGTTTACTGGTTTTTGTAAACATGCCAGATATTGATGTTCTTATAAGAGAGTTGGAGTAGCTTTCTATCCAGTTACTATTACAGCTTAGTGGGAGTATTCGTAAGCGAACAAAATGTTTGTGTTTGCCAGACAATCCCTAGGTAAGAGAAAATTTAATAAACAAAAAACTGTATTAATTTAGGAATGAACACATCAATACCTACATCCTATACCCACCACGATGAGGCTAAAACAAAAATATAAACATAAGAGCCTGTAAAATTACGCATTCTCATCAAAAATAAGACCCCAGTAAGGCCCCAAAAGTGGATATGCCTCGCCATCAATTCCTTGGTAACTTATAAAAAACCCGTAAGCAATTGATGCTTAAGGGTTTTATTTGGCTCCGGCGGTTGGGATCGAACCAACAATTAGTAACATACCGATGATATCGAATTGTGATGGAATTTCTGAAAAAATTAATGCCGCTGTAAGCACCGCAAAGATTAATCGTGAATACTCAATTGGCGCTAGTGCAGACACATCTGTTAACCTGTAAGCCGAAATAAAGCACCATTCTGCATGTGCTGCTGTATAATCTTCATGCTCGTAATAAATAAAACGGCATGGATCGGTTAGTTCGTCAATCGAAATGTAATGCGCCTTTTAGCAGGTCGAGCCGCTCAAAATGATGCATTGTATCAAAGCGGCAGAACTCGACTGGGCCCACCTTTATCTCCGCGACGTCTTCTACGAATTGTTGCCCCACATCCTGGGACAAGGCGATGATCTGGAAAGCCTCGCTGGGTTCAAACCAGCGCAGATTATAGGCAAGCGTGATGTGGAAACGATACGTGTCATGGTTGCTGGCACGGATCCGCGTCGCGGCGCTTAGCTGATCACGCGTTTTGCGCAAGAGCGCTTCGGCAGCCGCATCTTTGCCCACCATTGAGATGCTGAACCCTCCGAAAATGCCTACCGGGCGGGCGCGGAAGGCATGTGGCACCTCAACACCCGCGACGCTCATGGATACGTCTTCGGTGATTTCGTCTACAGAGGCATTCTGCGGCAAATGTGCGGGCACACGCGCGCGTGATCTCCCGCTTTCAATGAAGGCGTCAAAGATAGTCATATGAAAGCTCGCGGGGGGTAGATAGGTAAAGTCCCGCGCAAAGGGCCCGGCCTTAAGCGCCTCCTGCGCGCGGACGAGTGCTGCATGTACATAAGAATGCTGGTCGATATGACATATCAGTGTGCAGCCCGGATCGCGCAGTACCGCACCGTCTGGGCTAAATTTGGTGCCAATGGCACCGGGCCGCTCGCCTCCATGCAGCTTACCGGTCAAGTAATCAAACGCGATCATAGGGTGCTCCTTGCTGATCTGAACATCAACGATCCAAGCCCCAGCGTCGCGCCAAGCCCAATTAGGCCAAATAGCACGCCGGTGGTCACCAAGCCTGTTGCTTCTGCGGTAAGACCAAAAATCAACGCGCCTGTCGCGGGACCGACTCGGAAGACAATTGTGTAAAAACTTAAAATGCGCCCCAGCCGCTCGGGTGGAGCCTCAGTTTGGACATAGGAAAGTGCTGCAATATTGGAAGCCGACATAGTCGCGCCATGGAACACAAGAAAGGCCAAGGCGATCCAGAAAATCGAGGTGATCGAGAAGGCTAGCAAGGAAATTGCGAAAAGCGTGGACATCAGCAAGATCTGCCGCAGCGCTGACAGGCTTTCACGCTGCTTGGACAGCGCCAACGCGCCCAGGATTGCACCAATGCCCAAAGCTGCGTTCATCAAGCCAAGACCTTCCGCGCCCAAATCAAACTTGAGTTCAGAGAATGCCGGGAAAAGCTCTGTCGCTGGGCGCAAAAAGACGCCTTGGCTGGCTTGTATGAGGATCACGCATGCAACTATCGGGACCTGCGGGAGGTCCCTGAGAACTTCCCAAGTGCTGATCTCTGCGCCGCGCATGTGCACGGTTTTAGCGGGCACGTTGCGTATGCGGTAGAGGGCGTAGGCCAGCGCCAGAAAGCTTAAAGTAGCAACTGTAAAGACCAGCCCGGCCGACCCCACCACAAGCAATCCAGCTGCCAGCAGCGGCCCAACAAAGCGCGCAAGGTTAAAGCCGGTGCTGTTGACAGCGATGGCTAGTGGCAGCAGCGATTTCGGGACCAAGTGGCTCGCCATGACGAGCCGCGCGGGCAGCAACACGCCAGAGACAGCCCCTAAAAGCATCATCACTAACAAGATCGATAGCGGCGTCAAGCTACCCATCACATAAAGCACGCCTATCAAAAAAGCGATGCCGGCGCTAGCCAATTGTCCGTAGAACATGATCTGGGGCGCCGAACGGCGATCGACCAATACACCGCCATAAATGGCAGTGAGGATTGACGGGAAAAGCTCGGCGAAGGCGACAAGCCCCAGCCAATATTCAGATTTTGTCAGTTCCCATGTGACCCAGCCAATAGCGATGCGCTGCATCCAAAAGCCAGACGTCATAAGGAAGTTACCCGCCTGATAGGTGGTAAAAGCAGGGATAGCGAAAACGGCACGGAACTCGCCAACCTGCATACGGACCGCTTCGAGTGGTGAGGAGCGCATTAAAGTTCAAGCGTGACGAATATCGGTTGGTGGTCAGATCCTTGCGCATCCTGGCCGATCTCCATCGCCGTAACTTTGCCCGCTAAATTGGTGGTGACAAAGCAATGGTCGATCCGGCGCGGAGCGCGACCCTCGCGCGGGATCGTGTCTCCCGCGCTTTCAGGGTGCCCCGCCAAAGTCCAAGCATCCGCCAATCCATGCGCTCGGAGCGTACGCCCATTCTGCTCCGACACGTCACCCACCACACGCGTGTATTCTGGGCTGTCATGGGCAAAGTTCATGTCCCCCATGATGATAGCTGTCATCGGTTGGGGTGGAAACGGACGGTCCAGCCAATCTTCGGCACTTATAGACCCGCCGGCACTAGCGCCGCGTTCATGGCCGCGCAGCATTATCTCCATCATGTACTCCACCTGCGGCATCCGCGTATCGGTAGACACGTGATCGAGATGGGTTGAACAAAACCTGATCGGCCCAAAGGGTGCATCGATCACGGTTTCCACAAGGGTGCGCTGAAGGTGGAAGATCCCGGCCAAGGCGACCTTCGGCATTGTATGATTGATCGAAGACAAGATCGGCCAGCGCGAAAGCACCATATTGCCAAACTGCCTGCGGCGATGCACCGGTTTCGCGTTAACCATCTCAGAGGCGTCAAGATCGATTCCCGGGCCGTAGACCCAATGCATATGGGGCAGCATGGACGCGATGTCGCGTGCCTGATCGACCATGCCGCCACGTTTGGAAAAGGTCTCGACTTCTTGAAGGGCGATCAGATCTTGATCGCCTAGTTCGCTGATACTGCGCTCGGTGTCGAAGACCGCGTCTTTACCCTTGCCATATTGGATGTTGTAGCTTGCGAGCTTCATGCGACCGGCTCCATTTGCGGCTGAAAGTTGGTTTGCGCATCTAGGCGATGCCCGGTCTCCGCATCAAACAGATGCAAAGTATGTCCGGGCACTATGACGCCAACTGGGGTACCTTCGGCCATACGCTGCTTCTCATCTTGCAAGACAGAAAACGGGATATCTTCTATCTTGAGATGATGCAGGCCTTCGCTTCCCAACTCCTCGTAGAATTCGAACACAGCATCCAACGTCCCCGCGCCCGCAGAGCAAAGCTGCAAGGTTTCGGGACGTAAGCCGACCTGGACCGAACGCGCATCATTAGCCCGCGCTGTCTCGGCTGAAATCGGCAGCATTGCGTCACGGCCTAGGATCACTGCATTATGGGCCGCCGAGATCTGGCCATTCAGGAAGTTCATCGCAGGAGATCCGATAAAGCCAGCCACATAGATGGTTGCCGGGCGCATATAGACCTCTTCGGGTGTTCCGATTTGATCGATCGTGCCTTGGTTCATAACGACCATCCGGTCAGCCAATGTCATGCCTTCATGCTGGTCATGTGTGACAAATACTGAAGTTGCTTTGATGCGGTTATGGATGCGGCGGATCTCATGTCGCATCTGCACGCGCAATTTCGCGTCGAGGTTAGAGAGAGGCTCATCAAATAGAAACACTTTCGGCGAACGGATGATTGCTCGGGCCATAGCAACACGTTGTCGCTGGCCGCCCGACAGCTCGCCAGGCCGACGATCGACGAATCCTTCAAGGCCCACGGATTTAGCCACCTCCATCACGCGCGCTTCGCGCTCGGCTTTAGGCATGCCGGCCACCTTTAGCGCATAGCCAATGTTGCCCCCCACCGTCATATGCGGATAGAGCGCATAGTTTTGGAAGACCATCGCGCAGCCCCGGTCTCGCGGCTCGAGGTCATTGACCACATCGCCGCCGATCGAGATGTCTCCCGAGGTGATCTCTTCAAGGCCCGCAATCATGCGCATGAGAGTTGATTTTCCGCAGCCCGATGGGCCCAGGATCACAACAAACTCACCATCGGCAACGTCTAGGTCCACGCCATGGATTACCTCGGTGTTACCGTAGGATTTGCGGACGTCTCGGATTGAAATTTCTGCCATCGCTTTGGCTCCCTATTTGTCAGTATTGATAAGGCCGCGCACAAACCAGCGCTGCATGACGATCACGATAATCACAGGCGGAATCATCACCAATAGCGTGCCCGCCATCGCGATGTTCCATTTGGGAATGTCGCCGCCAGTGGTGTTACTATCAGGCACAAGCTTACCCAGTTCCACTGCCACGACGCCGTAGTTTGGATCGGTTATGATTAATAGGGGCCACAAGTACTGGTTCCAGCTTGACACAAACATAATAGTTGCCAGTGCCGCCATATTCGTGCGGCTCAGCGGGATCAGAATATCCCATAAAAACCGCAGCGGGCCTGCGCCATCCATCTTTACCGCCTCAACAAGCTCATCAGGTATCGTCAGAAAGAACTGGCGGTACAAAAAGGTGCCCGTCGCCGTGGCCACCAAAGGCAAGATCAAGCCAGTATAGGAATTCAGAAGGTTCCATTCCAAGGCGACCTCAATGCCTGAGACCGCGTTTATCAGCCAGCTAAGACCAGTGACATCCATCAACGTCTGAAATGGACTAAGCGCATTAGCGGCTACGGCATAGGTCGGCACGATACGCACCTCAAGCGGCAGCATCAGCGTGATGAACACCATCCAGAAAATGGGCATCCGAAACCGGTGGTTAAAGAACACGATCCCAAAGGCTGTGATGGCCGCGATGGACACTTTACCGACCACCACCCCAATCGACAAAATGAGCGTGTTTGTCATTTTTTGGCCGAAGTCGCGGGTCACCCAAGCCTCAACTAAATTGTCCCACAAATGCGGCCCCGGGGTCAGCTTCGGCGGAATGGCGTTGACGGTACGGATATCCAAGGTTGCCGCATTGAACACCAAATACATGGGAAAGAGCAGCATCAACAGACCTAAGATCAAGATGACATGGGTCGATATATTGAGTCCTGGGGTTTTTTCGATCATTGATAAGTCCTCAGGTATAGTGTATTTTGCGCTCGATATAGCGGAATTGGAAAAACGTCAGTAGGATCACCAGCACCATCAAGATAATCGATTGCGCCGCAGCACCCGAATAGTCAAGCCCCTCGAAACCGTCAGTGAAGATTTTGTAGACCATTAGATTGGTCGCTCGCGCAGGCCCGCCCGCCGTCATCGTATCAACGATGCCAAAGCTGTCGGTGAAACTGTCGGTGATGTTGATCACCAAGACGAAGAAGAAAGTGGGCGCCAAAAGCGGCAATTGGAGATCCCACATGCGCCTCATCACCCGAGCACCGTCCATGGCCGAGGCCTCGATCAGTGATCGGGGGATCGATTGCAGGCCAGCCAAAAAGAAGATGAAGTTATAGGCGATTTGCTTCCAGGCCCCCGCGAGAATTATCATCAGCATCGCGTGGTCGCCGTTTAAGATAGGGTCCCAAATGCCTGGAAAAGCGTCGTTGAGGTAAGAGATCACCCCCGCCGACGGGTTAAAAATATAGCGAAAAGCCAAGCCTACTGCAGGAGCCGCGATCGCATAAGGCCAGATCATGCCAATCCGGTAGGCGCGATAACCTCTCAACTGCCGATCAACAAACAACGCCAAGATAAGCGCAAAGCCCATCGCAAGCGCGCAAGTGCCCACTGCATAGACAATCGAAACCCAAACGGATTGCCAGTAGAGATTGTCTTCTAGTATGAAAATAAAATTTTCAAACCCAACCCATTCATTGCCGCCACCCCAGGGCTGTTCAAGCGTGAAGGCCCAATAAAGCGCTTGGCTAGTCGGCCAATAGAAGAAAATGAAAATGATTAACAATTGCGGCGCGACCACAAGGGCAGCAATCCAATTATTCTTGAAATAGGCACGACGCATTAGATGACCTCAATCTAATAAAGCCCCTGCCCCAAAGCTTGGGACAGGGCCTCATTTATAGTCTTTAGGGTAGTTCTTTACCGCGATAGGTGCGGGCGAATTTGTCGAGGATCTTGTTGGAACGTTCGACAGCAGTATCCAAAGCTTCTTTCATGGTTTTATCGCCAGCGAATGCCGCTTGAACTTCGTTGACCCACTCTTTGCGCGCTTGGATGAAACCACCCAAACGGATGCCGCGTGTCAGCGGTGTTGGCTCGGTGAAGGTTAGCGAGGTAATGGCTTTCTCGCGACCTTTGTAGGGAGCTTTGCCCCAGAAATCCTGCGCAAGCATCGCCTGGTAGGACGAGTCGTTTACGGGTATGTAACCGGTTTTGGTCGACCAGAACACGGCCGAGTCAACGGTGGAAAGGAACTTTAAGTACTCAGCCGCGCCGCGGTACTCTTCTTCGGTCTTGCCCGACAGTGCCCACAAAGCTGCACCGCCCACAACGGTGTTGTGACGCTTAAAGCCTTCGTAAATGGGTATCATTTCCACATCCCAGTTCAAGCCTTCCACAGCGGCATTATGCACGGTCTGGTGCGACGCGATCGAACCGAAGTAGATCGAACATTGGTCTTGGGCAAAAGAATCGCGCGAGTTCAGGCCTCCTTGCGATGTGCGGATTTCTATGAGGCCTTCCTTGAACCAGCCCAGCAGGTCTTCCATGTGCTTGACGTGCTGAGTGGTGTTGTAGACGTACTTAGAGTCCAGACCGTCATAGCCATTGTTATTAGTGGCGATTGGAATGTTGTGAGCCATCGAGAACTGCTCGAGGTTGATCCATGTGGACGGCGCGAAGCCATATGCACATTTATCTGGGTTGGCTGCTTTGAGCGCACGCAGAGCTTCGCCAAAGGCTTCCCATGTAGCGGGCGCTCCGATGCCAGCAGCGTTAAAATCGTCGATGTTGTAGTACATCATAGGTGTCGAAGAGTTAAATGGCATGGCGAAAAGCTCACCTTTCGAGGATGCGTAGTAGTTCGCGATGCCTGGGAAGTAGTCGTCCCAGTCGATCTCAATACCAAAATCAGCCATCATTTGCGTGACCGAGTAAAACTCGCCGGACATCATCAGATCAGCGGTGCCAGCGTCATAGGCCTGCACCAGCGTTGGGTGTTTGTCGGCACGGAACGCTGCGATTGTGTTCTGAACTGCGTTAGCATAGCCTTCCTGGCCAACACATACCATTTCATAAGTGTCTTGCGCGGCGTTGAAGCGGTCGCAGGTCTCTGCGACAACTTCACCAAGATAGCCACTCAGACCGTACCAGTATTCGACTTTAGTTTTAGAGTGGCCATCGGCATGTGCCGAGATAGCCAAAGTGGAGGCCGCTAGAACGGCACCAAAAAAAGTAGTTTTCATAATAGTCTCCTCAATAATATGTACCTAGGACTTATGGTTCAAGAAGACATTTCCAATGTAACGAGAATATATATTTTGAGTAAACTTTTTGCAATAAATTTAGAGATATGGCGTGGGACACAGTACTATTCGTGCGGCAATGCCAGGTGTCACAAAATAGCAATATTTCTGAAACACGCCTGTCACGCAAAGCATAAGTTTCTCAGCTGTTTCTATCCGACGATTCTCTCCGAAGAAAATCAGATGTCATATGGTTGCAAATCACCACGCTTGATCGCATGCTCTTTACCCTACGCATGACGCCTCAGAGCGGTGCATTACCAAGAAGAGCCCATCAGATTGATTGTCTCGGCTTTGCGCGCAGGCAATCTTGCGGCACCCCAACTCCTCCAAAGTTTCTAGAGGTTGTGCAAACGATGCCCGGCGCCGGATTGGGGTTCTGCCAGTCAAACTGCGGCCCAAGGGGATTTCGTTCTAAAGCGCTGGGCGCGAGCCAAGCTGTATTCTAAGTTCGGACGCCGCGTTTCCGAGGGAAGAGCAGCAATTGTGCTGGAGTTTTGAACACCATTCTTCAGCTTACGTCACACGGGTGGACCAAAGCCTTAAGGTTTACCTGCCTAAAATAGAAACATGTCAATCTGATTTGCCAAGTGCTCTGTCAGCCAAGACTTTCCACGAGGGGTTTCCGACATATTGCCGTTGTGTTGATGCTCATCCCATAATCGCGTTACCATCAAGATAATTGTCGAAATGCACCAAGGTTTGCGTCTCGTCGCCCAAGACAACCGCCATCTGCGCAGGGCCCCAAATGCGCTGCGGTTGGCTGCCATCCAAGGGCACGGTGACACAGTAATGCGTCCCGGCCGTGGTGCTGAAAGGGATACCGTGCCAAAGACCAGTCGAAGTATAATGCACGTGCCCCGCGATCACTTGGCGAATGTCGTTATGGGCTTTGAGCGTCTCGACGAATTCAGCGCCGTTTTGAAGAATGAGGCGATCGACGTTGGTATGCAGTGGATTTGCATGGTGGTGGAGAACTATAACCACAGGGCCAGCATGCTCTGCCAGACGCTTCTTGAGCCAGCTGAGCTGAACATTGGCAAGGTGCCCGCCATGGTGATAATCTTCGACATCGGAGCTCAGAACGCTATCGAGCAAGATTACGCGATGACCTTTGGCATCAATCACTTTGTCGATATACCCAGTCTCGGCACGTGTACCATCCCCGAAAACAGAGACGAAGGTCTCCCGCTTATCATGGTTGCCGATAGTGATATGGCACGGGACCGTCAGCTTTTCGACCAAGCTTTTTAGCCGGTGATAGGGCTCGACTGCATCCTGAAATCCAAGATCCGCCAGATCACCCGCAAGAACGCAGAAATCCGCATCTGCATGGCGCGCGTTAATCGCCTCTATCCCATGTTCAAGACGCCAAAACGTGTCCAGCCCATGGGATTGTTTGCCTTCATCTACAAGGTGAAGGTCACTCAAAATAACAAATTTCAGCATAACAAACTCCTTTTATACATTTGGTTACCAGAGATTTATGACTGCTGTGTGACAGGGGGTAAAATTTACAAAAGTTTCACTCGGCACCTAAGGCTCGCGAGAAGACCTGCGATCATATCGCGTTCTGAGCCATCTCCAGGATCTGGTCTGCGAGCGCATCGATGGGCCGAGTTGAATATATTGAAAAACTATCGACCGGCCTGTCATCATATATAGCAGGCGAACGCATGATCAAATCACATTGAGACGGACGACCACCAAACGCGTCAACGCTGCTGGCTGAGAAACGGCGCGCCTAGGCCTGGGCATCCACTTCAAGAACACAGAACCCCCTCAAACCATAAGTGTTCAAAATATAAGCAGACCCTAGTACGATCTCAGAACGCTGTTTCAGGTATCCAAGGAACGAAAGTTGGCATAATCCAAATGCTCCCGGTAGGTTGAAAAGTGACGCCGGTCTCACCTTGGACGCAGCACGTGGTCGACATGCACGGCGTGATATCCGCGCCGCGCCAAAGCCTCGTAAACGCTTGTTTCCTTGATGCCGCAGACACACTCGAGGATGAAGTTTCTCCCGTCTTACAACCCCGCACTCAGGCAGCGCCAGGAGATGCGACCGTATGTGCGGATGGTAAAAAGCCCCCAGACTGGCGCACCCAGAGCCCGGCATATACCCCACTTTGCGCCAAAAGCTCCTGGTGCGATCCATCCTCTACCATGCGGCCAGCCTCCATGACAACGATGCGGTCCATGACCGCGATGGTCGAAAGCCGATGCGCCACGGCTCCCGCGCTGCCATTTAGCGACCATCGAAAAAACTGGGTCATGTCGCGCGGCGGCGGCCCATCCGCTGGTTTAAAAGCATCGATATACGAAAGTAACCAAGTCAATGCCCAGAGGGCAAGGGTGTCTTTCGAGGGGCGCGGGTCCTGTGCCTGCACTTATTGCGCCAAGCCGCGGTCTGTAAGCCAGGCTTGGGAACGCATGACAGCGGATTTGTCTTTGATCTCGATAATAAGGCGCGGGTTCGCACTGAGCTTGCTCAATTCAGAGAAAATGGACATCCAAGGCAGCTCTCCATCTCCGATCGCCCAATGGCGATCGGCAAAGTGGTCGGTGTCCTGGATATGGACATGTGCTAGTTGATTTCCCGCAGCACGGACATAGCGGTCCGCAGCGGGTGCATTGCCGATCCCATGGGCATAGGCCGCGTGACCTGTGTCGATAGAGACTTTCAGCGCATTAGAGCCAAAGCTCTCCACCAGGCGCACCCGTGCCGCCGGGTCGCGATCTTCAATATTTTCGACCACAATCTCAACGCCCATATCCTCGGCGCGTGCGACCGCCGGGTTAAGCGTCATATGTACGCGTTCTAAGAGTTGCTCCCACCCGTCATCTTGGTTGTCGAGGTTTTCGTGATGCCAAGCTTTGATCGGGCTGTGCACGACCATCTGCGTCGCCCCAAGCCAACCGCAGGCGTCAAGCCCTTCACTCAAGCGCTTTTGAACAACCGCGCGCACGTCGGCATCGACCGTGTCGAGATCGAAGCCACGAAACGGCCCATGAATTCCAATGCGCCCCTCGATCCCGTCCAGCAAGGGGCGCAGTTCAGCCGCCTTGGCCTTCACATCGACACCGATCACGGCCTCCCCTTGAAACCCTTGAAGCTCAAGGTCACGAGGTTTTTCACGCAGCCAGTTATGGTGGTTTACAAGGTCTTCGGGGCGGAGCGCGGCGCCAAGGATAGGGATCATGTTTCAGACTTTCTCAAGTGTCAGAGTTGATATTTGGCGATGCGCGATTCGCAACGCCAATGGTGGGAACTCAGTCATAACTGAAAAGCCCAAGTGTAAAAGAAAAGTGACAGAACCATGAAGTATTAGTAATAATTGTCGGTTTTCTCAGTCACCAACTACACTATTTTCTTTTGGTCCACATAGTCCACTAGTCCACAGGTAACCCCACCCCAACTCACAATACCCCTGCTCACGCACAAAGACGTTTATTTGCTTCAGGTCATTTGCTACGTGTGTAGCGTCTCGTGGGGCTTATTGATCACTACAGACGCACTCTGGAGCTAACTGAGATAGAAAACGTATTAGAAGATGAGTTTGCAAGCACTTAGGAAAAGATTAAATCGCCTTTTTGTTGTATAGTTCTTCTATTTCTTCTACAAATACCCCATCCACTTTCGCTTTTGGTGGGTGGGGTCTATCGGGCAATAAACATCATGCAAAGCACACCATGGCGAATCAATCTGTTTGTTTATGTGACTTTTGAAATGATATTTGAGCGTGGGATGGCTGTGAGACGTGACCAGTTGATGCAAGACGAACTTAAGAGAATGCATATGCAACACAAAGCAGGTTTCGCTATTCTCACAGGTCATAACTTACAGGATACTAGTGGTTCTACTTATAGGTGGTAACCTCCTACCTGACCTTCTAAAAAGACAAATAATATGGTTGCACTATAAGAGTAACCTAAAGGTCTGACTAAAGATAAAATAAAGAAGGAAGAGGAAGGAAGTAACTTATAAGTAACCTATAGGTTCTACTAGGCAGCAGTAGTATCTTTATAGAAATTTGCAGTCACTTTGTGAAAGCCTTTATCCGTTAATTGGCCAAATTCAGTTAACCACTCTTTTTCTATGCAATACTGGTAAGCCGCAACGCGATCCGATGCATGGAGTTTTTTGACAGCAATATTGAGAAGCGCGTCTGTGTAGTCACTTTGTGGATAATTCTTTGCCATACAAAAAGGATAGAATTGTATCTAAGTGCGTCAAATAAATACTTTTGTGTACAATACTAGCTAGTTCTCTCTAGGTTTTGAAGGTGTACCTGCTGGTATCGCTTGGGCACTATTTCTACGCCTTTTTCGATCGCTTTTGTACACTCTGAGTAAGTTGGTTTTTCCATTATCTTGCCCTGAAAAAAAGAATGATAAGCAGCACTCGTCTGAGTTGCAAATGTCATAAATATGATTGCTAGGATGGTTCGCATGATTAATTACCTGAAAACACGGATAGGGTTTGATCATATAAAAGTTTGCAGTAGTCCAAATCATCCCCAATGACAGGATCACCGCCAAAAGCCTGTCCTGATGCAGCGAAGTTATTATTCATGCGCGTCTCATACAGATCGGCAGTTCGACCCTCAAACAATTACTCGGCAGGACCAACGCCGCATGTCAAACTGTCTGCAAGCAGCTGGCTGGGAGCGAGCAGGAAAATACAGCTCAGGAAGCAAACGAAACCAAGTCAGATTTGTGCGTCTCACTAGTGCGTCTGACCCCCAAAAAACATGCTAATTTTGCCATTAGAAAATATGCGTCTGTGCGTGTGGCTTTTTATTGAAACTTAACTTTTATGTATAACATATTGTGACTAAAGAAGAATTTATAAGCTAATGGCGAGGCCGATGAGTTGGACGCAGTATTGAGGGGTAGTTTTATTATTAATAGAGAAACGAGACGCATTGGACGCACTTTGTGTTAATGTGAAAAATTTAAAGCACTTCCTTTATCTTAATCTTCGCATACTCAAAAGCTGAGAAATGAACGCCTTCAATCTATAGATCATCACCAAAGCAGATATAACGTTTGTTAGCTTTGTCGTAAAATTGTTACGATATTAAGTCACTGTAACATTGTTAAAATCAAGAGAAAAAAAACTGAAGCGACGTTGCTAGGAGCACAAAATGAAATTTATGTTTTTAAGAAAACTATCCACCCTCGCATCTGCAATCATTTTGATGAGTTTTGCGAGCGGGGTAAATGCGGAAAACCTTCGAGTGGGAATGGAGTGTACTTATGCCCCATTCAATTATAGAACAGCCGATGGCGAATTGGCGGGCTATGACGTCGATGTTGCAAAGGGTGTTGCGCGGTTGATTGATGCAGATATTGAATTTGTTTGCCAGGAATGGGATGGAATGATTCCTGCACTTTTGGCTAATAAATTTGATCTTGTAATTGCTTCGATGTCCATAACTGAAAAAAGAATGGAAAAAATTGACTTTTCTGGCCCATATCGATTTTCCACCGGTCAAATGGTTGGCCCAAAGTCAATGGAGATGAACCTTTTTGATAATAATGGCAATCCAATTCCAGAAAATTTTGATGGTCTCAGAGTAGGATTGGAGAGGGCAACTACATATTCAAATTGGTTTGAAGAAATTTTGCCTGGTGCAAATGTAGTGCTTTATGATGGGTCCGAGCCTCTTTATCTTGATCTTCAGAATGGACGTGTTGATTTAATTATGACAAATCCAATGAAAGCCTATTTAAAGTTTCTCAGTAAAGAAAATGGCGCTGGATTTGAGTTCAAAAGCCCAGTTGTCGATGAAGAAAAGTATTTCGGCATTGGCGTAGGTATTGGAATGCGTAAAGGGCAGGAGCAATTGAAGGCTAGATTGAACACAGCTCTAAAAGAACTGATTAATTCTGGTGAATTGGAGACCTATGCTAGAAAGATCTTCCCATTCAAGTTGCATAAAGACGAATGGGGTCTCTAAATTGAACTAACAACTATACGTAGATAGCGGCAGGATTAACAATAAATTCTGCCGCCTTTCACTATTCGATTTTTGATCTACTTTTTTCTTGATGGATAAATTATGGCCGCACTGAATGGTTGGTGGGACGATTATTTTTGGGGGGCCTTTGTAATTTTTCAGGTCTTCTTCTGTTCTCTAGGATTTATGATAATTTTTGGTCTTTTGGGCGCGATAGCAAAATTGTCTGGCAACAAAGTTGCTCATAGGGTCGCCAATGCCTACACAGTGGCATTTCGTGGGACACCGGAAATTTTAGTGATTTTGTTAATGTATTTTGGTGCTGCAATATTTTTGACTTCAGTAGCACAAATTTTCAATCCAGAGGTTAAGTTTATTGATATTCCCCCATTCTGGGCCGGTACCATCGCTATTTCTCTAATAGTCGGGTCTTACGCGACAGAAACTTTTCGTGGAGCCTTTCTTGGAGTCAACCCCGGCAGTATTGAAGCGGCCAAAGCGTTAGGCATGAGCGACGTTCAAACATTCATATACATCCGTATACCCGAGATGTGGAGAATAGCATTGCCTCCATTTGGGAACCATATGCTTTCCTTAATCAAAGATACGGCGCTCATATCGATTATTGGCTTGAATGAAACAATGTTTGTAGCAAAGCAAGCGATTACGGTGACCGGAAAACCGTTCACAATGTATATTGTCGTGGGCGCTATCTATTTGGGTTTCTCCACCGTGGTTACTTTATCTGTAATGGGTTTGGAAAAATTTGGAGAACGAACAACAGTAGGTGCCAAATGATTGTTGACTATATTTTGATTGCAGAAAGCCTGCCCTTAATGCTCAAAGGTATAGGTATCACGTTTCAGCTTCTCTTTATATCAGGATTTCTGGGCCTAATTTTAGCAATTTTTCTCTTATTAATGCGTTTAAGTGGAAAATGGTATCTCAGTTTTCCTGCTCAAGTATATATTTATATATTCCGAGGAACCCCAATTCTAGTTCAAATATTTATTATTTATTATGGCCTTCCACAGTTTGGCTTTATTAGAGGCAGTATATTTTGGCCTATTCTTAGGGAGCCTATGGGGTGTGCAATAGTTGCACTTTCTTTAAACACCGGAGCCTACGTATCCGAGATTTTAAGGGGTGGGGTTCTTGCAGTTGGCAAAGGTCTAATAGAAGCAGGATCAGCCTTGGGGATGTCCGCTTATCAGAAATTTGTATACATTACGGCACCGATAGCAACGCGTATAGCACTTCCAGCTTATAGCAATGATGTTATTAGTCTTCTAAAATCAACTGCACTAGCTAGCACCATCACTATAGCAGATATGACTGGTATAGCCCGCACAATTGTAGCAAATACTTATGCTCCGTATGAGATTTTTATCTCTCTTGCAATTGTCTACTTAATTTTCACCTTCATATTGCAAAAGTCATTTGGCTATTTGGAGCAGTATTTAGGACGATATACAAAAAGGGAGGAGTAATATGTCTGAGTATTCAAAAAAAAATTTGATTCAGATGAAAAATGTCGACAAATATTTTGGTGAGTTTCAGGCTTTAAAAAATATTAATTTAGAAGTCCAAAGGAAGGAACGAATTGTAATCTGTGGACCATCCGGTTCTGGCAAATCCACATTAATACGGTGTCTTAACAGGCTAGAAAAGCATAACAAAGGCCAAGTCTTTATTGATGGTAATGAATTAACTGATCAAATTAAAGATATAAACGCTGTTCGCAGAGAAGTTGGGATGGTTTTTCAGAGTTTTAATTTGTTTCCTCATATGACAGTTGTTAAAAATTTAATGGTCGCACAACAATTGGTTCGCAAAATTTCAAAGGCTGATGCAAAACAAAGCGCTATGCATTTTCTAGAGCGTGTAAAAATTCCAGAACAGGCGAATAAATATCCAATTCAACTCTCAGGTGGGCAACAGCAGCGAGTTGCAATTGCCAGAGCTCTTTGCATGAAACCTAAAATAATGTTATTCGACGAACCTACATCAGCGCTTGATCCGGAAATGATTAACGAAGTCTTAGAGGTTATGGTAGATCTTGCAACTGATGGAATGACAATGATTTGCGTTACTCATGAAATGGGTTTTGCACGATCGGTAGCAGACAGAATAATTTTCATGGACCTGGGAGAGATAGTGGAAGAATCTAAACCATCAGAGTTCTTCGATAACCCTAAAAATGAAAGAACAAAAAACTTTCTACAGCAAATACTAACCCATTGAGGAAGTTGAATATGTCTCTGAATATGCCAGATCATTCTGAATATGTTATGTTTGCCGAACAATTGGCGAATTATAGCAGAAGTATGCTACTTAATGCATCGAAGAAGGTGCCTAAAATCACCATAAAGAGCGATTCATCTTACGTGACAGATACTGATAAAGCGGTTGAACAAAAACTTCGTGAAGAAATCCAAAATAAATTTCCAGACCATGGGATAATTGGGGAAGAGTTTGACGACGTTAACAAGAATTCTGATTTTGTTTGGATTCTTGATCCAATTGATGGCACAGCTGCTTTCGTTGCCGGAATACCTGTATATGGAACTTTAATCGCTTTAGCGTGGAAAGGGATGCCGTTTATTGGTGTCATTGACCATCCTCTTACGGATGATCGGTGGCTGGGAGTTAGCAACCGTAGTTCTTTCAAGAATGGAATGCCAATTACGACTCGTTCTTGCAACGATATCAATAAAGCATACGTCACTTGCAGTAATCCTGATTTCATGTCCGAAAGTCAGTTGAGGCAATTTAAAAAATTGCGCGATAGGGTCACTTATGTCCAGTATGGTGCATCTTGTTTTGCTTATGGGACATTGGCTTCCGGTAGGAGTGATTTTGCAGTTGATGCTGGTCTTGAAGCGTTTGACATATTTGCTTGCGCGGCAGTAATACAGGGTGCGGGTGGAATTGTTACCAATTGGGCCGGTGATAACTTAACGTTTGACATGGACGGAACTGTGATCGCAGCCGGAGATAAAAATCAAATCAAAACAATTTTAAACCTTTTAAGCGAGGTTGGGGATCCTGATTAGCTTTTTAACCAAAGCCACACTGTTGACTCATCAATTACAAATGTGCTCTACAACCTTTGTTCTTTAGGGACTAGGGCCACTCCAGTTAGTGCTTTTAGGGAGGACGCTAACTGTAGAGTGGCCAATTTATTTCCAGAAAATTACATTTGATTAAATTGCATAGCTGCTTTGCATAAATAACATATTTAATTTTTTGAATATTTGCTATATGTAAAGTACAGAGCTACGTTCATCCCCGAAACTGCTCTAGATATACTAAACCCGAAAGTTTCTCTCCCTATTAACTTTCGGGTTTTTTATTTGGTAAATTCCCAAGCGCAATCGCCAAAAACAATTCTCTTACGTAAGCTCGTAAGTCAAAAGTTTCCGCCTCTACATTGCTTTTACGTGGTACATTTGGAAATGGCATGCCTTTCTCCCACTTCTACCAACCAGCTTCAGCTGCACATTCACTGCGGCGGGCAGTTGGCATTCTTTCCAAAAACGCAAAAATCATTTAACCGCCCGAGAAATATCATTTTTGCTACGCTTTATTTCTTTATTTAATTCAATTGGTTTATGGCGAGAGTTATTTAATGAATACTCGAGTGTTGCGCCGCTCAACGCGTTTGCGGTGAGTTTAGAAAGTGAATATGTGCAAACACGTTTAATGCCTTTTAAGCTATTTCTACTTACCTCCAGTGACGCAAGATAAGTGTGATAGGGTTCCAGAGTGCCCATTCCCGCAGCACTTTCTCCCTCAGATACTTTTTGGCAAGCAGTTGCATCCGTCGAAACGTAAGAACGGCAGATCATCGGACGATTAGAATAGGTTCTGCAAGCCAGTGTTACAGGGTTTAATGCAGGACAGGCTTTTGGGTTCCAATCACGCCCATCAGGTTCACCTTGCAACTTGCTTAAATCGTTAAACAGGAGCGTTGCTTCTGATTCTGAAATAATGCCCCCGTCCTCTCCGCTTAAAATGCAACAGAACGCACACCCAGATTTGCAAGCCAGCCCAGTCGGGTTGTAGGAACTCAAGCCAATTTGCCCTATGCCTTTCGCAGCCGAACCGTCGGCAATATTGTTAATTACTGTCTCATTAGATTTTCCACTCTGAAACATTGATTTCGCGAAGGCGGAAATACCTCGTTTGGCTCGTTTAGCTATATTAGAAACGCTATTAACTTTGGATCTGTTAATAAGTTCAATAAGAGGTGCGTTTTTTTTCAAAGATTAACCTCAATACTAGATTGTATGGAAGCAGGATAATTTCTCATTAGTATTTCTTTTAAGACGGTGGGAACCGTTGAAACTCTTTCCATTATTTTGTTCTTTTTTTAGTTTTGCCTCACCCACGAGTTTGTGACACTGAGCAAAAAAATGCAATTTAAAGTTGAGTAGGGGGGTACATAATAGATTGTGAAAGGTGGAAACCCGTGAAAACACACAGAAAGCACAGGATGCGCGCGCGCGTTCGCGCGTGGCAAGTATTAGGTCTAAAATCAAGTAACGGATAGCGTTAATTAACGTAATTAAAACATTAATTGTCTGGCTCTGTGTCTGGCTGATAAAAATAAAAAAGGGGTCGCATTTATGCTAAACCCCTTATTTATTTGGCTCCGGCGGTTGGGATCGAACCAACGACCAATTGATTAACAGTCAACTGCTCTACCGCTGAGCTACGCCGGACCACCGTTTGGATATAGCAACAGGTAATTAGCTAGTCTAGTGGTAAGAAATTTTTTTTTGGAAAAACTTTAAAGTAATGAATATATTGCTGTATCAGACGATATGTCATCAACCGTCACCTGTTTTTTTATTATTAAGTCAACCAAATGAGCTTTTACATTTTTTGATGCAATGCCGAGTAAATTTTGATCAATGTTTAAATATATATTTTTTGTAATTTGAGAAATAGTTGCGTCTCTATTTTTTAGAAAATCGAGAATTTCGATTTCTCGTTTTTTTCTATGCTCTACTAACTCAGCAATACGCTCACTGGGGTTTTCTACAGGGCTTCCGTGGCCAGGATAAAACTTTTGACAATGAAGATTATATATTTTTTCACATGAAGTTATAAATTGTGAAACATCGCCTTCTGGTGGAGAAATGACAGATGTAGACCATTCCATAATATGATCGCCCGTGAATAACCTATCCAAATATTGATAGCAAATGTGATTGGAGAGATGGCCGGGAGTATGATGTGCTACTATTTCCCACTCACGTGAACATATTTTTTCTTTGTCTTTTAAAAAGTGATCTGGGACAAAGTTGGTGTCAATTCCAAATTTTTCGGATGTTAAACCCATTTTACACATATTTTTCATATCGTTAGAAAGACCATCAAATGCTGTTCCAAATGCTAATGTTGGAGCGTTTAAAATTTTTGATAGTTTAGGTGCAAGACCACTATGATCCAAATGAGAGTGGGTTATTAAAATATGAGTAACTTTCGTTTTAGCAGGAATAACTTCCATTATGTTACGCAGGTGTGCTTCAGCATTTGGCCCTGGATCTATAATTAGCAGTTCTTTTCTGCCTAAAATATAAGTGTTTGTTCCTGTGCTTGTCATTGGGGATGGGTTTGGCGCTGTAAGTCGCATTAGTCCATCCTGTAATTTTACGGCGCTTGAGTTTGCATTGCTGCAAAATGATTCGGGCATGAATATTAAATTCCTTAATCCAACAGAATAGGTTAAATATAGAAGTGATGTTCATGTGGATCAAACAATATATGCCTAAGCGGCTTTACTGGAGGGCAGCTTTCATACTGCTTTTCCCTGTAATATTTCTTCAGTTGATTGTCTCTGTGGTTATTATTAAGAGGCATTTCGAAGGTGTTACAGAGCAAATGACCGGAACGGTAGCATATCAAATCGAACTTATAGCGCATCAAATTGAAGAGGGAGAATTCCATTCTGCAGTAAAATTAGCGGATGCCTTGAAAATGAAAATTACAAGGGTTCCTAATCAAGAAAAAACTGGATTAAACCGACGGCGGTTTTATGATGTCTCTGGTATTGTAGTAGTGCGTGAATTAAGTCGTTTGGAATGGGTTCAGGAAATTGATATTCCAAACGATAACGACGTAACGCTTTTTCTGCAAATAGACGATAATTTTTATGATCTTTATTTAAACCGTTCGCGTGTTTCAGCTTCCAACCCACATCAATTGATCGTTAACATGGTCGTTTTTGGGGCGTTTTTTACTCTTATTGCATTCTTATATCTAAGAAATCAATTGAGACCTATTACCCGCTTGGCTTCTGCTGCAGAGGCTTTTGGGCGTGGTCAGACGGTTCCATATACCGCATCAGGAGCAATTGAGGTAAAAGCAGCTGGAAACGCTTTTTTGGAGATGCGCGATAGAATTGAAAGATATATTGAACAGAGAACAATGATCTTATCGGGTGTAAGCCATGACCTTCGAACGCCTTTAACAAGATTAAAGCTTGGCATCTCTCTACTGGGCAGCCATGACAAAGAGCCTCTAGAGCGTGACTTGGAGGAGATGAGATTAATGTTGGATGAATTTTTAACTTTTGCTAAAGCACAAGATAGCGAAAAATCAAATTTTGAGCTTTTAACGGTTTCAAGTCTACTTGATAGTTTAAAAGCCGATTATCAGAGATCTAATGCTAAACTACAGGTTACTAATAATATAACAACTGGATCCTATTTGATGCGTCCATCATTAATAAGGCGAGCCTTGGATAATATAATTGGTAATGCACTTCGTTATGGAACGCTGGCGAATTTAGAGGTTATTATAGACAATGAGCATATAAATTTTATCGTGGAGGATGATGGGCCAGGAATTCCAACGGAAATGCGTCCCGAAGCCCTCAAGCCGTTTAGTCGCTTGGATCCTGCTAGAAATCAGGATAAAGGTATGGGAGTTGGTCTTGGGTTGCCCATAGCTTCAGATATTGCCCAGGCACACGGTGGAAGCCTGAGGTTGCTTAAATCAGATAAATTTGGAGGTTTGAGGCCGGAGTTCAAAATAGCTGCAAAGAAGCAATTAATCTAATGGTAGGCCCGGCAGGACTCGAACCTGCGACCAAAGCGTTATGAGCGCTCTGCTCTAACCAACTGAGCTACAGGCCCGCCACAATGGTGTGCTATCACATCTAAAGCGGACGTCAAGTGTTTCGCGTTGAAGTTTTGCTTGTTTGCATTTATGCCCCGTGTGAGCGCAATAAGGGTGTCACCTATGAAATCTAATATTACTGGTTTAACTTATGCTCAGTCAGGTGTAGACATCGATGCTGGAAATAAACTTATCGATAATATTAAACCTGCTGCCGGCAAAACATCGAGGGCTGGCGTCATTTCTGGTTTAGGTGGATTTGGTGCTTTATTCGACCTAAAAGATGCTGGTTTTATAGATCCAATATTAGTTTCTGCAACTGATGGAGTTGGAACAAAGCTGAGGATAGCTATTGAATTAGAAATATTAGATACCATAGGAATAGATTTAGTGGCGATGTGTGTTAATGATCTGATTTGCCAGGGCGCAGAGCCGTTATTTTTTCTGGACTATTTTGCAACTGGTACTCTTGAATTGGAAAAAGCTACAAAAGTAATTAGCGGTATTGCTGAAGGGTGCTCAATGTCTAATTGCGCATTAATTGGTGGTGAGACAGCTGAAATGCCTGGTATGTACAAGGGTGCAGATTTCGATCTTGCAGGTTTTGCGGTAGGCGCTTTTGAAAGAGGTTTACATCTTCCAAAACCTATAAAAAGTGGTGATTTGATAATTGGACTGCCTTCAAGCGGTATCCATTCAAATGGTTTTTCTCTCGTTAGAAAGATAGTTGAAATTTCTGGACTGAATTACAAGTCGCCGAGTCCATTTTCTGATAACTCCTTGGGGTTAGAGCTTTTAACTCCCACTGAAATATATGCTAAACCTTGCCTAAAAGTCCTTGAGACCGGGCAGATACTTGGTTTGGCTCACATTACGGGGGGTGGATTGACTGAAAACATCATACGTATTCTTGAACCGGGCCTGGGTTTAGAAATAAATCTTGAAAGTTGGATTTTACCCCCGGTTTTCAATTGGTTAGCAAATGCTGGGTCAGTTGATCCTGTGGAAATGTTAAAAACTTTCAACTGCGGTATCGGGATGGTGCTTATTATTCCAACTGCAAGTAAGGATTTAGTTAAACAAATGCTTGAGAGTTTTTATGATCAAGTCTTTGAGATTGGCACTGTCAATAACACGGGTGAAGTATCATTTTTAGGAGAACTTTTGTGACGAAAAAAGTCGCTATTTTTATATCTGGTTCTGGCTCAAATATGGTCTCTTTAGTGAATAGTATGTACAGACAAAATTATGCTTGGCCAAGTCTTGTTTTGTCAAATAAATCTTGTGCGAGTGGCCTGACAAAAGCTAAGAATTTTAATATACCCACAGTTTGTATCGAACCTAAAAAGACTAATGGCTTTGATTTGGATTTTGAGGCAGAGATTCAAAGAGAGTTAAAAGATTATAAAATTGAATTAATTTGTTTGGCCGGGTTCATGCGAGTTTTATCAAGCAATTTTGTAGATAGTTGGAAGGGAAAAATATTAAATATTCACCCTTCATTGTTACCTAAGTACAAAGGTTTGAATACGCACAAAAGAGTACTGGAGAATGGTGAGAAATTGACTGGATGTACTGTTCATGAAGTAACCCCCGAACTGGATTGTGGTCGAATTCTAGGGCAGGCAACCGTACCAGTATTACCTCATGATACTGTTGAAGCTATTCGATTAAGAGTGCTGGAAAAAGAGCATCTTTTGTATCCAAGGGCACTGGAGCAATTTTGTCTTGGAAGATCTGACCTGGTCACTATGTGAGATAAAATGGATATAATAAAAACTACATCTGAGTTATCAAAGTTTTGCACGTTTGCTTGTGAATTCAATTATATAACGGTAGATACCGAATTCTTACGAGAAAGAACATATTACCCAAAATTATGCTTGATCCAGTTAGCAATTCCGAGTGATCACAAGCCCAGTGCTGTTCTAATAGATCCGTTAGCAGGCAATCTAGATTTATCACCGCTTTATGAGCTATTTTTGAATACTGAAATTGTAAAGGTATTTCACGCAGCTCGCCAGGATCTTGAGATTTTTTTTCACAACAGGAATATAATTCCAAAGCCGCTTTTTGATACTCAACTTGCCGCTATGGTTTGTGGATTTGGCGAGCAAGTCGGTTATGAAACTTTGGTTCGCTCAATTTGCAAGGTTAATTTGGATAAGTCATCGAGATTTACAGATTGGTCTTTGAGACCCCTTAGTGCTAAACAGCAGAGCTATGCTTTAGCGGACGTAACTCATTTACGAAATATTTACGAATATCTTGAAGACCAATTGAACACTAATGAAAGAGGGTCATGGGTCCAAGAAGAATTAAATGTACTCGAAAATCCTGAAACTTATATTACGCGTCCAAATGAAGCTTGGAAAAGGATTAAGACCCGCTCAAATTCGAGTAATTTTTTAGGAATTGTGGCTAGTTTGGCTGAATTCAGAGAATCCTATGCGCAACAAGCTAATATCCCTAGAAGTCGTGTATTCAAGGATGATGCTTTAATCGAGTTAGCTTCTTTGAAACCAAAATCTTTAGATGAGTTGGGTCGAAGTAGATTATTGATGCGGGATGCCCGTAAGGGTAGAATTGCTGCTGGTATTTTGGAAGCCATAAAAATTGCAGGGGAACTAAAAGATGAGCAACTTAATAACGTCAATAGGGGTCAAAAACCCATAAACGGTAATTCTGCATTAGCTGATATGTTACGTGTTTTATTAAAGGCAAAATCGGAAGAGCTTGGAGTTGCATCAAAATTGATAGCCAATAGTGCTGATTTGGACAGCTTAGCATCCGGTGACAGAACAGTACCCGCTTTGTCGGGTTGGAGACATAAAATTTTTGGCAGAGAAGCTATCGAATTATGCGATGGTAAGGTTGGTTTAATTTTGGAAGGTAAAAATATTACTACTTTTAAAATTTAGCTTAAAGCTTTAACTCAAAAATTGTGTTTTTGCTTTCGATTAATATTTTATCAATATTCTCTAGTTTTTTGGTGCCGAGGGTAATCGCTGTGGTAATGGTCCTATTTTCATTTTTCTTACTAACTTCGTAGCGCGCTTTAAATGAATATTTTAATGTATTAGGCTCCTCAGTTGTAACTGGAATTAGGCGTGGGTCATAAGCCACGGGACTCTCTATTACTCCAGAAGCCAATAATATGAAGTCATCGGCTTGTGTAATTGTTAGCTCAGCATCTGTTACTTTTTCAATTAATTCTCCTGTGTACTTTTTGGGATTTGTCCTTGTTATTATATTTTCTTGTGGAATAAGTGGATTAAAATCTATTTGGTTAGCTTTTTCTATTGGTGATAAGTCAAAGATATTGGGACCCGATGTGCAGCCGGCACAAAAAAGTAACGTAAAGAGATATAGTTTATAAATGGGCATCTTGAAATAATTGCAATTTTGAAATTAGTAATATGTTATCCAAATATAGATTATTATTGGAAATCTAACAATTGCAAAACAAAGAATTGTAAAGCCAAAAAGGGGTAAATATGTTGACAGCAGAATTTAAGGCAATTGTCGAGGATTTTGAATTTATAGACGATTGGGAAGATCGATATCGTTACATTATTGAGAAAGGTAAAACCATGCCTTCGCTCGACGATGCTTTAAAAGTTGACGCGACGAAAGTTCATGGATGCGCTAGCCAAGTTTGGATGCACCCAACTATTGACAACGATATATTTTATTTTGATGGAGACAGTGATGCCATCATAGTACGCGGTCTTATTGCATTGCTTAAAACGCTGTATAATGGGCTTCCAGTCGCAACCGTCGTAAATATCGATGCAGTAACCGAATTGGGTAAATTAGGTCTGACCGAACATTTATCTTCCCAAAGGTCAAATGGTTTGAATGCAATGGTGGATCGAATTAAAAAAATAGCTAATGCAGAACTAATTAATCAATAGCTTCTTTCCATTTTATAAACGTATTTTTAAGGTCACCGTATCCTGTTAGTTTATATTCAAATTCAAGATTTAATTTCCTCGCACACTCCGCTGCCTTTTTCTTAAGAACTTCATCATTTGTTTGTGCTAAGTATACTAATTTTGTGTAATTCCCAAAATAAGCATCAATAAGTTCGGGATGTTTGTCCAAACCCAATGGACTCCAAACAAAAGCATCAAATTGCCGTGCTAAAAAATCAGTTAGGAAAAAAGCAGTTGGGTTCAATCTTTTTGCAAAGCTGATATTACCCTCAAAAAAAGAGTAGCAATGAGGTCCTTGAATCATTTCGACGCCAAGATCTTTACACGCTTTCTCAAGCATACCTCCAGTTCCACAATCAGCGTATGCAACGTAGATTTTTTGATATTTTTTTTTATTATTTCTTACCACGTCAATGATTGCTGGCGTGATTTTTTCTGGGTGATTATGATATATTGCAGGTAGGCATTTAATGGAAATGTTATCCCAGCTGAGGATTTCATTAATCGCGAGTATCTCCCTCGCTATAGCGCCGCATGCCACTACTAGGGTGCGATCCTTAGAGTTACTTAAAGTTAGAGTGCCATTTGTGAGGCCATCATCATCCAATAAGCCCATAATACTTCCAATATTGCCAAGAAGAACTGCTTAACTGAAACTTAACTTTAAGCTGAAAGCTGATTATGCTTTCGAGCAACGAATTCTTTTGCAGTTTCAACTGCAACAGCAGCGTCTCGGCAGTACGCATCTGCTCCAATAGCTTTTCCGAATTCCTCGTTCAATGGAGCGCCGCCAACCAGTACAATATAATCCTCTCTAATGCCTTGCTCTACCATTGTATCAATAACTACTTTCATATACGGCATAGTAGTAGTTAGAAGAGCTGACATACCCAAAATGTCAGGAGATTCCTGTTCCAAAGCATCCAAATAATTTTCTACTGGGTTATTAATACCTAAGTCTACTACTTCAAAACCAGCGCCTTCCATCATCATTGAAACTAAGTTTTTGCCAATATCGTGAATATCACCCTTCACAGTTCCTATTACCATTTTACCCACTCTAGGGGCTCCGGTTTCTGCGAGCAAAGGTTTAAGTATGGACATTCCTGCTTTCATAGCATTAGCTGCTAGCAAAACTTCAGGAACAAATAATATTCCATCTCTAAAATCTTGACCTACAATCGTCATTCCTCCGACAAGAGCCTCGGTAAGAATTCGATACGGTTCCCATTTGCGTTCGAGAAGAATATTTACACCTTCGTCGATCTCTTCTTTGAGACCGTCATAAAGGTCATCAAACATTTGTTGGACCAGTTCCTCATCGTCCAAATCAGCTAGAATGATATCTTCTTCTTCCATACCTAGTCCCTTAAGTTACATAAAAGATTGGCAAATACATATTACACTTAAACGTTTCTATTCTTTACTCAGTTTGAACTTTCCAATTTACGACATTGATTACTTCAAAGCCGACTATTTTTAAGACAATATTCTATACTTTCTTATATCATTATGAATTTAATAAAAAAATTCGTAATTTTGCAATAATCATGAGGTAGAGCGTATTTTTCGTCTCGATCGGCTTGTTGATGCTCTATCAGTCTTTTTATCTATAGTTTCGTTCAGATTCTCTGAGAATTTTCCAAGTTTAGAAACAATTGAATCATCTGTTGGTGGATTGCCCAAAGGAGTAGTTTCCAGAGCTAATTTCATCGCGCTAATGTGCTCATATGCGGTGCCACAACAACCTCTGATTATTTTTGCACCACTATCGCGCGCAATAAGAGCATATTGAGCCATGACCCCGGGAGTTCCATCATATAAAAATTCACCATTCTCAAATCTTGGAACACCAGCGTTGCCTTTTAGGATAAGTGGGATGTCGAAATCTTCCTTTGTAAAGCATTGTAATGTTTTGATTGTATCGGCGGCTCCGGTGCCGCAGTTAGCGCCGAAAGCTATTGGAGGATTCTCAAGTTCTTTTATAATTTTTATAAATTCTTGCGGAGATATACCCATTATAGTTATGCCTGCAGTGTCAAAGCTCATAGTCCCGCACCAAGGTAGACCTATTAACTCAATCGCTTTAGCTGCAGCGTAAAACTCCTCAGCTGCTGAAATTGTTTCTACCCATATAATATCGGCACCTCCAGCTTAGAGACCTTCAGCCTGTTCGTGAAAAAACTCTACCGCTATATCGAATTTTAAATCACCGATGGGAGAAAGTCTTTCTCCAGTCGGGCCAAGTGATCCAGCTACAAATATTTTATTTTCGAATTCGCTCGCAACTTCTTTCGCTAGTGCCGCAGAAATTTTTGAAAGTTTGTAAGATTTTTTTCTAATTTATCTAATTAAAGTCTTGCCCGGTTGGCGCCAAAACTATTTGTCAAAAACACTTCACTCCCAGCGTCTCCAAACATTCTATGAAGATTTTTAATTTTTTGTGGTTCGGTTTCGTTCCATATTTCTGGTGCATCTCCGTTACTCAGGCCCATCTCAAACAGATTGTTTCCGATTGCACCATCCGCTAGTAAGCGCTCTCTTCTTTCTAGCTCTTCTATGAAGCTTGATAGCATTGTATTACCTTTTTTATAACGATTTAATTCAACAAAAAAATAAATAAAGTTCATAATTTTAATCTAAATAATGAATTATTTTAATAATAATACGAGAAAGAATTTGCTTGAAAGTTATGCGTTAAATTCAATTATATTTAATTTAACCTTCCGAACTGGTTGCCGAAATACTTTTCTTTTAGTAAGAGCGTGTCGAGTGCCCCACTGTTTTATGAAAGTTAGTAAATGGCCAGACGTACTAAAGTTTACGAGGGTAAAGCAAAAATTCTTTATGAGGGGCCTGAGCCAGGTACTTTGGTTCAGTATTTCAAGGATGATGCGACAGCATTTAATGCAAAGAAGAAAGAAATAGTCGAAGGAAAAGGCGTTTTAAACAATCGCCTGAGTGAATTTTTCATGGTGGGACTTAATAATATTGGGATACCCACACATTTTCTTAAACGTCTTAACATGCGTGAACAATTAATTTCATCATGTGACATTATCCCGTTAGAGGTTATAGTCAGAAATTTTGCTGCTGGTACTCTATGTGAAAGGCTTGGCTTGGAAGAGGGAAGGCAGTTATCTCGACCCTTGGTGGAGTACTGCTATAAGGACGACAGTTTAGGTGATCCATTAGTTTCAGAAGAACATATAGCCGCTTTTGGCTGGGCTTCTCATCAAGAAATGGATGAAATTCTAAGTTTAGCATTGCGAGTAAATGATTTTATGTCTGGAATATTCTACGGAGTAGGCATAAGACTTGTGGACTTCAAAATTGAAATAGGTAGAGTTTTTGAGTCAGATTTTCAGAGATTAGTCATTGCCGATGAGATTAGTCCTGATAGCTGCAGGTTATGGGATATAGACTCAGGCGAAAAGTTAGATAAGGACGTTTTTCGGCGAGATTTAGGAAATCTAACCGATGCGTACTCAGAGGTCGCAATGCGATTAGGGGTAATTCAGCCCGCTAATTCTAAAGTGGCTGAGCCCAGGTTGGTTAAATAGGTAAAATGAAAGCTCGCATAAAAATAATGTTAAAAAACGGCGTTCTTGATCCACAAGGTGCGGCAATTAAGCATGCGCTTAATAATATAGGATTTGAGAGTGTAACTGGGGTCCGACAAGGTAAGGTAATAGAACTGGAAATCGATGGATCCGATAAAGGTCAAGTTCGGTCTGAGTTGGACAAAATGTGTAACAAATTATTAGCTAATACAGTAATTGAAAATTTTCAAATAGAGATCCTGTAATGAAAGCTGCTGTTATAGTTTTCCCGGGCTCTAACTGTGATAGAGACCTTGCGATTGCTTTAGAAATGGTTGGCTTTGAAGTTTCAAAAATATGGCATAAGGACTCTGAACTTGATAATGGGATAGATCTTGTTGCAATACCAGGAGGTTTCTCTTTTGGTGATTACCTAAGGGTTGGGGCAATTGCTGCTAATTCTCCTATATGTAACTCTATAATTTCTCATGCTGAGCGAGGTGGATATATAGTTGGGATATGCAATGGATTTCAAATTCTTACTGAAACTGGACTTTTACCGGGAGCGCTTTTGCGCAATTCTGGCTTGAAGTATATTTGTAAAACTGTGGATCTTAATGTCGAAACGGCCAACAGTATCTTTACAAATAAATATAATCTTTCGGATGTTATTAGACTTCCGATTGCCCATCACGATGGAAACTATAATGCTGATGAGTCTGATATTGAGAAGATGAGAGATCAGGACCTAATTGCATTTAGTTATTGTGATAATCCTAATGGCTCAATTGAAAATATAGCAGGCATTTTATCCAGTAATAAAAGAGTTTTAGGTATGATGCCGCACCCTGAAAGGGCTTCAGAAAAAGCTCATGGGAATTTAGATGGTGTAGGTTTTTTTAAGGGTTTGGTTGAGGCCGTATCAACTACTTGATTTATAAAGCACTATATTTCAGTCGGTAGATTGTTTTTGGTGGAATTTGAAGAATAAACTTATCCATAATAGTCCCAAAAAAGCTGAAAATATTGTGTTCCATCCTGCCATAGAAATATTTAGGAATGACCATAAAACTTCATCACATTTTGTTAATGGAGCCGACATGATCTGTTCGATCAAAGCGTCTGTCGAAATGTTGTCTATATTACCAGATGAACATGTATTTGGGCCTGGCCAAAACTCTTGTTCTATTCCTAAGTGATATGCTCCAACTCCTGCGCTTGAAAATGTAGCGACGGCAGGAATAAATACTATTGTTCCTATGGAGGTGTAAGAATAGATCATACCAAAAATTATAGCAAGAACATGAGGATAGCGTTGCCAATAGCACAGCTTACATGGAGGTAAACCTCCTAGGTGCTGAAAACCTAGAGCTCCAAGAAGTAATAACGCTGATCCTAAGATTGCTATAGATGTTAATCTTTTTTTGTTCATATTAACTTTATGCCAATAAACCCAAATACAAGTAATGTGACAAAAAGCATGAAAACCCAGTTAAGATATTTCTCAATAAAATTTTTTATTTCGTGTCCATAGAAATTTAAGAGACCTGCGACTATAAAAAATCGAATTCCTCGAGAAACTAATGATGCTATCACAAAACCCAAAAAATTTAGGTTAGTGGCACCTGACATTATAGTAACTACTTTAAATGGTATGGGTGAAACGCCAGCAGTGATAACTGCCCAAAAACCAACCTCGTTGTATTTTTGGGAGAAATTAGCCATTTCCGCTTCTTTGCCAAGTGTATATAGAATAGGTTGTGCGACTTGCTCATATGAAAAAGAACCGACTAAATAGCCAAAAATTCCCCCTAGAACAGAAAAAACAGTTGCTATTAAAGCAAAGAACCAAGCCCGGGACGGATTCATTAAAACCATTGGAATGAGCATTACATCTGGTGGAATAGGGAAAAAAGATGCTTCAATAAATGAGATTAGAGCTAAAAAGTATATTGCTTGCGGGTGAGCAGCAAGTGCCATCGTGTTATTGTAGAGTCTTTTGAACATTTGTTTCCTGAGCTAAAGTTGATCAATCATTTAATACATTTAACGTCAAGTGTACTTTCCTCTGGACGTTTCTAAAATCTAATATTAGACAAAATTAAGGCCCAAGTGGCGGAATGGTAGACGCAGGGGATTCAAAATCCCCCGATGGCAACATCGTGAGAGTTCGAGTCTCTCCTTGGGCACCATTATCGCATTCGTTAGTTCGCGTATCTTATTGATCTAATAAAATAATATCATCACCCAAAAGTTATTATTTAAATTACTACGAGTTTTTAGAACTCTTACTATAGTTATTGTATCCAGACTTTTAAAATTATAACCAAACGTTTATCAAAAAAAACTTTTAATAAATCTTTTGGATTAAGTATCTTGAAAAAAGGTTATAAATACAGTTTGCTAACGATAAATTTAGAAAATTTCTTTATGTTTAGTCGCAGCTAAACAAGTTAATTAGGGTATATTGATGGGTAAAACTAGGATAGCGGTAGATGTAGGCGGTACTTTTACGGATGTTTGTATAATGGATGAGGATAATGGTGAGATCCGAATTCAAAAAACAGCATCAACGCCACAGGATCCAATGAAGGCAATTATAAATGGTATTGAAGCAGCACAAGTTGATTTGTCTGATGTAGAGATGTTTTCTCACGGGACAACAGTAGCTACCAATGCTCTTATTACCCGAAATATGCCGCGGACAGCCATGGTGTGTACGGAGGGCTTCAGAGATGTTGTGGAAATTCGGCGAGCAAACAAAGAGGATTTGTGGGATACATATAAAGATGTCGCAAAGCCGTACATACCAAGGCGTGATAGGTTAACTGTTAAGGAGCGAACTGACGCGGCTGGAAAAATTCTAAATGTCTTAGATGAAGAAGAAGCCTACTGCGTTGCTAAAATTCTTAAAAGGCGCAATATCAAGGCGGTCGCTGTATGCTTTATAAATTCCTATGTTAATGGTCAAAATGAAAGACGTATGAAGGAAATTCTTGAAGAAGTTCTTACTGAAGCTCATATTTCAATATCTTCTCAGGTAATGCCGGAAATTTTTGAACATGAAAGATTTTCTACAACAATGGTTAATGCGGCAGTGTCTCCAGTAGTTGTCGACTACGTATCAAGACTGGAGAATCAATTATCAAAAGACGGCTATAAGAGAGATCTTCTTCTCCTTCATTCCGGTGGAGGGGTAATGACACCGGCAAGCGTAAAAGATTTTTCTGCAAGATTAGCAGGTTCAGGAATTGCAGCTGGTGCAATAGCCAGCCGTTTTATCGGAAATTTGTGTGGATACGAGAATTCAATTGGGTTCGATATGGGTGGAACCAGTACAGACGTTTCACTTTCTTACAAGGGAGTATCCTCGGTAAGCAAGGATTGGTTCATTGAATTCGGCTACCCAATCAGGTTCCCAAGTATTGAAGTGATGACTATTGGAGCAGGTGGTGGCTCGTTGGCGTGGCAAGATGAAGGGGGCAGTTTAAGAAATGGTCCGCAATCCGCAGGTGCTTTTCCTGGACCCGCCTGTTACTCAAACGGAAATGAAATTGCGACCAATAGTGACGCCAATGTAGTTTTAGGTCGATTAGGAACGAATCTAGCCGGTGGTGAAATTACTTTGGAACGAGAACTCGCCGAAAGCGCTGTGAGGGAAACGGTCGCAAACCCATTCAATATGGAGCTGCATCAAGCGGCTGAGGCTATAATAAATGTAGCAAATGCAAACATGGCAAACGCTGTGAGACTTCTATCAATTGCCAGAGGATATGACCCTAGAGATTTTGCATTAGTAGCATTTGGTGGCGCGGGCGCTTTGCACGGTGTATCCGTTGCAGAGGAATTAGCAATCCCAGTTGTTATTGTGCCGCCTAATCCTGGGGTTACATCGGCCCTAGGTTGTCTATTAGTGGATATTCAGCACGACTTTTCAGACAGCTACATGGCAGACGCATCTACTACAGTACCTAAGGATTTAGAGATATCCTTTCGTAGGATTGAAGAAGAAGCCGTCAACAGACTAAAGCATGAAGGTGTTTCTAGTGAAAATACTATTTTAGAAAGATCGGTAGAGATGATGTATCAGGGGCAATGGCGCTCTTTATCGGTTTCTGCACCATCTGAAATTACGGATATGAATGCACTTATTGAGAATTTCCACAGCGAGCATCAACGCGAGTACAACTTTAGGAGAGATGACGCTCCTGTAAGCATATTTAGGGTCGCTGTAAAAGCCACTGGTCTAGTGCAAAAAGCTGATTTGCCGAAATATAAAGTGTCAGAGCATACTCCCGAGCCTACTAGTTCAAGGTTTGCTTGGTTTAACGCCATAAGTTATGAAACTAATGTATTTGAGAGATCATTGCTAAAAGCTGGAGCAAAGCTACTCGGACCAGCAATCATCGAGCAAGTTGATTCGACAGTGGTTATTCCTCCAAATTCTACTGGCAGCGTGGATAAATATTTAAATATTATCATCAGAGTTAACGGGGGACGATGAAAATGAGTTCAGATAGTAAAGAGTTGGATCCTGTAACTTTTGAGGTAATTAAGAATTCGTTTATAACCTCCGTTGATCAAATGGCCGAGCAGATGCTAAGAACGTGTTACTCTTTTGTGATATATAATCGTGATTTTTCTAATGCACTTCATGACGCAGATGGAAATTCAATAGCACAAGGAAATGCTGATATTGCAGTTCACGTTGGTACTTTACATTACACTTGTAAAGATGTGATTAGGGCATTCAGTGGAGGCATTAAACCGGGAGATGTTTATGCCATTAATGATCCATACGCTGGGGGTACGCACTTCAGTGATGTTAGATTAATACGCCCTATATTTGACGAAGATGCTTTGATTGGATTTTCACAATCTAACGGACATTGGTCTGATCTAGGAGGATCAGTTCCTGGCTCCTTCAACGTAACCGCACACGAAATGTTTGGTGAAGCCGTGAGAATTACGCCTGTTCGTATCTTTAGTGAGGGTAAATACTGTGAAGATGTAGCAGGGATGATCGCGGCGAATACCAGAGATCCAGCTTCAATAATTGGCGACATCCATTCTCAAGCTCAAGCAACTCAAGTCGCAGAGCGCGAACTTCTGCGTCTTGTATCAAAATATGGACGAAGTCAGGTCTTGCAGGGTATGGCTGAGGTGCAAAATTACGTAGAGCGAGCTGTTAGGCAAAGAATATCTGCATTACCGGATGGAACTTGGGAAGCTGTTGATTATATAGATCGTGATCCCGGTGCTGGTGAGGGTATGATCCCAATTAAAGTTAAAATGACAATTTCAGGCGATGAGATAACTTACGATTTTGATGGAAGCCACCCTACTATATCATCAATCTACAATTCAGCAGAGGGGGCAACTTTTTCCGCTGTGGTGGCCGGCATGAAAACATTTTTCCCGGATTTACCGTTAAATAGTGGTTTTTATCGAATGATAAAGGTGATTGCGCCGCATGGCAGCGTAGTAAGTGCCAAATGGCCAACAGCTGTTACTGGTTTCTTAATGCCGTTTGAAAAAATTATGAATTCAATTTTTGAGATGTGGTCTCAAATAATACCGGAACGTGCAATAGGTTGTGCGTTTAATTTAGAATATCTTCTGGCTGGCGGTAATGATCTTCGCAAACCGGAGAAGCCGATTTATATGTTTTATGAGTGGCTACCAGGTGGATGGGGTGGTAGAAATGGAAAAGACGGAAGTGATGTTACAACGGCATGTTTTGGAACTGGCTTGATGTCTCAGCCCTCGGAAGGTAATGAGCGTGTAAACCCCACAAGGGCAGATGAATTTCAAATTTTAAAAGATAGTCCTGGTCCTGGAAAGTGGAGAGGTGGAGCGGGAGTAATAAAAGCATCAACTCTATTAGAAGCTGATAATACTGTAATTTCCTATATTTGCGATCGGGAAAGAGCCGTTGTTTGGGGTATAGAGGGGGGGCTGCCGTCAATGCCGCATGGATTAACAGTTGACCATGTCAAAACAAATGAAACAAGATGGCTTGGGTCTGTATTTTCAAATTATAAAATTGAAAGTGGTGACAAGTTTACTCGGCCAACCGCAGGGGGAGGGGGATATGGAGATCCCCTGGAACGTAAGCCTGAACTAGTCTTAGAGGATGTAATTGACGACTACGTTTCAATAGAGCGTGCGGAGAAAGATTATGGAGTCGTAATTCGGGCTTTGGATCCAGACATACTAGATTATGAAATAGATTTTGAAGCTACCAAAAAATCCCGTTCCTACATCAGAGACAATCGTAAGGTATGGGCGAAGACTGACCCTCATAAAGTTTCACAAATGTATATAAATGGAGAGATTGACTCTATGGATGCTGTTAGGCGTTATGCGGTTATACTAGATTGGGGTACCGGAGAGTTGATGCCTAAATCTACCATTCAGTTTCGTGAGAGCTTTGAGCGCAGGTCAGTTTCGCATTGGACGTAGAAGGGTTAGATTTTAAATGTTTTTTACCTAATTAAAATAGTTTTTCTTTGTCGATTTACTGACCTTGTGATTTACTCTTATTAAATTTGATAAATTTATTTTATATATCTTGGAGAATATATGGCTAAAAAAACTTTATTTGATGAAAGTAAAATAGGTAACGTTACCCTGAGAAATAGAGTAATGATGGCACCGCTGACACGTCAATGCGCTGACGATGACGGGACGCCAAATGAAGAGATGGTCGCTTATTATTCTCGTAGAGCCAGGGGTGGAGTAGGTTTGATAATCACTGAAGGAACCTACCCTGCAGATAATTTAGGTGGTATTGGTTACTTAAACCAACCCGGTATAGCTAACGAGAAACATCAGGAAGCGTGGAAGAAAATAGTAGATGCATGTCATGAACATGGTGCTAAAATTATTTTACAGTTAATGCACGCCGGCCGTGTAGCCGATCCAAGAACCTTGCGAGAAAATGAAAGCCCTGTTTCTGCTTCAGGTACTCAAAGTGACGGCTGGGTTTTATATACTGACAATGATGACGAACTTAATGATAGGGGGCTATCGGGAGAGTGGCCTCAGGTTAACTTTCCTTCGGCGAGGTCGCTTGAAGAGAACGAACTAAAAATTATCGCAAATGATTTTGCTACTGCTGCAAGTCGAGCTGTGAATTGTGGCTTTGATGGAGTTGAAATTCATGGAGCCAACGGTTACCTTTTATATCAGTTCACAGATCCAAAGCAAAATCTCAGAAATGATAGTTATGGAGGATCGGCTGAAAATAATTTGAGATTTCCTAATATGGTTGTCGATGCAGTTCGCGCCGCAATTGGTGATGATAAGATAATTTCCTATCGGATTTCACAAGATGGTGTAGACGACTTTGTCGGCTACTGGGAAGAAGGGCAAGCTTATGTGGATGCTATTGGTGCCGAGTTAAATAAGATGAATGTTGATGCAATACATTGGTCAAGTTTTGATTGGAAAGATAATCGATTTGATAAAAGCTATCCGCCAATTCCAGTTTCATTAAAAAAACATACTAATAAATCTTTAATAGTTAACGGTAATGTATTTGATGGTGACACAGCTGAGGAGGTATTTAACTCAGATGCAGGTGATTTTGTGGCTATTGGTAGGCCCATTTTCGCTCATCCTGATTGGGTTTATATCGTTGCTTCCGGACTTCCTTATAATTGGTTAGAATTTGACCGAAAGTATGTAATTAGCCCACCTTATGATTACTCATACGCATATCCAAAATCCCTGCCAAAAAGAGATTGGTCTCCGACAGCAAGACTAAAACGTAAGTGATGAGTGAAATGATATGAGTAACAACTTAGCCTCGCCAACAGTACTTTTGGATAACAATACTTGTAAATTAACTTTATGGGATTTCGCTCCAGGGCAGGAAACAGGCTGGCACACTCACACTATGGATTATGTAGTGATGCCAAATATCAAAGGGAGCTTAAAGTTGGTTAATAAGGATGGAACTGAAATGATTGTAGAGGTATCTCCGGATAATCCATATTTTAAGTCATCGGGGGTCCATCATAATGTCATTAGCATAAATGACTTTAGGTTTTCATTTCTAGAGATGGAATTTAAGCACGCAAAAAGTTAGAGATAGACCTTAGATAAGTGGCTGATGATTAAGTTCGTAGAAACCGATAAAGATATTTCCAGTCCCTATATTAAAGATTCTGGACGAACTCTGTCTGTTCTGGGTACCTCTGTAACGCAAAACCCTGTGCTCAAAAGTTATGCGGAAAAAGATCTCGGTTTAAAACTTGAATTAGTAACTTTGGGCGGTTTTACCGCTCAACAAAGGGCTGCTTTGTCTCCTCAAAGTTATGATGTTTATGATCAATGGTTTCATGATATTGATTTGAGCTGGCCCACAGGCTCCTTACAGCCTATAGAAATTAGTAAAATCAAATCTTTTGATAGTATAGATTTATCAGCACTGAATTCTTATCTGCCCTTACAGGATGAGAGTTGGTTTCCAACAGCGCCAATAGATCGATTATTCGTAAATCAAGATTTATCACTCTCGCGGCAAATATCTGGCGAAATTAGTATGCTGCCAACAATTTTTAATGCTGATACAATGGCGGTAGTAAATCCAAAAGATGATAAAGCCTTTAGTTCTTCTTCTAGTTGGATTGATTTATTGAGTGAAAAATGGACTGGAAGCGTAGTTATTCAAAAAGATTGGGCTATCAGCGTTGCCGAGTTGTTAATTGCGCTTATAGAAAAAAAACATTTAAAAATAGAAAATATAAAGGATTTGAATATTTTAGAAATTGATACCTTCATCGCTCATTTGAACAAATATATGAAAAGTGGTCAATTTATCGAATACTGGGAGGTGGAAGAGGACCTTGAGCAAATGGTTTCAAAGAATAAAACATTTTTATGTTCGATTTGGTGGTCCGGTGCAATGAAATTAAAATCACTTGGGCATGATATAAGAATGTTGACACCAAAAGAGGGTTATCGCGGTTGGTGTGGAGGTTTGGCATTATCCAAAGCAATCTCAGGCTGGGCCTTGGATGCCGCTTATGAATATCTAAATTGGTGGTTAACTGGTCCAGCTGGAGCCTATATTTGTCGACAGGGTGGATATTTTACAAATATAACAGCAGTACAATCCTTTTTGCAGGATCATGAATTTGAATTTTGGATAAATGGTGAAGCAGCACGCTATGATATTTTTGATAATGAGGGAAGATTGCTGTATAATTCTACCCAAAAAAGAGAAGGTGGCAGCCTATATGAAAGAATGAATAGAATTGCTATTTGGAATACTGTTATGCCTGAGCATAACTATTTGGTAAGAAAGTGGGAAACTCTACCTTGGAATTACCGGTAGATTGTATTGAATAGTTTTAACGGCGAGTTAACCAGACAGGTGTATCTGGTGCTGGAAAAATAGACAGTGCTTTAAGCCTTTGTGATGTTCTTTTTGCAGCTAGTAATATATGTGTTTCTAGAGCCATCATTGCGGCATCGATCGATCCTCGGCCCAGGTATTCATAGATAATTATATGTTCAGCAATTGCAGCAGAAAACGGTCGCGTTTTCATAGGCTGTGAGAATATATTATTCACAACTAGAGCGAGTTGAGTTTGGCTTATTAAGCGCGTGAGGTAGTTATTTTTTGATTTATTTAGAAGGTTTACATGAAGATCTATTTCGATCTGTTGAATTTGCGTATCGCTTAAATTATTCTCATTGTCGCGTGCTTCATAACACCTATTAATTATACTTTTTAATTCTGAGTTTAACAGACAGTGTGCCGCATCACCAAGAGCTAACGGTTCTAATTTTGACCTAATAATAAAAAGATCGTTTAACCTTTTTGAGGTAAGAGGGCCTACTGTCCAATGAGACCTTGCATCTTTAGAAATTAACCCTCTCTCTGCTAATTGACTTAGCGTTTGTCTAATTATGGTTCGACTTACATTGTATGCGTCTGCGGCCTTTTGTTCATTTATCCAAAATTCTCCGAATGGAAGCATATTGGAAATTTGTATTTCCATATCTTTATTAATTCTTACAGATCTTTGTATTTCCGTGTCTAATGATTTTCTAAAAAATTGCTTAAGTTCATCTTCCTTAAAAAGCACCTTTTTAGGTTTTGATTTTAATTTATTTTTGTTTTGATGCAGAATGTAAGATGCTTTTTTTTCGATACGTGTGGCATACCCAGATACTTCCAGCATTTGTAATGCTTGATATATTGGTGTTTTGCTGGTCTGAAAGATTTTTTCAAGTGACTTAAGACTAACTGTCGCACCATTAAGAGATGTGTTTTCGTGCATTGCAGTAGAGATCTCATCATATATTTGCTTATAGCGAGGCCGGTTACTGGAAACTTTGTGTACAAAATCCATCAATTACTCTCTTCATCGCTTAATAATTGTCCATATTATATTTATTACTATAATAATATCCACTTAGAAATTTTTCTTTTGACTTTTGTGTACATTATGCAAAGGTACGAGGTATAGTTTATGCGTAAACTTCCGGGGGGAAAACTTGTTAGAAGTAAAAGGCTTATCAAAGGATTTTAATGGCGTTAACGCTGTCAGTAATATCAGCTTTTCCGTCGAGGCTAATTCATATGTAAGTCTCCTCGGTGCATCCGGTTGTGGAAAATCAGTCTTGTTGCGTCTTGTTGCTGGTCTATTGGTGCCAGATCAAGGTGCTGTGTATTTAAATGGAAATGATATTACGCTCCAACCTTGTAATGAGCGCCAGATCGGCTTTGTTCAGCAAAAATATGCTTTATTTCCGCACTTAAATGTTTACGACAATATAGCTTTTGGCTTACGTCACAGGGCAGTAGATCCAATAACAGATGAGGCAGTGGTTAAAAAGAAAGTCTTTGAGATAATTGAGTTGGTTGGTCTTCAGGGGCAAGAATATAAAATGACTGGCCAAATTTCAGGTGGTCAAAAACAACGAGTTTCACTATCTCGAACTCTAGTAACTAAGCCCAGTATATGTCTGTTGGACGAGCCGTTAGGTGCGCTTGACGCAAACCTTAGAGAGAGAATGACAATCGAATTACAGAACATCAGGGCTGAACTTGGTATATCATTCATGCACGTGACCGGTAATGAATTTGAAGCACTGGCAATGGGGCAAAAAATGCTAGTAATGGAGGAAGGTAGAATTGTCAGACAGGGAAAGCCTCAGGATTTATATAATCTTCCATTAGATTTGGCGACTGCTAAGAGTATGCACAGCTTTAATATTTTTTCAGGCGCTCTAATGCAGGATGTTATCAATCAAGCAAGGTCTAAGAAACTTAGCTCTGCTCGCATTGGGAAAGCATCTTACTGTGCACTTCGCATGGACAAGATTGATATTCAAGAGAGTATGAATTCGGGCTCTGGAATACCTGTTGAGTTCATCGCAAATGAATTTTTAGGTAATAAAACGATTTATTTTTTTAAAACTAATTGCGGTCATATTTGTGAGGTTGAAGAGCACATGAGTTTAACCCCGCCGAGAAGTCTGAGCCCAAATAGAGAATATTACTTAAATTTTGGCGCACAACACCTTCTTTTATATGATGAAAACTATTTACTGATAAAATAATAATGGGAAAAAACTTGAATAACACTGCCAATACCAGAACCTTATTACTGCTGTCTCCAGGTATAATTTGGATGACGCTTTTTCTCATGGCGCCCTTAATCATGATGGTTTACGTCAGTTTTTGGACCCAAACCACTTTCACAATTAAGCCTGATTTAACACTTCAATCTTGGATTAATTTTTTTAATTCTGATACATATTTTGGTGCTTTGTTAAGAACCATAAGAATTTGGTTAACAGTACTAATTATAACATTTGTCATTGGTTATCCTGTGGCGTTATTTATCGGTCAATTTATAAAAAGTAAAACATTACAAACAGCACTGTTGGTTACCTGTGTGATACCATTTTGGACCTCTTTCCTAATTCGAGTTCTAGCGTGGCGTCCCATGCTTGGTAAGGAGGGTGCTATAAATATTCTTTTGCAGAAGATAGGCTTAATTAATGCTCCGATTGAAGTTCTTCTCTTTACTGAGTTGTCTGTAATTATTGGAATGGTACAAATTTATGTTGTATTTATGGTCGGTCCGATTGCATTTATGATAGGCAGAATTGACGAGAGCTTGATCGAGTCAGCTCGAGATCTTGGCGCATCTGCTTGGTTCATTTTCAGGAAAATAATATTGCCATTAAGCATGCCTGGGGTGATTGTCGGAGCAATTTTTGTAACGGTAATGGTATTGGGAGAGTTCGCAACTGCCTCAGCACTTTCCGGGCGAAAGGTTAATTTATTAGGTAATATTATTATTACGCAAGTCGGCTCTTTAAAATGGGCATTCGCAGCAGTGGTTGGGGTGGTCTTGACTATGGTGATGGCAGTCTTCGTGGCAGTAATGCTTAAGATAGTTAACTTGCGCAGTCAGTTGTAGGGGAAAAGCTTTGGATCAAGTCTTACCACTTAAATTGTTTTTAGCAGGCTTTACGATACTTTTTGTCCTGTTTTTATACGGCCCTTTTATAGTGATGGGCATCCTTAGTTTTCAGCAGGGACCTGAAGGTGGGCCACAATTTCCTATAATTGAATGGTCAACTTACTGGTATCGACACGTTTTTGGGATAACACCTCCTTCCCGAATTGCTCCTTTACCAATAGGAGAGGCGCTTGTGCGATCTTTAAGCTTAGCTTTTGCCACCATGATAACTTCTACAGTTCTCGGCGTATTGACTGCTCAGGCGTTTCGAAGAAGGTTTAGAGGATCAAGTATCATTTTCTATTCCGTAATTTTAGGTATGATAGTTCCGGGAGTGCTACTTGGATTAGGCATGGCTTTATTGGCAGATCAAGTTGGCATTGATCGTAATTGGTGGTCCACTGCCTTCTTTCTTCATGTTGTTTACACCTATCCTTTCGCATTTTTAGTGATGTTGGCAATTTTTAACCGTTTTGATGATGCGATCGAGGAGGCTTCCCTTAGTCTCGGAGTTAGTCCTTCTAAAACATTCCGTAAGGTTACTTTTCCAGTAATCTTTCCAGGAGTGCTTTCAGCCATGCTTTTCGCATTTACCCTAAGCTACGATGAATTTCCTCGAACATTGTTTACTGGTGGATCGGATGTCACGATGCCATTAGCAATCTATGGCACATTCGCAGTTGAAATTCACCCTAATTTATTTGCGTTTGGGGTTTTATCTACGCTATTTTCGTTCTCCTTGCTGGCAATATATGGAATACTACTAACTGTTTCGGTTCGTCGTCAGAGGGATAGGATCTCCGGCTTGCAGGAAGATATTTCATGAATAAACTAAATAAACACAATGTATCAGTTACAGTAGTTTTTCTGGCCTTAAAGCATGCAAGGAATTCTATTGGTCAAACACGTGGCCCCGATTCGGGTGATGTGAAGTTTTAGGAGGACAGGTATGAAAACAGTCTTAATCACTGGTGCGGGAATCGGAATTGGACGTTCGACTGCTTTGGCGTTTTCAAAAAAAGGATATAGGGTAATAGTAACTGATATTCTAAAAGATGAAGGAGCGGCAGTTGTATCGGAAATAAACGAGGATGGTGGTGCGGCAAAATTTTATTTCCTAGATGTAACATCTACAGAAAACGCAGACAATGTAGTTGCGAGTGTTGAAAAGGAATTCGGTGCAATTGACACCATAGTGTGTAATGCCGGTATTGCGCATAAAGTTCCTTTAGATCAGTTAACAGATGAAAAATGGGATTATCTATTTGATATTGATTTAAAGGGAATGTTTAAAGTCATTCGTCCCGCGCTGGCTTCTATGAAGTCCGCCAATACAGGATCAATAATATGTTTATCATCTTGTATGGGTGTTATGTATGGTTGGGATGAACATGTTCACTATTCATCAGCAAAAGCAGGTGTTGTCGGCCTAGTTCGTGGTCTTGCTAATGAGTTGGCAAGAGACGGGATAAAAGTAAATGGTGTTGCGCCAGGCTACATTAGAACTGCACAGCTTTTGTCTGAAGAGCATTCACTTGGAAAAGAAGGTGCTGATAAGGCAGGTTCTTTTATTCCTATGGGTCGTATTGGGGAGCCAGACGACATTGCAGATGTTATTGTTTTTCTTGCGTCGCATGAAGCAAGGTATCTGACAGGCCAAGTGATAAGTGTAGACGGCGGACTAGGAGTTGGTCGCTACTAAAATAATACTGACTATTTTATTTAACCAAGGAGGAAATAATAAAATGATAAATAAATTTAACAGACGCCATTTTATGGCTGGAACGGGGGCGTTGATGGGATCATCTATGCTTTCCGCTCCTAATCTATCTATTGCTGGTGGTCATTTAGCCGCTCAGGAGCTTAGGACGGTAGGCCTTTCTGTTACTGTTCAAGAGAGAATTCTGAATGACTTCAAAGCAAGTTCAGGGATTGGTAGTGTAAGCGGTAAAGCTGATATCTATCCAAATACCCAAACTGAGCTTTTGTCAGGCTCAAAAGCCTATGATTGTTGGGAAACAATTGGTGAGCGATTACCTGCTATGACAATGACAAATACAATTGAACCTATTCCAACATCAAAACTATCAAATTGGAATAGTATTAGAGATACGTTTACTAAAGCTGACCCAAGAATGGAGGACAGAGCACAGATTTCTGGTCAGATCTGGGCAGATTCGGGTCAATCATCTCTTTGGATGGTTCCAACTGTGTACAACTTTGACTCTGTGGGATATCGACCAGATCTAGTTGACGCAGAAGAAGCCAACACTTGGACCTCTCTGTTTGACGATAAATTTAAAGGCAAAACGGGTCTAAACGTGGATCCATTGATTGCTTTTGGTCAGGCCATTCTCGCCATGAATTCTCTAGGCTTATTGAATGTCCCGAATCCAGGCAATCCAAATAAGCAAGAAATTGATGAAGCTTCAAAATTTTTGATTTCCAAGAAAAAAGGCGGTCAGTTCAGAGCTCTTTGGGGTGATTTTGGCGAACTTGTTAATCTGTTAGCATCTGGTGAAATGATACTTGCCGATGCGTGGCAACCAGCTGTTATGGCTGTCAAGGCGCAGGGTATACCATGTTCATATGCAATTCCAAAAGAGGGATATCGAGGATGGTCTATTGGGATTTCTATGATTTCAGGGACCCCAAACGCTGATGCGGTTATGGCATATGCAGATTATTGGCTATCTGGACCTCCAGCAATAACTGTTTCTGAACAGGGTTACTATTCACCTACCACGACAATTCAAAATGTTATGCCAAAAGAAAAGTATGATTTTTGGTATGAAGGTAAGCCATGGGTGGGTGCACCTGATAGAGGAATTCAAGAAGGCGACTTGAGAGATGGTGGTTCATTAGCTGAACGGGCTGCACATGTCACTTACTGGCATCAGTGGCCAGATGAGTATGATCACTTAATGATGAAGTGGGATGAATTCCTAAGTGCATAAATATTTTTTTATTGAGCCCGAGGTTTTATCTTGGGCTCAATTTTAAGGAGCTTAAATGGCAGATCTAGACTTAGAACTTAAGCAAATTACTAAGATTTATCCTGGTGGTACGTTAGCGGTAGAAGCTTTTGATCTGAAGGTTAGTCGTGGAGAGTTCTTATCGTTTGTTGGGCCATCTGGCTGTGGAAAAACTACTACTTTAAGGATGATCGCCGGGCTTGAAGAAATTACATCAGGCCAGTTATTGATTAGAGGTGTCGATAATACTCGTATAAAAGCTGAAAGTCGTCCTACTGCGACTATTTTCCAAAATTATGCATTATATCCCCATATGACCGTTCGAGAAAATATTGAATTCGGGTTACTGGTTAGAAAGTTAGCCTCTAGTGAAGTAAGACGCCGGACAAATGAAGTGATTGAGCTTCTTGACCTCGGCGATGTTTCAAACGCAAAGGAGAATTCACTATCAGGTGGACAAAAACAACGAGTTGCGTTGGCGAGAGGCTTGGTTACTGAGCCTGAGATATTACTTTTAGACGAGCCATTGGGTGCGTTGGATGCGAACCTTCGAAGGGCTATACAAGATGAACTTAAATTATTACAACGTAAGCTTGGCATAACATTCGTTTTTGTAACCCACGCACAATCTGAAGCTCTAGGAATGGGGGACAGGATAGTAGTTATGAATTCTGGACGTGTCGAGCAAATAGGCAGTTCACAAGACATATATTTTAATCCCGCATCGCCCTTTGTAGCAAGATTTATTGGGAAAAATTTAATTTTTGAAGGCAAAATATCAGCTTCATCGAACGCGAAAGCAACTATAGTAGGCCCTCTCGGAGCATTTGAAGGAAAAAGTTCTCGTAAGCTTGTAGATGGCACTTCGTGTATAGCAGTAGTACCTTCCGAATATGTAAAGTTTAGTAAAAAAGTAACAGGGAAAAAGAATTGTATAAAAGGCTATGTAGACCAGGTAAGTTTTGTTCAAAATCTGGCTATACTTTATTTGCGTACTGCAAATGGAATGATCCAGAAAATAGAAACCCATATTGATAAAGTTCAAGACAACAATTTGGATTTAGGTTCAGAAATTACAATTACTTGGGAAAGTGAAAATTCTTCTATCCTTGGGTCTTAGAAATGAAAAAGGAGATGTGAAAATTAATGATATTTTCTCAATGAACGCTCTCCAGTTGAGTCAAGGGTTTATGGAGGGTTCTATATCACCCATAGAAGTTACTGAGCTTTGCTTAGAAAGAGCTTTTGAACAGTCTAGTCCCGTATACATAAAAATTACAAACGAGCGCGCACTTAGTGAAGCACGTGCGTCTGCTAAAAGATGGGAAGCCAAGTCACCCAGATCTTGCCTAGATGGAGTTCCAATAGCCTGGAAAGATTTAATTGATATGGAGGGAGAGGTAAGTAGAGCCGCATCTATTCTTTTCGAAGGTGCTGAGCCCGCCTCTGAGGATGCTCCTCTAGTAAATAAGGCAAGCGCTGCGGGAATGGTCTCTATAGGGCGATTAAATATGACAGAACTTGCCTATTCTGGAGTTGGTTATAATCCTCATTATGGTACTCCTAAAAATATTTGCTCTAATGAGACTCACTACGTTCCTGGTGGATCGTCGTCTGGGAGCGGAGTTGCTGTTGGGGGTAATTTTGTGCCTATTGCCATTGGAAGTGATACAGGCGGTTCGGTCAGGGTGCCGGCGGCCCTGAACGGTGTGGTGGGATATAAAAGTTCTGAAGGGCGATATGAAACCAAAGGAGTTATTCCCTTATCGCATACATTTGATACTATTGGGCCGCTTGGCAAGTGTGTATCGGATTGCATCGAAATTGATAAAATTTTTAGGCCGAATACTTATCTTGATAATTTTAATGAAATCAAGGATCCAATTTTCTATTATCCAAAATCTATTGTTTTGGATAACTTAGACGAGGCGGTAAAGATGGCTTTTTTTGCGGCATTAGATACTTTAGTTGATGCAGGTTATCCAATTAACGCTCTGGAATTGGAGTGCTTTAAAGATGCGTTTGCACTAATGGAAAGGTCTGGAACAATTGTCGCAAGAGATGCATGGGAACATTATCAAGAAAAATTAACTGATGAGGTTAGAGACAAAATGGATGAGCGTGTTGTAGATCGGATTTTAAAGGGATCGACGATGACCTCATCAGATTTGGTTGAGCTACATTGGTTGCGTAGGAAGGGTATGACTGAGATTATTCAAAAGGTTGGCTCTGGTTTTCTTCTGATGCCAACTGTTCCTATTCTGGCTCCTGAATTACAACCTCTTATTGATAATAAAGCATTATTCCATGAGATAAATTTGAAGCTTTTACGAAATACCACGTTAGGAAATATATTTAATCTACCTGGAGTTAGCATTCCGATCCCCCGGGTGGATAAAAATATCTTAAACCGGTCGGTTGGATTGTTAGTTTCAACTTATGGCGGAAGAGATGATGAGTTACTTAATGTGGCAAAGCTAGTAGAAAGTTTTTTTATAAAGGGAGAAAGTTTATGATACGGGTTGGAGTTGATGTAGGTGGGACATTCACTGATATTATTCTTGAGAATCAAGGGGCAACAACAAACAGGGTTACAGTCACAAAGGTTCCTAGCACCCCACATGATCAATCAGAAGGTGTTGTAAAGGGTGTTTTGCAAGTCTGTGACCAGGCTAGTGTCTCACCATCAGACATTGATTTACTTTATCATGGTACAACTGTTGCTACCAATATGGTAATTGAAAGAAATGGTGCAGAGGTTGGGATGCTAACCACGCGCGGATTTCGGGATATTTTGCATATGGCGAGGCATAAAAGGCCTCATAATTTTAGTCTGCAATATGAAGTGCCATGGCAATCAAAGCCATTAGTTAAGAGAAGAAATCGCATTCCAATAACCGAGCGATTAATGCCGCCTACAGGAGAGATAGAAGTTGCTCTCGATGAAAATGAAGTCATAGACGCTGCTAACTTGCTAAAAAAAAGAGGAATAAATTCAGTAATCGTAGCGTTTCTGTTCTCATTTTTAAATAATGTGCACGAAATAAAAGCAAAAGAACTAATCAAATCAGTTCATCCGGAGGCATATGTGTATACTTCATCCGAAGTAGTTAACGTCATTCGTGAATATGAAAGATTTAGTTCAACAGCAATGAACGCTTATATTGGTCCAAAAACGGCAAGTTACTTGGATAGTCTTAAATCGCGGCTCAAGTCAAATGGAATTGGTTGCCAAGTTCGAATAATGCAATCAAACGGCGGTATTTCAACTATAGAAAATTCCTCGGATCGACCCATCGGACTTTTGCTATCTGGGCCTGCTGGTGGTGTAATTGGTGCGAAAGCTACTGGTGAGCAAAATGATGTTTCTAATATCATTACAATAGATATCGGAGGCACTTCTGCAGATATTTCTGTGATTCAAGATGGTGAGCTAAGGATTAAAAATCCTAGAGATACGGAAGTCGCACAACTTCCTGTTCTTGTTCCGATGTTAGATATAGATGCCATTGGTGCTGGTGGAGGATCTATTGCTTACATAGACGATGGTGGGGCATTTAGAGTTGGACCTAAATCAGCAGGTGCCGTCCCGGGTCCAGCTTGCTACGGTAACGGTGGAGAAAGTCCAACCGTAACAGATGCACAAGTTGTTTTGGGACGTTTAGACCAAGAGCAATTTCTTGGAGGTGATATAGTTATAAATCCCACACTAGCGGAAAAAGCAATAAAAGCGCATATAGCCGATCCACTTGGATTATCCATATCAGATGCAGCATTAGGTATTTTGAAAATTATAAATAATAATATGGCGTTAGCCATAAATTCTAATTCGGTTGCCAAAGGAATAGATCCGCGAGGCTTTACATTGATGGGTTTTGGTGGCGCCGGGCCGCTTCATTCTGTCGCTCTCGCTGAAATGATTTCAGCAAGAAATGTTATCTCGCCGGCACAGCCAGGTATTACTGCTGCATTAGGATTGTTAGTTACAGATCTAAAATATGAATATACTAGATCAGTTTTAATTCCACTAAACGAAGCTTCAGATGAGCAGCTTAATAATGTAAATAAAATCGTTGCAGAGCTCAAAAAAGAAGCTGATATGCAGTTAGACCAAGATAAAGTTTCACAAAGTCAGCGAAAATATGAGTATATAATGGAATGTCGTTATCTTGGGCAAGGCTTTGAACTACGTGCAAAAATGCCTAGTGAGCCACTAACAAAAGATAACGTAAATGTTATTATTGATAATTTCTATGATGTCCACAAGCAGCAATACGGACACGCATTCAAAGATCAAATTACAGAAGCTATAACTATTCGGGTTGTTGCTTCAGTAGATACAGAAAAATTGGAATTTACAAAACTTAAAGCTGGTGGAAATGAGAATCCAGGCTATGCACAATTGTATTCGAGGAATACGATCTTTGACGATGGTCAAAGTGTATCTACTCCAAGATATAGCAGAGACAAATTATTGGCAGGTGATTATTTAATTGGGCCTGCGGTGGTTACACAACATAACTCAACAACGATTATCCCGCCAGAATATAAAGCGACGATGCTAGATGCTGGTGATATATTAATTGAAAAATCAAACTAAGTGATAGAGGTTAGAAATGCAAAAAGAAATAGATCCAATTACTTTACAAGTTATCGGCGGCGCCTTGCACTCAATAGCGGAGCAAATGGGAAACGTTCTTTATCGTATGAGCTATTCCTCGATAATACGGGAAAGCCAAGATTTAGGGGCAGGATTGTTTGATAAAGATTTTAACACATTGTGTGAATCGGATTCTACTCCAATGCACATTGGTTCATTGCCGGGTTATCTTCGGGGAATTGCTGAGTCAATATCTTTAGAGGAGTGGAAGCCGGGAGATTGTGTTGTACACAATCATCCATACAAAGGAGCTTCGCATTCACCGGATATCGCCGTTGTGATGCCTGTTTTTCATAAAGATGAACTCGTTGGTTTTTCAGCAAATACCGCTCATCATGTGGATATTGGCGCAGCAACGCCTGGTTTGATAATTGATGTACCTGATATGTGGGCTGAAGGAATGCTGATGGATGCTGTAAAATTGTATGAAGGGGGTACTCGAGTGGAGTCGTTGTGGAAATATATCCGTGATAATACTAGAGTGCCAGGCCTGGTAATGGGTGATTTAGAGGCGCAAATAGCATCTGCAGAACTAGGGGTCAAAAGGTTTGAAGAACTTCTCGAAAAATATGGAAAAGACGATGTTATTGCATCTTGTAATCAATTAATGGATTACACGGAAAGATTAATGAGGCGAGAAATAGCCAAAATACCGGATGGTGAATATTTCGCTGAAGGCTTTCTCGATGATGATGGTCGAAATCGCGAAAAGACACTTCCCATTAAGGTATGTGTAAAAGTACAGGGTGATGACATCGAAATTGATCTGACTGGGTCTTCAGATCAAGTCCCAACAGCATTCAATGTTCCGTTCGATGGAAGTACCATGGTTGCAGCTTTTTTTGTGTTCAGGGCAATGCTGCTAGATACTTATACACTTGAAGAGTATGTGCCTCAGAATGAAGGTTCATTTAGACCAATAAAGGTGACTGCACCAAAAGGATCGATATATAATCCTATAGCACCGGCGGCTGCTGAGGCCAGATTTTGTCAAATTCAAAGAATGGCCGATCTTGTGATAAAAGCTTTGAGCCCAGTAATTCCGGAAAAATCGACTGCTGGCAATGCAGCAACATTATCTTTTGCGGCATATTCAGGAGTGAGACCAAGTGGTGATTATTGGGTATTTTTAGAGGTAAATGAAGCTGCTACTGGAGGAAGGCCGGCTTCGGATGGCGTTGATACAGTTGAAGAATTGATGAGGAATACCAGAAATAATCCTTTGGAGGATCTTGGTATGCACCTACCTCTAATATGTGATAGATATGAAATTCGTGATGATGGGCCACCTGGTGCTGGGAAGTTCAGAGGTGGAGCGGGCGTCATAAAGTCCCAACGGTATTTAACACCAGGTTTTATGACGCACGAGTCTGATAGACATCTAGACGCTCCGTGGGGCGCCTTTGGAGGTAAGCCTGGCTCTGTTGGAAAAATGGAGATCTACAATGTAAAAGATCGCTCTAATGTTAGGCAGGAGTATTCTAAGTTTTCCGGTTTAAGAACTGAAGAAGGCGATGTAGTTTCTTATATTTCACCATCTGGCGGTGGGTTTGGAAACCCTTTAGAAAGAAACCCCGCTAAGGTTTTAGATGATGTTTTAGACGATATTATATCTTTAGAGTCTGCTCGTGAAGATTATGGAGTTGTGATGCGTGAGGTTGACGACGGCTATGGATGGGCGGTCAATGAACAGGCAACTGAAAAATTACGTGCAGAAATGTCTTAGTCAAAAGTTTCAAGCTATTCTTTGGTACGACTAAATGACCTTTTTAAAACTGAAATAGCCTAGTTCACTTATTCATAACGTAGGTGCATTAGGCTATTTTTGTATAAACATCAGACTTTAGTCTCAGTAATCTGTGTAAATTTTTTGTTACTAGAAAGCATCGTTCTACCAGGGGCAGACATAAGTGTATTCGCTCAAATAGCCTATATGCAGGCCAAAATAATTACTAAAAGTTTTCATAACTGTTGGTTCAAGTGTACAAGGTTGTAGTAGATTTATACATGGCAAGAGGCATCAAACTTAGTTCTTCTAAAATTGCCTTGAGAATTATTCAAATTCTGAATTAAGAAAATATTCTGAATGGTACTTAGGAACAATAAAACTCGGTCAACAAAAACTAAGCCAGATTTGTTAGTGTGTAAAAACGCCACGTTTTTTATCCAGGTTAGTTTCTCTATTATCTTTAACATTGGTCTGCTTGGCATTTTTTGCCAACATAAATTATTAAATGGAGATTTATATGTTAGATAATTCTACACTATTTGTTTACCCAGGTGACGACGGTGCTAAATTAATGCCAAAGGGTAGATATGAAAATTATATCGGGGGTGAATGGTGCGCACCAAAAGACGGGAAATACTTTGAAAATACTTCGCCAACTACAGGAAAAGTAATTTGTGAAATCCCAAGATCTAATTCTAAAGATATAGAGTTAGCTCTAGATGCGGCTCACAAGGCAGCTCCTGATTGGGGTAAAACTGGCCCTGCAATAAGGGCGAATATTTTGCTTAAAATAGCCGATCGCATTGAGCAAAATACCGAAATGCTTGCTCTTGCAGAAACACTTGATAATGGGAAACCAATTCGAGAAGGGCATGCTGCTGATATTCCTTTAACAGTTGACCATTTTAGATATTTTGCAGGCGCCATTCGTTCTCAAGAAGGTACAATTGGCAATATTGATGGGATGCAATCTGGGGGTGGAAACTCTGCTCTTGGAATGATGGCGTATCATTATCCAGAGCCCCTTGGTGTTGTCGGTCAAATTATACCTTGGAACTTCCCCATACTAATGGCTGCATGGAAGCTTGCACCGGCGTTAGCAGCTGGTAATGCAGTAGTTTTAAAACCTGCTGAACAAACACCATTTTCTATCTGTATTTTGATGGAATTAATAGAAGATTTGCTACCTCCTGGGGTTGTAAATATTGTTCAAGGGTTCGGTGTGGAAGCAGGGAAGCCGTTGGCTTCAAGTAATCGTATTGCAAAAGTTGGTTTTACCGGTGAAACGACAACCGGGAAACTTATTATGCAGTATGCGTCAGAAAACCTTATTCCAGTCACACTAGAGCTCGGCGGTAAAAGTCCAAACATATATTTCAAGGATGTTATGGATGGAGATGACGCATATATTTCGCGATGTGTAGAAGGCTTCTTGCATGCTTACTTTAATCAGGGCGAGGTTTGCACATGTCCATCTCGAGCCGTTATTCATGAAGATATTTACGAGCCATTTATGACTATGGTTGAAGAGCGAGTAAATATGCTAAATTGCGGCACCCCCTTTGATCTCAACACCCAAGTTGGCGCTCAAGCCTCAAATGAACAATTTGAAAAAATTATGTCCTATATGGATGTTGGTGTTCAAGAAGGTGCAAAAGTTCTGTTCGGCGGCGGAAAGCGTCAGATGGAAGGGTCGCTTAGTGGTGGTTATTATGTCGCTCCAACTGCTTTCAAGGGAGATAACTCAATGAGAATCTTCCAAGAAGAAATATTTGGACCGGTTGTATCAGTAACCACGTTTAAAGATGAGGCAGAGGCGTTATCGATAGCCAACGATACTCTTTATGGCTTAGGCGCTGGTGTTTGGTCTAGAGATGCAAATACCTGTTATAGGATGGGCCGTGGCATCCAGGCTGGTAGAGTTTGGGTGAACAACTATCACTCATACCCTGCACATGCTGCTTTTGGAGGCTATAAGAACTCTGGAATTGGCCGTGAAACCCATAAGATGATGCTGAACCATTACCAACAAACAAAAAATGTTTTAGTATCTTACGCAGAAGAACCAGACGGATTTTTCTAGGAACTTTGTGCCTCCGCTTTTGCAGCGGGGGCATCCTTAATTACAGAGGATGTTATCATGGTGGAACTGTTGACATTTACTGAAGCTACCGAAGAGTTAGTAAATGAGCTTGTCGATATACATGGCGATTTAGTCTTTCATCAATCGGGAGGTTGTTGTGATGGTTCGGCACCAATGTGTTTTCCTAGAGACGAATTTAAAGTAGGATCAAGGGATATTTATTTGGGTAAAATAAATGGGCACCCTTTTTTTATAGCCCACGATCAATATGCTTATTGGGAGCACACGCAATTAATTATTGATGTCGTTCCTGGTAGGGGAGGAATGTTTTCTCTAGAAGGGCCAACGGGTAAGCGTTTTCTCACACGTTCAAAGGTTTTCTCAGATAAAGAATATCAAGAGGTCCAAAAAAATCCCCCATTAAACGCTAGTGAAGTCTCGGATATAAATGGTTTGAAAACAACTAGTTAGTTTACGGTATTATTTATCAGTTTGAGTAATAATGATTAAAATTTCTATTATAGCTATCTGTTTCAGCCTCTTATTTGTATTGCTAGCTTGGTTTATGCTGCCTAAATTTTTAGAGCAGCCAAAATATAAAGTTGTCAGAAAAGAAAATGATATAGAAATTCGCAGTTATGATAAAATTCTGATGTCTTCAGTAAAAGTGTACGGCAATCAATACAATGCTCTACGGAATGGCTTTCAGCCACTTGTAAGGTATATTGGTGCTAAAGAAAGAGTTAGTGAAAAAATTTCAATGACAGCTCCTGTTATTCAGACAACAAATGATGAGACTGAAAACTGGACAGTTTCATTTGCTATGCCGTCAAAATACAATATTGATAACCTGCCAAAGCCTACAAATGATGATATTTACTTTGAAGAAATTCAACCAAGTTTAGCAGCTGTTATTAGATTTAGCGGAGTAGCTGACACTAACTTGTTAAATCAAAAAGCCAGCGTTTTAAAAAGATGGTTGGAGTTAAATGGTTATACTGAAAGCTCAAGCCCTAAATTTCTTTTCTACAACGATCCAACTACACCAGGTTTTTTAAGACGTAATGAGGTGATGATAATAATCTATAAATAATTATTTTCTATTTTTTTGATCCATGCTGGAAATACAACCGTATTTACAGTGTTTTTAATACCTCCCATATTAAAAAACGGCCGGCCTTTCTTAACACCCCCCAGTATCTGAAAGAGCCGGCCACATTTTATTAAATATTTAATCGGCAGATGTTAGCGTATCAATATTAAGTGATTAATTTTATCATTCTTTGTGTCTCTAATATTGCTCCAGCTTCTTCCCGTAGTTTTATCATTTCCGGTTCATTTATTAAGCTCATCATGTGTTCCATGGAGGGAACGTCCATTACGGCCCAAACTTTGTTTTCATTATCAGCTTCGTGTCCATAAGCGACTACATTAATTTGGTTTTTTTGTCTGAAATCCTCATTTGATAGAAATAACTCTTTCCAATGTTCGTAACCTTTTGATAATTCAACCGATGTTATGACTTTCATTTGATGCTCCATTTTTAATTTCAAATATTTCAATAATTACTGGAATATTTTCTAGTACAGAGTTTGTATTTTGTTAGGATGGCGATCTTAAGTTATAGAATTTAGTTTTTTCTTTTATAGACAAAAGAAAATGCAAAAAGCCCTAATGCTATAAAATATAAGACTAGAGAAGTAGGGTTCATTGGTTGATTTACGATTGTGTCCCATACAAGCCCTGCAATACCAAGCCCAATAGCAGTAGTTCTCATTAGTTGCTTTTTTTTATTTATCTGATCTTTGTTATTCATAATTGCTCCTTGTGGGTTGGTCTTTGAAAGCTCTATCGGTACTACATACTTTTAATAAATCATACATTTAAAAATATTGAGAAAGACATACTATTAAATAATGAAAATGCAAAAAAAACAAAACTTGCCTCAAAAAGTTTGTGGCGTATGCAATCGGCCTTTTTTTTGGAGGAAAAAGTGGGAAAAGGTCTGGGAGGAAGTAAAGTATTGTTCTCAAAAGTGTAAGAGAGAAGCTAGACTAAAATAATAACATTCAGTCGTAATCATAATTCCAAATAGAGATCTTCAAGAAAATGTCTGAGCAAAATGAATCTAAAAAACATGTAAATCTTCAAAAAGCTTATAATCTTTCGTCTCCTGAGGACAATGTTGATTTTTATCGAGGCTGGGCTGAAGATTATGACATAGATTTTGCAGGTGTAATGGACTATATACTGCCATATCAGGTGGCAACTCAATTTATAAAACTTAACGGTAAAAGCCCAGTATTAGATGTCGGAGCTGGTACTGGACTGTTGGGTATTGAGATTAGTAAATTTAATAAAATAGAAATTCATGCCACAGATATTTCCGAGGAAATGCTTTTAGTGGCGGAAAAAAAAGGTATTTACTCAAAAAGTATTGTGGGCGACCTGACGAAAGGTCTTCCTATTTTAGATAATACTTATAATGGAATTGTAAGTTCAGGTACTTTTACCCACGGGCACGTTGGCCCAGAAGCACTATTTGAAATCACAAGAATTTTATCAAAAGGGGGTCTGGCAGTTTTGTCCGTGAATTCAAAGTATTGGCATAGCTTAGGTTTCGGTAACGTGCTCGAAATGTTAAAAGAAAGGGGATTAGTAGCAAATGTAACTGAGGTAAGGATCTATGGTGATAAATGTGAGTCTGACACTAAAGATGATACAGCTTATTTATTGACTTTGTCTGCCTAATGTTTGCATGGCCCTGATTGTTTTCTATTCATTATTTCGTCTCTAATGCGCTCTTCCGCTCCGCCATTTTTCCCAATCTTCCGGAGTATCCAAATCAAGTGTCGCAACACTACCTCTAAATTTTAATACTTTTGTATTTTCTGATTTTTTAATAATTCCTCTTCCTCCAATCTCTTTTTTCAACATAATTAGGTCTTTGAAATACTTACGAGGAAATAATACTGGGTGTCCTGGTCCATTATCATCTACAGCTTGGATAATTGACTGAGGAAATTTTGAGTGGGCAGTGAAAAAGGCTTGTATAGCGTTGTAGTCTATCAAAGGCATGTCCGCGGGTATTATTATAATTCCAGTAACGTTTGCGTCTTCGCTTTGTATGTTCTTTACGCCTTCAGCAATTGAGGAACCCATTCCGGTGTTCTTGTCATCTAAATATATCTTGGTAATCGACATTGATGCCAGTACCTCTTCTCGAGGATGGGCTCTAAACGGAAGGGTAATATAGGTATCACCATTTTCCGCAGCAGCTTTAGCAATACGATAAAGCTGTGTCACTCCGTCTATGTTCTCGAGTAGCTTATCGGCGCCTCGCATTCTTGTTGAGTATCCAGCTGAAAGGATTAAGGTAACGCATTTGTACATTGTTTTTATTTATAAAATTAAATTTTCTCACATTATGGTTACTATTTAAAATTTATATTCATATGTTTTTGTATACTATAATATAATTTTACTTTTTCACTAAAGGTCTGTCAGTAGTGAAATTAATTATATTTTATTTTATGCGACGGTAAACTTCTCTAGCGTATAACTGTTTCCTTAATTTAGATCGAAGTTATTATCAAAAAGTCAATCGTCAGGGATTTGTTATAAAAATAGATGTGCAGGCTTTTGCGTGGTTGACGAAGTACCTTTGCTAATCAACAATACCGGGTAAATAAAGAAAGTTTGTTCATAATTATGGCTACCGGTGGTGAAATTCTAATAGATTGCCTTTTGGCTCTTGGTTCCAAAAAAGCGTTTGGTATTCCCGGTGAAAGCTATTTGGCAGTTCTGGATGCGATCTATGATAAGCGGGAAGATTTTGATTTCATTTTATGTAGAAATGAGGGTGGAGCGGCGTTTATGGCCTCAGCGCATGGCAAACTTACAAATGAGCCAGGCCTTTGTTTTGTTACGCGTGGCCCCGGGGCCATGAACGCAGCTATTGGAGTGCATACTGCGAGGCAAGATAGTTCACCGTTGATTTTATTTGTTGGACAGGTTGGGACTGCTCTCAAAGGGCGGGAGGCATTCCAAGAAATTGATTATGAAACCGCATTTAGAGACGTCGCAAAATGGTCTGTAGAGATCAATGAAGCAGACAGAATACCAGAAATTATTTCAAGAGCGTGGTTAACAGCGGTATCTGGGCGTCCAGGACCTGTTGTAGTAGCCTTACCAGAGGATATTTTAACAGATGAGACTGATGCTTTACCCTTGATTAGTCCTGTTCATATTGAGAAAGGCGTTCCTAATAGCGAGACTATTGAGAAGGTTCAGTCCGCACTATCAGACTGTAAACGGCCTCTAGTAATAATAGGTAGCAGTACTTGGTCTAAATCCGGTCAAAATGCTTTAAAGAGTTTTGCAGAATCTTCAAGAATTCCCGTAGTAGCCGCGTTTAGATATCAAGATCAATTTGATAATTTTTCCGATGCATTTTGTGGCGAAGCTGGTGTTGGAATGCCCGCTCATGTTAGAGAGCTAGTTGTTGCTAGTGACTTAATTATTGCGATTAATATTAGGTTTGGCGAAATGACTACTGATGCCTATAGCCTTCTGAAAGTACCGATGCCGGATCAAAAGTTAATACACGTTCACAGTGCGGAAAGTGAATTAGGAAAAATATATCTACCTGATATTGCAATACATGCCGATCCCAACGAATTTTCTAGATGTCTAGAAAATGTTTCCGGCCGTTGGGAGGATTGGTTTTCATCTGCTCGACGAAAGTATCTAGACAGTTTGATCGCACCTAAACAGCCGTCCATGGTGGATATGGGGTTAGTGATGCAGTACCTACGGGAAGTTCTCCCCTCAGATGTTATTATTACTAATGGCGCTGGTAATTTTGCAGTTTGGCCGAATAAGTTCTATCAATTTGCAGAGTCTTCGCGACTACTTGCACCGCAAAGTGGAGCTATGGGATATGGTGTTCCAGCGGCTATTGCTGCTAAGAGTGCATTTCCCAATCGGACAGTAGTTTGTTTTGCTGGTGACGGTGATTTCCAAATGACCTGTCAGGAGTTGTCAACGGCGGCTCAAATAGGAATTTTTCCAATCATTTTAATATTAAATAATTCGACTTATGGCACAATACGCGTTCATCAAGAAAAAAATTATCCTGGTCGAGTAAGTTGTACAGACATTGTTAATCCTAATTTTACTTCTTTAGCAGAGTCTTTTGGTTTCTTGGGTTTACGTGTCGAGACAACAGATGAATTTTATATTGCATTTGAAAGGGCGCTTAATTCAGAAAGAGGTGCTATTTTAGATTTAAACGTTTCGTCAGAATCGCTCGTTCCGAGACAGTCATTGAGTGACATAAGGAAAAATGCTCTGAATAATCAGTTAAAATAAAAATTTATTCACTTATTGAGAAACGAAATGGATGATAGGTGCGATGTTATTGTGATTGGAGGGGGAATAGTAGGTTGTGCAACAGCTTATTTTCTGTCTTCTAATCCAGATTTTTCTGGCTCGGTGATAGTTCTAGAGCCTGATCCAGCGTATACCTATTCTTCATCAACACTGTCAGCATCTTCAATCAGAACACAGTTTTCAAATGCGTTGAATATCAAGATTAGTCAGTATGGTTTTGAAGTTTTAACAAGTTTTCATGATTTGATGTCTGTTGAGAATGACCGGCCTGATTTAAAATTTCATGCCGGCGGATATTTATTTCTGGCGGAAACTGATGCTCAGGTTGCGATTATGAAACAAAATTATAGTGTGCAATTAGCCAATGATGCAGATGTAGTTCTTTGGTCACCGTCCGAGTTGGCTTCTTCATTTCCGCATTTAAATGTTGCTGACATCAAATTGGCTTCTTATGGCAGATCCGGGGAGGGTTGGTTTGATAATGCGGATTTCTTGAATGGGTTTAAACGGAAAGCAGAAAGTTTAGGTGTCAGGTTTATTAAGGATGAAGCGATTGGGTTTAATGTCGAAAAACAATCGCTTAAGTCTGTCAAATTAAAGTCTGGAAAAAAAATTGAGGCTGATTATTTTGTAAATGCCGCTGGGTCGAGAGCTGGTAAAATAGCAAAATATGCAGGAATAAATGTGCCAGTTGTACCAAGAAAAAGAACTGTATTTGTTTTTGATTGTGAGCAGTCTCCGCAGGGATCGGCAGCGGTAAATATGGGTTTACTGCCTTTGATGGTAGATAGTACAGGTGTTTACTGCAGACCTGAAGGCAACGTTTTTATATGCGGTTGCACTCCAAAAGAAGATTTAGACGTTGATTTTAATGACTTTACTCCGAATTACACTGAATTTGATGATATCATCTGGCCTGCTTTGGCTAACAGATCAAGTTATTTTGAAGCAATTAAAGTGAAGAACTACTGGGCAGGTCATTACGCATATAATGTCTTGGATCAGAATATGATATTAGGGTGTCATCCTGCAATTGAGAATTTATATTTTGCGAATGGTTTCTCTGGACATGGGCTACAGCAGGCTCCTGCAACCGGGCGGGGACTATCGGAATTGATAATTTACAGGGGGTTTCGCTCACTGGACCTTTCCCCGTTTTCTTGGGATAGAGTAATAAATGGTCAACCTTTTTTGGAGAGATCTATAGTTTGAAGGTTAATAGTTGAACCTAATGTTTTAACGGCTTTAACACATTATTTCTGGTTAACTCGTTGACGATATTGATAATTTATGATTAGCCTTGAAGCTACAAATAAAGGGTTGAATTTAGCAATAAAGAACGCTGTAATTGTAACCCATTAAAGGGAGATAAATTTATGAAGAAATTACTAATCGGAACTGCGTTGGCTACTTCTGTTGCTGCATCAGCTTTCGCAGGTGGACATGCCAAGGAGGTCACAATTGGTGTGTTCCTAGGATTTACAGGTCCTATTGAATCTATGGTCGCTGAAATGGGACCGGGAGCAGAGTTTGCTATCAGTGAAGTAAATGATAGTGGTGCACTGCTTGATAACGCAAAAGTTAAGGCCGTGAGAGCTGACACAACTTGTATTGACTCTGGTGCAGCTCAAGCAGCGATTGAACGACTTATTACTGCTGACGGCGTAGATGGTGTTGTCGGTGGCGATTGTTCAGGTGTCACAGGCGCTGCATTAATGAATGTAGCACTTCCAAACGGGATGGTGATGGTGTCTCCGTCAGCAACAAGTCCAGGTCTTTCTCACAATAATAATGAGGACAAGGGTCTGTTTTTCAGAACTGCCCCGTCAGACGCCAGACAGGGTGTCGTGATGACGGAAGTTCTCATGGATCAAGGCATAAAGTCTGTAGCTGTAACATATACAAACAATGACTATGGAAAAGGTTTGGCAGATGCTTTTCAGTCAGCTTATGAAGCAGCAGGTGGTACAATAACCATCAATGCTCCTCATGAAGAAGGTAAAGCTGATTATTCGTCAGAAGTTGCTGCTTTGGCTGCCGCTGGTGGAGACAGGCTAGTTGTCGCAGGTTATGTCGATCAGGGCGGCGGAGCTATTATTCAAGCCTCACTGGATTCAGGTGCGTTTGATACATTTCACTTCCCAGATGGTATGATCAGTGACACGCTGTCTAAATTTGGGTCTGATATTGACGGATCAACCGGTCAGCACCCTGCGCCTTCTACTGAGCTAGCTGAAAGCTTTACGGCGCTTGTTGGTGGTGCATTTAACGCTACCTCACCATTTGTTCCTGAGTCATATGACGCAGCAGCATTAATTATGTTGGCTATGCAGTCTGCTGACTCAAAAGATCCAGCAGATTATAAAGATCATATTATGAAGGTTGCAAATGCACCTGGCACTAAAATCGGTGCCGGAGAGTTGGCCAAAGGTCTAGAAATTTTACGCGGTGGCGGAGACATTGATTATGTGGGTGCTTCTGGCGTTGAGCTAATTGGACCAGGAGAAGCTTCAGGTACCTATCGTGAAGTAGTCATGAAGGGTGGAAAAGATACAACAGTAGCTTTCCGATAATTATCATTGAATAGTTTCTATTTTTGCAGCCCGGTTTTATTAGGCCGGGCTGTATTTTTTAGTAGGATTATTTCTAAGGGATTTGCCGTTGATCGAAATACTGGATTTACATAAGCATTTTGGCGGCTTTCATGCTGTTGACGGCGTCTCTTTAACAATAGAGCAGGGGTCTATAACAGGCTTAATCGGACCAAATGGTGCAGGAAAAACCACTCTATTTAACGCTATTGCAGGTTTGCATAAACCCACTCACGGCCAGGTGTTACTTGCTGGTGAGGATATTACGGGCCTAGCTCCTCATCAATTGTTCGACAAAGGAGTTATGAGGACTTTCCAAATTGCTCACGAATTTTCTTCGATGTCGTGTCGTGAAAACCTTATGATGGTACCGTCTAATCAATTCGGGGAAACTTTATGGAATACGTGGTTTGGTAGAAAGCGGATTGCCGATCAGGAAAGAGCGTTAACAGCGAAGGCAGACGAAGTTTTAGAGTTTTTGACCATATCCCATTTGTCTGATGAGAAAGCTGGTCAAGTTTCAGGTGGGCAAAAGAAATTATTAGAATTAGGCCGGACAATGATGGTCGATGCCAAGATTGTTTTTCTTGATGAAGTTGGAGCAGGGGTTAATAGAACCTTATTGAATACTATTGCAGATGCTATCAAGCGTTTGAATAGAGAACGAGGTTATACTTTTGTCGTCATTGAACACGATATGGATTTTATTGAGAAGCTTTGTGATCCTGTGATCTGTATGGCAGAAGGTAAGGTACTAGCGCAAGGTTCCTTACGTGAAATAAAAAATAATGAGCAAGTTATAGAGGCTTATTTAGGAACAGGGCTTAAAAACAAAGAAAAGAATGTTGTGCAATGAGTGAGCCGTATTTAATCGGGGAGTCTATGACTGGTGGATATGGTAATGGCCCCGATATTCTTCATGACTGCACCGTTTCTGTAGAACCCGGAGAAATTGCTGTAATTGTGGGTCCTAATGGTGCGGGCAAGTCCACTGCAATGAAAGCAATTTTTGGTATGCTAAGTCTTGGAGAAGGTAAAGTAAAACTTGATGGAGAAGATATTTCCAAGCTAACGCCTCAAGATAGAGTTTTAAAAGGCATGGGGTTTGTGCCTCAGAACCAAAATATTTTCACCTCAATGACCGTTCAGGAAAATTTGGAAATGGGTGCATTCATAAGAACAGATGATTTTTCTGTTACAATGGAACAGGTTTTTAATCTATTCCCTGTTTTACTTGAAAAGCGTAATCAGTCCGCTGGAGAGTTATCGGGCGGCCAAAGACAGCAGGTCGCGGTTGGACGTGCACTGATGACTAAGCCGTCGGTATTAATGTTGGATGAACCTACCGCAGGAGTTTCGCCAATAGTTATGGACGAATTATTCGATAGAATTATCGATGTGGCAAAATCTGGTATTTCGATTTTAATGGTAGAGCAAAATGCGAGACAGGCTCTTGAAATTGCTCATAAAGGATTCGTTCTTGTTCAAGGGCGTAATGCGTTTTCTGGCTCTGGAAAGGATTTATTGGCCGATAAAGAGGTCCGAAAATCCTTCTTGGGAGGATAGATATGGAATTCCTTCACGCCATAATTGTTTTGTCCAATTTTGTTATAATTCCTGCAATAACTTACGGAAGCCAGTTAGCACTGGGTGCGCTCGGGGTCACTTTGGTCTATGGGATTCTTCGATTTTCTAATTTTGCACACGGTGACACAATGGCGTTCGGCACCATGGTGGCAATTTTGTTTACTTGGTGGTTTCAAAGTATCGGCGTATCTATTGCTCCGCTACCCACTGCTCTTCTTGCACTGCCGATAGCAATAGTTCTGACTGCATTATTACTTCTTGGAACGGATCGCGTGGTATTACGTTTTTACCGTAAGCAAAAATCAGCTCCTGTAATCTTATTAATTGTATCTCTAGGAATTATGTTCGTTTACAATGGTTTAGTTCGATTTATTATTGGGGTAGGCGATCAACGTTTCTCAGATGGATCTCGCTTCATAATTTCGGCGAGGGATTTCAAGAAATTAACTGGTCTCGATGAAGGATTAGCAATCAAAACAACACAGGTTATTACTGTTATTACTGCTGTTATGGTAGTAGCCCTTTTATTTTGGTTTCTTAATAGGACGAGAACTGGAAAGTCGATGAGGGCTTTCTCTGACAACGAAGATCTTGCATTGCTTTCTGGCATAAATCCGGAACGGGTTGTCTTGTATACATGGTTAATTGTTGCTGCACTGGCCACAATTGCAGGTACCCTATATGGCCTAGATAAAAGTTTTAAACCATTTGTATATTTTCAATTGTTGTTGCCGATATTTGCGGCTGCGATCGTAGGTGGACTGGGAAATCCTCTTGGTGCTATTGCCGGTGGCTTTTTGATAGCATTCTCGGAAGTGTTTATTACATATGCTTGGAAAAAGGTACTTACGTATACACTGCCAGAACAATTCGCGCCTAGTGGACTGATGCAGCTGTTGGCAACTGAATATAAATTTGCTGTAAGTTTTGCAATCTTGTTGGTAGTTCTTCTTTTCAAGCCAACTGGGCTTTTTAAGGGTAAATCGTTATGACGGATAATATTAAAACTTATTTATTATTCGCAGCCGTATTTTTGCTTATTGTGATTACTGGTTTTATTCAAAGTTGGAATTCAGCCTTATTTATTTTGAATATGGGATTAATCAGTGCGGTGATGTCTCTAGGGGTAAATCTTCAATGGGGTATCGCTGGACTTCTCAATGTTGGCATAATGGGGTTCGTTGGGCTTGGAGGTCTGGCCACTGTTTTGACTTCTATGCAGCCGGTACCTGAGGCGTGGAATGCCGGTGGGCCTCGTATTTTGGCTGGACTGCTCTTTGGTGTTTTAACAATAACCCTTTCTGTTTGGGTTTATAAAAAGATAAAAAATGCCAGATGGCGATTTATTTCAATTCTCATTTTCTTGGTCTGTTCATTTTTCGTTTATAAATCCATTCTGACCCCAGGCGTAGTTGCCGTGGAGGCAGTAAATCCCGCTGCTACAGGTTACCTTGGAGGATTAGGACTGCCGGTTCTGCTGGCTTGGCCTGTAGGCGGTTTAATGGCTGCTGGGGCTGCATGGATAATAGGAAAAACTGCTCTAGGATTAAGATCAGATTATTTAGCCATAGCGACCCTAGGAATATCTGAAATAATAATTGCAATTCTGAGGAACGAAGATTGGATGACCCGCGGGGTAAAGAATGTTGCAGGAATTCCACGACCAGTTCCATATGAAATTGACTTGCAGGCAAGTGAGAATTTCGTGAATCGAGCGGCAAGTTTTGGTTTAGATCCAACAACTGCTTCTACTTTATTTGTAAAGATTGCTTATGCGGGTTTGTTTGGTTTAGTCCTTCTTGTTTTGGTATGGTTGTCGCAGCAAGCTCTAAATAGTCCTTGGGGAAGAATGATGAGGGCCATAAGAGATAATGAAACTGCAGCACAAGCTATGGGTAAAGATATCAAATCTAGACACTTGCAAATTTTCATCCTTGGGTCCGCTGTATGTGGAATAGCTGGAGCAATGATGACTACATTAGATGCGCAGTTGACACCCGGTGCCTATCAACCACTACGTTTTACCTTTTTAATATGGGTGATGGTGATTGTTGGAGGGTCCGGAAGTAATTTGGGATCAATCTTGGGTGGTTTTTTAGTTTGGTTCTTGTGGGTGCAAGTCGAACCGATAGGTTATTGGTTGGTTGATCTCATAACTGCGCCAATGGATCCTCAAAGTCCTGTTAGATTGCATTTATTAGACAGTGTTGCTCAAATGCGTTTATTAACAATGGGTTTGTTTCTACTCTTGATGTTAAGGTTTTACCCGCGCGGGATGATACCGGAAAAGTAAATTTTCTATAAGCTCTTTTACTTCAAATTGTAATTCGGGAAGATTTTGATCCGCGCTCGCGATAAGGCGTAGTATTGTAATGTGTTCGATAACATTTTGAAAAATGAGATGGTGACGCAAAACCGCATGCTAATGCTACATTGATGACGCTCATATCGGTTTGCATAAGTAAGTTTCGAGCTTTTTGAAGTCTCAACTCCATATAATATCTCTTCGGACTTCTATCTAAATATCGCCTGAACAGCCTTTCAAGCTGCCGGGTAGACATCGCTACGTCTTTGGCAAGAACTGAGGGGCTTATAGGTTCCTCTATATTCTTTTCCATCATCTGTATAACGAGACTGAGCTTTGGATGGCGCACGCCTATTCTTGTTGGTACAGATAGTCTTTGACTATCCTGATCCGTTCTGATTGAACTATAAATCATTTGATCTGCCACAGCGTTAGCTAATTCCTCACCATGGTCATCCGCAATTATTTTTAAAAATAAGTCTATAGAAGATGTTCCACCTGCGGTTGTCATGTGATTTCCATCTATTATAAAAACAGATTTTGTAAGATCGACTTCTACAAATTCTTCCGAAAAACTATCTTGGTTTTCCCAGTGAGTTGTGGCTCGTTTACCATCAAGTATACCAGCTTTAGCCAGGGTAAAGGCTGCGGTACATAAACCGCCAACTTTTAAGCCACGTCGAGTTTCTTTTCGGATCCAATTTAAAATAGGTTTGGTTGTTGTCTCACTTATGTTCATACCACCACAAACCATAATCGTATCGTCACGATGCAATTCAATTAAATTGTCGTCAACATTGAACGATGTGCCCGCTGAACAAGCCACCGGGTTGCCATCCTCGCTTAGAAACAACCAACTATAGATAGTTTTATCAGACATCCGGTTGGCTATTCGAAGTGCATCTACCGCTGACGCAAAGGACAATAAAGTAAAATCTTTCATTAAAAGAAAAGCGAAGCGACGCGGTGAATTATCAGGTGCAGCAATGTCTATTACAACTTTTTCATCTCGAAAATTCATGGCTAGAGCCTGACACAACTAAATTCGACTGCTAAAATGCAATACCTTAAAGTACCTTGTGAGTTTTTTTAACAACGTCAAGTCATTTCATTCGAGTGGTATGGTTCTTTTTTTAAAAATCAATTATAACTTAATGTCAGTATCTTTTGAGGAGGGGCCAATGATGAAAGAATGGCAAAAATCCGATTGGCGTGCTAAACCACGTGTTCAAATGCCAGACTATACTGATGATGCAGCTTTGGCAAAAGTTGAGCAGCAGTTGTCGAATTATCCTCCACTTGTTTTCGCTGGTGAGGCTAGGTCTCTTAAGGAGGAGCTTGCGGCCGCATCTAAGGGAGATGCATTCCTGCTCCAAGGTGGAGATTGTGCTGAAAGTTTTGAGCAATTTAGTGCTGATGGTATAAGAGATACTTTTAAGGTTATGCTGCAAATGGCGATGGTACTTACTTATGGTGCGAAAGTTCCCGTTGTAAAAGTTGGTAGAATGGCAGGTCAATTTGCCAAGCCAAGATCGGCTCCAACTGAAATTATAAATAAAGTTGAGCTGCCGAGTTACCGAGGTGACATCATTAATGAGTTAGAATTTACCAAGGAAGCTAGAATTCCAAATCCATTTAAAATGCTTCAAGCTTACACTCAGGCTGCTGCTACTTTAAATCTCTTAAGAGCTTTTTCTAAAGGTGGATATGCCGATGTTCATCTGGTGCATGGTTGGACACTTGGTTTTATAGAAGTAGAGAAGGCATCTAAATACAGAGAAATGGCTAACAGAATAAGTGATGCGCTAGATTTTATGAAGGCAGCCGGGTTGAATAGTCATGTATCAAATGAACTACGCACAGTGGATTTTTATACTAGCCATGAGGGGTTGCTTTTAGAGTATGAGGAGGCTCTTACTCGATTAGACTCGACGTCTGGTAATTGGTTAGCTGGCTCTGGCCACATGATTTGGATAGGCGATCGAACGAGACAGCCTGATGGCGCTCACGTCAATTTTTGTAGCGGTGTCTTAAATCCTATTGGGCTAAAATGTGGCCCTACAATGACTGAAGATGATTTAAAAAAGTTACTAGAAAAATTGAATCCTGAGAATGAAGCAGGAAAACTTACACTGATTGCACGCTTTGGTGCAGGGAAAGTTGGAGATCACTTGCCGCGCTTGATTAAAGTAGTCAAAGAAACCGGTAGTAATGTTGTATGGACCTGTGATCCAATGCATGGAAATACAATTAAATCGTCAAGCGGATATAAAACACGTCCATTTGAAAGCGTTCTTAAAGAAGTCCGCGAATTCTTTCAGGTACATGCTGCCGAGGGTACTATCCCCGGGGGAGTGCATTTCGAGATGACCGGTCAGGATGTAACAGAGTGTACCGGCGGAGTTCGGGCTGTAACAGAAGAAGGGCTGTCAGACAGGTATCATACCGCATGCGATCCCAGACTTAATGCAAGTCAATCATTAGAATTAGCATTTTTAGTGGCTGAAGAATTAGTTGCTCGTAGGGGCGGTAGTACTGTAGCTAAGGCGGCAGTATAATAACATTAAAAGTGCGGGTTTATTTGGCCTGGAGTATAAAATAGGTTAATCATTGCATAGAATGCTATTTAGTTAGGTAGTTTCGATAACCCAGATGCGTAGAGGTCTCATTATTATTCTTTCGTCTCCTTCAGGAGCTGGAAAGTCGACGCTGTCTGATAGGTTGAGGGCTTGGGATAAAGATATCGTATTCTCCATCTCTGCTACTACTCGAGAGCCCCGGGATGGCGAAAAAGATGGACGCGAATATTTTTTTAAGTCTAGAGAAGATTTTTTAAAAATGGTTGATAATCAAGAAATGCTCGAACATGCGGAGGTATTCGGCAATCTTTATGGCAGTCCTCAGAAACCTGTGTCGAATGCAATTGAGATTGGTCAAGATGTACTATTTGATATTGATTGGCAGGGCGGTCAACAAATTCGAAATTCCGTGCTTGGAAAACACGCGCTTTCGTTATTTATCCTTCCACCTTCAATAGCCGAATTGGAGCGTAGATTGAATTCACGAGCAAAAGATAATCACGACGTCATCAAAAATAGAATGGCATTAGCTCGTGATGAAATTAGTCATTGGCCAGAATATGATTATGTTTTGATAAATAATGATTTAGATAAGACAGAAAATGACTTAAAAACAATAATTAAGGCCGAAAGATTAAAGTTAAGTCAACAACCTAGGATTGTAGATGATGTGCGGAATTTGAATAACGAATTTGAGAATAGATAATGACAGTATACGCTTTTGAAGGAAATTTTCCAATAATCCATGAGAGTGTTTTCGTGGCGCCGGATGCAAATATAATTGGAAAAATTAGTCTAAACGAGAAATCTTCTGTCTGGTTCTGTTCTACACTTAGAGGAGACAATGAACTAATATCTGTAGGTTTTGGATCCAATATCCAGGAAAATTGTGTATTACATACTGATATTGGGTACCCGCTAACAATTGGCAAAAACTGTACAATTGGTCACAAGGCAATGCTTCATGGGTGCACGATTGGTGACAACACATTAATTGGAATGGGCGCAACAATTCTAAACGGTGCGAAAATAGGTAAAAATTGTTTAATTGGGGCAGGGGCTTTAATCACCGAAGGAAAAAGCATACCCGATGGTTCGATGGTTTTGGGAATGCCAGGAAAAGTTGTGAAGCAACTCGATAAAGTAACGATAGATGGACTGCTAAAAAGCGCAGAGAATTACCAGGCTAATGCAATTAGATTTATGAAAAGCCTAGATATTGTTAAAGGCTAAAAATAATGTCAAAAAAAAATGAAACCATTCAGCGTCCTATTCCTCTGCAGCCTGGGGAAAGCGCTAGTGTTGTATCGCCTATCTACCCGTCAGTTGTTTACGCGTCTGAAACCCCAGATATGTTGGATGATCAATACGAAGGTCGTATTCAAGGTTACACATATGCTAGGGAAGGCCATCCAAATGCAACAGCCCTTGCGAAACAGATAGATCTTCTTGAGCAAGCCGATGGTGGAATTATAACTGGCTCAGGTATGGCTGCAATTACAGCCGCTATAATGGGGTCATTATCGTCTGGGGATCATCTTCTGGGCGGTGATCAGTTGTATGGGCGGTCTTTAAGGTTAATGAAATCTGATTTGCCACGATTTGGCATTGAGGTTTCGGTCACCGACATGACTAATATTGCAAAGGTTAGAGATGCCATTAAGCCGAACACAAAACTTATTTTAATAGAATTAGTTTCCAATCCTACTTTGAGAGTTGCAGATATTTCTGGTATTGCAACTTTATGCCAAGAAAAAGATATTAAACTCTTGGTAGATAACACCTTCACAACTCCAATGGCTTTCAAACCCATGAGCGCCGGAGCGGATATAGTTGTAAACTCCGTGACAAAGTTATTAGCCGGTCATTCCGATGTAACTCTTGGGTATGTGGTGGCAAAAGATGAAACTATAAATAAATCTATTTATGACTTTGCAGTAACAATAGGTCTCACTCCGAGCCCTTACGAATGTTGGCTTGCGGAAAGAGGTTTGATGACATTCGCTTTAAGGTTCGAGAGTAGTCAAGCTACAGCGAAGATCCTTGCTCAGTACTTAACCATGAACGAAAACGTGGATAGGGTACTTTATCCAACACTGCCCGATCATCCCGATGCAGCTTTTGTTAAACAGAGTCTCGGCGTAAACGGCTGTAATTTAGTAAGTTTTGAGCTTAAAAACAAAACACGAGAAGCCGCAAATAGATTTGTTAAGCAGTTAGAAGGTATAGCCTTTGCTCCAACCTTAGGAGATGTTGGAACGACCTTGTCTCATCCTGCTTCATCTTCTCACCGAGGTCTTTCAGAAAATGAAAGACTAGCTTTAGGAATTACTGAAGGATTTTTCCGTGTTTCCGTTGGTTTAGAAGATCCCGATACTTTAAAAAGAAAATTTGAAGCGGCCCTCAAAAGTATCACATGATGAACATGGATTACATCAATGTTATAGATAATTTTGTAGAGACTGTTAGCACGCCAATACTAGTAATAGACGATCGCTCTTATGTAATATCATCTAATAAAGCAGCCGTTGATTTATTAGGTAGTGATTTTAAAGGCAGACATTTTTATGTAGCAATAAGACAGCCACTAATTATTAATCTGGTTGAAAATGCTTTTAATGGAAACGAGAGCAAAAAAGGAAATTTTTATAAAACCGTTTCAGGCGTTGAGAGAACATATGAGGTAACTACGAAGTATTCGAGAGAGTTAAAAATAGTTAGCCTATCTTTTTATGATACTACTGATGTAATTCAAGCAAACCAAATGAGGCGAGATTTCGTAGCTAACGTAAGTCATGAATTAAAATCTCCTCTTACTTCTATACTTGGGTTTATAGAAACTCTTTCTGGGGTTATTAAAAGCAACCCATTGAAAGCAAAAGAATTTTTGAGAGTAATGGAGCGAGAGTCCTTACGAATGAGTAGCTTGATAGATGATTTGCTAGGTTTATCACGAGTTGAAGCTGCAGAAAAACAATTACCGACAGAAGAAGTAAACCTTGGCGATATTATGCGTGAGGTGCTGGAAATACTAACTCCCACTGCGGCAAAAAGAAATATTAGTATCAACTATGTGCAGGACGCATCAGATCCCTTGATTATGGGCGATTACTCTCAGGTTGTCCAAGTGTTCACAAATCTTCTTCAGAATGCAATAAAATATGGTGGAGATGGCAAGAAGATCAAAGTTATTATGAATAGTACTGAGTATCATAAAGCTTTGCTGACAACTGGCTATAAAGTAAGCTTTGAAGATACTGGAATAGGTATTGAGGAACATCACTTGGCGCGACTAACCGAACGTTTTTACAGAGTAGATAACCACAGATCGAGAAGTGAAGGCGGGACGGGACTAGGTTTGTCTATCGTAAAACACATTATGGCACGTCATAACGGAAGATTGTTAATAGAGAGTGATCCAGGCAATGGTAGTGTATTTTCTGTAATTTTTCCCAATAGAATAAATTAGAGATATTTGTCACAAAACCGTAACAAAAGGTTCACAAAAAAGATTCCTTAAAAACATACTACGGAGAAATTCCGGTCGGGAATCATATTTAATAGGAGTTTTTTTATGTATATTCGAAACTTAGCTTTGGCTACTGCTTCTTCTCTAGTGATAGCATCTGGTAGTGCTGTTGCACGTGATTATGTGCATGTAGCCGGTTCTTCAACTGTTTTACCATATGCGTCAATTGTTGCTGAAGCATTTGGCGAGAATTTTGATTTTCCAACACCAGTAGTCGAATCCGGTGGATCTGGTGCTGGCAGAAAGAGGATGTGTGAGGGAGTTGGTACAAACACTACCGATATCGCAAATTCGTCATCTCTTATGAAAGAAGAAGAAGGTATCAAGTGTAAAGCCAATATTGGAGAATATACTAAGGTACAAATCGGTTATGACGGTATTGTCTTTGCATCTCGTTTAGAAACCAAAGGCTTTGAGGATTTATCGCCTGCGCACATCTATTTAGCTATTTCAAACAAGTCCGAAGTAACAAATTGGAAGGATGTCGATCCTAATTTTCCAGATAGAAGTATAAAAATGTTCATTCCAGGAACCAAGCACGGAACAAGAGAAGTCTTTGATAAAAAAGTTATGGTCGAAGGATGCAAAAAAGCAGGAACTCATAAATACCTTATGGATTCAGGTCTGACAAAAAAAGAAGCTGATAAAGATTGCATGAAGGTACGAACTGATGGTGTGTCGGTCGATATAGATGGCGATTATACAGAAACGCTTGCATCTATTGCATCTAACAAAGAGGGTATTGGGGTATTTGGCTTGTCATTTCTACTGAACAACACTGATACAATCTACGCATCAAAAGTAAACGGTGTTACACCGTCGACTGAAACCATAGCTAGCGGTGAGTATCCTATTTCTCGTCCACTTCAGTTTTACGTAAAAAATGCTCATATTGGTCAAATTCCTGGATTAAAAGAATACATCCAGTTCTTCGTATCGGACGAAATAGCTGGACCTGATGGACCACTGGCTGAGTATGGTCTGGTTAGCGACCCAGAATTAGCCAAAACCCAGGCTATGGTCGATGGGTTGTAGGCTTTAATCGAGCTTAAATATAAACTTAGGGTCGGCTCTTTATTGGCCGACCTTTTTATATATTGTACCTTGTTACACAGTTTTTAAAAAACTAGAGAATATTTTGTTGGATTAAAATATGGTAAAGATTGCACTTAATGGGTTTGGGCGAATAGGAAAGTTAGCTTTGCGCCGGCTTATTGACAACGATATTTCGGTAGCGTTCATAAACGATAAAAATGGTGATCCAGACCTTTTTGCACATCTTTTAGAATTTGACACAGTTCACGGTAGGTGGAGCAGAAGCATTTCAAATGATAGCGTTTCGTTGACTGTTGATAATCAAAAAATTCCAGTTCTACATGAAGAGAATATAGTTAATTTACCTCTTGATGAGATTGATATCGTCATTGACTGTACTGGTTTTTTTAAGTCTGAGCAATTATTAGCTCCATATTTTAACAAAGGCGTACAAAAAGTAATTGTTTCTGCACCCGTAAAAACTGGATCGGTTGCAAACTTAGTATATGGAGTCAACCATAATATTTATGACCCAAACATGCATAATATCGTGACCGCTGCCTCGTGCACGACAAATTGTTTGGCACCTATCGTCAATGTCGTACATGAGTCACTAGGTATTAAACATGGGTCTATAACAACTATACATAATGTTACAAATACGCAGACAATAGTTGATAGACCGTCAAAGGACTTTAGAAGGTCAAGGTCTGCACTTAATTCACTTATTCCCACCACAACAGGATCTGCAACTGCAATTAATTTGATCTACCCAGAATTAAATGGAAAATTGAACGGTAGTGCAGTTCGGGTGCCACTGCTTAATGCATCTCTGACCGATGCGGTTTTTGAGTTAAACACGGCTACCACGGTATCAGAGGTTAATGGTTTATTCGAAAATGCTGCTGAAACATATCTCAAGGATATAATAGGCTACGAAAGTCGAGCATTAGTATCGTCTGATTTTGTTAACGATCCTCGGTCTTGTATAATAGATGGACAGTCTACGATGGTTGTGAACGGTACACATTTAAAAGTTTATGCATGGTATGATAATGAATGGGCATATGTTTGCCGACTAGTTGACGTTGTTTGCATGGTAAAATTGTCATTAGATGCAGTCTGAAAAATTCTTAACAACCTACCTATTCGTCACTTTAGCATATTGGATATTTATGCTGAGTGATGGCGCTCTTAGAATGCTTGTCTTGCTTCACTTTCATACACTAGGTTATTCACCAATTCAGCTAGCATACATGTTTGTTCTTTATGAATTAGCTGGTGTTATCACAAATATTCTAGCTGGCTGGATTGGCTCACGATATGGCTTAAGCTCTACTTTGATTGCAGGCTTAGCGCTTCAAATAGTAGCCGTATTAGCGTTGTCGCAATTACATCAAGATTGGATAGTAACCTATTCAGTCATTTATGTCATGGCAGTGCAAGGATTGTCTGGTGTTGCTAAGGATCTATCAAAAATGAGCGCAAAATCGGCGGTCAAAGTTCTTTCTCCCGATGATAATCAAAAACTCTTTAGGTGGGTGGCTATTTTAACTGGCTCGAAAAACGCAGTAAAGGGTTTGGGTTTTTTCATTGGAGCTGTTTCGTTAAATTTATTTAATTTTGTGTCCATATTGTACGCAATGGCGTCGGTTCTTTTAATTGTATTTTTCTCATCGATTATATTAATTTCAAATAGACTTCCGAAAGGGAAAACTACTTCAAAATTTGCAGATATATTTTCAAAAAGTGCAAATATTAATTGGCTATCTTTTTCACGAGTTTTCTTATTTGGCGCACGAGATGTATGGTTTGTAGTCGGCGTTCCAATTTACTTTTATACATTTTTGTCCCAGCAAAATTCAGGACTTAATGAATTTGCCTTTTTTATAGTTGGCTCTTTTATGGCGATTTGGATAATTTTCTATGGGATTATCCAGGCTTACGTGCCAAAATTAAAATTCATAAGAAATAAAACTGACAAACAGCTTCTCGAAGCACCATTTAGTTGGAGTATAATTCTTTCGCTAGCACCTTTAAGTTTATCTATTTTATTGTTTTTAATTGATTTATCATCTGTTAGTAGTCTGATTATAATGGTGGTGGGGTTATTAGTTTTCGCTGTATTATTTGCTATTAATTCATCAATTCATTCTTATTTAATACTTTCATTTACTAACACAGAAAGAGTTGCTCGAGACGTTGGTTTTTATTACATGTCGAATGCCCTTGGCCGACTCTTTGGGACTATTCTATCTGGTCTAACTTATCAGGCAAGCGGACTTTGGTTATGCCTGGCTACATCGGGTTTTATGCTATTAATTAGCGCGTTCGGTGCTCGGAAGCTTAGATAGTTCAAAAATGAAGATTTTTGGTTTTGTGTTTTCCTGACATATTTTTGAAACTTTTCCGTCATAAATTTTTAATACTAATTTGATAAAACGAAAAAAAATTTGGATGAAAATGTTCAGTTTCTTTAAATATTTTTTTGATACCAATAATTTTTTCGGATTTAGTATCGCGGATACCAGTTATGAGCCAATTGCTCATAATGTAACTCAGTTAATACATAAACCATTAACTGACAATCCAAATAAGTTAACAGAAATAAACTTGTCTGATGAAGAAGACAATTGATACTTTATTAATTGAACGGGCACCGTGGTTAAATAATAGCTCGGCCTTAGTTATTATTTTTAGTAAATTTTTGAAATATTTATTGAGATATAATGATACAATAAGTGCTGCGCAATCAGGACAAAAACTTGGCGCTGACGATCTATTAACATTTATGGCTAATAAGTTTACGAGTAGAATTAAATTTACTGGATTGGAAAACATACCTGAGAAGGATCCCTTCATTGTAGTGGTTAACCACCCAACCGGTATCTCTGATGCACTTGTATTGTACTCCGTATTAAAAGAAAAACGCCGGGATTTATTTTTCTTCGCAAATAGAGACGTACTTCGTGTTTTTCCGCAACTCTCTAATTTAATTGCGCCGGTAGAATGGCAAAAAGAAAAAAGAAATAAACTTAAATCTAGAGAGACTCTTGAGTTCTTTAAATCAGCAATTCAACATAGCCGTCCTTGTATAATATTTCCATCTGGTCGAATTGCAAAAAGAACTGGAATGCAATTAACTGAGCGTCCATGGGTTCCAACTGCTGTTTCGTTGGCAAAGCGGTATTCATTACCCATTATACCTATAAATATTAAAGCGAGGAATTCACTTCTTTTTTACATTTTGGATCTATTTCATCCAACATTAAGAGATATTTCTCTGTTCTATGAAACAATTAATAAAGTCAATTTTTCTTTTGATATAATTATTGGGAGTCCTATTTTGCCCAACCGTTTTAGTGATAATAATCATTGCGATACCGAATTTCTTAGACTCCATACTTTAAATCTAAACTCGTCACGAAAGTGGACCGTTTCTTGTTTGCCTATGAAGAATTCCAAATTTTTTTTGAACTTGAAAAATATCCTTATTCGGCAATCATTTAATAGCTTTTAGACGGATATTAGCTTTCGAAGATTGATAATTCAGTACTGCGCAGCGGTGCCTTGTCATAAAATTTTTACTCATCTTGGTATACTTGAAACATCTTGTTTTTGGCTTTGGTATAATTTCTTATGACTGAAAAAAAATCTAAAAATATCAAACTGTATAATGTTTACAGACGCTATAAAAAAGTAAGAGAAGTCTCGGTATTGTCAGATTTTATACGCCGAAACGGATTATCTGAAGTCAAGTGGCCTAAAGGTTTGAGTGATGAGCTTGCAGACCTATTAGATGCTGCTTATCCCTGGTCTGGTGAAAAGAGAATTGCAATTGATGATAGCTGGATTTTTTACATTTATTGGAGTGAAACCGAATACAGGACTGGCAAGATTGGAAAAAATTTGAAGAAAAAGGGAATTCGCGAAGTTGAAAAATGGTTTAGCCAGATGGGAAATCCGAAAAGGTATGAGTTTATTCAATCAAGGCTTCGTCAATACTATGCTACCTGGCGTGAAAGTCTTACCGAAGCAGAACTAAGTCAATTTAAAAATCTTGCGTCGAAAAAGTAACCCAATTTCGAAGATTAAATATCTTACTTGCTTAATTTTTCTAACTTGATTTATATCTCTCTTCAAACTCATACCCGATCGGTACTTCTCTGCTATTATCTTTACTCGTCCCCATAGCATATGTTTTTCCTCTTAGGATTTTCATCATTTGCTTTGGGTTATCGGAAAATCCTTTTAATTCTTGATAGCCTATAGGGCGACCAACTGATATCTTAATTGGTCTATCAATGCGATTTTTAAATTCCTTCATTAAAAGAGCCATTCTTAGGTTATAGTTAAGATGACTGGCAAGCTGAAATAATCTGCTATTATGACCTTCGAAATAAATAGGAATTACAGTGGCCTCAGACTTTGAAATCATTCGCGCCGTGAATGAACGCCATATAGGATCTAGTGGTTCTGAAAAAAGTGTTTTAGAAGTCGATACAGTTCCTCCTGGAAAAATACCAATAGCACCTCCTGATTTTAAAAATGTAACTGCGCTTTTTCTTGAAGCTATATTCAAATCAATGGCTTCACCGGTATCGTCAAACGATATTGGGATAATGTGCTCGCTTAGTTCTGTAGACTTACCAAACACTTGATGGGCCATGATTTTAAAACTGGCTCTCACCTCTGATAAAATAAATCCCATGATAAGGCCATCCAATATTCCAAAGGGATGGTTTGCAACCAGAATGATTGGCCCCACTTTCGGAATATTTTGAAGTGATCCGGAAGTAATTTCCATTGATACTCCATATTGCTGAACCATTGCTTGAAAGAAAGAATTTTTATACGAACTACATTGCTGATAGCCTTGGGCCCTACGTATAAGTCCCATCCTTCCGGTCAAATTCTCCAAAATTTTTATAGCATATTTGCCAGTTATGGACTTAGCAGAATTTGAATAGGTAATATCCTTCCTCAAATTACTAAGAGCATTATCATTTTGGATGTTATTTTTTTTCATCATTTAGAACAAATGTGCAAATTGGCGTGCATAATACATGGTAAAATAAAAAGGTATCGAATTCATTATTCCACCTAAATGTATAAGTAATAGTTGTAGGCGACTATTGCGTCGAGGGCGAAAAAAGCATTAATTCGAGAGCTAAATTTATGATTTTTTAAAGGCAAAGCAGAACTAGAATTTGATAATATGTAAAATCCATCGTGTCTCTCTTCAATTTCCGCATATGTCTCTTTTTCAAGATCATTTATACGAAAAATTTTGCAATTCTTCAGTTCTGCGCTGCAATTCAGGGCCAAGAAGTCTCCAAATATATATGGGTTTTCCGGTTTTGTACGCATTAGCATAAAATTATAACTTTTTTTCTGAGGTCTCGGAATCAGAACTGAAAATTACTTGCTCGCAACTCGCCAGACAGTAATTGGTAATTGTTTCAAATTCTTTCGCTACCATCTGGATGGACATATGCTCAGTGATTGTTCTGATCTCATCGACCATAGCAATTAATAGATTTTTGAACAAATCATCGTATCGATTTGTTACATCATTAATATTTGCTATAACCGAGTAGGCGATAGAAATATTGTTTTGGGTAAAAGCTTTATTTGAATTACGAAGTATTAATTCAGAGTGATTTCCTAATGAAATTAATTCAGAAAATAATTTATTTTCACGTGATATTTCTGGTAGTGTCAAAACTTTTGAACCAGTTTCTTCGATCAAGCTGCCAATTTTAGTGAAACTATCTGAAATTTTAAGTATTGCTATAATACGGCGGGTTTGCTTTGCGTTTAGAGAAGACGCGGAGATGTATTTAGTACAGTCTTCGGTTATCGTGTTATCCAAAGCTTTTAATATTCTATTGTTTCTGCCGATTTGCTCAATACTTTTTGGATCTCTATTAGCCAAAAAATTCATTAGCTCGTTAAGTAATTGAACGGCAATTTCACCTGCCTGTTCTGATTTTTCTTCTATTGTGCTTAACGAGCGTTTACCTGACGCGGGCTTGCGATCATTTGGCATATCAATGCATCTCAGTTGTTAGAACCAACAGGCGCAGGTTAACTTTCTTACTTAAAAAATAAGTGACAAAAAAGTAAAGTATTTATGACAGTAAATTTTCATTAAAATTCTTGAACTTTATTTTTCTGGTATTCCTTCGTCCAATCTAAATTCTATATTTGTCATATTACTGTTACATAATTTTCATAAAATTGTTTTCTTAGAACTTTAGGAAGTTAAAAGTGTATGTTTTTTAAAGATGTTACAATAGGGGGGTTTTAAATGGCAGCCGCAACACTACTTCTGGCTGTTATTGTGTTTTCTCTGCTAACCTTTTTTGGTTCCTCATACAGGGTGTCTTATCTTGTTGAAGGTGATAAAAAGAAACTTAATTCGCGTCTTCACTATTATGGACTATTTGCTGTGCTATGTACTGGTTTACCAGTTTTAATAGCTTATTTTTTCTGGTGGCTGCTTACCCCTTTTTACTTTGAAGCCAGTGTTGTAAAGTTTCTAATCAACTCACTAGAAGTATCGCCAGACGAAAATATCTCTCTCTTACTCGGGCAGGTTAATACTATAAGAGATACACTTTTATCTGTAGATTATTCCAATACAACCGAGTTATTTAACCAAAGCGGTACAATTGATTATGAAGTCATGGCAGCTATTTATGCTTTGGCTAACCAACCCTTCGATCCGGAAACAAGATCTTTTCTAATTCAGGCCGGTTATGACTTGTGGATATTAGAAAACAAAGCAAATAATACCTTTCGAATTGCTTTGTTTTTTATGATCTTATGCATTATTCTACTTTATTTTTTCCTGGTAAAACCTGGGTTTAGAGCAAGGTATTACGTTGAAAATATTGTGCTTGGCATTTTAATAGCTGCTGCTGGAATTGCAATAATCACAACTGTGGGTATCGTAATTTCTATGCTTTTTGAAACCTTTAGGTTTTTTGAATTGCATGAGTGGAAAGATTTCTTTTTTGGGTACACTTGGGCTCCAAATTTCCATGGTGACAGTGAGATGTCTATCCTTCCTTTACTTTTTGGTACTTTTTATATCTCTATCTTTGCACTTTTTGTTGCAGTTCCGATTGGTCTCTTTTCAGCAATCTACTTGGCAGAGTATTCATCGAGTTATACAAGATCAATCGCCAAACCAATGCTTGAAGTTCTCGCGGGCATTCCGACAATTGTATATGGACTGTTTGCTTTAATTACCTTTGGCCCATTTTTACGAGATTTTTTTGGTGACGGGGGCGCATTTGGCGTTAACTGGATGTCTGATGCGAGGTCGGTTGCGACAGCTGGTACAGTAATGGGTATGATGCTAATTCCATTCGTATCATCTCTATCAGATGATATAATAAATGCTGTTCCTCAATCACTTAGAGATGGCTCGTATGGATTGGGTGCAACTCAATCAGAGACTATACGGTTAGTGGTTATTCCCGCGGCGCTTCCTGGCATTGTAGGGGCAATTCTATTAGCGGCCTCAAGGGCAATTGGAGAGACAATGATTGTGGTTCTTGGAGCTGGAGCAATTGCAAAGTTTAGTGGAAACCCGCTTGAAGCGATGACGACAATCACAACAAGGATTGTGAGTCAGTTAACCGGAGATGGCGACTTCAATAGCCCAGAAACTCTCGTTGCTTTCGCATTGGGGTTATCACTATTTCTCATAACCTTAGTTCTTAATGTGATAGCTTTATACGTTGTTCGAAAATATCGGGAGCAGTATGAATAATGGCGCAAGAGACTAGATTTTTATCAGCGTCATCCGACTTGTCTCGAAAACGCAGGGCGGCGGAGAAACGCTATCGGCTATACGGTCTAGTTGCAATTTCTATCGGCCTCTTGATGCTAGTAATTCTTCTAACCACAATTATTACAAAGGGAGTGACCGCGTTTCAACAGACATATATTACACTTGATATTGAACTACTAGAATCCAAGTTGGATAAAAAGGGCAATAGAGACATTAACGATATTAAGAAAGTATCTACATTTGGCTATGCTCCTTTAACAAAAAATTCATTTGAAAAATTAATTTCAGCAAACAACCTTAATACAGATTTATCGCCAAAAAACGCGAGCAAGATACTATCTAAAAGTGCAGCATCAGAACTGAGAAATTTTGTTATAAATGACACTTCTGTTATTGGCAGGACTATTTCATTTGAATTTTTAACTAACAGCTGGATAGACGGTTATTTAAAGGGCAGGATAAATCGGGGTGATATACAAAACAGTAAGAATGTTTCTCCTGAACAATTAGATTTAGTTGATGAGCTCGTTAAACTTGGAATAGTGGAAAAAAAATTCAATTTATCTTTTCTCTTGGGTTCTGATGCTTCAGATATGAGACCTGAGGCGGCCGGTTTCGGTGTTTCTATGGTAGGCTCTTTTTACATGATGTTAGTTGTGCTCTTACTATCTCTTCCGGTAGGAGTCGCTGCATCAATATATCTTGAAGAGTTTGCACCTCGTAACTGGATCACTGACATAATTGAGGTCAATATTTCAAATTTAGCCGCAGTGCCGTCAATTGTATTTGGTATTTTAGGTTTAGCTGTTTTTATTAATTTCATGCATTTGCCGCAATCGGCACCATTTGTTGGTGGAATGGTGTTAACATTAATGACCCTTCCAACAATAATAATTTCTACCAGGGCGTCACTCAAATCAGTTCCTCCTAGTATCCGGGATGCTGCTTTGGGAGTTGGTGCATCAAAAATGCAAACTGTTTTTCATCACGTACTTCCATTGGCAGCCCCAGGGATTTTAACTGGAACTATCATTGGGTTAGCGCAGGCTTTAGGAGAAACTGCTCCGTTGCTGTTGATTGGAATGATCGGTTACATAGCCACAAATATGCCGAGCACTGTATTGGAGGGTTTAGCGTCACCGAACTCTGCAATGCCTGCCCAAATTTATGAGTGGGCAAAAAGGTCAGATCCTGCCTTTTATGAGCGGGCATGGGGCGGCATAATAATTTTGTTAGTATTTTTAATTACTATGAATACTGTGGCGGTTATTTTACGCCGCCGCTTTGAGCGTCGGTGGTAAAACAAAAGAGAATTGTGGAAAGATTAGAATAATATGGAAGACGAAGTAAAGATTTCAGCTAGAGGCGTTCAAGTTTACTATGAAGATAAACAGGCAATAAAAAATGTGGATGTTAAAATACAAGATAAGACTGTTACCGCTTTTATTGGTCCTTCTGGTTGTGGAAAATCGACTTTTTTACGTTGCCTAAATCGCATGAATGATACAATTAGTATCTGTCGTGTAGAGGGTGAAATTTTACTTGAAGGGCAGAATATCTATCACCCAGATGTTGATCCTGTACAATTACGGGCGAAAGTTGGAATGGTCTTTCAAAAGCCTAATCCATTTCCCAAATCAATTTATGAAAATGTTGCATATGGTCCAAGAATACATGGGTTATTTGAATCAAAATCCGATCTGGACGAAATAGTAGAGATGGTACTGCGTCGAGCGGCACTTTGGGAAGAAGTTAAAGACAGATTGTCTGAACCAGGGACCGGATTGTCTGGTGGACAACAGCAGCGTTTGTGTATTGCGAGAGCGATTGCAACTCGTCCTGAAGTGCTTCTTATGGATGAGCCTTGTTCCGCATTGGATCCAATTGCAACTGCGCAAATTGAAGAGTTAATTGCCGATTTGAAGGAAAACTTCTGTGTCGTGATAGTTACGCACTCAATGCAACAGGCGGCACGAGTAAGTAACAAAACTGCATTTTTTCATCTTGGTGACTTAGTTGAGTACGGAGAAACAGAGGAGTTATTTGTCAGACCGACTGATCCCCGAACGGAAAGTTATATTAGTGGAAAGATTGGATAACGGATGGTTGAAAAACATATAGTATCGGCTTTTGATGAGGATATTGAAAATATTCAATCTACTCTGATGAAAATGGGTGGGCTAGTTGAAAAGTCTCTTTTTGATGCATCCGAAGCTCTTGTTAACTCTGACTTGGGTTTAGCTAAACTAGTCAGAGAAAACGATCGAACTATCGACGAGTTGGAAGAAGAAATTAATGCTCAAACAGCAAGACTTATTGCTCTAAGATCTCCTACAGCTACTGATCTAAGGGATGCATTATCATTCATTAAAATCGCCTCAAATTTAGAGCGTATAGGTGATTATGGAAAAAATATGGCCAAGCGCTCTCTTGTAATGAAGCCTTCTTCAATTAATGAACAAGGATGTAGGTCTCTCAGGCGGATGACAAAAGACGTTATCGTAATGATGAATAACGGTCTTGATGCGTACATCAGAAAGGATGTTGATCTCGCGGAGTCTGTAATCTTACAAGACCAAGATATTGATCAACACTATAATGCTTTATTCCGTGAGTTTTTAACATTTATGATGGAAAACCCAAAGAATATTACAACCTGTATGCATCTACACTTTATCGCAAAGAATATTGAAAGAGTAGGGGATCATATAACATCTATTGCTGAACAGGCCATATTTGTTACGACTGGAGAATACCCTTTAGACGAGAGACCAAAGTTTGATGCTACCGCCGATATCAAAGGTACTAGCTAAAAAGGATTTTAGATGTGGCGAAAGCAACAATTTTAATCGTAGAGGATGAAGAGGCTCAACGTCTTATATTGCAACATAACTTGGAGGAAGCGGGTTATGAAGTTATTTCTGCTGCGGATGGTGAAATTGGTTTAGAGCTCGTCAAAGATTACGAACCAGATGTAATAGTGCTAGATTGGATGATGCCTAGACTTAGTGGTATAGAATTGTGTAGGCAAATAAAATCGTCATCAAGTACAAAAAATACTCCAGTTATAATGTTGTCGGCAAGATCCGAAGAGGTCGATCGGATTAGAGGATTGGAGATTGGAGCAGATGACTATATTTCCAAACCATTCAGTATTAAAGAACTATTAGCTCGAATTAAAGGGCAGCTTCGACGCGTTAGAGAGGCAGCGATTGCAGAAAAACTTTCATTTGAGGATATTGAACTTGATATGGAGACCTATAGAGTTAAACGCTCTGGTGAAAATATTAAGTTAGGACCTATTGAGTTTAAATTGTTAGCCACCTTTTTAGAAAAACCGGGGAAAGTATGGTCTAGAGACGCTTTACTGAATCGAGTATGGGGTCGAGATATTTATGTAGATACTCGAACAGTAGATGTGCACATAGGGCGGCTTAGGCGCGCCCTTTGTAAGAATGGTGAGGAGGATCTTGTTCGTACTGTGCGCGGAGCAGGTTACGCTCTGGGATAAAAAATATTTATATGTTTATGTAATATGTAAAATCATATTAGATTAAAGTCATGAATGTAACGTTAAAACATTTACAAGTTTTCAAGACAATAATTGATTGCGGTAGTTATCATAAAGCAGCCACTAGCTTAGAACTTGCGCAACCAACGCTCACTGGGGCCGTTAAAAACCTTGAACGGGAGTTAGGGGTTTCGCTAATTGATAGAAGCACTAGAAATATAAAATTTACACCAGCTGGAAAAGAACTGTATACCCATTTGCCAGCAATTTTTGAACGTTTGAGGACATGCTGCATGTATTAGAGGGCCAAGGTAGTAATTTTACTTTCTTAAAACCAGAGTATGACCAGCACTATTCAATTTTATTTTCACTTGGCAACCCGTGTACACCATTGTGCAAGGCAATGTTAGATCAAATGAACTTGTGTTTATGACTTGCTGTACCTTATTCTATGCATTAAACAAATTCTTTATATTGAATTGTGTACTCATTAAATTTAAAAAGAAATTTGAACTAGATTACATTGACCAAGTTTTAGTGGGTTAATAGCATATAGAAGCAGTCAGAGCTTAATGTGGCTGGGATACTAGATTTTTTATGATAAGATATGGATTTTTAAATGAACTTTGAATCTGCCGATTATAAAACCAAAGATGCACCGGACTTAAATGATTTCGACTGGTCAGATCCTTTTAAGCTCTCAGAATTGTTCGAGGAGCACGAGGTGCTAATCAAAGAAAGCGCGGCATCGTTTGCAAATGATGTCTTAATGCCTAAAGTAGTAGAGGGTTTTGCGGGCGAGGAAGTATGTCCGGAAATTTTCTTGGAAATGGGAAAAATGGGCCTTCTTGGCATAACCATTCCAGAGCAGTACGGCGGTTTAGGTGCCAACTATGTTTCCTACGGATTAGTTGCTCAAGAAATTGAGAGAATTGATAGCGGTTATCGGTCCATGCTGTCGGTTCAATCAAGCTTGGTAATGTATCCGATATATGCTTATGGCACCGAAGCTCAGAGACAAAAATATTTACCAGCTTTAGCAAATGGTGAGATGATAGGGTGCTTTGGTCTTACGGAACCAGATGCGGGCTCAGATCCAGCTTCTATGAAGACAAGAGCGGAGAAAATTAAAGGTGGGTACCGCATAACAGGTTCTAAAATGTGGATATCAAATTCACCAATTGCAGATGTATTCGTAATATGGGCTAAATCGGACGCCCATGAAGGCAAGATAAAAGGTTTTGTACTTGAAAGAGGGCTGAAAGGCTTATCGAGCCCAAAAATTGAGGGGAAGCTGTCACTTAGGGCTTCTGTAACAGGCGAGATTGTTATGGACGGCGTTGTGGTTTCAGAAGAGGCATTACTTCCTAATGTTGAAGGATTAAAGGGGCCTTTTGGTTGTTTGAATAGAGCTCGCTATGGAATTAGTTGGGGGGTCATGGGTGCTGCAGAGTTTTGCTGGCATGCGGCACGTCAGTACGGCTTAGATCGAAAGCAATTTGGAAAACCGTTAGCCCAAACCCAACTCTTTCAAAAAAAATTAGCTGATATGCAAACTGAAATTACACTGGGTCTAACGGCCTGCTTTAGGGTCGGTCGGCTCATGGACGAGGGTAATGCAGCACCAGAAATGATTTCCCTGACCAAACGGAATAATTGTGGAAAAGCGTTAGAAATCGCGCGGCAGTCGAGAGATATGCATGGCGGAAATGGCATTTCGCAGGATTTTCATGTTTTTAGGCATTTGATGAACCTCGAAACTGTGAACACTTACGAAGGTACCCACGATGTTCACGCTCTAATACTCGGTCGATCACAAACTAATTTGCAGGCTTTTTTCTGATGGCAAAAATATTATAGATAACAATGTGATACAGGGCACGGTTAATGGAGTTAGAAAAGCTTTTTAATCAGCAATTCTTGTATGATCTTAGTTTTTTTAATTTTGAAAACGCAATCACAGCTACGTATTTTGCAGACGCAGATTTAAATATAATTAAGGTCAACAAAAACTTTAAATCCCTTTTTAATGCTGATGTGGTCCTTGAGGGTCAAAATCTTCTAACGTTATTAGGATTATTAGACGTGGCGCAAAGCCACATCTCAGAGTTCAAGCAAAAGCTCAATAATGATGGAAAATTATTAATCCATAAAATTAAAATAATTGTGAGGGATGAAGAGCGTTATTTTACTTTGGCTTCTACCCGGACATCAAGTTCATTTTCAAATGAACTTGATGGAGTTCAGGGACAGTTAATTGATCGGACCAATGAAGTAACTCTGCAAGCGAGGAATGAGGAGTTGCTGGTAGAAAATGAAAAAGCTTTTGAAGAGCTTTCCTTTAAAACAGAGCGTTTAGAGAAAATATCTAATCAGCTGGCAAAGTATCTTAGCCCTCAGATATACAAAAACATATTCGAAACTGATACGGATAAGGTGGAGACTTACACTCGGAAAAAATTAACTGTCTTTTTCTCTGATATCAAAGAATTTACAAGTTTGTCGGATAGATTAGATCCTGATTTGTTGGCAGAAATAATTAATGAATATTTGTCAGAAATGACGGAAATAGCATTAGATTTTGGGGGAACTATAGATAAGTTCATCGGTGATGCTATTCTTATATTTTTTGGTGATCCCGAAACGGAAGGTACGGCGATAGACGCTGAAAAATGCGTTAACATGGCAATAGCGATGAGTAAGAGAGTAGGGGAGCTTGATGAGGTCTGGAAAAAGGAGAAGGGTATAAGTGAAGGACTTCAGGTACGTACCGGAATATCGACAGGATATTGTACTGTGGGAAACTTTGGATCGGTTCAGCGAGTAGATTACACTGTGCTTGGAAGTCCAGTAAACCTAGCGGCCCGGTTAGAGGCAGCTTGCGCCCCTCAAGAGATACTTGTATCTCCTGAAACAAAAAATCTGGTAGAAAAAGTTTTTGATTTTGAAGAGAAAAAACCTATTAAATTAAAAGGGTTCTCCGAACCTATTAAACCTTATCAGCTTATTATTAATGATAAAAAAGAAAAAACTGTTGCACATAGTTTGCATTCAAGCGACACGCTAGATGTAATAATCAAGAGGCCTGGTGATTTAGAGAAAATATTGAAAGAGCTTAAGTCGATACAAGATGATTATCGTGCAAAATTAGGCGGGCGAGTAAAATAAATGGTTAAACCAGAGTTAAGACAGGGAATTATTAAAAAAGCATTCTTAACATCTTTCGTAGTTGGGTCGATTCTTTTACTCATAAACCATGGTGACACGATTAAAGCTCAAGAATATCCTGCTTTATGGAAAGTTGGCTTAACGTATTTGGTTCCGTTTCTGGTTACCATCTGGGGTTCACTGAGTTTTGATGGTTAGTAGGGATACGCTTAAGCATTGATAAGTGTGTATAAATAAAATTCGTATAATATATATTATGTTAACAAATATAATACTTAAAAATGTTAGTTAAACAATAATAATAGATACTTAACAGTAAATATTAAACAACAAAAGCTAGTGAATAAATAACCAGATAGCGATATATACATCTGAACATCTTGCAGTTGCTAACCCTGAGCGGCCTTTGCAACTTCTGCAGCAAAGTCTTCCTCGACCTTCTCAATGCCTTCGCCAACGGCCATTCGTACATAAGAAACGATTTCAACTCCGGCTTCCTTTGCGGCAGCTTCAACTGTAAGATCTGGATTAATTACAAAATCTTGACCAAGCAGTGTAACTTCCGCCAAAAACTTCTTCATTCGACCTTGTATCATTTTTTCAATTACTTGCTCGGGTTTTCCGGATTCCCTGGCCTGCTCCGTAAGAATATTTTTCTCACGCTCAATAATTGACTGATCAAGTTCTGCAGCGCTAAGTGCCTGTGGATTAGCGGCTGCAACGTGCATAGCTACCTGGCGGGCAAACTCTGTGTTGTCTCCATTTATAGCAACTAAAACTCCAATTTGCCCCATATCCTGGGTCGCAGAATTATGAACATACGTAACAACTCGTTCAGCCTCTATAGTCTGCATACGTCTAACGGTCATATTTTCACCGATTTTGGCAATGTTGTCGGTGAGCGTATCGGCTACTGTCTTTCCATCTATTGTGGTACTCGCCAACTCGTCCGTATTGGATACATCCAACGCGGCAGTAGCTATAGCTTTTACCATTTCTTGAAAATCAGAATTTTTGGCAACAAAGTCTGTTTCGGAGTTTACTTCAACTGCAACACCTTTTCTGTCTCTTGTAGCGACTGCGACAAGTCCCTCTGCTGCCACTCTACTAGATTTTTTTGCAGCTTTAGCCAAACCTTTGGTTCTAAGCCAATCAATTGCAGCTTCAAAATCTCCATCTGTTTGAGTCAGAGCTTTTTTAGCGTCCATCATGCCTGCGCCAGTTGTTTCCCGCAGTTCTTTTACCATAGAAGCCGTTATTGCCATGATACTTCCTATCCTATCTAAATTTCTTTAATTATTAACCACTAGTCAGACGTTTATGATTATTATTTTTCAGCAGTTTCAGCCTTTGGTTTCTTTTTGGCTGTTTTAGCGTCTTTTACCTCATTTTCCACCTCTACCGAGGCTTCGTCGGAAACTGGCTTTGCTTTATTTATTTTAGCTGCTAATTTTGGCTTAGGTTTAGCATCTTCCTCAGAACTTGCGGATACTTCCTTCTTCGTTGTGACCTTCTTTTTAGTTGCTGTCTTTTCTTTTTTAGGCTTTTCTTCTTCAGTCGCTGTAGTATCTACTGCAACCGCTTCAGCGACCAAAGGTTCATCGAGGATAGGCTCACTTTCCGGCTTTTCTTCTTCAGTCACTGCAGCATCTGCTGCAACCGCTTCAGCAATTTCTTCTTTGCCGGTACCATCCCCAAGCTCAGGTTCTAAAGGTACATTTTCCATTTCCCCGAGATCAACGCCAGCAGCACCCATTTGCTCGGTCATTCCGTCTAAGGCGGAACGAGCTATTAAGTCACAATATAATGCTATAGCCCTGGCTGCATCATCATTGCCAGGTATTATATAATCTACTCCAGACGGAGAGCAGTTGGTGTCAACTACTGCAATAACTGGAATACCAAGCTTATTCGCTTCAGCGACAGCAAGCGCCTCTTTTTTGACGTCTATAACAAACAAAAGATCTGGAACTCCGCCCATTTGGGTAATTCCACCGAGAGAGGCCTGCAGTTTGGACTGCTCACGTTCCATACCCAACCTCTCTTTTTTCGTTAAACCCTCAGACCCTGTGGCCATTTTTTCATCTAGTGCTTTTAGTCTATTAATAGACTGAGAAACAGTTTGCCAATTTGTAAGAGTACCACCTAACCATCTATGGTTCATGTAGTACTGAGCACACTTTTCTGCTGCTTCCGCAATAGCTGTAGATGCTTGTCGCTTTGTTCCAACGAAAAGAATTCTTCCACCTTTAGCGACGGTTTCTCTCGCAACATTCAATGCGGCATCGAGCATTGGAACAGTTTGAGTTAAATCCATAATGTGAATGCCGTTTCGTTCACCATAAATGAACTCCTCCATTCTAGGATTCCATCTTTGTGTTTGGTGGCCGAAGTGTACACCAGCTTCAAGCAATTGGCGCAATGTAAACTCTGGTAGAGCCATTTAATTTCCTTTCCCGGTTTGTATCTCAGCAGCAAATCAGAGCAAGGCTCCAACCGGCTGGTTAAATAAAAATTTCTCTTCTATCTAACCGAAAGCTACCTATGAATTTTAATTGGAGGTCATCTAGACTATATTCTCAACGGTAACAACCCCATTTGCTAATTTTTTCTGATTAAAAAATGCGTTCAAAAAACCAATAGGATCCGATCAAGCCTACTATACCTGATATTGGTAAGGTTATAAATTTTCGGTACCAATTTTTTTTGTTAAACCAATAACCAATCGCAATAAATAGAATAAAAACAACACTTAGCTGACCCAGTTCCACCCCTACGTTGAAACCTACTAAGGCTGGAATGAATTGTTGGATAGGTAAACCAAATTCTGCCAAAACCGATGCGAAGCCTAGTCCATGAAGCAAGCCGAATATGAAAACTATTAATGATCTCCTTAAATTTATGGCTTTTGAATAGAAATTTTCGATTGCAACGTAAACAATTGAAGCAGCAATCAATGGCTCAACGAGTGAAGGGCTGACATTAACTAGACCTAGAGATGCCATTGCTAACGTAACGCTGTGAGCCAACGTAAAAATTGTAATTTGTAAAAACAAAGAACTTAATTTAACCGATAAGAAAAATATGCCTACTATAAAAAGTATATGGTCTAAGCCTTTTGGAATTATGTGCGCGAATCCCACAGGAATATATTCGAGAAATACTTCTGAAAAATTGGAGGATTCTTTTTCACTAATACTTATCTCAGCGCTTTTTTCCCCTGGTTGGAGATATTGTGTAAAGCTATTATCACCACCCTGCTCTCTCAGCACTATTTCTCCAAACGACTTTGCCCATTGAAAGCTAAACGGTCTACGAGGATCTAATTTGATGAAGCAAATCACTGTTGCGAATCTTGGGTACTCAAAATTTTTCTGATCTTCGACCAGAATATTTTGTAGTTTTAGATCCACTAATTCCGTATCTTGTTTTATTTGAATTTCATTTTTAAAATTTGGCCATATTTGTGAAAAATTTGATTTTAGATCGACTGCGGACATACCTCTGTAGAAATCGTATTCGGCAGATTGTGTTGCCTCATCTGTATTGGAAATATCTGACAAATCGATGCCAGAAAGTAACGCCTCTAAGTTAAGCCTAATTTCTAATTGAATGCCGTCTTGTTTTTGAAATATATCTGCTATTGCTGGCGTGACTTCATGTGAATGCACAGTAGTTGTGAGGCTTAAAAATAATATCTTTATTAATAGCAAAACATTAAATATGAAGTTGACTATGTATCGGCAATTATTTTTAAAATTCATATTTCTTCTCTTTCCATGTACATTAGCGGGTCACGAGCTCTGGATTGATACATCAGATTTTAAAGTAGAAGAAGGCACTAAAGTAGATTTTGACTTACGAAATGGAGAAAATTTTGACGGATTTTCTTTAGGCTATTTCGATAGATCTGTCGAAAAGCTCTATTGGACACAGAATGGAGAACAATTCGATAATTCCTCCCGTCAAGGTGACATTCCTGCTCTTCAAATAGAACCTGATAAAAACGGTTTGATTTCAGCTATATATGTTTCCAAACCAAGTATAATCAAGTATAAAGACTTTAAAAAGTTTCACAGTTTTGCGATAGAAAAAGATGCGAAAGATGCAGTTAATCTTCATTTAAGTCAGAGTTTTCCTATGGAAAATTTTTCTGAAATTTACACGCGATATAGTAAAGCGCTTGTGGGCGTAGGTAGCTCAATCGGTTCAGATCAAACGAATAATCTTGAACTTGAATTAATTGCTAAACAGAATCCTTATACAGATGATATGTCTGATGGTATAGAAATACTTCTACTGTATAATGGACAACCTCGCGCATTTGCGACCCTGAACGTCTTTGAGCGTTCGAGCATTGATTTCGATGTCAATACTTTTGCCGTTCAAACTAATGAAAAAGGAATGGCAACGGTAAAAGTAAAAAATGACAGAACATATTTAATTGATAATGTAGTACTGAGACCGGCTAGTGAGAAATTATCTCAAGATAAGGGCGTTATTTGGGAAAGTTTGTGGGCGGCTCTTACATTTGGCGTTATAAAAGCTAATGGATTATGAAATCGATGCCATATGTGTCGGGAGCGTTCTTTGGGATGTAATTGGACGTACTGATAAGCCGATAAATAGAGGTGATGATGTTGGAGGTTACATTAAACGAATACCGGGTGGTGTTGCTTTCAATATTGCACAAAATCTTATTAATCTTGAACTAAAACCCTGCCTATTAGGATTTCTAGGAAATGACAGTGAGGGTGACGAGCTTTTTTCCTATTGTCAAAATGAAGGAATAAATGCTGATTACATATATCGGTCTGCCAATTTTAGAACAGACAATTATGTAGCAATAGAGGATCATGGTGGTGTAGTTGCAGCAATAGCCGATGCTCACTCTTTGGAAGCAGTCGGATATGAGATTTTAAAGCCGTTGAAAAACGAACACTTCAACGGTCATATAAAATCTAGTAAAGTACCGCTGATAGTTGATGGTAATTTAAAGCCAGCTTTACTAAAACATCTTTCCTCAGATCATTTTTATGAAAAATTTGATGTTAAGGTCGTTCCAGCATCACCCGGCAAGGCCAGTCGTCTGGCTCCATTCTTAAATAAAGAAAAATTTACTCTTTACTTAAATTTAGTTGAGGCTCAAAATTTATGTGGAATTCAGTTCTCCGATACAGCTATCGCCGCGAATGAATTAATCAGCTATGGAGTAGGAAAAGTAATTATTACAAACGGTCAAGACAAAGTATCTGTGGCTAGCAGCTCTACTGGAGTGTTGTCCGTGAAACCTCCAAGAATAAAGGTTAAAAGGTTAACCGGTGCCGGTGACGCATTTTTGGCTGCTCATATAAAGGCTGAAATGCTCAACTATGATACGGAGCAATGTTTAGAATTTGCAGTTGAGAAGTCAGCAAAATATATTTCTGAGTGAAAATGATAAAAAGACACATAAATCCTGAGGTTGAAAATGCTTTGCGTAGCAACATTCCAGTTGTAGCGCTGGAAAGTACGATAATTACCCATGGCATGCCCTACCCTGAGAATCTGAATATGGTTCATGATGTAGAAAAAATTATTAGAGCAAATAACGCTGTTCCAGCTACTATAGCAATCCTTAACGGTGTGATAAAAATTGGTCTAACTAAAAACGAGGTAAAAAGTCTGTCTGAGACGAAAGATGTGCTTAAAATATCTCGTAATGATTTAGCTGCTGCCCTTACATGTGGCAAAACTGGAGCAACAACGGTATCTGCAACAATGATTTTAGCAGCAAATGCAAATTTAAAAGTATTTGCTACAGGCGGTATAGGTGGTGTTCATCTTGATGCAGAAAAGACTTTTGATATTTCCGCAGATTTGCAAGAACTGGCTCAAACTCCAGTTACTGTTATATCAGCAGGCCCTAAAGCAATTCTGGATTTGCCGAAGACATTAGAGGTGCTTGAAACTCTCGGGGTCCCAGTGATTACTTACGAGCAAGACGAGTTGCCTGCTTTTTGGTCGCGTTCTAGTGGATTAAAATCACCAATCAGAATGAATAGTGCTCAAGAAATTGCAAGATCACACTTAATTAGGGAAGCATTAGAAATCCCTGGAGGGCAGCTTGTTGCAAACCCAATACCGCCGAATGCCGAAATTTCATTTCAGGAAATATTACCTATTATCCAAAAAGCTAATTTAGAAGCAAAAAAAGAAATGGTTTCTAATAAAAATTTGACACCATTCCTACTTGATAAAATTTTTAACTTAACCAAGGGAGAGTCACTGAAAGCTAACATAGAGTTAGTAAAAAATAATGCATTTCTTGCGTGTAAAATTGCTTCATGTTTAATTGAAGAGACAAAAAAGATCTAAATTTTCCTTTACCTAACTTATTCATTTTATTAGTGTTCTTGCATGTCAGACAAGCAATTTGAAAATCCTGGAAATTTAAATAAAACTCAGTCAGGTCTTCTGGCTGGGATACGGAATTCGTTTCTTACCGGTCTTGTAGTCATTGCGCCGGTTGCATTAACAATTTGGCTTATTTGGAGCGTTATTGGGTGGATAGATGGCTTCGTATTGCCATTTATTCCAAGCCCATACCATCCAGACAACATTTTAAATACGATATTTGGTCAAAATGTAGCCATTAATATAAGAGGTTTAGGCGTAGTTGTTTTCCTACTCTTCACCACTTTTGTTGGTTGGATTGCTAAGGGATTTCTTGGCAGATCTTTAATTCGCATTGGTGAAAACCTTGTTCGTAGGATGCCTGTAGTAAGATCAATATATTCTGGTGTTAAACAGATTGCCGAAACTGTTTTTGCACAATCGGACCGCTCGTTTGAAAAGGCATGTTTGATTGAGTATCCAAGAAAAGGCATTTGGGCAATTGGATTTATTTCCACTGATGCAAAAGGTGAAGTTAAACATAAAGTCAAAACTAAAAGTGGCGATTTGTTATCAGTTTTTGTGCCAACGACACCAAACCCCACTTCTGGATTTATGTTATTCTTCCCTAGAAGCGATGTAATTGAATTAGAGATGTCCATAGAGGATGCGGCAAAACTAGTAATATCGGCAGGTTTAGTATACCCACCTTATGAGAATTCTAAATAATTTACTTAATAAGGCGGAAAATATTTTGAGTACTAAGTCTAAATCACAAGCTCCTGTAATGCCGGATGCTCAGACAGTAACTTCAGTAAAGCACTGGACCGATAGGTTATTTTCTTTTCGAGTCACTAGGCCAAAATCTTTGAGATTTCGATCTGGAGAATTTGTAATGATAGGGCTTCTTAAAGATGATGGTAAGCCGCTGCTTAGAGCATATTCTATAGCATCACCGTCATGGGATGATGAATTAGAGTTTTATTCAATAAAAGTTCAGGATGGCCCTCTGACTTCACGCCTTCAGCACTTAAAAGTAAATGACCAAATTATTTTGAGACCTAAGCCGGTTGGTACTTTAGTGCATGACGCCCTGTTACCTGGTCGCAGACTGTGGTTATTTGCGACTGGAACAGGCATTGCGCCTTTCGCTTCTTTAATTCGTGATCCTCAGACCTTTGAAGATTATGATCAAGTTATTTTAACGCATACATGTAGAGAATTAGCGGAGTTAGAGTACGGCCGTCTGTTGGTAGAAGGTCTTAGCAAAGATGAATTGATGATAGAATTATTAGGAAAAAATAACATAAAGAAATTAAATTACTATCCCACTACTACGCGTGAAAACTCTTCTCGTATGGGACGTATCACCGAAAAATTAAAAAATAATAAATTGTTCAACGATTTAAATATAAATGATTTTTCTCCACTGAGTGATAGAGCAATGGTTTGCGGTTCAATTGGACTAAATTTAGAAATAAAAAGTATCTTAGACGACCTAGGATTTAAAGAGGGCGCTAACTCTGAACCAGCAGAATATGTCGTTGAAAAGGCTTTTGTTGGCTAGATTCAATCTTTAATTTTATTTCGCTTTAATAATTCTATAAAAAGTGCAGAGTGATCTTTTTCTAGGTTCTGCGTATTATCAGCTAGTGTCACATAGCGCTTTGTAATATCATTTAGCATGGGTAAATCTAACTCTAACATTTTTGCTACTCTTTGAATATTGTAAAGATCCTTTAATTGCGTCTTTACACTGCCGCCCGCCTCAAAATTACGTTTTGACATTCTCGCGCCATGTTGTTGTAAGATCGTGCTGTCAGCAAACCCTCCCAAGAGCGCATCTCTAACTGCGTCTACGTCTGCTCCCCCTCTCTCTAACAAAAGCACTGCCTCTGCAACCGCACCGATGGTGATGCCCACAATAGCTTGATTAGCTAATTTTGCTAACTGGCCTGTTCCGATTGGACCAACTAGAACTGCTCTACCCAACGGATAAAAAATCTCCTTGGTTTTGTTAAATATGTTTTCCTCGCCTCCCACCATAATTGCTAAATTTCCGTTCTTCGCAGCAACCGTTCCACCTGAAACAGGAGAGTCGAGGTATTCAATACTATTTTCTTTTAAGTAAGAGGCCTGATCAATTGCTTCTTGCGGCAACACTGAAGCCATTTCGATCCATATTTTAACCGAAGACAATGACGTATCGCTTACCTTACTAATGACTTCTTTAGTAGCCGATCCATCGCTAAGTATAGAAATAACAATTTCTGCGCCAGAAATTGCCGTATTTAGATCATTATTTCCCGCTAGTACAGGAGGCAGATGCTCAAGTTTTGCTGGCGTTCTATTCCAACACGTGACCTGGTAACCGGCGTTAGCTAAATTATTGGCCATAGGGAGCCCCATTTTACCAATTCCTAAAAATGTGATAAAACTCATCTCCCAATATTCCTTAAATTATCTTAGAACTTTACTCAACTTCGTTTAATGCCTCTAATACTATTTCTGGACCAGAACTGTGAGCCTTTTCTGACAGTACCTTGCGCCAACCTTTTGCGCCAGGTCGCCCTGAAAATAAACCAAGCATATGCTTTGTGATCTTACTAACTTTATTTCCGTCTTTGTATTGACTTTCAATATATGGAATCATCCTTTTAACGATGTCTTTTTCACAAATTTTGTCGTTAGGTTCATTAAAAATAATTCTATCGGCATCAAGTAGGATCTCACCAGGCTTTTGATAAGCCGCTCGACCTATCATTATCCCATCAATTCCATTATCAAGGTGTAACTGCGCTTGTCGTAATGATCGAATTCCACCATTTAAAGAAATATGCAAACCTGGAAAAAGTTCTTTCATTTTATACACTATTTCATAATTCAAAGGCGGTATATCTCGATTTTGCTTTGGACTTAATCCGGAAAGGATAGCTTTTCTAGCATGAATAATAACTCTTTTAACTCCAGCATTAGATATATGCTCCAGAAATTTTGGAAGAATTATATTTGGGTCTTGATTATCAACCCCGATCCTACATTTTACCGTAACATCTATATCAGTGGCATTAACCATTTCCTTGCAACAATCAGCCACAACCTCTGGTGTTTTCATCAAAACTGCACCAAATGTCCCCGATTGTACTCGGTCTGATGGACACCCAACGTTTAAATTTACCTCGTTATATCCAAAGTTTTCACCCAGAACTGCCGCTTTTGTTAACTCGTTAGGATCTGATCCACCGAGTTGCAAGGCAACCGGATGCTCACTTTGATTAAAGTTCAATAAATGAGTTGCGTTTCCCCTAATTAATGCTGCAGAGGTAAGCATTTCAGAATAAAGTAAAATATTTTTTGACATAAGCCGATGAAAGTATCTGCAATGTCTGTCTGTCCAATCCATCATTGGTGCTACACTCAACCGAGCGTCTAATAATTGCTTACTCAAATTCAATATCTTTTCACTTTAAAAATATAAAAACACAATTAAAATTTACTCCCGTAAACATGCTTTTTTTGCTATTTCCAATTTTTTAAACTTGGAACACTCCCAAGAAATGGCCTAGTGTTATTGAAGATAGCAGGTGGCGCCGGAATGGAAACGGGACCGTTCTCAGTTTGGATGTTGATCCTACGTAAACAAGGGTGCCTTGATAATCCTTCCATATCATTCAGCAATGCAAAAGCGATATCTGCGTTTTGAAGCTTATCAATCGCCTCCTCACTTGTTAACTTGCAAAGTACTTTTGCCACTAATTGATCTGTTTCAGCTCTATTAGCAACTCGGGCGATATTTGACGAAAATTTTCTATGATTAGCAATACTCTTGTCAAATAATAACAGCTCACAAAAATTTAACCACTCTCTTTCTGATTGTATAGCAATTAAGACATCTGGGCCAACCTTAGTGCTGAAAACTCCATAAGGGGCTATAGAGGGATGTGCTAACCCCATTCTGTGTGGCGTATTTCCAGCCTCATGATTTAGTAATGGAACTGTTAACCATTCCGCCATAACATCAAATAAAGAAACCTCGATTTTCGAGCCCTTTCCCGAAATTCCCCGTTGAACCAAAGCCTCTAAGCACGCAGAATAAGCAGTGGAGCCTGTTGCTATATCAACAATTGAAATGCCGACCCTCGCTGCATCTTGTGCACTCCCAGTTATAGACGCTAATCCAGTTTCAGCTTGTATAAGTAAATCATAGGCTTTTCTACTAGCCATTGATCCATTTTGGCTGAATCCAGTTAATGAACAGCTTATTAGTCTGGGATTAACCTCGTGAAGACGCTCTAAATTAAACCCAAATTTTGAAATAACCCCATACCTTAAATTTTGAACAAAAATATCGGTTGTTTTAAGTTCTTGGTCCAATTTATTGCGATCATTTTCCTGCCTTAAATCGAGTATTAATGTTTTTTTACCCCGGTTAAGCCAAACAAAATAACTAGATAAGCCTTTAGCGGCCTGATCATAACCTCTTGCAAAATCCCCTTCCGGCCTTTCTATCTTTATTACTTCCGCACCTGCATCTGCCATCCTTGCAGTAGCAAAGGGCGCAGCGACAGCCTGTTCTAAAGCAAGTACTTTTAGTCCTTTGAGTGGTTGGTGCATACTAGAATGATCTCGGTAGGTTAAGAATATGTTCTGCGACGTATGATAGAATTAAATTAGTAGATATTGGCGCAACCTGATATAGACGCGTTTCTCGAAATTTTCTTTCAACATCGTATTCTGATGCAAAGCCAAATCCACCATGAAATTGAATACAAGCATTGGCTGCCTCCCAACTAGCTTTTGCAGCTAAATACTTTGCCATATTAGCCTCCGCAGCACATGCTTTTCCCGCATCAAATAATTCACATGCTTTATATCTCATTAAATTTGCGGCTTCGAGTTCAATAAAGGCTTCAGAAATTGGAAACTGGACGCCTTGATTTTGACCAATTGGCCTATCAAAAACGATACGGTTTTTTACATAATCAGTTACCTTATCGATAAACCAGTATCCGTCCCCAATACATTCTGCCGCGATGAGGGCCCTTTCCGCATTTAAGCCTGTCAATATATACTTAAAACCTTTCCCCTCTGTTCCTATTAAATTATCTTCAGGAATCTCGAGATCATCAAAGAACAATTCATTTGTTTCGTGGTTCACCATATTCCGTATAGGCTTTAGAGAAAGGCCGCATTTTAATGCATCTTTTACATCAACCAAAAAAATTGATAGACCCTCAGACTTCTTATTTACTTCTGATAAGGGAGTCGTCCTGGCGAGTAGTATCATCAAATCAGAGTGTTGAACACGACTAGTCCAAACCTTTTGCCCGTTTATGACATAACGATCTCCTCTTTTCTCTGCAAAGGTTCTTAATTTTGTTGTATCAGTTCCTGTGGTTGGCTCAGTAACAGCCATTGATTGAAGCCTTAATTCACCAGAAGCGAGCTTTGGCAATATTTTATTTTTCTGTTCGTGGGATCCATGCTGCACCAAGGTATTCATGTTGTACAACTGTCCATGGCACGCTCCCGAGTTGCCACCACTCCTATTAATCTCTTCCATAATAATGGAAGCTTCAGCTAATCCCAAGCCAGAGCCTCCGAATTCCTCTGGAATCAAGGCTGCCATCCACCCAGCTTTTGTGAGTGAATCTACGAACTCCTCTGGGTATTTTTGATCTTCATCAATTTTACGGTGATATTCTGGTGGGAATTCACTACACAAAGCCCTAATACCATCTCTTATTTCCACATAGTCTGTATATTTGCCTGAAGCCATAAGGTTTTTCCTCAGTTTTCAAATTTTAGTTACTAAATCTATACATAATAGCAATTTATATTTAACCACCGCTTAATTTCTGAAGTATGAAAATCTCAGCATTTTCTGGCAGTGGATCACTGAAATCTGGATTACTAATCTCACCATTAATCGCTATAGAAAAACCACTGCTAAAAAATTCAATTAAACCTGGATAATCACAACTTAGGATGTCAATCAATTCATGTACAGATCTGGCATTCACCGTTAACTCAGTTTTATTATCAGTAAACTTTCCTAAACTTGCCCACAAATTGACTTTAACAGCCATCTTCACCAGTCTTAATTGCCCGTAGAACTTTACTGGGAGACATTGGTAAAGATCTAAGGCGGGCGCCAATAGCTGCATAAACCGCGTTTGCTAATGCTGGAAGAGGCGGAGCTATGCCGGTTTCACCTACACCCCGTACGCCGAATGGATGATCAGGATTCGGGACTTCAATGATAATTGTATCAATATTAGGCAAATCACTAGCAACAGGTATTCTGTAATCAAGAAAGGCGGCATTCTGCAGGCATCCATCTTCACCATATACATACTCTTCATTTAATGCCCACCCTATTCCCTGAACAGCGCCACCTTGAAATTGACCTTCTACATACGACGGATGCACTGCACGTCCGGCATCCTGGGCCACAAGGTATCTTAACACAGTAACTCTTCCGGTTTCAGGATCGACTTCAACATCAGCAATATGAACACCAAAGCTGTGACCAACCCCGCGAATTGATGCTTCATGATGCCCTGCTATTGGTCCCCCGGTTTGATCCATTTCGGAAGCTATTTGTTTTATTGAAATAGGACTAAAATCTCCCGCATTTGGTCCAGCTGGTTTTGCATATCCGTTTTCCCAATAAACAGCGTCAGGATCAATTTGCCACTTTTTTGCTACACGCCTGCACATTTCAGCAATTGTTTGATTAGCTGCTTCATAAACAGCCTTACCAGACGCAAGAGTAGCCCTACTTCCATGGGTTGGCTCATTAAACCCAAGAGCACCAGTCTCTAATATATTTACACGAACACTATCATATGGAATTCCATAAGTTTCTGCCGTCATTAGAGCTATTGATGCCCTGCTCCCACCTATATCTGGAGTACCCACAGAGACATTGACGCTACCATCCTCAGCTAAAGAAACCGAAACAGAGGTCTCTCCTCCATGGTTCATCCAATATCCAGCAGCGACACCCCTACCTTGATTAACCCCTAGTTCGATAGAATAATTCGGGTGCTCTTTAGTAGCCTCGAGTGTTTCGATCAATCCAATCTTTTTAAACTTTGGTCCATAACTTGACTTGCTACCCTCAGCGACAGCATTCTTTATTCTTACATCAATTGGGTCGAGGTTTAAGTCCGCACACATTTCATCTATTAAACTTTCAACTGCAAACGCCGCCATCGGTGATCCTGGGGCACGGTAGGCAGCCGCCCTCGGCCGATTGGCTAAGACATCAAAACCAATATGATGTACAGCTTCCATGTTATAAGATGCAAATGCACATTGAAGCGCTTCACTGACTGGCGAACCGCCGAAAGCGCCGCCTTGCATTCTGAACTCAACACAACCTGCAGTTAAATATCCATCTTTTGTCATACCTATTTTCACGTCCATTGATGCTGACGCAGTTGGTCCCGTAGCACGCAAAACCTCGGAACGGCTCATAACTATTTTTACAGGACGTCCACCAGATTTCTTGCTCAATGCTAAAGCTAATGGCTCAATAAAGATGGTTGTTTTACCGCCAAATCCACCACCTATTTCAGACGGAGTTACGCACAATTTACTAGCCTCTAGGCCCAATACTTCTGAGCACATCTGGCGAATATACCAGTGACCCTGAGTACAAACCCACATCTCCCCCTGCCCGTTGTGGTCTAACTGAGCCATACAAGCATGTGGTTCAATATAACCCTGGTGGGCTGCTTCTGTTTTAAAAAGACCGGACTTTACGATATCTGCCTTATCAAACCCGTTAGCTATATCACCGCGGCCAAACTCAATGTAGCTTGCTAGATTCGGAGAGCTTCCTTCTGGTACGGAAAAATCCCCAGCATTTTCGCGAACTATTGGAGCATCGGGCTTCATAGCATCATCCACATCTATTACATGCGGTAAAACTTCATATTCTACCTCTATCTCTTTTAGGGCTTCCTTTGCTGTAAATACTGATGTCGCAGCGACTGCTGCTATTGCGTGACCATCATAATAAGCAATCTCTCCTGCGATTGTATTTTCTAAAAGTTTTAGAGGTTCTCCTTCCCTGTCTTTTGGAAAGTCATCTCGTGTAATAATAGCTTTTACGCCATCAAGTTTTGCAGCTTTTTCAAAATTAATGCTCTTAATTCGGGCATGGGCATATGGTGATCGAAGTACTGCTCCATGAAGCATACCGACTGCTGAAATGTCTGCGCCATATTTTGCTCTACCGGTGACCTTTTCAAACCCGTCGGGACGATTAGGTCGGGTTCCAATAAATTTAAAATTTTTCGTTATGTCGTCTTTAGCCATTAAGCTGTCTCCCGAATGTCTTTCGCCGTTTCCATAACAGCCTTAATTATTTTATCGTATCCAGTACAACGGCATAAATTACCGGCCAGCCAATATCTAACTTCGGTTTCCGTTGGATTGTTATTTTTCTCAAGTAGAGCTTTTGCAGCTACTAATATGCCCGGCGTGCAAAAGCCACATTGTAGTGCGGCCATCTCAATAAATTTTTTCTGAAGCGGGTGAAGTTCTTCTCGTCCAGCCATACCCTCTATCGTCTCTATCGATTTACCCTCAGCTTCAACACCAAGAACCAAACAAGAGCTGACAAGATCACCATCAAAAATACAGGAACAGGCACCACAATCACCGGTTCCACATCCTTCTTTTGAACCGGTTAATCCAACATGATCCCGCAAGCAGTCCAATAAAGTTTCTCGGGGATCAGCTAGAAATTCCACCTGATCACCATTTATATTCGTTTTCACGTGAATTTTATTCATATCATTTATTTCCTAGCGCTCTGTCGTAAGCTTTTTTCGCAGCGCGTTTTGCGATAACGCCGATTACCTCTTTCCGAAACTCTTCCGAGCCCCTTTTATCCGATATTGGCTTTGCAAGTTCACTGCATTTATCGGAAAATATGGATAATATATTTTCGTCTAATTTTTCACCAAGTAGGCACTGTGCAGCAGGAGTAGCTACTTCAACTTTCGGACCTACTGCGCCCAAAACAACTTTTGCAGAACTAATCACATCATTTTCTAACGACAGATTAACTGCGCAACCCACTACAGCTATATCCATCTCAGTTCTTGGTATAAATCTAAGGTACGCATCTCCTTCATGCTTGTTTCTCTTAGGAAGATTAACAGCCGTTATTATTTCTCCAGTTCCAAGATTTGTTAAGCCCGGGCCAACCGGTATATCCTCAACTCGAATTTCCGCTGTGCCAGAAGAGCTTACGACTGAGACAGTTGCTCCAGCAGCTATCATACCCGGAACGCTATCGGCCGCAGGAGAACCATTGCACAAGTTACCTACCAACGTCGCTCTGCTTTGGATCTGAGCAGAACCTACAAGCTCCATTCCTTCCACTAAACCAGGCCATTCCCTTGATAACTTTTTATGATTAGTAAGTTGTACGCCAGAAACTGCTGCGCCGATTGTCCATCCTCCGTCTTCACGCAATGCAATTTCTTTTACACCAGGTATTTTTTTGATATCAATTAAATGGTCTGGAGAATTATTACCAATTTTCAGCTGCACAAGGACATCTGTGCCGCCTGCTAGGTATTTAACTAGTCCATCAGCTGACTTCGAAATAGTTACGGCCTCACTGAAGCTAGATGGCGTGTGATACTGCATAATTTTTACCTATTCATTTATTATAAAACAAATCTTTCGTATGAATTTTACACTAGTTTACAAAATCTTCTATTTTTAAAAGTTGAAAAGATTACTGCACCTAAGTCATCATTTTTAAGCAAAAATGAAATAAAATCAATTTATATATGGACAATAAATAATTAAAATTATTTGATTATCAGTAGCGTAATATAGAGTATTAATTCTTGCCTGGTCCTGCAGTAAAAGCGGCATTATATATGATAGGTGCAATTGCTTCATTTTCTGCGATGGCTATCGCCGGCAGAGAATTAGGTAAAACCATTCCAACCTTCGAAATTATGATGTACCGAAGTATTATTGGATTGTTAATAATAGTTGTAATAGGACTATACTATAAAAGCTTGCATGGCATAAAATTCACAAATATTTCATTTCATTTGGGAAGAAATATAGCCCATTTTACGGGACAGAATTTGTGGTTTTTCGCTATTGCTGTGGCTCCCTTAGCTCAAGTTATTGCATTAGAATTTACATTTCCTCTGTGGGTAATACTTCTATCTCCCATATTTCTTGGGGAAACTCTTACAAAACTTCGTTTAATTACGGGAATAGTTGGTTTTTCCGGGGTTCTTATAATTACTGCACCTTGGTCAAAAGATTTAAGTTTTGGAATCGTTGCTGCAGGGCTCTCTGCAATTGGGTTTGCTGGTTCAGTGCTATTTACAAAGCACTTAACCAAATCGGAGTCTACAATTCATATTCTTTTATTTATGACTGTAATTCAAACAGTTTTTGGCTTTGTTTGTACCGTTTATGACGGAAAAATCACTTTATTTTCAATATCGGAAATTCCTTTAGTTGTCATAATTGGTATTTCAGGACTACTTGCTCATTACTGTTTAACTACTGCTTTAACATTAATACCTGCGGCCGTTGTTTCGCCACTGGAATTTGTTCGGTTACCTATAATCGCATTATTGGGTTTTCTACTGTATAGCGAACCGATAGAGCTAACTTTAATAATTGGAGCTTTGTTAATTTTTATTTCAAATTATGCGAATATTATTTCGGAAGCCAGAGGTTCAGAGCTCGATAGGCAGTAATCGCTTAAATTAAATCAACGTTATTTTTATATTTAGCGCAATTCATCTTAATTCTGGCTTGATAAACTCGTAGTATAATTTAATTGGGTTTTTGTATGCTTAAAATAATGGAGCAAATAATTGGGGAATTCGGACATCGCTGCCTGGATAGGAACTACAAACACTACGTCAGGTAAAATTGATTTAATAACTGCGGAGCTTATAAATTCAACTATCGGAAAGGAATCTGATGGGCAGCTGAAAGAACATGGTGCACTACCGGCTTTATGGCATTGGTTTGCATTTCCCTCCCCTACACACTTAAGTCAACTGGGAGAAGATGGCCACCCAAAGCACGTTGGATATATTCCACCAAAAAATTTGACACGTCGGATGTGGGCAAGTGGCTCATTAAATTTTCACTCTGATTTAAAAATTGGAGAAGAGATAATAAAAGAAACAACACTCGTTGATATTAAAGAAAAGAAATCTCAATCAGGCGAAATGGTGTTTATCACTTATGAACACAAGTTGAAAACTTTGAATAATTTAGCAATAATAGAAACACAAAATATTGTGTATTTAGAAGCTTCTGATTCATTCAATCCCCCCAAAAAAAGAGAGCTTCCCCAACCTGATTACCCGAAAGAAAAACTTTCCATATCAAACCCACTTCTTTTCAGATTTTCAGCATTAACATATAATGCGCATCGAATTCACTATGATTTAAAATATGCTCAAGAAGTTGAAAAATACCCTCATTTAATTGTGCATGGGCCTCTACAGGCACTATTTCTCATGCAATACGCAACTAATTTAAAGAATTCTGCCCCAAGTAAGTTTTCATTTAGAGGGGTACACCCAGCATTTGCGAATAATTCAATGGAACTAGTTGCGAAGGCAAATAAAAGTGGTCTTAGTTTGTACACAGCGTCTAATGACCACCAGTGTATGGAGGCAACAGCCTTGTGGGAGGAAGACAGTGAATAATATTCTATCTGGTTTGCGGGTGATCGAAAGCTCTGCTTTTGTCGCAGTACCGATGGCCGGTATGACACTTTCGCAAATGGGTGCGGAGGTTATAAGGTTTGACAGGCTCGAAGGAGGTCTCGATGCCCGACGCATGCCGTACTCGCCAAGTGGTAGTAGTTTGTTTTGGTCTGGAATGAATAAGGGTAAGAAATCTATTGCAGTCGACATGAAAAACCCGGAGGGAAAGGATTTAATCACTAACTTAATTACCGCTCCTGGAAAAGACGCTGGCCTATTTTTAACTAATTTAAAGGTTAAAGGGTGGTTGGATTATGAAACTTTATCGGAATTAAGAAGCGACATAATAATTGTCACTTTAAAAGGCGATAGGCAAGGAAGACCTCAAGTTGATTACACAGTTAATCCAGCATTGGGAATCCCTGAGATTACGGGTCATGAAGGAAGCATTGAACCAGTGGCGAATGCAATCCCAGCCTGGGATATGATTGCAGGTAATATGTGTGTTTCATCATTACTAGCTGCTGAACGCTACCGGTTAAGACATGGGGTTGGTCAAGATGTTGAGATAGCTTTGAAAGACGTCGCGGCAGCGGCTATTGGCCACCTCGGAATGATCGCTGATTCAACTTTAAATACTGATGACAGGTCAAAAGCTGGTAATGCTCTTTATGGAGCTTATGGTAAGGATTTTTTATGCGCAGATGGTAATAGAGTGATGATAATTGGTTTAACAAGTAGACAATGGTCAGGAATTTTAAAAGCGACTGATACCACAGAGCAATTTAAGAATTTGGAAAACGAAAAAAATATCAATCTAAAGGATGAAGCTACTAGGTGGAAGTGGCGTCATGAAATTACCGCAATACTAGAACCATGGTTTAAAACCAGAGCGGTGGAAGACTTTGCTCGCGATTTTGATAATACGGGCCTCACTTGGTCAGTTTTCCGCTCGGTCAAAGAGGCTCTGGAATTTGATCCAGATTTGAGTGAGGACAATCCCCTCTTTAAAAAAATAAAGCAGCCCGAAGCTGGTGAGTTTTTAGTTCCGAGGCATCCAGCTAATTTTTCGAAAGTAGATAATACTGAAGCAAAAGGAGCTCCTGCCCTTGGTGAACATACTGAAGAAATATTGGGAGATATATTGCATCTATCTGATATTGAGATATCAAATTTGTTTGATAAGGGCGTTGTTGCAAGTCCGACTTACAATAAAAATTAATGAGTACAAAATTTAAAATAAGTGAGTTTTTTTTGGTAAACGGTTTATTATATAAATCATCAGATAGATCTTATGACGGCACCGTTGCATTAAAAAAAATAACTAGGATCATTTATGGGTATTGATCCTGGCTCGGCGAGCGATATACCAATGCTTATAGCACTAATCATTCTTTTTATAGGGCTATACTTTCGCGGTCTAATTCTTTGGATTTCGTTAGCATTGGCTTTGCTATATCTATATATCTTTGATAGAGAAAGTATAGTAACGCTCGTGATTTATGGATTTACTGCGAGTCTGCTAATTGCTGGGTACTTGAGAATAAAAAAAGGTCTAAATCTTACCAAACCCCGCGAAAATAAAGATGAATTTGATCTGGTTTTAGACGCAAATAATTTAATTGGCACTGCTAATTGGGATCTAAATATTTTTGTAAATTTTATCAATGAATTAGAGCAAGATGGATTTAAAACTCACCTATTTTTTGATCACAGCATTATTCGGTTGTTGCGGGAGCAAAACTTAATACTCGATGGAGAAACTGTTCCCATGACGATTTGTAGAGTATTAAACAGAAATCGCCACAATGTTACCGTTTCAAAAAAAGGGCACAAAGCGGATGGGTTATTAATTAAGTATGCAGATAGAAATAAAATAACGGTTTTAAGCAACGATAAATTCAATAAGCTTGAGGATCGTTTTTATATTCAGTCGGCTGCGAGATTAAACAACAATGGGTTAATAAAAAGAGTCTCTCTTATAGATGGTGCTCTTACAATAATGTGAGTAAACGAAGTTAAATTAATTTAAGGGAAGACGTTGTTCAGCTAAGTTAGCAAACCAACTGCAACCAAACGGCAATGCCTCATTATTAAAATCATATGAGGGGTTATGCCAACTCGCCGACTGCCCATTACCTAAAAAGATAAAAGCACCAGGGCATTTAGCTAGCATTTCAGAAAAATCCTCACCAGCCATTATTGGCTCAATGTCAGTTCTAATATTACTGGTCCCTACAACTTCTTCAGCTGCAGCAATAGCAAACTCAGTATTTTTAACATAGTTATCAGTTACACCTACACCAAACCCATACCCTATATGTGCTGAACACCCGTAGGCGTCTGCAGTAGATCCTGCGGTCTTTTTAATCCGTTCAGGCATTTTTTGCCTTTCGTTTTCATTTAGAAACCTAGTAGTTCCGGTAATTCTTACTGTGTCTGGAGTAACATTGTGCGCCATCGTGTCAGTACTTAAACCAGTAACCGACAAAACTACTGATTGGAGCGCTGATATTCGCCGAGAGACTATTTGTTGCAAAGCTAAAACAATTGCAGAGCTAGCCAAGGTGGTATCGTTTGAAAAGTGGGGAAGCGCCGCATGCCCGCCTTTACCCTCTACTACAATTTCAAAAAAATCTGAAGCGGCCATTAGGGGACCGGGCTTAATTGCAAATTCTCCCACAGGTAAGTTAGGTAGATTATGCAGGCCGTAAATTTCGCTAATATCCCAATTCGAAATGAGATTATCATCAACCATTGCTTTGGCTCCACCGCCGCCCTCCTCTGCCGGTTGAAATACTAAAACTACTTTTCCGTTGAAATTACGGGTCTCACAAAGATACTTTGCAGCTCCCAAAAGAATAGTTGTATGACCATCATGCCCACAAGCATGCATCTTGTTCTCAATTTTCGATTTATGAGAGAAATTATTCATTTCTGAGACAGGTAAAGCGTCCATATCTGCCCGAAATCCAATGGCTTTACCAGAGTCAATTTTCTGTCCATGTATTTCTGCTACAATACCGCTTTTACCCACTTCACTTTTTATTGAATCGACACCAAATCCTTTCAAAAGTTCAGTAATTTTTTTTGTAGTCCGCGGTAGATCAAACTGTAACTCTGGATATTCATGAAAATCGTGTCTCCAGCTGACCATCTCATTTTGTAGATCGGCAAATCGGTTCTTAATAGGCATTAAATGATCCGCAATAGATTATTTCATTGTTTATGTTAGACAGAGATAAATAATATAACTTAATACAAGTTATACCTAATTTTAAATTTGTACAGTAAAGACACAATTTAATGACATTACATATTGAAACACCACTCGTGAGATCTGATATTTTAAGCGATTTAGTGAACAAAGATATCAGACTTAAGTTAGATGCACTCCAGCCATCAGGATCTTTCAAGATCAGAGGTATTGGTTACGCTTGCGAGCACCATGCTGGAAGAGGAGCTAAAGCATTTTTATCTTCTTCGGGAGGAAATGCCGGAATGGCGGTGGCCTATGCAGGGAAAAAACTTGGCATTCCGGTTAAGGTTGTCGTCCCCGAAACAACAACTCCTAGATCTATTGGATTACTTGAAGAAGATAATGCTGAAGTCATTATACATGGTACCTCTTGGTTGGAGGCTAACATATTAGCTCAGTCTATTATGACAGATGAAACTGCATTTATTCACCCTTTTGACGATGAGCTATTGTGGCTAGGGCATTCAAGTATGATTGATGAAATCCATACCACAGAATTTAAACCGGATCTGATAATTTTGTCTGTAGGTGGTGGTGGTCTGTTAGCTGGCGTTATTCAGGGTTTAATGAAAAATAACTGGGAAGATATTCCTATTATGACAGTAGAAACTGCCGGAGCAGCATCGCTGAACCAGTCATTAAAAAAAGGAAAAATCGTAGAATTAAAAAAAATTTCCAGTTTAGCGACATCTTTAGGTGCAAAAAAAGTAAGCGAAGGTGCATTCCAACTTGCTAAAGGTCATAAAATTAACAGTACTTTGGTCTCTGACTTAGATACATTGACAGCGTGTGAAAGATTTCTTTCAGACCATAAAATTTTAGTTGAACCGGCATGTGGGGCAGCTTTATCACCAGTTTACAATAAGATGCAGGATCTACGGGACTTCAATAAAATTTTGGTAATTGTTTGTGGCGGCTCAACCACCTCTATTGATGATATTAGAAATGGCATAACGACATTAACGAATTAAAGCTAGTAAGTCGCTAACCCAAATATAAAAATATTGTTGACCTATGCCCAAAGGCAATCAGTAATCTAACTTTTCTATTTTTCATCTGATAAATCAATCAAACTCGAGATTTTGCTATCAATATTAGAATAAATAATTTCATCTAATCTTGATAGCTCTAATTCTATACGTTGCACATAAGTTTTTGAATACCATTTTAGTAATTCAAGCTCTTTAGACGAGAGACTGTAAGGATCGTTTGAAAACCTCAATAGGACAGGCTTAATAATTGCTTGAAAAAAAAGTTCAGAGTCCATTAACATAATTATATAAACGGCACATTAAAATAATTTTTAGTAAGAGATAATTTGCATAAAAAGTTTATTTGAGCTCGCCCTTTAGCATAAAATTTGTCTAATTTATAAATGGTTGCGCAAACATTTTAAAGTTTGCGCTAACAATTAAATCTAACTGTTTTCATATTAAATTTCTTGCGTTAAAGACCAAATATGGCGACGCGTATGGGGCAAACAATGAATAAAGCGATTGGTTTGTATAACCCCAATTTTAGCCTAGACCATCAAGGCATAAAAGAATACCAACGTGCATTTTACAATTTGAACGAGAGGGAGCTTCTTGACGCGTCACTGGAACGCTCAGAGGGTACTGAAGGCTTAGGAGGAACGCTACTCGTAACAACTGGCAAGTTCACAGGAAGATCCCCCAAGGATAAGTACATAGTTCTTTCAAAGTCCAATGAAAGCGAGATTTGGTGGGAAAATAATTCTAAAATGGAAGCAGAGTTTTTTGTAAACCTGTATAGAGATATGTTGGAGTTTATTGCCGATAAAGACTTATTTATACAGGATTTATATGCAGGTGCAGATCCTAAAAATAGAATAAACGTTCGAGTAATTTCGGAACTAGTTTGGCATAATTTATTTATAAGACACCTATTGATTAAGCCAGAAGTACCAAAGTTAGAAAACTTTGTGAGTGATTTTACAATTATAAATATTCCAAGTTTCCAAGCAATTCCCAAAAAACACGGTTGTAGGACCGAAACCGTAATTGCAATAAACTTAGAGGAAAAACTAGTGCTAATTGGGGGTACTGAATACGCTGGGGAAAACAAAAAAGCAGTCTTTACTATATTAAATTATCTCTTGCCCAAAAAAGGCATTTTGCCAATGCATTGTGCAGCTAATAGAGTATCCGATCAATTCTCCGATTCAGCGATATTTTTTGGCCTTTCAGGTACAGGAAAAACGACATTATCAACCGATGGTAAACGAGTGCTCATAGGTGACGATGAGCACGGATGGTCTGAAAGTGGAATTTTTAATTTCGAAGGCGGTTGCTACGCAAAAACATTAGGATTGACCGAGCAAACCGAACCGGAAATTCTTGCTACCACTACCAAGTTTTCAACAGTGATTGAGAACATGGTTTACGATGAGCAAACTAAAGAATTAGATTTTTTCGACAGTAAACTTACTGTTAATATGCGTGCAGCTTATCCTATGCGATATATCTCAAAATCCGCTGATGATGGTTTAGGAATGCATCCTAAGCATTTAATAATGCTTACTTGCGATGCCTTTGGTGTGCTACCTCCGGTAGCCCGTCTTTCGCCGGAGCAGACAATATATCACTTTTTATCTGGCTTTACATCGAAAGCAGTTGGCACAGAACGCGGGGTGAAAGTTCCAGAGCCAACATTTTCATCTTGTTTTGGTGCTCCCTTTCTACCGTTGAAGCCAGAGATCTATGGGTCAATTCTGAAACAAAAGATAATTGCGAATGGTACTAGCTGTTGGCTTATCAACACTGGATGGACGGGTGGCTCGTATGGAATTGGCACCCGAATGCCCATAAAAGCCACAAGAGCAATTTTGGATGCATTATTGACCGGTAAACTTGATGACGCAGAGTTCTGCAGAGATGACAATTTTAATTTTTTGGTTCCTGTATTCATTAATGGTGTAGAGCGCTCCTTGTTGAACCCACGGGAGAATTGGGAAAATTCACTTGAGTATGATCAAGCAGCGGAAAAACTTGTAAAGCTTTTTGAAGAAAATTTCAAAAAGCACCTATCACCCAGTGAAAAGACAAATCCGAAGTTATTAACCGTTTAATTATTCTTTAAACCTTTTTGCAACTTAAATGCGTATGGCGCTGCTATTGGCTTTGTGTTTAAAGAGTGTATGGAAAGGTTCGAAGAAAACTCTTACTCAGGTGCTAAATTAAGTTTTTACAGAAATGTGCCTAAATCCGCACCAAAGGCAATAGTTCATATTAGCCATGGCATGGCTGAACATGCTGGAAGGTATGATTGGTTCATGCAAACCTTGATGGAAGCCGGGTATGCAGTCTACGCGCATGATATCCGAGGGCATGGATATACTTATGCATCCGATTCATTTAAGGGGCACTTTTCTGATAAACATGGATTAGATAAATTACTACAAGACTTAGATTTCTCAATCCATCTAATAAAAAAGAACCATCCAAATGTACCAATTTTTTGTTTTGGACACTCACTTGGTTCTATTCTTCTGCTGAGATACGCAACGAGCATGTACCATAGGATTAATGGTATCGCATGTTGGAATAGCGGGATAGAAACAAATATCTTGGCTGTAGTTGGAAAAATCATTCTCTCAATCGAACGAAAGTTCCGATCGCCCAGGGCGAAAAGCTATTTCGCCTGGAAGTTAACGTTTGATGCCTGGGGTAACAAAATATCTAATAAGCGTACAAATTTTGACTGGCTTTCGAATGATAGGTTTCAAGTTGATAGGTACATTCAAGATAAACTATGCGGATTTGATATCTCGCTTCAATCGTGGTTAGAGGTTGCAGAGGCGGTCTTTTATTCGAGTCAAAACCTTTCAATGATCCCTCCTAGCTTTCCAATTTGTCTGCTGGGTGGCGATCAGGATCCTTGCACTAACTACGGTAAAGATATGAGTAAACTAGCCGCCAAGCTAAAACGAATAGGTCATGTTAATATCACTCATGAAACTATTAAAGGATGCAGGCATGAAACGTTAAATGAAATAAAGCGAGAGGATTACGTTCATGTATTTTTAAATTGGTTACGAGACCAAACTAAACAAAATTAATTATTAAATAATTATTTTAGTAAAACTAAACTCTATTCCTGGACCATGTAAATTAAACAAGCGGGTCCCGCGAGTAAAATGAAAGCCCAAAGAGAAAGATTTTTTACTTTTTTTTCTGTTTTTAGATTTTTACTTAATAACCTAACCGAGCCAAATAGAAGATTTGGCAAAGTTCTAAGCGATAACTTCCTAAATAAAATATTACGTTGCTTGTTCATGAATAGTGTCCCTATGTATCATAAAGCCAGAGTAGCACGGTTTTGCCAGCAATTTAAATATTTTTTCAAAATCAAATAGAATTTATTTAAATGATTATGAAATCAAAATTAGAAATGAATTTTTAATCCATCAAAAATTAATTTTAGCGATATAAGCAATAAAGCCCATGTCACAATTTTAAAAAAGATATTTTCAGGTATAATTTTGATTATTTTTACTCCGATAAATACTGCAATGGCTGCCGGAAGCATTAGATACAGCGATATTTTTAGAGTAACTAATGTCATTTGATTTAACATAAAGTAAGGAATAGCTTTAATTAAATTACAATAGCTAAACGCTAGTACAGAAGTGCCCACAAAAACTGATTTTGATAAACCAAGCGGTAACGTAAATATTTGCCAAGGCGGACCGCCATTATGACTAATAAAGCTGGTAAATCCCGCAATTGTGCACCAAATAATGCCTACTTTTGAATTAAGATCCTTGCCAGATTTGGCAAAATCTACCTGCTTAAAAATCTGCTTTAATGAAAAGGTTAAACCCATAAGGCCGATCATGAGTGTAACTACCCATTCTAAAACTATATGCGCTGTAAGGCCTCCCACCAAAACACCAATTGACATTCCAATTAAACTTATTTTCAGCACCTGCCAATTGTAATCTCGTCTATATGCTCTGATCGCAAAAATGTCTGATACTGTATATATTGGCAATAATAAGCCCGCGGCTGCCACAGGAGACATTATTAAGGATAGGCTTGGCACAGCTAAACCAGCTACTACCGGAAGCCCTCCCTTTCCCATACCGACAAATATCGCAGCGAGGGTCATTAAAGGCCAGAAATATACAGAATCCATTTATGAAAACCCATGTAGTTAAGTATTTTTAATAGTAACCTCTTGGGTAGTTCTCTGGATATGTTTTTTGGACCCAGCTCTGGATCTTCTCATGCTTATCTACTGCCATACAAAGACGCCTAAGTTTTGGGAAAGATGAAATCATATCTTTTGGAAATCCGTCTATTACCCCGGCCGTAAACCAACCTATAAGACGCCAGATAGCAATATCAGCAACACTGATTTTGCTCGAAGCTGCCCAACTTAAGTTCTCTGAGAGACAGTTTTCAAGCATAGCTAATTTTCTTTTTAGAGCACCCTCAACCAGTTCCTTGCGCGCGGAAATTTTTAGAGTTTGATCAGAGATATTGTTTGTACCTGAAAAAAGAACATTGAGATCAGTAATAAAATCAATGAACTGATCGATCTTTGCTGCTTCAAGTGAGTCATTTTCAGGATAAAGTCCACTGAGTTTACCGCAAAACCGGGCAATCGCACCAGTTTGAGCAATTGAAACATCATCAACAACCAAACATGGTATCTGATGAAACGGTATCAGCGTTCCATCTAGTAATTTCCCGTTCTCTTTAAGGTATAAAAATTCCTCTCTCGTTATTCTAATATCTTCAAAGTCTATATTTCCAAAGTAGAGTGCTAATCTGCCTACTTCTGCTCTCCAAAATGGTATATCGCCATAAATGAATTTTAGTTTCATTACAAAATCCAATCTAAAGTATTTAAAATTTTCAATTTAACTCTGTTATTATTAAACATAGTATCAGAAAGGACTATGTTAATGACAGATCAGAGTAGTAAGATAAAGACTTTGCTGAATTCTTTATAATAGCTAGTTCTTTCGGATTTTGAGCAGAAATTAAACAAAAGGTTATCTTTGTATTTTAAGGAATAACTGATTTATTGGAGATAAAAAATGCCAAAGCTCGGAGTACCTTTAGTTCACAAGAATGGCCCATTTGTAGGTCCACAAACATTTATGAATGTACCATATTCTACGGACTTCAGCACCGCGGAAGCAGTTGTTCTTGGTGTGCCGTTTGATGGGGGTCTACACCCCACACGGATAGGGTCAAGAACCGGGCCTGCCTCAATTCGCGAACACTCACAACTTGTTCGGCCGTTTCAACCTCCGCACGCAACGTTTAATCCATTGGAGCTATTGCAAGTTGTTGATTGTGGCGATGCTGATACAACACCAAGCATCATTGAGGAAAGTTTTATTGAAATTGAGGAAGCAGCATCAGAAATTTATAGCGGTAAGGCAGTACCTCTTGCTTTAGGTGGAGACGGAAATATCACCCTTCCGCTTCTGAGAGCCGCCAGCAAAGCTCATTCGGACCTTGTTGTTGTGCATATTGATGCTCATACAGACACTTATAGAGGAGATGGAAATCAAGACTATATGCGATTTAATGTAGCCACTACATTTACACGAGCAGCAGAAGAGGCTCTTATTGATGTTGAATCGTCTATACATGTTGGGGCACGTGGCCCTACTAACGACAGTGGTGTATTTAATCATACGCGGGATGTTGGGTATGGATTAATAGATAGCACAGAGTTATTTAATGCTGGCTTAAGAAATACAGCAAAAAATATAGTAGAGTCACTTAAAGGGCGATCAGTATATCTATGTTTTGATATGGATTTTTTTGATCCGTCATGTGCTCCAGGAGTGTGTACGCCAACATGGGGAGGCGCGACCTCAAGGGAAGGACTTGATTTCCTACAAAATCTTTCTGGCTTAAATTTAGTTGGTGCGGATATTAATACGGTATCTCCACCTCACGATATCTCCGGAATGACGGCATTTTTGGCCGCAACTGTTGGATTGGAAATCTTATCAGTTATCTGTCATTCCAAAGGTTTAGTAGAGTAAAAACGCAAAATTTTATTTGGAGAGTTAACACAGAATGGAAATTTTTTATACGTCGTTGGCAGATATAAAGTGGGAAAGGTCAACGAAAGCCCGTGTCGCATCAGGTGCTAATCCAAAAACAGAATGGAAGCACTTAATTGATAATAAGATTTGTGGCAGCGAGGGTGTAAGTGTCGGCTATGGTAAAATACCTATTGGAGAATACCTACCTCTCCATACACATGCGCCGCAAGAAATATACTTTGTTACTAAAGGAACTGGCATTTTAACTATGGATGGAGACAAAACACAAAATTTGGGCTCTGGGGATACAGTTTATATTCCAGGTAAAAAACGCCATGGCATTACAAATACTGGAAATGTTGATTTTGAATATCTTTTTATCTTCATGATCAATAACTGGAGCGACGTAAAATATAATTTTCAATAAGTTATTTCAGTATTAATTTAAATTAAGTCTTTTACCTAAGCTTGATAGACCGTTATATAAAGTATCTTCAACGCCTTCATCTCTCATGTGATTTCGTAATTGAGAGTTTAGACCTCCTTTAGTAGACAGGGAGCTTAACTCTTCGGCAATTCTGTTTACTCCATCCTTTTTAATCCCAGAGTAAGTACCTGCCATCAAATTGACCAGGTAGCTTTCAGCTACCTCCGACGAGTCCAAATGTTTCTGAAGCCACTTCTTGGCTATTTCCAATTGGGCGAGTGAGGTTGAAAGAATAGCAGTTGCTGCAAAAAATGGTAATAATTCTGCCTCAGACGATAACTCCATAATAAAATTTTCTTTACCAAATAATTGAGAAAGTACTTTGTTTTTTGGATATATGGGCAATGGACAGTTACCCTGCTCTATCATTGGCAAAGGGATTGTAATGGCAATATCATGAGCTGGTGCACACAGCGTTTGTAACCTCTTTAAATTAACACCAAGAATGAAAGAAATGATAGTTTGATTTTTATTAAAGGTTATTGAGTTCAGTATTGTCTCTGTTACGTCTTCCATAATTGCAAGAAATATAACATCCGACTCATCTATTACACCTTGCGGAGATGCAATTTTTACATCATCAAATTCTGAAGCTAACCTCGTAGAAATACTCTTATTACGTTCGGTAATTGTTATCTTGTGGCCACGTCCAACCAAGGCAATTATACAAGAATATGCTATTTTTCCAGTACCTATGAATCCAATCTTCATTTTAACAATTCCATCGTTTGTATCTGTTTTTAATATATTTTTTCTTATAAACAAATCATATAACAAAAATTTTAGCATCAATGTTAAGGGATAAACGCGAATTAATATTGTCAAAAATCATAAATAAAAAGTTCTTTTCACTTTCGCGATTTATATTAGGGTTTTACCGTGGAGCTTCAACTAAAGTCGGATATTGTATTGGATAGAATTATGGTAAATAAGCCGCATAAAGGCGCTACAATTGCGATCCAGCCTCGCATCCGAAAGGGTGCATTTTTTGATGCAGCCTGGAGACATGGATGCAGAAAATTTTCGGTATACAATAGAACTTATATTTCGAGTACTTTCTCCAATCCGACTGAAGAATATTGGAACGTCACAAAAAATGTAGCAATTTGGCCAGTAATGGGTGAGCGTCAAGTGGAGATTTCCGGTAGCGATGCTGCTGAATTTGTTCAGTTATTAACGTCGAGAGATATGTCTACCTGTTCAGTTAATCAATGTAAGTATGCGCTAATTACTGACGAGTCAGGCGGAATAGTTTGCGATCCCATCATCTTAAAATTGTCAAATGATCGCTTTTGGCTATCTACATCTGATTGTGATCTTGAGCTTTGGGCTAAGGGGGTCGCTGTTCATGCTCCTTTGAAAGATATTAAGATATCTGATGCAAATGTTTCTGTTGTTCAAATTCAGGGGCCTAAATCACCTAACGTAATTTGGGAAATGTTTGGTGAAGAAGTTTTAGATTTAAGATATTATTGGCATCGCACAGTAAATTTTCAAGGTATTGAGCTAAGAATCTCGCGGACCGGTTGGAGCGGTGAATTCGGCTACGAGTTGTACTTGGAAAATTATGAACAAGGTGGCGCTTTATTTGATGCATTAATAGACATTGGTAAACCCTACGGCGCAGCTCCAGGAGCTGTAAATCAAACCCGAAGAATAGAAAGTGGTATCCTTTCCTGGGGGGTAGATATGGGAGTAGAAGAAAACCCATATGAAGTTGGTCTTGGACGACTTGTAGAGCTTAAAAATGACAATAAATTTATAGGTCGAGCTGAACTTGAAAAAATAAGGGAGCAGCCGCTAGAAAAAACTTTGGTCGGACTTATAATTGAGGGTTCTCCGATTGAGGCAAATGAGACACCTTGGGATATATTGTCCAAAGGGGAGAAAATAGGCAGGCTTACCAGCCTATCTTACTCCCCCCGATTAGAAAAAAATATTGCGTTAGGTCTCGTGCGAAATGAATATTCAACAGTTGGAACTGAATTAAGTGTTTATACTTGGGAGGGTGAAAAGCCACTCTATGTTTCTAATCTGCCATTTCTTCCAAAATTGCAAACTGGAGACGCACGGGCACTTTTAAATAATTCTAAAATATAAACTTCGTTAGGTAAATATTATGGCTAAAGTAAAATCAATAAATCACATTGCATTTGCGGTAAAAGACTTCAATGCAGCATTGGAAAATGCGATTGAAGTACTGGGCGGCGAAATGATGATGGAATTTGAGTCTATCGAAGATAGGTACAAAGGCGCGTGCGTTCGCTTTGGGGATAGTATTATGAGTTTCATTTCCAGTGACGATCCAGGAAGCTTTATAAGTAAGCATGTCGAGAAATATGGGAACAGTATTCAGCATATCGGTTTAGAAATTGACGATATAGAGGAGTACGTTGCCAATTTGGAAAAAAAAGGCGTTAGAGTGGACAAGTCAGAGATGAGTGATGTTGATTATCAAGAAGCTTTGGTCGGACCCAAAGTTGGAAACGGGGTGGTCCTACAATTAACTGGCTGGAGAGCTGGCCCGTTTGATGCTACGTATGAAGGGTGTGATCGCCTTTGTAAAAAGTACTCTCAAAATCCTAAATTAAATCTTTTGGCTGGCAACCAACTTCCAAAACCATGAAATTAATTAGGTAACTTGAAATGCAAAGTACACATTATGGAGTTTGGCCTCAGAACTTACCATATAGTTTACCTTCAGTAGCAAGTTCTGTTTATGAAAACCTTACCAGTTCTTCAAAGAATTCGCCCTCTTCAATTGCAATAAAATTTTATGGCAAAGGACTGACATACTCCGACCTATATAAAGAAGTTAAGTTGATCGCAGGATATCTTTCTGCTTTTGCAAATGTTCGACAAAACGACCGGGTTGCATTGTATATGCAAAATTCACCCCAATTTATAATTGCTTATTATGCTATTTTAGCCGCGAATGCCGTAGTTGTACCGGTTAACCCAATGTGCAAAAGTGCCGAATTGGCACATATATTTCAAGACTCTCAATCCAAAGCAATCGTTTTTGGACAAGAACTCTACAACGAAATTAAAAGTGCCAACCTCAATATCAAAGAACGCCAATTACTCGCAGTAACATACTCAGATTATATTGGAGAAAACGCTAATATTGATATACCTACGAGCGTGAAGGCTAGAGGAACCAACCCACCCTGCCCAACCTGGAGTAACGCTCTAGAAATGAATTTCTCAGCCCCTAATCATAATCGAAAACCTGAAGATTGGTGTATTATTCCGTATAGTTCAGGAACAACTGGGCAGCCTAAGGGCTGTCTACATACTCATAAGAGTGCAAATGCTACGATACATGCATATCCACTTTGGGTAGGAGTGAAAAATGGCTCCCAAGTGTTAGCAACACTACCGCTGTGCCATGTCACTGGAATGCAGCATTCAATGAACTTACCCATACTAACTGGGTCTACAATTCATTTAATGGCGCGGTGGAATCCTCAGGTAGCGGCAGAAATTATAGAAAAAGAAAGAATTCAACATTGGAGATCAATCACAACCACAATGATTGATTTTCTATCATTGGAGAACATTGAAAAATACGACCTATCATCACTTGAGGCTATTGGAGGTGGAGGAGCACAAATGCCAGAAAGTGTTGCTGAGAGAATGGAGAAACTTCTTGAGCTTGATTACATTGAAGCATATGGCCTGACTGAAACAATGGCCCCCATACATATTAATCCAATTAACTCACCCAGAAAGCAATGCTTAGGAATTCCAATCTTTGATGTTGACACCCGTATCATAGAGCCCCAGCACTTAGAAGAATTAGGGCCAAATCAGATCGGTGAAATTGTGGTGAACGCACCGCAGGTTTTTGCTGGATATTGGCAAAACGAAGACGCCACCGCAGACGCATTTATTAGTATAGATGGGAAAGATTTTTTTCGAACTGGTGACATAGGATACTATGATAAAGATGGTTATTTTTATTTTGTTGATCGTTTGAAAAGAATGATAAATGTATCTGGACTCAAAGTCTGGCCGGCCGAGGTTGAAGCAATCCTTCATTCACATCCCGCCATTTTGGAAGCCTGCGTCGTTGGAGATTCCGACCCGCGCACCGGAGAAAGGGTAAGAGCGGTAGTAGTTCTCAATGACAAGGAAAAAAAGCTATCAAAAGATTCATTTATTGAGTGGTGTGGAAAGAATATGGCTCATTACAAAGTCCCCAAAAGTATTGAAATCCGAACGAATTTGCCACGTGGATCAGCTGGTAAAGTTTTATGGAAAGACTTGTAATTGTTTCAATTTGCTCAGTAAATCTTAAAAAAACATCTTTATTTTATAAAATTTGATACAGTAACGAAGAGGATAAAATGCAGGATAAAAAAATTAGTCGATTTCCTATTCCAAAATTAGGCGAATTGCCAGATGATATTAAAAACCAGTTCATCTCAGTGCAAGAAAAGATTGGATTTGTTCCAAATGTATTTTTAACGCTTGCATATAGACCGGACGAATTTAGAGCTTTTATTGCATACCACGACGCACTAATGGAGCGCAAAAGCGGTCTTTCTAAAGCTGAAAAAGAAATGATTGTGGTTGCGACATCAAATGATAATGGCTGTCAATATTGCGTGATAGCTCACGGTGCTATTCTTAGGATCCGCGCCAAGGATCCGTTAATAGCTGATCAAATTGCCATAAATTACAAGAAAGCAGACATATCTGAACGACAAAAAGAAATGTTAAAGTTTGCACTTAAAGTCTCAAATGACTCTAGATCTATATCTGCCAGTGATTTTTCTAATTTAACAAAGCATGGTTTTAGCAATGACGATATATGGGATATTGCCGGTATAACTGCCTTTTTTGGCCTCTCAAATCGAATGGCAAACTTTACCTCGATGCAGCCAAATCTCGAGTTTTATAGAATGGGAAGAGATCTTGCTTAATGCTTCACAAGATAGAACTAAAAATTTACCAGTAGGATCAAAAATAAAATTTCTATTTAATTATACGGTCTATTCCAAGATTTGTTGTTGTCTAAGCCGTTTTCGTTGCATGTTGTCGAGTTCGTCGAGTGCCTTACGCGCATCATTAGTGTCATCAAGAGCTTTTCGGTAAACCCGCCTGACCGACGCAGGGCTCCAAGGTAAATCTGCATTACTCAACCACCTGCGCAACTGGGCCGGAAGGCGGTCAAACTCCTCCATTTGACTACCTCCGACGACCCGTTTTTTCAAAGAGGTCTTACCTAAATTACCATTCATAATAAGTTAATAGGTATCCGTTGAGAAAAATCTACTTCAAACAAGTGACCAGAGTTTGGGCCATGTTTCTTATTAATTTATTATAAAGCTCAGGTCCTGGCTCAATACCAAATCCCAACGGATCGATAACCTCAGTAGCTGCTTTGGTATTCCCCATAACTGTTTGAACTAGCCCAGCATTAAATTGAGGCTCAGAGAGTACACAACTGATATTCTCTTTTTCTATTCTCTCAGCAATTTCAGCAATACGAGCTGCGCTTGGATCCGATGCATCCCCCAGCGAAATAGCACCCGACGCGGGAAATTCGAATGTCGTTTCAAAGTACTGATAAGCATCGTGAAAAACGATAAATTTTCCACCCCGCACTGGATCTAATGTCTGATTAATTTCAATATTAAGATTATCAATTTCAGCCTTGGCCTCATTTGCGTTGGCAAAGTAGGTGCCAGCATTATCCGGATCTATTGTTGACAACTTAGCTGCTATTTCATTTAGCCAGACCTTTGCATTGTTTGTTGATAGCCAAGCATGGGGATCAAATGCACCATGATCATGACCAGCGTGATCATCGTGATCGTCATGACCCGCGTGATCGCCGTGGCCATGGTCATGATGACCACCCTCAGGTTCTTGAGCTATTGGCTCAACATCGCTGCCTGATGCATCTTTAAAAAAGTGCTCATCAGCTTCGAATTCAAATGGCATATGCTCCGTGAAAAATGCATATTTTCCTGCCGTTGTAATGTCTACAGCAAAGACTGTTGTATCCTTTGCAGGATCAAAATTCAAAACATATGCAGTATTTGCTGCAACAAGATTATCGCTGTTTTCCCTCATCGTACCGCTGTCAGCCTCAAGAAGCTCTTCGGCACCTTCTTCAGCAGCCTCTATATCAGTGGCCTCTAAAATCACCATTTTCATTGCCGGATCTGCATAGTTTCCATCAACTTTCGCAAAAGACCAGCTATAGGTACCAGGTGACAGTTCAAATAGCCCGGCCCATTCAAAGGCATGATGCTTACTTCCATGGCCATGATCATCATGGTCTTTATCATGGTCATCGTGATCATCATGGTCTTTATCATGGTCATCGTGATCATCATGGTCATCGTGGTCATCGTGATCATCATGGTCACTGTGGTCATGCGCTTCGAACAAGGCACCCTCCCTAAAGGAAAGCAGTGCGGTTTCCTCTAGATCAAGAAACTCCACCACATTAGCGTCGCTACCTAGAGCTTCTAAAGCCCTCTCCATCCAAGGCGTTAGACCCTCACCCATCCAAAAAATCATATCAGAGTTTTCGATAGCTTCTGCATCTGCTGGCCTCAACCTGTAATCATGAGGAGATGTTTCGTTTGGAACTATGAGTTTCGGTTCGCCAATACCATCCATAACCTTAGCTACTAATGAGTGAATTGGCGCTATGTCAGCAACAACTGAGGGAGCGTCCGCTGCAGCACTCGAACCAATGACTAAAGTAAACGCTGAAACTGTGGTGAGCAATCTAGACATTATTTTTCCTATGATATATTATAACATTACTCGGTTTTGTAAGGGCAAGAAATTGTTATTGCAAGAAGGAAATAACATTGACAGAAAAAAAAGTATCTGCGAGGGATTGCTTGTTTAAAAGAGATGAAGGTTCATTCAAAAATTCTATGGAAATTATAGAACAATATTGTAGAGAGCATGGCTTGCAACTGACGCCTGTAAGAAAAAAGGTTTTTGAGTTTTTGCTTGATGAGCCCAGAGGATTGGGGGCTTATAAAATTTTAGATCTTTTAAGGCTATCCGGGTTTAATTCACAACCACCCGCTGCGTATCGTGCATTGGACTTTCTTGTCGAAAATGGCTTTGCACACAAAGTAGAAAGTCAAAATTTGTTTGTAGCATGTACAAAGCCAGGGTCTCATCATTCACCAGTATTTATGATTTGTAAAAAATGTGACCGTGTTTCTGAAACTCAATCAACTTCTTTGGATGCTAATATTTCTGACTCACTCAGATTATCAGGTTTTGAAATCGAACACGCAGTTATTGAAGCTGAGGGAATTTGCAGTGTTTGTGCAGGTAGTGGGTCGTCTTGAAATTAGTATCGACCGATAAGATCAGTGTTAAATACGGTACCAACACAGTTCTAAATAATGTTTCAATGGACGTAAGCTCTGGAGAAATTGTCACAATTGTTGGCCCAAATGGTTCGGGAAAAACAACGCTCGTAAAAACTATAATAGGTGCAATTAAGCATTTTGACGGATCACTTTTCATTAAAGATAATCTTAAAGTTGGCTATATTCCGCAGCGTTTACAAATGGATAAAACGTTGCCAATAACTGTTGAACGGTTTTTAAATCTTACGCAAAAAATTAGTTCTAAGGAGTGCGCGGAGGTTTTGTCGGCTGCCGGCATACCCTCACTAATTAAGAGTCAAATGGCCGATTTATCTGGGGGCCAATTCCAAAAGGTTCTGTTAGCAAGAGCATTGCAGGGGGACCCTGATATCTTAATTTTAGACGAGGCTGCACAGGGCCTCGATCAATCCGGATCTGCAGATTTTTACCGACAGATTGAGAATGTAAGAAATACAAAAGGGTGCGCCGTTCTCATGATTAGTCACGAGCTCCACGTCGTTATGGGGGCTTCAGACAAGGTAATTTGTTTAAACGGTCATGTTTGCTGCTGTGGCGCTCCAGAAGCTGTTGCTGGTATGCCAGAATATCACAATTTATTTGGCATGGAGACAGATGGAGCACTGGCCCTTTATAAACATCAACATAATCACAAACATCATATTGACGAAAGTATAAGCGAGGTCAGTGTATAATGTTAACTGACTTTATGGTTAGAGCTACAATTGCTGGCATAGCAGTTGCGATAGTAGCTGCACCATTAGGTTGCTTTGTTGTCTGGCGGAGACTGGCTTACTTTGGAGATGCTACGGCGCATGCTGCCATGTTAGGAATCGCGATGGCTTTGGCTCTAGACATTCCTATATTCGGAGGTACTTTAATTGCTGCACTGCTCATGGCATGGGCAGTAACTCAACTTTCTGGCAGCTCTTTAGCCTCTGATACACTTTTAGGTGTTTTTGCTCATGCTGGTCTGGCATTGGGTCTGGTTATTGCTTCATTTTTATCTGGTGTGCGAATAGATCTAATGGCATATCTTTTCGGTGATATTCTTGCAGTAACCCAAATGGATTTATTTGTTATAATTGTGGGAATGCTACTTGTTATTGCGTTAATTTATTGGCGGTGGAATTCTTTACTGATTTCTACTTTGAATGAAGAGTTAGCGTATTCTACGGGTGTAAACCCTAAAAAAGAAAAGATGTTTTTAACAATCGCTTTAGCCATCACTGTAGCAGTATCAATTAAAGTAGTAGGCATCCTATTAATATCAGCTCTATTGGTAATACCAGCGGCTGCCGCGCGAAATATTTCCCGAACTCCTGAGTATATGGTTATATGTACCGCCATTCTTGGAATAATTTCTGCTATTGTGGGACTTCAATTCTCTTACTTATTTAATTCACCACCTGGGCCTTCAATAGTTTGCGTTTGCCTCAGTTTCTTCATAATCTTTTCGAGCATCAAGTTACTGAACATACATAAAAAATATAACTAGTCTGAAAGTTATTTTGTGAAAGATACAAAAGTTCCAATAACGCTACTCACTGGTTTTCTCGGTGCAGGAAAAACAACTATTTTAAATTCTGTACTTTCTGATGACAGTCACAAACGCATAGCTGTAATAGTGAATGAATTTGGCGAGCAAGGCCTGGATCACCATTTAATAGAGCAAAGTTCGGATGATGTGTTTTTAATGCAATCTGGATGCTTGTGCTGTTCAATAAGAGGTGATTTACCCAAAACCATAGAAAGGTTAATACGAAAAAACATACGAAATGAAATTAATTTTGAGCGTATTGTCATTGAAACCACAGGGCTAGCTGATCCCGGTCCTATTATGCAAACACTGCTTTTGGACAACGTTTTGGCATCTAGCACGAGATTGGATGGAATAATAACAGTCGCTGATGCAGTCAATGGATCAAAAACTCTTGATGCCCAGTTTGAGGCGGTATCTCAAGTCGCCATGGCAGATCTGGTTATCTTAAGTAAAACCGACATTGCTTTGCCGAAACAGATACAGGACTTCGAGAATAAACTTACGTCGATTAATCCAAGTGCTAACATTGTACATTCAATTAATGGTAAGGGCATTAATGAAAATTTATGGGGTCTAAATGCTCTGAAAGAAAAATCGAATTATGAAGAAGTTCTACGTTGGACTACCGGTCTAGATGCAAATCTGTCTGAATTAAAAAATCTTAGTGGATTAGCTCCCGCAAAAACTATTTCAAAACCCGCTTTTAATCACGATAGTAAAATCGAAACTTGTTCAATTGTCCTGGACAACCCAATATCAAATACAACTTTTGATAATTGGCTAGATACATTAGTCGGAATAAAGGGTTCAGATATTCTTAGGATCAAGGGTCTCGTGTTTTTAGAAGGTATAGAAGCGCCTTTTGTTTTTCATGGAGTGCAGCAAATTTTTGATCCACCTGTTCAATTAAAAACTTGGTCGAATGAAGATCGCAAATCTCGTATTGTTGTGATTGCCCGAAATATTTCTCAGCTCCAATTGCAGAAGAGCTTAGAGATGCTGCGAATTCAAAATCACGATTAAAAATATTGATTAAAAAGTTCTAAGGCTGACCGATATGATTTTGCGATTAGACTTTCGGTCGCAACATTAGAAATAGGAATTATTCTGAATACGTTTTTTCTAATTTAGACAACCTTTTAATCAATTCTTTTTCTAAAAACTTCATTTCGTAAGGCTTCATTTTTTTCCATCGCTGGCATTCCTGCCTAGTACGGCCACAACCCAAGCACCAACCATTCTGACCCGAAAAGTCACATATATCGATACAGGGGCTTTTACGCTTTTTCACAATCTATACTCTTACTTATTCGTTAAAAATAGTACTCAAGCGTTCTGATTATTTAAACATAATATATCTTGCTCTTCGATCTCATCAATCGGTTTTGCAATACGCCAACTTTTAATTGATCCATCATGATTGTGTGCAGTAACAACTGTTTCAGTGGGGGGGCAGCCTGGTTCATGACAGTTAAGCTCTGCGACTGAAAGCGTAGTTGTTTCAAGAACCGCAAAATGTTCACTGAATGTAGCCTTTATACGTTTAATGGCTTCTGAATTAGGTTTAGAATTATTAAATAAGTTTATCATTCGCTGCTCCAGCCCAAAGAGCGGCAAATAGCACTTGCCCTTTTTCATCACCAATCAGAATATGTGATAGAGACTGTGTAACTACTATAGAAGTAATTTCTCTTTCAGTCGCATTCTTAAGCACAATTGCATCTTTACTTTCATCAATTTCCGCTAGAAGGACTTCACCATTCTTAAAGCCAGCAAATACCGCATTTTCTTTTGAAAGAGCACGAACGCATGTGGCTATTTGCTTTTCCCCATCTGCCACGCAAACGGGGGAACGGCCGAGTGGTCCATCTTTACCATCAAATGGCCAACAAATTGCGGCATCTGCCCCCGATGTTACAAGGTAAGGATTATCACCTACCCAATCAAAGCTTTTAATCTTTGCCGGATAACCTGACATTGCAAGATCGGCTTTATCTCGTAAACGCCAGCCGTGGAGAGCATTCTCTTGCATTATTGTAATGATGTATTTGTCATCTGGGCTAAATGTAACAGAGCTATGAAAACCCTTCCAAATAAGCTTTTTTGATTTCCATCTACGGGCACTGGCTTCCCAAATGGTTACGCCACCATAATGCGCAACCGCAAGTCGTCTGCCTTTTGAGTCAAATGTCAAACCACCGATAGTACTATTATGCTCTAAAACTTTAACATTATTATCTCCGTTTGACCAAATATGAGCTTTCCTACCTGAAGAACAAACAAACGAACCATTACTAGCCGCCACGCAATCAACCCATCGAGAGCCAAAATTTGCTATTTCCTCTACGTCACCATTCAAGGTAATTCTTAAAAATCTGCCATCATCGCCACCCGTAAATAAGAAATTTTCATTACATGCCATGCAAAGGATAACACCACGGTGCGGTTTTATAGAAAATGGTTCGTTACCAGCTTGAAAAAATCTAATTGAACCATCTCCAAACCCTACGACAATGGTCTCATTAATAGAGACAGCCGCCGTAACTGGTGCACCAAAATCATATTGAGAGGCCCGACGCTCAAGTTCTGTTTGTTTCAACATATCATATCTCTTAAGTCGACGTGCAGCCTATACTTTACAACTCTCAAAACCTTCCTTTAAGCCCATGTCCTCAACGCCACGACCTATAAAAACTACCCTGGAATTACGCGGTTTTCCCGTTGGCCATGGACCCATGGGAGAACCATCCATCAACATATGAACACCTTGAAATACATAACGATCATCCTCTCCATCAAAATTTAATATTCCCTTTGATCGCAAGATATCTTGTCCTTTTGTTTGTAAAACCTCACCAAACCAATTTTGAAACTTTTCTAAATCTAATGGTGTATCAGACACATATGAAACACTAGTAATGTCATCATCATGATCATGATCATGGTCTGAGTCTAAGAAATCAGGTTCAACCTCCAGTACTCTATCTAAACTAAATGAATTTAGCCCAACTATTTCATCAAGTGGCGCATCACAGTGCGCAGTTTTTATAATCTTGGCATAAGGATTAATTTTGCGGATACGGCTCTCGATAAGACCTAAATTTTGGCCTTCAATAAGATCAGTTTTATTCAATAGAACAACATCCGCAAACGCTACTTGTTCCTCTGCTTCATGATGTTCTCCCAATTGAGATTCCAAATGCACTGCATCTGCTACTGTGACTATGGCATCCAAGTTAGTTTTATCTGCAACATCTTGATCGACAAAGAATGTTTGAGCTACCGGAGCAGGGTCAGCGAGGCCAGTAGTTTCAACGATAATAGCATCAAGTTGATCCGCTCGCTTCATTAATCCGCTTAAAATACGAATTAAGTCACCTCTGACTGTGCAACAGATACAACCATTATTCATCTCAAAAACTTCCTCATCTGCATCAACAACAAGGTCGTTATCTATTCCCTCCTCACCGAACTCGTTCACAATAACGGCATATTTTTTACCGTGCCTTTCAGTTAATATTCGGTTTAAAAGTGTGGTTTTGCCTGCGCCTAGAAAACCAGTTAAAACTGTTACTGGAACTTGGTTAGAGTCTAACATTGGACTTCCTTTCATGTTGTTGCTAAGCGATTATATTTGCGCAATAAACATCCTATAAACGCTTTGAAAAGTTTCATCTGGGACAATTCAGTGTTTAATTAATAAGGTAAATAACACATTCTCTTTTCAAAGCAAATGTTATAACATTACTTTTCAGCCTATTGTCATTAAGACAAGTTTTATGTTTATACCAGTTTTTATAACAATTTAAATATCCATGAGGAGTAGGCCATGCCAGCTACTGAATTTAAATTTTTAAATCAGAATGCTGAAAAAATTACCATATCAATCGGAGTGGTAATGATTGCTTTTGGGTTTTTTGTGAGTGTAACAAGCGATAGTAAATCATTAACATCATTTATACCTTCGTGCCTCGGTCTTGTTTTATTTATTCTAGGTTTTTTATCTCTACGGTTTCCTAGAAAGAAGTCACTTTTTATGCACCTAGCAGTAATAGTTGGACTTTTAACCTTTATCGGTGGATTAGATATCTTGCGGTCAATACTAGGCGATGGTCTTTTAAAAAACAATTTTTGGGCAGATATATCTAAATTATTTCTATTAGTAGCGGGAGGATTTCACTTATTCATTTGCATTCAATCTTTTAGGTACATTAGAAAACAGAATATTGAGCACTGAACCATACAAGATAAAGTTCTGCTGTTACGATGGGTTTCTATCAACATCATGCAGTTTTAAGCCTGAAAACTACAGCAAGCCATATCCAGAGTTTCCTTGTCAGGTTTCCGTAAAACAGGCATGTTTTTCCACTTCTTTAAATAAAATAAAATATGTTGTAAGTATTAGTATTACTTTGGGAAGGCGCCAAAAAATTACTTTTTTATTAAGCGCTCAGAACTGCGTGAAGTCATCAACGATTTAAAACATTTTAATACTTCATCGGTTCCATCAATGGTCGGAGTTGGTCTAACTTTTTTGTTAATATTTACTAACGAAAATTGCTTGAAGGCAGCGAGAGCCTAGAAGTTCATCCTAAAAGCTAGTTTATAAAAGTATAGAGCCTGTTATTACTTGGATTTTATACCTTTTACCGCATTCGCAAATGCGTACGTAATTATATTATTATCAGAATCTCGCTCTAATGCATTATTTAGTTTAACTTTAATCTCTGAGATAGTCTCAGAACTTAAAGCTTTCAATGTTCCTGACATTGAGGGGCCTACTGAATATATATTCCAGTAGTCATCAAAGTTTTTGAATGTGCGTTTTACATAAAAAGTTTTTGTCTCTATCGCAGCCATCCCCAAATCAGTCCAAATTTCTCTCATGTTTCTTTTTTGGGACGCGTCCACGCTAGGAGGTAAAGGATACTCGATACCAATCTCCCTCAGAATTTTGTGCATTGGCTCCATGGGCAATCCCCCAGACATTACGTCCCAAGCGTATGCCGCCAAAGTTCCTCCGGGTTTAGTCACCCTTAGCATTTCCGCGACACCCTTTTTAGGATCTGGTACAAAAAATATAACCAATGCCATTATTGAAGCATCAAATTTATCGTCTTGAAATGGCAAGGACATTGAATCCCCAACCTCAAATTGGGATGGTACATTGACTTCCCGCCTGCTAGCATAATCAATTTGAGCACTTGAAGGATCAATACCAGTTATGCTTGATGGATTACATAACTGATCAATTTGAACAGAAAATGCTCCGTTTCCACACCCCACATCTAAAAAATTTAGTGATTTAGAAAACTTAATCCAATCAATAAATTGGGCCCCTACTTTACGGGACCATACACCCATAAAACGTTCATAACTTTCACCATCATCAAAAATAATTTCAGGTATATTGTCAGTCATAATCAGAATCCTATTTTGGAAACTTTGAACCTCAATAAAGTTAATTTAAGAAATTTATTTATTCAATAACAAGCTAGAACGTTTTGAAAATAAAGTGTAACCAAGTGCAAATATTTATCATAAATATTTAAATTTCTAACGTGGTAATAGTAATTTGAACCCTGGCGTCGTTTTAGCACTTTTTGGTGCCTTAATTTTAACACCTGATACACTATTGATGAGGTTATCAGAACTCACTGGTGGTCAAATGGTCGCTTGGAGGGCAACCCAAGCCGGTAGTATTTTCTTTTTGATCGGGCTTATTCCATTTATTTTATCAAGAAGTGGGGTAAAACCAAAAATATGGTGTAAAAGCTTTGCTGCCCTTGTCATTGTTCAAATGGCAAATGTTTTTTGTTTTGCATATGGTATCTACCTTGCTCCTGTAGCGATTGTTTTAATCGCAGTAGCTACTGTTCCTGTTTTCTCAATCATCTTGGGTGCAGTAGTATTAAAAGAAGCGGTTGATATGAGAACTTGGGCTATAGTTATTATAGTCTTTTTTGGTGTAACTCTATCTGTAACGGGTGATATCAACTCGCATGATATATTTAACCTATCCTCCATATTAGGTGGCCTATACGGCCTTATAGTAGCCTTCAGCCTTGCTTGTAATTTCGTAATTATAAGAAAAGATAAAGAAGTTGCATTCCCACTGGCACTCGGGACTGGGGGAATTTTATGCGGATTATTGGCGTTTTATTTTTGGCCAAGCGCATCAGAAATTAATCTGAAAGGCATGTTTTATATATCAATAACCGGCTTACTAATTCTTCCATTATCATTCATACTCCTATCAAGAGCCTCCAGAATGACACCGGCTTCAAATGTCAGTATTATTATGCTTTTAGAAACTATATTGGGACCATTGTGGGTATGGACATTTACAAATGAAAGCCCTCAATTTCTCACAATTATAGGGGGCATCATCGTTATTTTGGCCTTAATTTACTTTTTCTCCAAAAAGAGAACTCAAGAAGCGACTTAAAAAGTCTTTTGCACAAGCTTAGTCTATACAGAGTACAGTTAGTGTACTTGAGCAAATATTTGTTTGTGTTCTCAATTATATATTTACAAAAATTGGGAATATAAAATGACAGTACGATTAACTTATGTGAATTACAAAGAAGATGTCGCCATGAGTATGATGAAAAATGGCGAAGACCGAACAGCTAGCCTGAAAACGGCTGTCGAAAGCGCTGGCGGAAAGTTTTTAGGCTTTTACGGTTTAATTGGTCAGGACTTTGAGGTCGTAGTTATAAGTGACTTTGAAACACAAACTGATTATATGGCGCTTGTAATGTCAG